>NZ_FNBF01000004.1 GCF_900102225.1 Eubacterium pyruvativorans
GCCTGATGGGTGCGGTACTGATCGAGCAGAACAGCATCAGGCAGTCCCGAAAATCGATCTTCAGCCAGAAGTACTACCGGAAGATGCAGGAGGCGGGCACGAAGGAGAAGCTCGTCAGAATAGCAGAAGAACAGATCGCGCTTCTGGCGGCATGACTTTTGGCTGGCACATCGTCGCAGTTCTGTCAAGGAAACCTCTTCGAGGTGCATTCTGCATCCTTGACAGACCCGCTCCGGTGCGCCGGCGGTCAGGTAGTGGATGCAGGGCATCCCCTGCATCCAAAGATGCCTAAAGGCAATTTACACACAAATCAGGACTTGACTTACGCAATCTCGACCGCCTTCCCGTTTAACTGAAACCGGAGCAGCGAGGTGCGAAAATGGATTTTTTCGCGGAATCGCACCCGACACCCGACCGGCAGAAACGTTATTTCTCGCCCATAATGTCTGTAATGGTTTTCTCTGTCCCGGTCATGCCAGGAGAGGCGATCCGACCCATGTTCCGCATGGTTTCCTCCGGTGTATTTCCCAGAATCCCGTGGACCGGGTCGACGGCAACTCCCGCCAGGGCCAGATCCGAAGCCCGGAAGGCGGCGTCCACCGCAGCGATGTTCTTCATGACGCATCCCTGGTTTCCGCCGTCACAGATCATGCCGGTGATGCCGGCTGCCATATTCCGGATCGTCCGGTCCATGTCTTCCGAAGAGCCGTCCCGGAGCCGGGCGAGGCCGCAGGCCATGCCGGTGCCGGCGGCAATTCCGCAGCCGCAGAAGGCGGAGAGCCGGCCGGAGTATTCCTTGATGTATGTGCAGATCAGGAAACTGAGAAGGGCAGCCCTGAGCAGCTCATCTTCCGGCACTTTCCGAATCTTTGCGTAGGCGTACAGGGGCAGGGTGGCGATAATGCCGTGGGACCCGGAGCCGGTGATGCTCATGGCCGGAAGGGACAGTCCCAGCACCCGGGCTTCAATGGCACCGGCGGAGAGGAGCTGGGCCGTACGCAGCGGATCCTCTGAAATAACTTCTCCGCCGTTTTTCTGAAGCAGGTATTTCGAGAAGGTGGTGCGGGGGCTGTCCAGTCCCTGACGGAACAGCGCCAGGTTCATGGTGAAAGCCTCCCGAATGGGGGCCAGATTTTCCGAAGATTCCTGATCGGCAAGTTTCAGGAAATCCTGTACGGAATATTGATGGATGAGGTGCGGGGCGGTGTCCGCTGCAGTGTCTACGCCGGGTTCTGCCTTCGGGGCGTCATTTGCAGAAGAATTCTGGCCGGCTTCGATCTCCGGTGCGTCATCCGCAGAAGCTTTCTGGCCGGTGCCGGACTGCGGGGGAGTCTCCCGGGCGGTTTCACCGGCATTTCCTCCGGCATTTCCTCCGGTGCCTCCTCCAGAAGCCTCCAGGTCCAGAATCATTTCGCCGTTCACTTCTTCCTGGGTGATATTCGTGTGGGTGTCCCGGATACGGACCCGGGCCCGCCCCCGGTCTGTCTCCACCTCGGCTTCCACAAATATCCGGCTGGTGACGGCGGTCATTTCCGCTTTGACCCGTTTGCGGGCCACCATCTGTCCTGCTGCGATTTCCGCTTCCGGTGTCACGTCCTGCAGCACTTCCAGTCCTTTCTGGTAATCACCGCAGAGGGCGCCCAGGGCTGCGGCGAACAGGATGCCGGTGTTGCCGGTGCCCGGAATGCCGCAGGTAAAGGCGTTTTTGTACATGCCGCTGTTGAGTCTGACGGTGATGTTGAGGATGTCCCCCGGAATCAGGGCGTGCGCCCGGGCGCAGGCGAAGGCGATGGCCCCGGGCTCTGTGACGCCCAGTGCCGGTTTCATGTCATTCAGAATGATTTTCGTCAGTTCGTGCATAGGGTTCGGTATCTCCTTTCTGTGTTCTGTGGGGGGGAGGGCGGCCGGCTGCTCCGGTTATTTTTTGTCCACCCCCGGTCCTTCTCTCAGTATAACAGATTCCATCTCCGCCGGGATATGGTGTATAATAGATTCAATTTACGAAAGACGGGAAAAGCCCGGGGCAGGTGAACCATGAAGAGAAATGAAAACAGGAAATACGCATATATTAACGGAACGGTTTATACCGGCCGTTTGAATGACGCCGGGCGCATGGAGAAATTGGTGCGGCCGGTGATTCTCACGGAGGAGGGACGGATCACGGCCATCGGAGACCGGCACACGGATCTGTTCGGCCATGAGATTGTGGATCTGGAGGGCCGGTGGATGATGCCCGGTCTGATCAATCTGCATGTGCATCTCCCGGCGTCGGGAAAGCCGAAGGCCAGGCCTGAGGACCCGAAGGAGACGGTGCGGAAGATCCGCCGGATTCCGGGAGGCATGACCATGGCCCGGAGGATCTGTGAGAAAGCGGCGAAGACGGAGCTTTTCAGCGGTGTGACCACGATCCGGACGGTAGGCGGTCTGGATGACCTGGACAGCCGCATCCGGGACCGGATTCAAAGGGGAAAGCTGGCAGGTCCCCGGATTCTGGCGGGCAACATGGCGGTGTCAGTGCCGGGGGGACATATGGCGGGGTCCCTGGCGTATGAAGCGCTTTCCGCCGAAGATGCCCGCCGCTTCACCGGCATGATTGCAGAGTCCGGCGCAGATCTGATCAAGCTGATGATCACCGGCGGCGTTCTGGACGCTGAGAAGGAAGGGGAACCGGGAGTGCTCCGTATGCCGCCGGATTACGTGAGGGCGGCCTGTGAAGAGGCGCACCGGCGGGGCCTTCCGGTGTCGGCCCATGTGGAAAGTCCGGAAGGGGTGAAGACGGCGCTCCGAAACGGGGTGGACACCATCGAGCACGGCGCCATGCCGGATGAGGAGATGATGGCGCTTTTCCGGGAGACAGGCGCATCTTTCGTCACAACGATCTCTCCGGCGGTGCCGTATGCGCTGTTCGACCGTTCGGTCAGCCGTGCCACCCGGACCCAGCAAGTGAACGGCCGGGTGGTGCTGGAGGGCTGCATTGCACTGACCAGAGCCTGTGCGGAGAACGGGATCCGGATGGGCCTGGGCACGGACACCGGCTGTCCGTTTGTGACTCACTACGGAATCTGGCGGGAGCTTGCGCATCTCAGGAAGATCTGCGGGCTGGAACCGGACCGGATTATGCACATGGCAACGCTGGGGAATGCGGAGATCGCAGGAATCGGGGACCTCACGGGGAGTATCGAAACCGGGAAAGCCGCCGACATGGTGATCACCTCCGCCGATCCGCTCCGGGATTTCCGGGCGCTCGGAGATCCGGCGCTGGTGGTGAGCCGGGGGGAACTCTTCGACCATCCGAAGGTGAAACGTTTCAAGGTGGTGGAAGAGGTATTAGACAGGTTCATGGAGCAGGGAAGAGCATGATGACGAATGTGTATTTTTTGAGACACGGGGAAACCGACTATAACCGGAAGCACCGGCTGCAGGGGCAGAGAGATATCTCTCTGAATGAAACCGGAAGAAGGCAGGCCCGGGAGACCGGTGCGAAGTTCCGGGAGAAGGGTATCCGTTTCACCCGGGTGTATTCCAGCCCTCTGGATCGGGCCCGGGAGACGGCATCCCTGGCATCCGGATGGACGAAGGAGCAGGTGGTGACAGATGACCGACTGATCGAGATTGATTTCGGTCCCATCGAAGGGCATGTGTACGAGAAGCTGGCGCCCCGGGCGCGGGCCTATGTGGATGCGCCCTGGGACAATGCGCCGGTGCCCGGCATCGAGTCCTCGGACCATCTGGTGAGGCGGACCGGAGATTTTCTGCGGTGGCTGGCCCGGGACCTGGAAGAGAGCGAAAGTCTGGAAAGCCCGGAAAACGTGCTGATTGTGACCCACGGCATGGCGCTCCATGGCCTGATGGTGGCGCTGCCCGGCGCATCAGAAGAGGAGCGGATCCGCCGGTGGGGGGAGCCGCTGAGTAACTGCAGTGTTTTCCGGTCGGTTTTCTCGGAGGGAGTGTACTCTCCTCCGGAGAGACTGACGAAACGGCTGCCGACCTACCGGCAGGAGGAAACGGAATGAATCTGATCGTGTGTTTGGACGATAACGGGGGCATGATGTTCGGCGGCCGCCGGCAGACCCGGGACCGTCTGGTGAATCGTCATATTCTGGAGATGACGAAGGGACATCTGATCATGACGGAAGGTTCGGCGAAGATGTTCCGGGCGCTGCCAGAGGAACTGGAGAAAGACGGGGTTCCTGCCGTAGATACGGAGGATCTGCGGAGGATGGCGGAGCAGATCCGGGTGGAACCGGATCCGCTGAGCGCAGCCGGCCCCGGTGATTTCGTGTTTGACGAGGATATGCCCCCGGGCCGCTTCGCAGACCGGATCCGCACGCTGGTGATCTGCCGCTGGAACCGGGTCTATCCGGCGGACCTTTGGTTTGATCTGGATCTCCCTGGCCCATGGACCCGCCGGTCCGTTCAGAATATCACCGGATCCTCCCATGATCCGGTCACAATCGAGGTGTATGAATGAAAAACAGAAAATGGAAAGATATCCTTCGTAAGGCTGCCGCCCTGGGAATTGCCCTGACGGCGGCTTTCTCGCTGTCCATCCCGGCGGGGCTGCTGACGGGATGCGGGGTGACGCCGAAGTCCGGCTCTTCTGCGGCTGCCGAAAGCACGTCCGGAAGCGGGGATTCATCCGGGCAGACTGCCGCATCATCCGGGAGCAGCGGGGTCCAGCGTGTCAGTGACAAAAGTATCCCGAAATATCACGGTCGGCCCTATGTGGTTGTGCGGAAGAACGAGCCCCGGTTCAAGCAGTCTCAGATGAGCACGAAATCGTTTGAAAAATACGGGGCGCTGGACCGGCTGGGGCGGTGCACCGCCTGTTTCGTGAATGTGTCCCGGGATACCATGCCCCGGGCGGAACGGGGAGACATCAGCTCCGTCCATCCCACAGGATGGCAGTCCGGCATGAGGTGGGAGCGATGCCATCTGATCGGCTACCAGCTCACCGGAGAGAACGCCAATGAACGGAATCTCATTACCGGCACCCATTATCTGAATATTGAAGGGATGCTGGGATTCGAAAACCAGGTGGCGGATTATGTGAAAGAAACCGGAAACCACGTGTTGTACCGGGTGACGCCGGTATTCCGGGGAGACAATCTGGTGGCTTCCGGTGTGTATATGGAGGCCCGGTCGGTGGAAGACCGGGGGGAAGGGGTTTCCTTCTACGTCTACTGTTTCAATGTGACGCCGGGGGCATCCATTAACTACCGGACCGGCTTGGTGGTGCAGGGCAGCGGAACCGGAGAAACCGGCAGCGAAAACAGGGGGAGCTCGGCGAACGATCGAAATGAGAAAGCCCGGACCTATGTGCTGAATACGAACCGGAAGGTGTTTCACTATCCGTCCTGCGCTTCGGTGAGGCAGATTAAGGCACATAATCGAAAGACGGTGAAATCCAGACGCAGCGCCCTGATCCGGGATGGATACAGGCCCTGCGGAAACTGCGAGCCGTAGGCGGATATTTCCGGGAAACGCCGGCGCCATGATTATTATTGATAATATCAATAATAAAGAAGAATTATCACATGGTATAATCTAATCAGCAAATATTTTTTTCACACAAGGAGGAATATTTATGAAACGGAAGGGAATTATTTTAGCCCTCGTAGTCAGTGTGGTTCTTTGCTTCAGTGGTTTCCAGAGCGTTTTCGCAGCTACCTTTTCGGAAAAGCCGAATGAGAAACAGGTTGAGACTGTGACGTACAATTTCATCAAGGAATGGAAGGATGGCGGATATGAGCTGGTGGATACCGACACGCTGCATTCCTGGGTTGAGAAGAAGGACAAGATGATTATCATCGACACCATGCCGGCAGCAGCTTCCTACAACAAGCAGCATGTTCCGGGTGCCATCAATTCTGAAGCGCCGATGACAGAGGATAAGTACACCGATGCGGCGAAGGCGGATCTGCTGGGCCAGGTCAATAAGCTTCTGCCGTCCAAGAAGGTGACGACACTGAAGAAGGTCAGCAAGGCGGCCTACAGCAAGCTGGCGAAGAAGAACCGCGTTGTGAAGACCGTGAAGGGCAAGAAGGTTTACTACAAGAAGACTGTGAAGACCGTGAAGGACAAGGGATATAAGATTGTCGTTTACTGCGGTCACGTCGGATGTGCCCGTTCCCACGTTGCAGCGAAGTATCTGGTTCAGAAGGGCTTCACCAACGTATACCGTTACGGCGGCGGCATCTCCGCATGGGTTGATGCCGGATATCCGGTTGCGTCCGTACAGGCATAACAGAAACAGGTTCCCGGTTTTCCTTCGGATCCGACAGGATCTGACGGAAATCGACGGGATTTTCTGCAGGAAAATGAGGAGTTGCGTCTGTCAGCTCCTCATTTTCATAGGGAAAGAATTGTTCCCCGTTTGTTCCAATAGAGGACAGACGAACGAATGATAGCGTATTTTTTGTGGAGGTGACACATGCAGCATCACAGGAAATCAGCAGCGCGCCTTCTGACACTGTGCATCACCGCTGTGCTTGCGGCGGGGATGATCGGGCTTACCGGTCCGGAGAGAGCGGAAGCGGCTTCGAAATGGACCGTTTCACCTTCCGGCAGAACGATTACGGTCGGAAGCCACGGGACGTTCCGGTCCAGCCGAAGTGTCCGATGGAAGGCAGCGGGAAAGAAGGGAATCATCAGGATCACGAAGAAATCGTCCCGGGCGGTAACCGTCAGGGGAGAAAAGGCCGGAACTGCTTATCTGAAGGCGGTGTACGGCAGAAAGACGAAGAAAATCCGGGTCCGGGTTGTGGCGAAACAGCTGAAGGCAGTGAGCACCAGAGAGACCATCGGGGTGAAGAACCACTGCACCGTGTATGTGAAATCCCCGGCGGGTGCAGATCAGAATGTTTCCTATTCTTCCAGTGACAGATCTGTTGCGACGGTCAGTGCTTCCGGTCTGGTCACCGGCGTGAGCCCGGGCACGGTGACAATTACGGTGAAATCCGGAAAGAAGGGAATACGGAACGGGAGCGTCCGGATCACGGTGGCGGAGACAGTGAACGGAACCATTACGCTGGAGGCGGGGATGACCGACGAGGCGAAATACCCTGCCGGAAAGACGGCCCGGATGTGGATTCCGATTCCTCAGACGGACCGGGATCAGATCGTGTCTGACGTTCGCTGGGAGGTAAATGAAGACAGCGTGTCGAAGGTGGAACAGACAACGGACTCCGCCGGAAACAGGGGGCTGTATATCGAGTGGAAAGCTGCAGCCCTGCCCCAGGACCGGATGGTGAAAGCATCCTTCCATGTCAGCCGCCAGGCGATCGTCCGGCCGGCCGGTCTGGCTTCCCGGGAGAAGGGAACCGTTGACCGGAAGAAAATGGGCCGTTATCTGAAGGAGACGAAACGGAGCGGAAGCCTGACGGAAGGAATCGTGAAGGAAACGGCAGACGGCATTGTCCGGAAAGCCGGAGCGAAGACGGTGTATCAGAAGGCGTATGCTATTTACGACTGGGTCTGCGAGAATCTCCGGAGAGACAGCAGTACACCGGGAATCGGGTCCGGAGAGGTCGTGTACATTCTGAATCACAGAGATCAGGGGATCGGAAAATGCACCGACGTCAATGCGGTTTTCGTGGCCCTCTGTCGGGCGGAAGGAATTCCGGCCCGGAGCGTCTACGGATTCAAACTGGATGCGATGAAGAAAGGGGACCAGCACGTTCAGAAGTGCAAGCCGCAGTACTACCTGCCGGGATACGGATGGGCAGAAGCGGATGCCAGTGCAGTGCTGAAGGAGATCATCGGAAAGGAAGACGCCTATCGGGGGAAGAATGCTCCGAATGGGGCTGACTGGAAAGCGCTGAAGGATGCGTACTGGGGCCGGGGCCAGGCGCAGTGGATGATGGTTTCCCAGGGGGGAGATATTACCTTGTCCCCGCGGCAGGAAGCAACTTCTGCCGTGGACCGCGCCGAAAACCATCTGGGCATTCTGAATGAGGACGGCACCCTGAATTATTTCATGTACCCGTATGCGGAGTATGATGGTCAGTATCTCTCCTGCTACGGCAATGCGAAGGGCTTCAGCTATACCTATTCTTTTGCAGAGGATGTGGACGACTGCGGATGCTGATGAAGCAGCTGACAGAGTCTGATTGCGTGAAAGACGGCCGGACGAGATTATCGTCCGGCCGTCTTTCCTCCCATGCGGCTTACGATTCCGGTGACGCTGTAGATCAGGAATGCGGCGATGTTCATGACGACGATGTTTGCGCCGGTAGGGGTGGCAAACAGATAGGAGCAGGTGAGCCCCAGCCAGAGGCAGACCACGGAGATCACGGCTGCGTTCAGAGTAACGGTTCGGAACGTCCGGCAGATCCGCATGGCGGACAGGGCGGGGAATACAATCAGGCTGGAGATCAGCAGCGCTCCCATCATCCGCATACCCAGGACGATCACCATGGCTGTGAGCAGGGCGATCAGGGTATTATACACTTCGGATTTTGTTCCCGTGGCCCGGGCGAAGTTCTCGTCGAAGGTGACGGCGAAAATCCGGTGATAAAACAGAATGAACAGGATCAGCACGGCCGCAGAAAGTCCGATGCTCAGATATACGTCGGAGGCGGACATGCTGAGAATACTGCCGAACAGGTAGTTATAGACATCCACATTCATTCCGTCGGTCATGGAAATGATCATGACGCCGATCGCCATGGCACCGGTGGAGATCAGCGCGATCACGGCGTCCCCGTTGATCCTGCCGTTCCGGCTGATGCGCAGCATCAGGAAAGCAGCGATCACTGTTACAGGAATACACACTGCCAGAGGGGCCGCATTCAGGGCTGCGGACAGGGCCAGAGCGCCGAACCCCACATGGGACAGGCCGTCTCCGATCATGGAATAACGCTTCAGCACCAGACTGACTCCCAGAAGGGAGGCGCACAGTGCAATCACCGTGCCGGCCAGAAACGCCCGGATCATGAAGGGGTATTGGAACATCTGGGATAACAGGTTCAGCATGATTCGCTCCTTTCTTCGGCCGCATCTGAATTCTGCGGGGAACGGGATTCGTCCCTGCCCTCCGGCAATGGGAAGTCTGCTCCGGCGGCATCCCAGGCCAGGTGGATAAACTTCCGTCCCACATCGCTCTTCCGGTATTCCTCCGTGGTACCGTAGAAGAGCTGGCGGCGGCTCAGCTGCAGAATATGCCTGGCATACCGGAGGGACTGGCTGATGTCGTGGGAAACCATGATAATCGTGATGCCCATTTCCCGGTTGACCCGTTCAATCAAATCATACAATTCCTGGGTCACCACCGGATCCAGTCCTGCCGCAGGTTCGTCCAGGAGCAGGATTTTTTTTGTGGCACAGAGCGCCCGGGCCAGCAGGACCCGCTGCTGCTGGCCCCCGGACAGATCCCGGTAGCACCGATTCCGAAGCGGATAGATTCCCATCCGTTCCATATTCTCCCGGGCCAGTTTCTTCTCCCGGCTTCCGAAAAACGGACGGTGCCCCATCCGGTTCAGGCAGCCGGACAGCACCACTTCCCGGACCGATGCAGGGAAGTCTCTCTGCACGGTGGTCTGCTGGGGAAGATAGCCGATATCCCGGGGGTCCAGGGAAGGGTTCAGAATGATTTCGCCGCCGGCCGGCCGGATCAGCTGCAGCAGTCCCTTGATCAGGCTGGATTTTCCGGCGCCGTTCTGGCCGACGATGCACAGATAATCACCCTCCTCCACCTGAAAGTTCAGGTTCTCGGCGGCGATGGTCCGGCTGTCGTAGGTCAGCGTCAGATTTTTTACTTCAATCAGATTCATATCAGTCTCCCAGATCGTGGTTCAGCGCATAACGGAGAACCCTCACATTTTTCTTCATCAGTTCCAGGTATGTGACGCCCCGGCGCATCTGCCGGGCAGTCACATTGTGACAACTGGAGAACGTCATCACCCTGGCCCCGGTGGCTTCCGCCACAGAACGGGCGATCCGTCCCTGGGACAGTTCGATGTGGAATACCACTGGAAGGCGGTCCTCCCGCACTTTTTTTGTGAGAAACACCACTGTGGCGGCGCTCGCTTCACTGTTTCCGGAGCACCCGGAGAAGGCGGCATAATACTTCAATCCCAGATCCTCCGCCAGATACCGGAGAGGGAACCGGTCCCCGAACAGCACCGTCTTTCGTTTTCCGTGCCGCACCACATCTCGGAAGCTCTGCTCCAGTTTAGCGAGCTGCTTCACATAGTGCCGGGTGTTCCGGACGTATACACTGCGGTTTTTCGGATCCATCTGCTCCATTTCTTTCGCAATCGCTTCCGTGATTTCCGCCGCCTTCCGGGGGGACGTCCACACGTGCTCGTCGAATTCCGGTGCGTCTTCTTCAATTTTTCCGGCGTGCTCACGGTGCTCGTGATGTTCGTGTTCCGGCTCCATGCCTTCCACAGTTTCCTCTTCCAGGGTGTCCGTGCAGTCGATCAGACGGAGGGTTTTCGGTGCATCCTTTCCCATCCCGTCCAGAATATCCTTCACCCAGGTGTCGTTTTCGCCGCCGGTGTAGATGAAAAGGTCCGCGTGGCGGATCATCCGGATGTCCCGGGGGGTCGGCTCATACAGGTGGGTTTCCTGACCCGGCTTCAGCAGCATCTTGACCTCCGCCTTTCCCCCGGAAATCTGCCGGGCGAAGTCATAGGGCGGGAAAATCGTCGTAACAATCTTCATCCGGTGGTTCTTCGGGGCTTCCGTGGCTTTCTTCCCGGTGCACCCGGAGAGCAGGACCAGTGCCGTCAGGACCAGGAGAAGGACAAAAAGCACCTTTCCGGAGCGTTCGCATTTATTTTTTTGTCCCGTTCCGGTATGGATTCTTCTCATTCTTCCCGTCCTTTCCGGCATTCCCCGCAGATACCGTAGAATACCGTGCGTCCCGTATCCATTGTGAAACCGTGCTCCGCCGCAATATGGTTCCGCAGTGCCTCCACTTCTTCACAGTGGAGGTGAATCAGGCGGCCGCACTTCTCGCATTTGCAGTGGTACTCCCCATGTTCTTCCCGGTTTCCTTCTCCAAGATATTCATAGCAGGCACTGCTGACACCTTCAATGCGGTACTTCTGCACATCACCGGCATCCGCCAGCTTATCCAGCGTGCGGTAAACTGTGGTCAGTCCGATCCGGATTCCCGCCCGGTTCATTTCCTCGTGCAGGCCGGCCGCTGTAACATGACTGCCTTCCCGGCATTTCAGAAAGTCCAGGATTTCTTCCCGCTGTCTGGTCCTGTAGGATGATCTGTTTCCCATTTTCATGCCTCACTTCCAATCTGAAAATGAAATTCATTTTCGAATTATACCACGCAGGTTCCCGTTGTCAAGAGGATCCCGCCGGTTGACATCCTTTTTCTCTCTGGTAGAATGTTAGAAGTCCGCTCCGGCGGATATATATATAGTGTGAAAAGAAACTCTGAGAAACAGGAGGAAGAAATATGTCAGACAGCGAATTCAACGTGTTCATGGAGGATGAATATGCCGACGGTCCGGTGGACCGGGATACTCTGATCAGTGAGATCGTGGAACTCTATCCGGAGGCGGTCCATGTACTGGCAGAGCACGGAATGCACTGCATCGGCTGCGCAGCGTCCAGTATGGAGACCCTTTCCGAGGCGTGCTATGTGCATGGCATGAACCCGGTGAAAGTGCGCAAGGCACTGAACCGTGTTATCATGGGGGGCGAAGACAAGCCGGAAGAGCGGCTCACATTCGCAGGAAAGAAAGAGAAGGCATAACAGAAATGATTCAGGATATCGCACCCAGCGTATTCCGGAATGAATATGACCCGGACGGGAAGGCGGATGCTTCCTCCCGGGTCCTGTTTTTTTCCGGCAGCAATGTACTGATGAAAGGGGAGGGCAGCGCCATGGAACTGCCTTCTCTGGAAGAACTGGATTTCGCCGGGATCACTGCCCCGGACCTCCGTTTCCTGTTCCGGGTGGACGGAAGGGGAATCTTCCTGCTTCCGGACCGGGAGACGGGAATCGATCCGGAGAACCTGCCGCCGGGCTGGCATTTCGAACCAGCGATGTATTACCGGAATGACCGGAGATCCCCGAAATCACAGGCGTACAGCGTTCTCACCGGATACCAGCTTCGGAACTGGTACCGGGACAATCGGTTCTGCGGAACCTGCGGCAGCCGGACCGAACTGTCTTCTGCAGAAAGGGCGGTCCGCTGCCCGTCCTGCGGGAGGGTCATCTATCCCCGGATCGTCCCGGCGGTGATCGTGGCAGTGGTGGACGGGGACCGGATTCTGCTGACGAAATATGCCAACCGGCCGTTCAAGAACTATGCGCTGATCGCCGGGTTCACGGAAATCGGAGAGACCCTGGAGGAGACCGTGGCCAGAGAGGTGATGGAAGAAGCAGGCCTCCGGGTGAAAAACATCCGGTATTATAAATCCCAGCCCTGGGGCATTGTGGACGATCTGCTGGCGGGCTTCATCTGTGAAGTGGACGGAAGCCGGGAAATCCACATGGACCGTCAGGAACTGAAAGAGGCGGAATGGGTGAAGCGGGAGGACATCCCCGGGGAAGACGATGATTTCAGCCTGACCAGTGAGATGATGCACCGCTTTAAGGCTGGAAAACTGTAATTAATTGTACAAGTGATTTTCTCATGATAATGCGCTAAAGCAACAAAAAAGCCGAATAATCTTTGTTACCCGGGAAAATTCCGGAAACAGTTTATGACAATTTTCGGCGGAATCTGCAGTTTCCGCTCCGGCGGCCTTGTTTCTTCTGCCCCATTCAGTATAATACACTGAAGAAAGGGGATGCACCAATGAAAGCCAGAATGAATCTCGATCATTACATTACGAAACGGGGCGTGGAGCTGGAGAACATGAGCGTGGACAAGCTGAAGTGTTTTCTGGGACTGTGCCGGAAAGGACGTATTGTCATCGACCGAACACACCAGAACCCGGATTCCAAGGAACTGCGCGCCTTCTCGGATCCGCTCTTCCGGCTGAAGGATCTGGAAGAGGGGTGGATGCGGCTGAACCCGCTGAACAGCGGCCGGCCGGATACGGAGCAGGTGACGGACATCATTCACGACCTGCAGGAATACATGGACGGAGAGTGCACCCTGTTCTTCCAGGGAGAGATCGAGTAGACCCGGAAAGCAGAATCATCGGAAATCATCGGATTGCAGTACGCAGGAAAGGCGGTGCCTTTCCTGTTTTTTATATTCGTTTTCCGCTCCATGCGAGATGAAAAAAAGCCCGCTGTCCGGACCGGGGAAAACCCGTCGCCGTACAGCGGGAAATATTTTCGTTCAGCATCTGAACATACTGCCGTATGTCTGGTGCTGCAGCTGAATTAGCTCAGCGCCGCAGTGATCAGCGCCATCTTGTAGACCTCGTCCGCATTGCAGCCCCGGCTCAGGTCGTTGATCGGCGCATTCAGACCCTGCAGAATCGGGCCGTATGCTGCGAAACCGCCCAGTCTCTGTGCGATCTTGTAGCCGATGTTGCCGGCTTCGATGCATGGGAAGATGAAGGTGTTCGCCTGACCGGCAACCTTGGAGCCTTTGCACTTCGTCTCCGCAACCACCGGGGAAACCGCAGCGTCGAACTGGAGCTCACCGTCGATGGCCAGTTCCGGATCCATCTTCTGGGCCTCGATGACTGCATCGTGGGACAGCTGAACCGTGCCGCCCTTGCCGGAACCCTTGGTGGAGAAGGAGAGAACCGCAACCTTCGGATCAATGCCGAATACGGCAGCAGTCTTCGCAGATTCCACGGCAACTTCCGCCAGCTTCTGGGCAGCGGTGAACTTCACTTCGCCGGTCTTTCTGTCCACGGTATCCTGATAATCGATGTTAATCGCGCAGTCACCGAAGCAGAGCTTCTCGTCCTCCCGGACCAGAATGAAGACGGAGCTGACCAGATGAGCGCCCGGCTTCGTCTTGATCAGCTGGAGACCCGGACGGACCGTATCCGCCGTAGAGTAGGTGGCGCCGCCCAGCAGGCAGTCTGCCTTGCCCATCTTCACCAGCATGGTTCCGAAATAGTTGCCGTGGGACAGCGCTTCACGAACCTGTTCTTCGGTCATCTTGCCCTTGCGCAGTTCCATCATCTGCTGCACCATCGCATCCATGTCGGCGTAGTTCGCCGGATCGATGATTTCGCAGCCGGTCAGATCATAGCCGCCCTTCTTGGCGCCTTCTGCAAACTCCGCTTCTGTGCCGATCAGGATGACCTGCAGGAAACCACCCTTCTGCAGCTTCTCCGCCGCTTCCATGATCCGCGGATCCGGGCCGTCCGGCAGAACGATCGTCTTCGGGCTCGCCTTCAGCTGCTCTTCCAGTTTTTCAAACATTCCCATTGGTATTACCTCCATATATTGTTCGTTCATACTTTACTGAATACAAACAGTAATATATTAGCACAAAACATTACCGGCGTGCGGCCGCCGGTCCTTAAGATTTCTTAAGAGATGCCGGATGCGCCGGGAACTGCGTATTCCCGCTCTTTCTTCAGGCTGTATACCGGGATTTTCCGGTACGCCCGGCCATAGCTGAACGTTGCACTGAACGCCGCCGGAAGAGGCCTCTCCCCCCGGAGAAAAGCAAAATATTCTTCGATCAGCCCCACGGCAGGGTCCAGGGACCGGTTCATGTATTTCAGAAGCCGGAGACTGCTGTCGGCGCAGTCCGGATTCGGGGCCGGGCGCATAACCCTTCCGTTCAGCTGGGGATACATGCGGATGATCTCCATGCCGGCGTACAGCAGCCCCCGTTTCACCGGTGTGCGGGCGTAGATCACGTCATGCCAGAATTTCATGTCCCGGAGACACTTCTGAATATCCCGGGAAGAGAATTCCGGAAGAAACGCCCGAATTGTTTCTGCGTTTTCTTCGCTGGGTATAATCTGATCCGTCAGCCTGGTTCGGACCGGGTCCCCGCCGGAGAGGCGGATCAGGAACCGTTCGAAATCTCCCTCGATGACCCCGTGGGGGATGCCGTCCACCTCGATTTTCCTCTGCACATAGGGATGGCAGGCGCTGTCCAGGACAAAATGACAGACGAAGCCGGCCAGATAAGCCAGCCGCCTTCTGCTTTCGCTCTCATCCACCGGGGCCCGCTTCCCGCGTTCTGCGGCGGAAGCCGGCCCGAAGAACAGAAAGGCCGGGTGGTGATGGAGATAGTGGCCGAATCGGTTCACCCGGTTACTGTGGATCGCATTATAATAGAAAAGAATATCCGGTCCATGGACGCCGATATCGAAAAGTTCCCGGTTCTCCCGGATGATCGAAGCAATTTCTTCCGGGCAGCGGTCCAGCACCAGCTGGCCGTGAAGATGGTGAGCGAATGTGGAAGGCATGATTTCCTCCTTCTGGCAGGCCGGGGACGGAAGGGGAAGATGGCACCTTACGCCCCCGGCCCGGTTGTTTTCCGGTTTTCTGTAACGGAACTCTATTATATACTATCAGGGACGGTAGTCGTCATATTATTTTCACAGGAGGACAGAAGCATGTATATAGAATGGAATAACCTGCCGCTCCGGCGGCATGGCAGCGAGCCGGTGCTCAGAGAAAACCGGTATCCGAACGGGGAGGACGGTGAACTTTGTCTTCTGACGTTTCCCAAACTGGAGAAAACCGGTATCCTCCGGCATTGTTTCACCACCCGGGACGGCGGCGCCAGCGAGGGAATGTATACATCGCTGAATTTCCGGGATCACGAGGGAGAGAATCGGGACCATCTTCTGGAGAATTTCCGGCGGGTGGCCCGGGTTTTCGGAACCACCGAGGACCGTTATGTCTGCACCATCCAGACGCACACGAAGAACGTGCGGGTGGTCACAGAGGAGGATGCGGGGAAGGGAACCACGAAGCCCCGGGATTACGAAGACGTGGACGGGCTGGTCACGGATGTGCCGGGACTGATTCTGGCGGCGTTCACTTCTGACTGTGTGCCGGTCTATTTCGCCGATCCCCGGCACCGGGCCGTCGGCATCGCCCACTCCGGCTGGCGGGGAACGGTTCAGCGGATCAGCCGGGAGGTAATCCGCCGGATGGAGGTGCAGTACGGCACGGATCCGTCGGATCTGGTATGCGCCGTGGGACCTTCGATCTGTCAGGATTGTTACGAGATTTCCGATGATGTGGCGGAGCATTTTCTGGCTGCGTTTCCGGGTCACGAAGAGGAAATTCTGATCAACAAGCACAACGGTCACTGGCAGCTGGATCTGTGGGGAGCCAACCGGATCATTCTGGAGGAGGCAGGCGTGCCGGCAGATCAGATCAGCGTCACGGACATCTGTACCTGCTGTAATGCGGGGCGGCTGTTCTCCCACCGGGCGACCGGAGGCATGCGGGGAAATAACATGGCGGCCATCATGCTGAATCCGGCGGAGGAAGAAAGATAGTAAGGCGGAAAACCGCAGCGACGGCAAGGGTGACAGGAATAGTAAGACAATAAGGAGAAACAAGAGAAAACGAATGAGATACAGAGAAGCGGAGAATTTCGAAGAAGGATATTACGATTATCTGGACCGGGATGAGGCGTTCCTGCTGGACGTGCGCAGTGAAGAGGAGTACGAAGCCGGCCACCTGCGAAATGCAGTGAATATTCCGGTGGGAAAGCTGGGGAGACGCACAGGAGATCTTCCGGCATCAAAGGATGTGCCGGTGTATTCCTACTGCGCTTCCGGCGGCCGGAGCCGGGCAGCCTGCAGATATTTGAATAAACTGGGGTACCGGGATGTAACGAATCTGGGCGGCCTGATTCAGTTCGACCCGGATCTGGCCCGGCTGGTGAAGTCCGACGGGTCGCCGGGGACCATGTAAGGGCCCGGCCCGGTGGCCGGAACACCGGGAACCACGTGACGGCCCGGAATGGACCTTAAGGAAATTTCAGAGTTGAGACGGGTGATTTTTTTCGAAGCGTTTTGCATTTCCCGGGACCTGGTGATATAGTAGTAGCCGAATGTTTTTAATTGTACTGTGTATACACAGTGCGTTGTGATGGTTCGGGGGTCCCCGTGCCGAAGAAACGAAACCGAGGTGTTTTTTCGTGAAAAAAGGCTATTTCTACATCGCCGTTACCACGATTTTCTTCAGTCTGATGGAAATTATGCTGAAGAGTATGGGAAATGCGTTCAATCCGGTGCAGGTGACGTTCACCCGATTCCTGATCGGCGGCCTGGTGCTGCTGCCGCTGGCGGTGCGGCATCTTCGGAAGAAGAATCTGCACTTCACAGGGGGGGACATCCGCCGGTTCGCCCTGCTGGGGCTGATCGGCGTGGCAGTTTCCATGACCTTCTACCAGCTGGCGGTGGTGTACACCCAGGCTTCGGTGGTGGCGGTGCTGTTCTCCAGTAATTCCATTTTCGTCATGGTATTCGCCTTCCTGCTTCTGGGGGAGCCGATTTACCGGCGGAATCTGGTGTCGCTGGGTCTGGATATTGTGGGTATCCTGTTCGTCATCAACGTGCTGCAGATGAAGCTCAGCTTAGCCGGCGTGATCTTCACAATGCTGGCCACTGTCACCTTCGCCCTGTACGGGGTAGGGGGGAAGAAGCCGACGGAAAAGTTCGGCGGACTGGTGAACACCTGTATGTCCTTCCTGCTGGGCAGTCTGGAGATGATTCTCCTGGCCCTGCTGACGTATATTCCGGGGGTGGCCGCTGCCATGAATCATGCCGGACTCACCATGTTCAGCAGGATTCCGCTGTTTTCCGGCTATTCGCTGTCCGTCCTGCCGGCGTTCCTGTTCGTCTGTGTCGGCGTGACCGGCATCGGATACGCCTGCTATTTCCAGGCCATGGAGACGGTTTCAGTGAACACCGTTTCTCTGGTGTTTTTCTTCAAGCCGGTGCTGGCGCCGATTCTGGCCCTGCTGGTTCTGGGGGATCCGATGCCGGTCACGAAGATCGTCGGCATCTGCTTCATTCTGGCCGGTTCGCTGGCGAACATCCTGCCGCCGATGCTGGCGGCCCGGCAGAAGGCGGAGCCTCTGGCAGCTTCCCTGGATGAAGAGGCTGCAGGGGTGGAGCGGATTCTGACCGAGGAAGCGGATGCTGCAGAGCGTGTACTGAAAGAAGTGAATGAATAATCCCGGGAGGAAATGGCGGGGACTGCTGCAACGAAACGAGCGTTTCGTTGCAGCAGCTTTTTTTTATTTGGCCGGGCAGGCTGGTCGAGGTTGGATGACCGGCTACAGGATAGGCAGGCTGAGCTGGCAGGCTGGTCGGAGGTAGATTGTATACAAATCGTGATTCGGATTCTGATGTATGACGGTGTGTGGCAAGATCGTATACGAATCATATCTAAGAAATGCCGGTGGGTGCGGAAATGCCCTTTTCCTCGATTTCGCACCAAAATCTCGGTTATGAGAGTGCGAAAATCAAAGTAAATCTTGATAAAAATATTTCCGGTCCCCACGAAGGTGCGGACTGAGGCAGAATGCTTGTTTTCGCACCTTCTGGGAGTGAAATGATATTCCGGACTATGAATAGATATCCGAGTCAACCGAAAAAATTGCCACCGCATTTTCGTTGAGCGGGTGCTGCTTTCAATTGGGTGAATATTACTAAATTGTTTTGTAAATATATTCAAGCACGGAAAATGAACGCTGATTATTCAATCCGGGCCTGAATCGTGCAGGTGCGAAAAAGAATTTTTTTTGATTTCCGCACCGCTGGAATTCAGGTTGCCTCTTCCGGTGGCCGCAAACGGAGTAAGATGGTGCGGAATAATGAAAAATTGGATTTTCGCACCCGGCTGGCCGATGCCCGGCCGCCTTTTTCGGTCTACTTGACCGCCCTCCGCCTTGTTTTTTTGTCAAATATGAAAAAAGTCTGGTTGACATATACCCATAGGGGGTATATGGTTTACACACGGGAGATACCCAGTGGGGGTATACGCCCGAAACTGCCGGATGTGTCCGGAAGGATGATGGAGTCGGAGGTGCGGAAATGGTGACAGATGGGATGCAGGATAGAGAGAATGGTGCAGCAATGTCGGAATGCAGCTGCGGCTGCGGTGTCCACGAGAAGAAGGAGCGGGATGCGGCAGAGAAGAAGAGTCTGATCACACGGCTGAAACGAATCGAAGGGCAGATCCGCGGTCTGGAGCGAATGATCGACGAAGATGCGTACTGTCCGGATATTCTGACGCAGAGCATGGCGGCTGCGGCTGCTTTGAACAGTTTCAACCGGGAAGTTCTGAGCACCCATATTAAGACTTGTGTCATGAATGATGTGAGAAACGGCAATGACGCATCGGTGGAAGAGCTGGTGAAACTGCTGCAGAAGATGATGCGGTAAGCGCCGGAACAGGAGGCAAGGATTGGATAAGTATACAGTAACAGGAATGAGCTGTGCGGCCTGTCAGGCCCGGGTGGAGAAGGCAGTGAACGGCGTGCCGGGGGTCCGGGAGTGTTCGGTCAGTCTGCTGACGAACTCCATGGGGGTGGAAGGCACAGCGGCCCCCGAGGCGGTGATGAAGGCCGTCCGGGATGCGGGCTATGATGCGGCGCCCATGGACCGGGAAGGACCGCGGGAAGAAAGCAGCGCAATGGATTTCAGCCGGGAAGAGGAGGCTCTCCGGGATCACGAGACGCCGGTGCTGAAGCGCCGCCTCCTGAGTTCGGTGGGATTTCTGCTGGTTCTCATGTATTTTTCCATGGGGCACAGCATGTGGGGCTGGCCGCTGCCGGCATTCTTCGAGGGGAATCCGATGGGGATCGCTCTGATGGAGATGATCCTGGCAGCCATCGTGATGATGATCAACAAGAAGTTTTTTGTCAGCGGCTTCTCCAGTCTGATGCATCGGGCGCCGAACATGGACACGCTGGTGGCCATGGGGTCCGGGGTATCGTTTGCATGGAGCACGGTGGTTCTGTTCCAGATGACCCGGGATCAGATGGCGGGACACGGAAGTGCCCTCATGGCCGATGCTCATAATCTGTATTTCGAGTCAGCAGCCATGATTGTGACACTGATCACTGTGGGAAAGATGCTGGAAGCTATGTCCAAGGGCCGGACCACAGATGCTCTGAAGGGGCTCATGAAGCTGGCGCCGAAAACAGCGGTGCTGCTGGTGGACGGCGAAGAACAGGAAATTCCTGTGGACCAGGTGAAAACAGGAGATATTTTCGTCGTCCGGCCGGGGGAGAATATTCCGGTGGACGGCTTCATTCTGGAAGGCAGCACCGCTGTGGACGAGAGTGCGCTGACCGGAGAATCCATCCCGGTGGACAAGGGAGAGGGGGACACGGTTTCTGCCGCCACCCTGAACCAGTCAGGTTATATCCGGGCCCGGGCGACCCGGGTGGGACGGGATACCACCCTGTCCCAGATCATTCAGATGGTCAGTGATGCGGCGGCCACCAAGGCGCCGATCGCCAAGATCGCAGACCGGGTTTCCGGTGTCTTCGTTCCGGCGGTTCTGCTGGCGGCCCTGGCTGTGACGATCATCTGGATTCTCCTGGGCCGAAGCGCCGGGTACGCCCTGGCCAGAGGCATCAGTGTGCTGGTGATCAGCTGTCCGTGTGCACTGGGTCTGGCGACGCCGGTGGCTGTCATGGTGGGAAACGGCCTGGGGGCGAAGAACGGAATTTTGTTCAAGACCTCCGCTTCCCTGGAAGAAACCGGCCGGATCCGGGCGGTGGCCCTGGACAAAACCGGAACCATCACGGCCGGAAAACCGGTTGTGACGAATATTATTCCGGCACCGGGGTATACAGAAGAAGAGCTGCTCACTCTGGCCTGCTCGCTGGAGATACAGAGTGAGCACCCGCTGGCCGGGGCGGTGGTGAACCGGGCCCGGGAGCAGGGCACAGAAACCTTCGCCGTGGAAGACTTCCGGGCAGTGGCCGGAAACGGTCTGACTGCGCTCCGGCGGACTTCGTCGGCGGAGGAAGGCGGCAGCGTTTTGCAGCTGGCCGGGGGCAACCGGAATTTCATCCGCCGGACGGCAGATGTGCCGGAGGATCTGGCGGCGCAGGCTGATCATCTGGCGGAAGAAGGCAAGACCTGCCTGTACTTTGCGGAGGATGGGAAATTGGCCGGCATCATCGCCGTTGCGGACACAATGAAGGAAGACAGTCCGGAGGCGATCCACCAGATGCGGAATATGGGCATTCATGTGGTGATGCTCACCGGAGATAATGAGAAGACTGCCCGGGCCATCGGCCGGCAGGCGGGGGTAGACGAAGTCATCGCCGGGGTTCTGCCGGACGGCAAGGAGAGTGTGATCCGGAAACTGCAGAAGCGGGGACGGGTCGCCATGGTGGGAGACGGCATCAACGATGCGCCGGCACTGACCCGGGCCGATATCGGCATTGCCATCGGCGCCGGCGCCGATGTGGCGGTGGACGCCGCCGACGTGGTGCTCATGAACAGCCGGCTGACCGATGTGGCCTGTGCGATCCGGCTGAGCCGGGCGACGGTCCGGAACATTCACGAGAACCTCTTCTGGGCATTCTTCTATAATGTTCTGCTGATCCCGCTGGCGGCAGGTGCCTACGTGCAGCTTCTGGACTGGAGCATGAATCCGATGTGGGGAGCGGCGGCCATGAGCCTTTCCAGCTTCTTCGTCTGCATGAATGCGCTGCGGCTGAATCTGTTCGATCTGCATAGTGCGGCGAAAGATAAAAAAATCAACACCAAAGAAAAGAATCCGAAGGAGGAAACGGAAATGGAAAAGACAATGAATATCGAAGGGATGATGTGCGGTCACTGTGAGGCAACGGTGAAGAAGGCGCTGGAGAGTCTGGACGGCGTGACAGAAGCGGCAGTCAGCCATGAGCAGGGCACTGCGGTGGTCACTATGGATCACGAAGTGGCGGACGATGTGCTGAAGAAAGCGGTGGAGGACAAAGACTACGTGGTGAAGTCGATCCGGTAACCGGAAAGGTGAGGTGAGATTATGAATGTAGCAGGAGGCATCATCCTGGCGGTCATCGGCGTATTATTCGTGCTGGCGGTGCGGGGTGCCCGGAAAGGAAAAGGATCCTGCGGCTGCAGCGGCTGCAGCGGCGGAAACTGCAGTACCTGCAGTGCGCTGAAGGCGCTTTCGGAGGAGCATCATCAGAAAGAGAAGATGTGAAGAAGAGGAGATGTGAGGCAGAACCAACCTCACATCTCCTCTATTTTTCTTCCGTGAAATTCAGCGTCTTGTGCATTCCGTCCCGGCCCACCACCGTATTCGGGAAGATCGAGGCGGCGTTATCTGCATAGTCTTCCGGGTGCTTGAGGGCCTGACTGAAATGGGTGAGCCACAGCTCCTTCGCCCCGGCATTCCGAGCCAGGCGGGCTGCCTCCGGGAACGTCATATGTCCCCATTCCTTGGCCTTGGCCAGCTTCGTGTCATCCTCGTACTGACCCTCCAGGATCATGAGATCGGCCTCCCGGCCCATTTCGGAAAGGATCGGAACCGGGCGGGTGTCGGTGGAGTAAACAAGTTTCAGCCCCCGGCGTTCGGGTCCGGACACTTCTTCCGGACGGATCACCCGGTCCCCCAGTTTCAGAGATTCGCCTGCCTGCAGCAGTTTCCACACTTTCCGGGGAATACCCAGGGCTTCCGCCTTCTCGGGCAGAAATTTCGGGTGGCGGGGCAGGGTGAACTGGTAGCCGAAGCAGGGCACCACGTGCTTGACCGGGAAGGGGCGGATGGACAGATTGCCGGAACGAAGAATTTCTTCTCCGGAATCATCCGCTTCCACGGCGATGACGCGGAAAGGCGGGGCGGCAATCACCAGGAGACACTGCAGGATCGAGGCGATGCCCGGAGGTCCGATGACCGTCACATCTTCCGTCCTTCCGGCATTTCCCATGGACAGCAGAAGACCGGCGATGCCGGCTACGTGGTCCGCATGGAAGTGGGTCAGGCAGATGGTGTCGATGGGTTTCAGGCGGCAGCCGGCTTCACTGAGGGCGATCTGTGTCCCTTCTCCGCAGTCCACCAGAACGGCCCGGCCTCCCTCGTACAGATACAGGGAGGTGAGCCAGCGGTTTTTCAGCGGGACCATACCTGCCGTACCGAGTAATGTTACATCGATCATAGTCGTTTCATTCCTTCTTTCTGCATGGCAGAAAGGGAGAAGGAGACGTCTGCTGCCGTTCCTGTACTCCTTTTTCTGCCGGTTTTGCAGAGTCATTGTAGCACAGGGCCCCGCCGGAATGCAAAAAACACCGGGCCGTGGTATAATACGACCATGGATTATAAAGTTTGGAAAAAAGTGGATATTGACGGAATCGGCACGAACCGGCACGTTGTGCTGGGGCTTTCGGGCGGGCCGGATTCGGTTTTTTTGCTTCATATGCTTCTGGAGATGGCGGAAGAGCGGCATCTGACCCTGCATCCGGTGCATGTGAACCATCAGATCCGTCCCGGGGATGCGGAGGCGGATCAGCGGTTTGTGGAGCATCTCTGTGAGGAGCGGGGGCTGCCGCTTCGGACCGTGGTGTTCGACTGTGAGGCAGCGGCGCAGGAACAGGGGATCAGCAGCGAAGAAGCGGGCCGCCGGATGCGGTACCGGGCTTTCCGGGAGGAAGCCCGGCGGCTGGAGGAAGCGGGTGCGGATCCGGAGCAGATTGAAATCGTCACCGCACACCATGCGGACGATCAGACAGAGACGATCCTGTTCCGTATTCTCAGAGGGACCGGCACCGACGGTCTGGTGGGGATCGAGCCGGAGCGCAGGACCCCGGAAGGCTACCGGCTGATCCGTCCGCTTCTGGGAATATGGAAAACAGAAATCCTGGACTGGCTGGACGCACAGAAAATCCCGTACTGTACTGATGAAACCAACAGCCGGCCGGTTTATACCAGAAACCGGATCCGCCTGGAACTGATCCCATATCTGGAACAGTTCAATCCCCGGGTGAAGGAGGCGATCCTCAGGCTGGGCCGGGCAGCGGCGGAAGACCGGGAGATGCTGGAGCCGATGGTGGAAATCGGTCTGGATCTTCATACAGCCGAGAGCAGCATGAACGAAATCTGTCTGGATGAAGATGTCAGGACAGTATCGCCGGGCATGCTGCGCCGGCTGGTGGGGGAAGCGCTGCGCCGGCTGGGACTGGAAGAGAACGTGTCTTCGGCTCACTATGAGGCAGTCCGGCATCTGGCGGAGTCTGAACAGCCGTCGGGCAGCGTGGATCTTCCGGAGGGATACCGGGTGCGCCGGGAATACGGCGAACTGGTGGTCTGCCGGCCGGGGAAGCCCCAGGATTCTCCGCTCCGGATGCGGAAGGACTGGTTTCCTGCAGAAGAATTCCACAGAGGGCTGGAAGAAACCCTGGAGAGGGGCAGATACGCCATTTTTGATTACGACCGGATGCAGGAGGCACTGGGAGAAAGTTTCGACCGGTCTCTGCGAATCCGGACCAGGAAGCCGGGGGATTATCTCACTATCCGGGGCGGCAGGAAGAAGATCCAGGATGTATTCGTGGATGATAAGGTGCCGAAGGAGACGAGGGACCGGATTCAGATGATCTGTATCGGCAGAGAAGTCCTGTTCATCCCGCAGCAGAAGGGAATCCGGAGGGCCCGGTACAGTGCCCGTTTCCCGGAAACGGAGCAGACTGAAGATGTACTCGCCGTATGGATCCGGGGGGATAAATGATATGAAGAAACTGACGATAGGTATTCTGGCCCACGTAGATTCCGGAAAGACCACGCTGTCAGAAGCGATGCTGCTTCAGACCGGGGCAATCCGGAAAGCGGGGCGGGTGGATCACGGCGATGCGTTCCTGGACGGTTATGAAATGGAGCGGAACCGGGGCATCACCATTTTTTCCAAGCAGGCGCTGCTGGAATGGGAGGATGTCAGTGCCACCATACTGGACACGCCGGGGCATGTGGACTTCTCGGCGGAAATGGAACGGACGCTCTCGGTGCTGGACTACGGGATTCTGGTGATCAGTGCCAGTGAAGGCATCCAGAGTCATACCCGCACCCTGTGGAAACTGCTCCGGCGCAGCGGAATTCCCACCTTCCTGTTTATCAACAAGATGGATCTTTCTCTGAAAAAGCCGGAGGAGATCATGACTCTTCTCCGGAAAGAACTGGGGGCGGGTCTGATTGACTTCACGCCGGGCCGCAGTGCGGAAGCGCGGATGGACGATCTCTCCATGGCGGAGGACCGGTTTTTGGAAATGGCCCTGGAGGGGAAGCTGCCGGATAATCAGCAGATTGCGGAAGCCGTCCGAAACCGGAGAATCTTCCCGTGCTACTTCGGGTCCGCATTGAAGTTCGACGGAATCGGGGATTTCCTGCAGGGTCTCGCCGCCTATACAACCGCGCCGCCGCCGCAGGAGGATTTCGGTGCCCGGATCTTCAAGGTCACCCGGGATGAGCAGAAGGAGCGGCTGACGTTTATGAAGGTGACCGGCGGGACGCTGCACGTGAAGGACCGCCTCACCGGCACGGACCGGGACGGAAACGAATGGTCCGAGAAAGTGAATCAGATCCGGATCTATTCCGGGATGAAGTATACCACGCCGGGGCAGGCATCTCAGGGAACGGTTCTGGCAGTGACCGGTCTGACCCGCACACTGCCCGGGGACGTGCTGGGGGCGGAATCCGCAGGAAAGGAAGAGGTGCTGGAACCGTTCCTGAACTACCGGATCATTCTTCCGCCGGAGGTGGACGTGCACCGGGGGCTTCGGGACATGCGGGAGCTGGCCGAGGAGGATCCGAAACTCAACGTCACCTGGAACGAGGAATCCGGAGAGATCGGAATCCGCATGATGGGCGAGGTGCAGCTGGAGATTCTGCAGGCACTGACGAAGCAGCGGTTCGGTTATGAGATCACCTTCGGCGCCGGAAAAATTCTGTACCGGGAGACTCTGGCGGAGCCAACGGAGGGAATCGGCCATTTCGAACCTCTGCGGCACTATGCGGAAGTGCATCTGGTGATGGAACCGGCAGAACGGGGCAGCGGCATCACGCTGGAGACCCGGGTGCCGGAGGATGAGCTGGCCCGGAACTGGCAGCGTCTGATCCTGACCCATCTGGGTGAACGGCAGTTTCCCGGTGTTCTGACCGGCGCACCTCTGACAGATGTGAAGATCACATTGACCGCCGGCCGGGCCCACAAGAAACATACTGAAGGCGGGGATTTCCGGCAGGCCACTTACCGGGCCGTGCGCTGCGGACTCATGCGGGGAAACTGTACTCTTCTGGAGCCCTGGTTTGATTTCGTTCTGCGGGTGCCCACCGGGAATATCGGCCGGGCGATGACGGACATCCGGAATATGGGCGGATCCTTCGGCGAACCGGAGAATGACCGCACCGGCAGCGGGGATATGGTGACCCTCCGGGGCCGTTCGCCGGCATCGGAGATGATGGATTATCAGGCCAGGGTGACCGCCTACACGAAGGGAAAGGGAACCCTGTCCTGCAGCCTGGGCGGTTACGAAGCCTGCCATAATCAGGAGGAAGTGGTTTCCGCTTCCGGATATGACCCGGAGGCGGATCTGGCCTTCCCGCCGGATTCGGTTTTCTGCACCCACGGGGAAAGCGGCATTGTGAAGTGGTACGACATCGAAGACTGGATGCACCTGCCGCTGACGCTTACCCGGGATGACGGGGAGGAAGGAGACGGAGAAGCGGAACGGGCGGCAGAAGAGCGGATGGCTTCCTACCGCCGGGACATGGCTTCCGACGATGAGCTGATGGCGATCTTCGAGCGGACGTACGGCAAGGTGAAGCGTCCTGCCGTGGGGCCGGACCGGAGGAAACCGGCGGGATCTTCCCCGGGCAGTTCCTTCGGCCGGGAAAAATACCGGGGAAGAAACAGGACCGCCGGAACCGGCGCTTCCCCGGAAGACACCTGGGTGGTGGTGGACGGCTACAACGTCATGTTCGGATGGGACAGCCTGAAGGAACTGACGAAATCCAACTACGAAGCCGCCCGGAGCCGTCTGGTGGAACGGATGTGCAACTATGCCGGCTTCACCAGGTACCATGTGATCCTGGTTTTCGATGCCTACAAGGTGGGGGGAGGCCGGGGGTCCAGCGAACGCTTCCACAACATCGATATTATCTACACGAAAGAGGAGCAGACGGCGGACAGCTACATCGAGCGCTGTACCCTGGAACTCCGGCGGGAGAACAGGAATGCCGGCATCCGCGTGGTTTCCTCCGACTCCAACGTGCAGCAGATCTCCCTGGGCCACGGCGCCCTCAGAGTGTCTTCCCGGGAGTTTGAGCGGGAAGTGACGAATGTCGAAGAAACGATCCGGCGGATCATCCGGGGGTAGAAGCGCCGCCGGACAGCCTGTCCCGGCAGGACAAAAAATAATGCGGACGACCGTTCGCGAAATGTTTTTTTGTCGATGGAGGGGACTTCGCGGTAGAGGTTGCAACACCGCCATGGTATAATAAAGCCAAATGTAATCGAGGAGTCACGAAGGAGTATATATGGAACCGAAATACAGACGCGTGCTTCTGAAGATCAGCGGAGAGGCGCTGGCAGGGGAGAATCACACAGGTATCAACACGGAAATGACGCAGATCGTTGCCCGGCAGATCAAGAAACTGCATGATCTGGGGGTGGAAGTTGCAATCGTCGTGGGCGGCGGCAATTTCTGGCGGGGCAGAACGAGCACTGCCATGAACCGGGAGACGGCAGACTATATCGGTATGCTGGCCACTGTCATGAATTCTCTGGCCCTGCAGGACGCTCTGCTGGCGGAAGGCGTGAAGGCGAGAGTGCAGACTTCCATTACCATGCGGGAGGTGGCGGAGCCGTATATCTGGAGAAGAGCTCTGAAGGAACTGTCGGATATGGATGTGGTGATTTTCGGCGCCGGCATCGGCGAACCGCATTTTTCCACGGATACGGCAGCAGCGCTTCGGGCGGTGAACATCGATGCAGATATCATCCTGCTGGCGAAGAATATCGATGCGGTCTATTCTGATGACCCGGCGGTGAATCCGGATGCGGTGAAATACGATCATCTGACGCTGAAGGAAGTGGTGGATCGTCAGCTGAAGGTCATGGATCTGACAGCAGCGACAATCTGCATGGAAAACAATATGAAGATACAGGTATTCGGTCTGGCGGAGGAGAACAGCATGGTTCGTGCCGTCTGCGGCGAGAATATCGGAACACTGATCGACTGATGTGAGAGGAGAGACACATGGCACATTCAACGAAAACACTGAACGAGCGTATCGAGAAGACGAAACAGATCCTGAGAGAGAACCTGAATACCGTCAGAGCGGGAAGAGCCAATGCGGCGCTTTTGGATAAGGTCATGGTGGATTATTACGGTTCTCCTACTCCGCTGAAGAGCCTGGCGAATATTTCCGTTCCGGAATCCAGAACGCTGCTGATCTCACCGTTCGACCCGAAGTCGGTGGGAGACATTGAGAGAGCGATCAATGAGGCGAATCTGGGCATCAATCCGACGAATGACGGGAAGTGTGTCCGTCTGCAGATTCCGGCACTCACAGAGGAACGCCGTAAGGAACTGACGAAGACGACGAAGAAGATGGGTGAGGATGCGAAGGTCGCTGTCCGCAATCTGAGAAGAGAAATCAACGAGGATATCAAGAAACGGGAGAAGGCGAAGGAGATTTCCGAGGACGAGAAGAACGAGGAACTCGAAGCGACGCAGAAGGCCATTGACAAGGCGATCAAGGAGATCACCGAGATCATCGCCGCGAAGGACAAGGAGATCCTCGAAGTATAGTTCGTTTTCTGACATCGGCATGGGTGTGGCTGCTTCTTCGCAGCCACATTGTTCGTTATAGCGGAATTGGAAGATGCTGATCCGGGCCCAGGGCCGGTCAGAGCGGAAGGAAGGAGCGAAGAGTATGCTTGACAGAAATAGAATACCCCGGCATGTGGCCATTATCATGGACGGAAACGGCCGGTGGGCGAAACGGAGGGGACTTCCGCGCCTGGCGGGTCACAATGCGGGAATGGAATCCATGACAGAGATTGTCCGGGAGGCCTCCAACCTGGGGGTGAAATACCTGACGGTATATGCGTTTTCCACGGAGAACTGGAAACGGTCCATGGAGGAAGTGAGCGGGATCTTCCGGCTTCTGGTGAAATTCGTGGATCTGGATCTGAAGGAACTGATCAGTGAGAATGTGAAAGTCAAGGTGTTCGGCGACTACAGTCCACTGCCGGAGAAGGCCAGAAAGAGTATGGATGAGACCCTGGAGGAGACGAAAGACAACACGGGGATGCAGTTCAATATCTGCCTGAATTACGGAGGAAGAGATGATATTCTCCGGGCGGTGAACGAGCTGGCAGAGGAAATCCGGGCCGGGGAAATCCAGGGGCCGGTCACGGAAGACATGATCAGCCGCAGGCTCTGGTCCGGGGACCGGAACGGAAACGTTCCGGATCCGGATCTGATCATCCGCACCAGCGGAGAGGAGCGGCTCTCGAACTTCCTGCTGTGGCAGTGTGCGTACAGCGAATTCGCTTTTACGGATGTGCTGTGGCCGGACTTTACGCCGGAAATCTTCCGCAGCCTGCTGGAGGAGTATCAGGGAAGAGACCGGCGCTACGGCGGTCGGAACGAGGAGAAGAAGTAAGAGCGTGAGAGCAGAAGAGAGAGGGTAAAGAATCAATATGAAAACCAGAATTATTTCGGGCTTCGCCATGGCGCCGCTGATCCTGTTCGTGTATCTGGGCGGCTGGTGGCTGGCTGCGCTTTGTATCCTGATCGGATTCCTGGGAATCCGGGAATTCTATGACGGCTTCCGGGCGATGGATATTCATCCGTCCAACGGCATCGCTTATGCCATGATGTTTGTGCTGTATCTCATGAACGGTTTCTGGCCCAATCAGTACGGGCTGATCACGGCCTGGTTCGCCGCCGTCATCATGGTCAGTTCCATTTCCATGTTCGATACGAAGCATAGGACGCCGATCGATGCCATGGCCACCATGGTGGGGATCATCTATATTATTTTCTTCACCTTCCATTTCGTGCTGATCGATCAGACCGGCATGTACAGCATTCTGAAATGGCTGGCCCTGCTTTCGGCTTTCGGCAGCGATATTTTCGCCTACTTCACCGGTGTGTTCTTCGGGAAACACAAGATGTGTCCGAACCTGAGCCCGAAGAAAACTTTCGAGGGACTGGCCGGGGGCATTATCGGCAGTGCCGTGTGCTGCGGCCTCTTCGGGTACTTTCTCTGCCGAGAGTTCCTGTGGAGCTGTGTGATCATCGGATTCCTGGGAGCGGCGATCTCCGTGTGCGGCGATCTGACGGCTTCGGCATATAAGCGGAAGATGGGAATCAAGGATTACGGAAACCTGATCCCGGGCCACGGCGGCATCATGGACCGGTTTGACAGCGTACTGTTTACGGCGCCGTTTGTGTACTACTACATCGTGGTGGTGCTGCAGCACTTCGGGTTGGTTTTCTAAGAAAAAAGGGGAATACAGATCATGGATATGGGAAACAGAGAGAAATATCGGGGCGAAAGAAAGCGGATCACGGTGCTGGGCAGCACCGGGTCCATCGGGACCCAGACGCTGGATGTGATCCGCCGGGAGCCGGAGCGTTTCGAAGTGGCGGCTCTGACCTGCGGCAGGAATGTCACACTGCTGGCGGAACAGATCCGGGAATTTCATCCGTCTTTGGTCTGCTGCGCCCGGAAGGAAGATGCGGACAGACTGGCCGGAGAATTCCCGGGGATCCGGGTTGTCTGGGGTGAGGAGGGTCTGATTGAAGCGGCGGAGGCGGACTGCGATCTGCTGGAGAATTCCCTCATGGGCATGCGGGGGCTGGTGCCGACCTGGCACAGCATTCTGGCCGGCCATGACCTGGCCCTGGCGAACAAGGAAACGCTGGTCACCGGCGGTCATATTATCATGGACGGGGTGAACGAGCACGGCGTCCGCCTTTTGCCGGTGGACAGTGAACACTCTGCGATCTTTCAGTGTCTGCAGGGGAATGAGGGTAAGCCGGTCCGCCGCATCCTGCTCACCGCCTCCGGGGGACCGTTCCGGGGATGGACGAGGGAAAAACTGGAGAAGGTGACACCGGAGATGGCACTTCGGCATCCGAACTGGAGCATGGGCCGGAAAATCACCATTGATTCCGCCACCATGATGAACAAAGGTCTGGAGATGATCGAGGCGAAGTGGCTCTTCGGTGTGGATATCCGGGACATTCAGGTTCTGGTGCATCCCCAGAGTATTCTGCATTCTGCGGTGGAGTTCCGGGACACTTCGGTGATCGGCCAGATGGGCGTGCCGGATATGCGGATTCCGATCAGTGTGGCGCTGGGTTATCCGGACCGCCTGGAAGCGTGCACGGAGGGACTGGATTTCTTCGGGAAGCACAGCACGATGACGTTCGAGCAGCCGGACCGGGACGTTTTCAAGTGTCTCCGGCTGGCGGAGGAGGCGTCGCTCCGGGGCGGCAGCTATCCGGTGGTGATGAATGCGGCCAACGAGGTGCTGGTGCAGGCGTTCCTGGATCACCGGATTTCCTTCACGGACATTATGGATGACAATGAAGAGGTGCTGGTGCATCATGTCAGCACCGGGGAGCCGGATCTGGAGGATATCGTCCGCATTGACCGGGAAACCCGGGAAATGGTGGCCAGGACGTATCTGCCGAAGGAGGTGTAAACTGTGCTGACTGCAGTTCTGGCGGTGATTCTGTTCGCCGTCATGATTTTTCCTCATGAACTGGGGCATTTTCTTTCGGCCAAGGCGCTGGGCGTGAAAGTAAATGAATTTGCCTTCGGCATGGGACCGGCTCTGTGGAAACGGCAGAAGGGAGAGACCCTGTATGCCATACGTCTGTTCCCGGTGGGCGGATACTGCGCCATGGAAGGGGAGGATACGGAGTCGGGGGCTTCGGACCACGAACGATCCTTTACGGCGAAACCGGCCTGGGCGAAGATCGTCATTCTGGCTTCCGGCGCCGCCATGAATGTGCTGATCTGCATGCTGGCTCTGACTATTCTTTCCGTCGGTGCCGGGCAGGCTTCCACCACCCTGGCACAGGTTGAAGCGGGGTCGCCGGCGTATACCGCCGGCCTCAGGCCCGGAGACCGGATCATGAAAGTGAACAATGCGAAGATCACAGAATGGTCGGATGTGGGCAGTGCGTTTCTCCGGTACCGGGCATCAGACGGCCGGGTGAACATTGTTTATGAGAGAGATCAGGTCCGCCGTCGCACGGCGGTGACGCCCCGGAAAGAAGAAGGACGCTGGATGATCGGCATCCGGCCGGTCATCCGGCACAGCGTTCTGTCCGGGATTGAAAACGGTGTGAAAGGAACCGGTGCCGTGACAGCCGGCATGCTGCATGCGCTGAAGCAGCTGGTCACCGGCAGAATGGGGGCGGACAGTCTGTCCGGTCCTGTTGGGATGGTTTCGCTGGTGCACCGGACCGAAAGTCTGGGTATCTGGTATTTCCTGTATCTTCTGGCGCTGATCAGCATGAATCTGGCCATCATCAATCTGCTGCCGCTGCCGGCACTGGACGGCGGCCGGATCATCTTCGTCATTGTCCGGAAAATTACGGGAAAATTGATTTCCGACCGGACGGAGGCGATGGTTCATGCGGCGGGGCTGATGTTTTTCCTGGCGCTGACCGTGGTGATCACATGGAAGGATATCCTGCGGCTGGTGGGCTGACGGGGCAGAAGGAGGACACCCGGAAGGGGGTCTTCCGAAAACAGAATGAAAATACGAAAGGGGAGAGTGTTCATGAGCAGCAAGAAACAGGTCCGGGTGCGGGACGTTCTGATCGGCGGCGGTGCACCGGTGGTTATTCAGTCTATGACGAATGCGGATTCCCGGGACGAGAAGGGAACACTGGAACAGGTTGCCCGGCTCCGGGATGCCGGGTGCCAGATTGTCCGGATTTCGGTGCCGGACCGGGAAGCGCTGGAAGTGTTCCGGTCCGTCCGTCAGAAAACCGACATGCCTCTGGTGGCAGATATTCACTTTGACTGGCGGATGGCCGTCGGGGCGGCGGAGGCCGGCGCCGACAAGATCCGGATCAATCCCGGAAACATCGGAAGCCGTGACCGGGTGAAGGCCGTAGTGGACTGCTGCCGGGAGCGGGACATTCCGATCCGGGTAGGGGTGAATTCCGGCTCGGTGGAAAAGGATATTCTGGAGAAGTACGGCCATGTGTGCCCGGATGCCCTGGCGGAGAGTGCCCTGCGGAATCTGCGGCTGATCGAGGATATGGATTATGACAATCTGGTGGTTTCCATGAAATCCTCGGATGTGAAGATGAATTTCGACGCCCACCGCATTGCAGCGGCGAAGACGGAGCACCCGTTTCACATCGGCATCACAGAGGCCGGCACCATGAAACGGGGGAAACTGAAATCCGCTGCCGGCATCGGCGCACTGCTCCTGTCGGGCATCGGAGACACGATCCGTGTATCCCTGACTGCCGACCCGGTGAACGAGGTCATCTTCGCCAGGGAACTGCTGGAGGTCATCGGTCTCAGAACCCCGCGGGTGGAAATTGTTTCCTGCCCTACCTGCGGCAGAACCAGAATCAATATCGAAAAATTAGCAGAGGATGTGGAGCAGCGTCTGCTGGAGACTCCGGACATTCCCCGGGGCCTCAAGGTGGCGGTGATGGGCTGCGTGGTCAACGGACCGGGAGAGGCCCGGGAGGCCGACTACGGTGTGTGCGGCGGTGACGGTAAGGGATTGATCATTGCGAAGGGAAAGGTACTGGAGACCGTGCCGGAGGAACAGCTTCTGGACAGCCTGATCCGCACGATCCGGGAAAACGAAAGGAACGCATGAACAGACTGATTCGTGAAAATGTCAATTGGAAACGGCTGGATGCACTGGAGCACAGCGCATATGAATGTGTCATTCAGGACGCATATATCGCCCGGGAAACCGGGTTTCTTCACGTGGTTCTGGGACTGAACTTCATCGTGCCCTGGGAGGACGAGCGTCATCTGAAGCAGGCTGTGGTGAATGCAATGGAAGGACTTCCGGGGGCGAAGATCGAGTACCGCTATGACCGGGAACACATGGCGCTTTCAGACGAAGACATCATCCGGCTCTACCTGCCCCGGCTTCTCGCCCTCTCGTCCAGTTCCCTCAGGAATGCGGTGAATCCGGAAGAAGTCAGCATCCGGGAGGATGAGGTGATCCTGAAATCCTTCAGTGAACTGGCGACCGGCCGGCTGAACCGGGAAATGGCGCCGGAGCTCAGCGCCGGTCTGAACCGGGAGCTGGGCATCCGGGCCCGGGTTCGATTCTGTTTCGATGAGGAATGCCGGCCGGAGCCGGAAAAGGAAGTCATCGAGAGCTATGCGGCGGAGGATTCTCCCACTGCAGGGCTCCGTTACGAGGATCCGGTGGCTCCTGGTGCTCCGTGGGGTGACGCTCCGGCGGAAGAAGCACCGACGGCGGACCAGCTTCTGGAGGCCATGGGGGGCATGCCGGCGCCGGAGGAAGAAGGACAAAATATTACGGAGGCGCCGTTCGACTTAGCGGCGGAAGTCCGCCGCCCGAAGACCGTTCGCAGAAAGGCGAAGTCGAAAGCTCTCCGCCCGGGTTCCGAAGTGGGGAACCCGGATCTGCAGCCGGTATTCGGCCGCCGGATCAACGGCGTATCCACGCCTTTGAAAATGGTGAACTCCGAAAGCGGCCATGTGATCGTAGAAGGAATCATCTTCCACATCGAGACGAAGCCGATCAAGAATAACAAGGTGATTCTCACAATCCTCATTACGGACAAGAAAGGCTCCACCTGCCTGAAATCGTTCATGAAGAACGAGAAATGGGAAACGGTGGGGGAGAAAATCCACGAAGGAGATTACATTGTGGCGGAGGGGGATGCCGAGTTCGACAAGTTCGAACGGGCGGTGGACGTTATGGTCCGCAGCATATGGAAGGGCACCGTACCGAAGCGGCAGGACCACTGGAAAGACGGAAAGCGGGTGGAACTGCACTGTCATACGAAGATGAGCGCCATGGACGGCCTGAACGAGCCGGATCAGATTGTGAAAATGGCCGCTGCCTGGGGACAGCCCGGCGTGGCCATCACGGACCACGGCGTGGTACAGAGTTTCCCGGATGCGGCGAATACGGCGGAAAAACTGGCGAAGAAGGGTACCAACATCAAGGTTCTCTACGGCATGGAAGGCTATGTCTTCGATGACAGGGACTGCATCCGGGAGGACGGCAGCATCGAATACAAGAAAAAGCCCACCAACCACATTATCCTCCTGGTCAGAACCCAGGAAGGAATGAAGAACCTCTACAAGCTGGTTTCCATCTCCCATCTTCAGTATTTCTATAAGCGGCCGAGGCTGCCGAAGTCGGTACTGGCCAGGTACCGGGAGGGGCTCATCATCGGTTCCGCCTGTGAAGCCGGGGAGGTATACCGGGCCATTGAGCGGGGGGATTCTCCGGAGGAGCTGGAGGAACTGGCTTCCTTCTACGATTATCTGGAGATTCAGCCCAGGATCAATAACCGGTTCCTGGTGGAGAAGGGGGTCTACACCGAGGAGCAGCTGCTGGAGAACAACCGGAAGATCGTGGAACTGGGAGAAAAGCTGGGAAAGCCGGTGGTGGCCACCACAGACGCCCATTACAGTGAACCGGACGCTGCCATTTACCGGAATATCCTGCTTTATGGCATGGGATTCAAAGATGCGGAGAACGGACAGGGACTTTACCTGCGCACCACCGACGAAATGATGGAGGAATTCGCTTACCTGGGAGAAGAGAAAGCCCGGGAAGTGGTGATCGAGAATACGAACCGCATCATGGATATGGTGGATGAGGGCATCCGGCCGGTGCCGAAGGAGAAGTGCCCGCCGAAAATCGACGGTGCCGAAGAAGAGCTGGAAAACGAGTGTTACCGGCGGGCGAAAGAGCTGTACGGTGACCCTTTGCCCCCGGAAATCGAGGAACGGCTGAAAACAGAGCTCACGGCGATCATCAGCAACGGATACGCCGTCATGTATGTTTCCGCCCAGCGTCTGGTGGCGAAGTCCAATGCGGACGGCTATCTGGTGGGATCCCGGGGATCTGTGGGATCGTCCTTTGCCGCCACTATGGCGGGCATCACCGAGGTCAACCCGCTGCCGCCCCACTATGTCTGCCCGAAGTGCAAGCATCTGGAGTGGGGGGATCCACAGCAGTACGATAACGGCATCGACATGCCCCCGAAGGCCTGTCCGGACTGCGGAACCATGATGAAGCGGGACGGTTTCGGGATTCCGTTTGCCACCTTTCTGGGGTTCAAGGGGAACAAGGAGCCGGACATCGACCTGAATTTTGCCGGCGAATACCAGCCCCGGGCCCATAAGTACGTGGGGGTGATCTTCGGTCAGGAGAACGTGTTCAAGGCGGGAACCGTGGGCACCATTGCGGAGAAAACCGCGTACGGTTATGTCCGGCGGTTCTTCGAGGAAACGGGGCGGCCGGCGAACAAGTACGAGATCGACCGTCTGACTGCGGGGTGTACCGGGGTCAAGCGCACTACGGGCCAGCATCCGGGGGGCATCATTATCGTGCCCCGGGATCACGAGATCTACGAGTTCTGTCCGGTGCAGCACCCGGCCAACGACACGACCACGGACATCGTCACAACTCATTTCGATTATCACAAGATCGATCAGAACCTGTTGAAGCTGGATATTCTGGGGCACAATGTGCCGTCCATGATCCGGCAGCTGCAGGACATGACGGGAATCGATCCGATGGAGGCGGACCTGACGGACGAGGAAACCCTGAGCATTTTCAACGGCATTGAAGCCCTGAAAATAAAGGATCCGGATTACCGGTTCCGCCACGGAACCTTCGGAATCCCGGAGTTCGGCACCAGTTTCGTCCGGCAGATGCTGGATGACGTCAAGCCCAGCCGGTTCGAGGATCTGATCCGTATGTCCGGATTCTCCCACGGAACGGATGTATGGCTGAACAATGCCCAGGACTATATCCGGGAAGGAGTTGCCACCATGCGTGAGGTGATTTCCACCCGTGACGACATCATGAACTTCTGTATGCTTCACGGCATCGAAAACGAAACTTCCTTCCGGATCATGGAAGAGACCCGAAAGAAGAATCTGGTGCTGACAGAAGAGCACAAGCAGGAGATGAGGGATCACGGCATACCGCAGTGGTATATCGATTCCTGTGCGAAAATCAAATACATGTTCCCCCGGGCCCATGCAGTGGCCTACGTTATGATGTCCTTCCGGATGGCCTGGTACAAGGTGCATTATCCTGTGGATTTCTACGCCACCTTCTTCACCAGTGCGCTGGAGGATTTCGATGCGGACACGATTCTGAAAGGCAAGGAAGCGATTCTGCAGGCCATGGACAATGTGAAGGCCAAGGGAAATGAGGCGACGGCAAAGGAAAAATCCAATGTCACGATCTACGAACTGGCCTACGAAATGTACTGCCGGGGATATGAATTCCTGCCGGCAAAGCTGGGGATCTCGGAAGCCACACGTTTCTGGAAAAAGGACGGGAAGGTGCTGCTGCCTTTCGCAGCCTATGACGGCGTAGGAGCGGTGGCGGCCCGGGACCTGGTCCGGGCCTATGAAGAGAAACCGTTTGATACCGTGGAGGACTGTGCGAACCGGGCCAGACTGGGGAAGGGGGTCATCGACACCCTGCGCAGCCACGGCGTATTCGAAGGTCTGCCGGAGACGGATCAGATCTGCTGGGCGATCTGACAGCCGGCGTGTACCCTTTTCTGCCCTTCTGAAACGTGCCGGAAAGTATACATGCAGAACCGCAAAAAATACTTTCAAAAACATATATAGTGGAGTAATATAGTAACTGCCTACTACATGTTGTGCTTTCCGGTGCGGAAGACCCGATTGGAGACTATATTTCGTCAATTCGTGAAAACCGCATCAGTACTGCCGGGAAGCGTGAAACAGACGTGAAGCAGGAATGATGCAGATACTATTTCGGGGACAGCGATCCCCGTTTCTTTATGACATCGCCGCAGCCGGCGGAAATTCGCTGCAGTGGTTTAGGAGAGGAAAAGGGTAAGTGACATGGGAACTGAAGTGAAAGTCAATGTGATCAAGCGGAACGGAAAGGAAGTCGGATTCGATGTCCGGAAAATCGCCAATGCGATCCGGAAAGCGAATAACGAAGTGGATCCGATCCATCAGATGAATCCGTATCAGATTGAAGCGATCGCCGACAAGGTGGCGGATCAGTGCCGCCAGATGGCCCGGGCGGTGAATGTGGAGGAAATCCAGGATATGGTGGAAACCGGCATCATGGAGATGCGGGGCTATGAAGTGGCCCGGAAGTATGTGCGTTACCGGTACAAGCGTTCCCTGGCCCGGAAAGCCAACACCACGGACGACGAGATTCTGGCGCTGATCGATGCGAACAACGAAGAGGCGAAGCAGGAGAACTCCAACAAGAACCCGATGATCAATTCCACCCAGCGGGACTACATCGCAGGAATGGTCAGCAGAGATATCACGGACCGTCTGCTGCTGCCGGATGACATCGTGAGAGCTCATCAGGACGGAATCATTCATTTCCATGACAGCGACTACTTCCTGCAGAAGGAACATAACTGTGATCTGATCAATCTGGAAGATATGCTCCAGAACGGCACGGTGATCAGTGAGACGATGATCGAGAAGCCCCACAGTTTCTACACTGCCTGCAACATCACCACACAGATCATCGCCCAGGTGGCTTCCAATCAGTACGGCGGCCAGTCCTTCACCCTGTCCCACCTGGCTCCTTTCGTGGATGTGAGCCGGAAGAAACTGAGAAAACAGGTGGTGGACGAGAGAATGGCCTGCGGGGAAGTGCTGGATGACGAGATCATCGACCGCACCACGGAGATGCGCCTGAAGCATGAAATCAAGTCCGGCATCCAGACGATCCAGTATCAGCTGATCACGCTGATGACCTGCAACGGCCAGGCACCTTTCGTCACAATGTTCATGTATCTGGATGAGGTGCCGGAGGGAAGAACGAGAGACGACCTGGCCATGTGTATCGAGGAGGTGCTGAAACAGCGGATTCAGGGGGTGAAGAACGAGAAGGGGGTCTGGATCACGCCGGCATTCCCGAAGCTGATCTACGTGCTGGATGAAGATAACATCCATGAAGATTCCCCGTACTACTACCTGACGGAACTGGCGGCGAAGTGCACGGCGAAGCGAATGGTGCCGGATTACATCTCTGCGAAGGTGCAGAAGCAGCTGAAGAAGGGATCGGTCTATACCTGCATGGGATGCCGTTCCTTCCTGACGGTAGAAGACTCTCAGAGAAACCCGGATGGCAGCTACAAGTTCTACGGCCGGTTCAATCAGGGAGTCGTCACCATCAACCTGGTGGACGTGGCCTGCTCCTCCTATGGGGACATGGACAAGTTCTGGGAGATCCTGGACGAGAGACTGGAGCTCTGTCACAAGGCACTCCGGCTGCGGCATGAGCGGCTGAAAGGGACGGTTTCTGATGTGGCGCCGATTCTGTGGCAGTACGGTGCGCTGGCCCGCCTGAAGAAGGGGGAGACCATCGACAAACTGCTGTACAACGGCTACTCCACCATTTCCCTGGGATATGCCGGTCTGTGCGAGATGTGCTGGAGAATGGTGGGGGAGAGCAACACTTCTCCTGCCGGAAAGGAGCTGGCACTGAAGGTCATGCAGCGGCTGAACGACAAGTGCGCGGAGTGGAAACAGGAGGAAAACATCAGCTACTCCGTGTACGGTACACCGCTGGAATCCACCACCTATAAGTTTGCCAAGTCCCTGCAGAAGCGTTTCGGTGTGATTCCTCATGTGACGGACAAGAACTATGTGACCAACAGCTACCATATCCACGTCACGGAAGACATCGATGCCTTCGACAAGCTGACCTTCGAATCCGAATTCCAGAAGCTGTCCCCGGGCGGTGCCATCAGCTATGTGGAAGTACCGGATATGCAGAACAACATCCCTGCCGTGCTGGCGGTGATGAAGCACATTTACAACAACATTATGTATGCGGAGCTGAACACGAAGAGCGATTTCTGTGAGGTCTGCGGCTACGACGGAGAGATCCGGATCGTGGAAGACGAGTCCGGAAAGCTGGTATGGGAGTGCCCGAACTGCGGCAACCGGGACCAGTCGAAGATGTCAGTGGCCCGCCGTACCTGCGGCTACATCGGAACCCAGTTCTGGAACCAGGGACGGACCCAGGAAATCAAGGACCGGGTGCTGCACCTGTCCACGCCGGCGCTGTAGACAAAGAAAACGATTTTTCCGGTCGCCCGGAAAGGCCGCCGGCCCGAATGAAAGGATCATTCGGGCCGGCGGCGCTGTTTTTTGTAGGTTGCAGCACAATCATCTGTGGGCAGGAGCACAATCTTTCGGAATGAGCTGGCCGGCGTGAAGAATGTGTTTGCCCTCGGATTGATGCACAGGTTATACTGGAAAAGGTTGTGTTTGAAAACAGAAAATATTCTTCCGGATTACCAGTCTGGGAGGGGAAATGGATAGTTATTATTATGGGGAAATGGAAGAACAGTGAGAAGCACCGGAAATTCATCGGCAGCAGTTTGTTACTGGCATTCATCATTCTGCTGGAGATGAATCTGGTGGTCCATGCCTTTTCTTCCGTCATGCTGCACCGGAATTCTGAGATTGTGTTTCGTACGATTCTGCAGAATGAGCAGCAGGATCTGCGGTCTTCGGTGAATAATACAATCCGGGATGTGGAACGGGAGCGGGCCGAACTGAAACAGTTGGGAATGACAGAGGGGGAGATCCGGAAAGTCGTCCGGAATCATCTCTCTCAGAAGATTCACGCCGACCGGTTCAGTGACGGTCAGTATATGTGGGTGAATCAGATTATCGATTACCGGGGCGGTGACCGGTATGCCATCCGTCTGATTCATCCGAACCTGAGGCGTACTGAGGGGGCATATCTTTCCACGAAAACGAAAGATGTCATGGGGAATACCCCTTACGCCGATGAACTGCGTATCATAAAGAAGAGCGGGGGCGGCTTTCACCGCTATTATTTCAAAGACCTGGATGACGATGAAGTGACGGAGAAGGTCGCTTATTCCAGATTATACAGGCCGTACAACTGGGTGATCAGCGCTGGAGAAAATCTGGACGGCGTCAGGTCCTATGAAAGGCAGCAGAAGGAGATCATTGCGCCGTATTTGCACCGGGTCGGTCTGTCCCTCTCCGGGATTCTGGCAGTGATTACACTTCTGACGACGGTTTTCTACACCATGCGGTTCAACCGGATTCTGGTGGGAAAGAATGAGGAACTGAAAACAACTGCCTACCACGATGCTTTGACGGGCATCTATAATCGGGGCGGGCTGATTGTCCATCTGGATGAATGGATTGGGGATGCCCGGACCGGGGGCATGACCGGTGCCTTTCTGGATCTGGATGATTTCAAGTTGATCAACGATCTGTACGGCCATCCGGCCGGAGACGCTGCGCTCTGCCGGCTGACGAATTTCCTGCAGCAGCGATTTCCGGATGGGCTGATCGGCAGAACCGGCGGGGATGAATTCTGTGTCGTCCTGCGGGAAGGAAGCCCTGAAGAACGGTCCGAACGGATCCGGGAAGCTGCGAAGGTGGTTCAGGAATTCACTTACCGCGGAGATCGGATCCGGTATTCCGTGTCCGTCGGCTATGCAGACTTCCCATCCCAGGCCGAAACAAGGGATGAATTCATGCGCATCATGGACAATGCGCTCTATGCTGCGAAAGAGGGACGGGACCACGAAGCAGTCCGTTTCCATCCGTCCCTGGCTCACATCAAACGGGAGCATCTGGGATTCAGCGTAAAAAACATGGCATTCGGCATGCCGGGATCCTTTCTGGTCTACCGGGCGGAGGGGGAGGAACAGATCCTGTTCGCAAACGATCATCTGATTGATCTCTTTGAATGCAGCGACTACGAGGATTTTCTGGAATACACCCACGGGAGCTTCCGGCATATTGTTCATCCGGAGGATCTGGAGCGGGTGGAAGAGACCATCCGGTCACAGATCCATGAGGGAAGAAATCAGGCGCCGGATCAGGAAACCGGGTTCGAAGATTATGTGGAGTACCGCATTCTGACGAAGACGGGAAAGGAAAAGTGGGTGATCGACATGGGACGCCTGGTTCATGACGAGCACTACGGCGAAATTTACTATGTGTTCCTGCAGAATGTGGATACGCTGAAGAGAATCAGTGAAGAGGACAGCCGCTGGCTGTAAGTGAGAAAGGTGCGAATTGAGCCAAAAAGTGTAATCCCGCATCCGATGGGGATTAAATAATATCCATATATTCGAATTAATATCCAATCACATCGAGAGGGTCATCTGAGATTTTTCAGTGAGCAGATGATCCCCTCGTTTTTTTGTATATAATCAATCTGCTCTGTATCATTATTCACGCACAGAAAATAATATTAGATTATTTAATCCAGCGGCCGAACTCGCAAGGTGCGAAAACAGGAGTTTCGTGCCATTCCGCACCCACGGATTTCGGTCCACCATTTGCATTGACCGAAAGCGAAGAAAAGCGGGTGCGAAATTCCAAAAAATCGAGATTTCGCACCCGCCGCCTCGCCGCACCCGTCGCCTCGCCGCACCTGCAGCTGCAGCACGCCTGGCCTACGACCGGACTGCCGCCTTCATTTTCTCTACGAAATCCCCGATGTCTGAAACGGCGCCGGCGCCTTTCGCCGCCACCTGCTTTACGATGGCGGAACCGACGATCGCTCCGTCTGCATACCGGGTCATCTCCCGGGCCTGCTCCGGCGTAGAAATGCCGAATCCCACGGCGCACGGGGTATCCGTGACCTGGCGGATGATGGCGGTGATATGGTGGATGTCGGTGGTGATGTTCGTCCGGGTTCCCGTCACCCCCAGAGAGGAGACAATGTAGATGAATCCTGTGGCTTCTCTGGCGATCATGGAGATCCGGTCCTCGGAAGTCGGTGCGATCATGGCGATCAGATCCAGACCGTACTTTTCACAGGCCGGTGCGAAATCCGGGCGCTCCTCATATGGCACGTCCGGCAGAATCAGCCCGTCGATGCCGGCTTCTGCAGCAGCGGAGACAAAACGCTCCGTGCCGTAGGAGTAGACCACGTTGGCGTAGGTCATGAAGACAAAAGGTACTGTGACGTCCGTTCTGAGCTCCCGGACCATCTGAAAGATCCGGTCCGTGGTTGCGCCGCCGGACAGTGCCCGGATATTCGCCCCCTGAATGACCGGTCCTTCCGCTGTCGGATCGGAGAAGGGGATGCCCAGCTCGATGAGGTCCGCCCCCCGGGCGGCCATTTCCCGCACGATGGCTTTCGTGGTTTCCAGGTCCGGGTCACCGCAGGTGATAAATGGAATGAATGCCTTTCCGTTTTGGAATGCTTCTCTGATTTTACTCATGAATATCCTCCCCTCTGTAGCGGGCGATTGCCGCGCAGTCTTTGTCCCCTCTGCCGGAAATCGTGACGACGATGATCTGATCCTTCTTCATCTCCGGTGCGATCTTCATGGCGTATGCCAGGGCGTGGGACGATTCGATGGCCGGGATAATGCCCTCTGTGCGGGACAGGTATTCGAACGCATCCACCGCTTCATCATCGGTGATCGGCACATATTCCGCCCGTCCGATATCGTGGAGGTAGGCGTGCTCCGGTCCGATGCCCGGGTAGTCCAGTCCTGCGGAAATGGAGTAGACCGGGGCGATCTGTCCGTACTGATCCTGGCAGAAGTAGGACTTCATGCCGTGGAAGATGCCTTCCCGCCCTGTGGCGATAGTGGCGGCGGTTTCGAAGGTATCTGCGCCCCGTCCCGCCGCTTCGCAGCCGATCAGCCGCACACCCGGGTCATCGATGAAATGATAGAAGCTGCCGATGGCATTGGAGCCGCCGCCCACACAGGCGAGAACGGCATCCGGAAGCCGGCCTTCCTTCTCCAGAATCTGGGAACGGATCTCTTCCGAGATCACCGCCTGGAAGTCCCGGACGATGGTGGGGAAGGGGTGGGGTCCCATGACGGAGCCCAGACAATAGTGGGTATCTTCGATGCGGCTGGTCCATTCCCGCATGGCTTCGGAAACGGCGTCTTTCAGGGTGCCGGTTCCGGAGGTTACCGGAACGACGTCCGCCCCCAGCAGTTTCATTTTGTAGACGTTAAGAGCCTGCCGCTTCGTATCCTCGATGCCCATGAAAACCACGCATTCCATGTCCATCAGTGCAGCGGCAGTGGCGGTGGCAACACCGTGCTGTCCGGCGCCGGTTTCGGCGATCAGACGGGTCTTTCCCATCTTCTTGGCCAGCAGTGCCTGGCCAAGGACGTTGTTGATCTTGTGGGCACCGGTGTGGTTCAGGTCTTCCCGTTTCAGATAGATCTTCGCACCGCCCAGATCCCGGGTCATTTTCTCTGCGTAGTACAGCCGGCTCGGGCGGCCCGCATAATCATTCAGCAGGTCCTGCAGTTCCCGGCGAAAATCCGGATCATTCTTGAAATGTTCATAGGCTTCTTCCAGTTCGATCACTGCATTCATCAGTGTCTCCGGAATGTACTGGCCGCCGTGACGGCCGAATCTTCCTCTGGATCTTGATTTCGTTTCTGCCATGATGGCTCCTCCTTTGTTATTGATGTTCTCCTGCGGTTTCTTCTGTATGCATTTCTTCTGCTGTTCCTTCGGTCACTTCTGTTCCTTCGGTCATTGCTTCTTCCGCCCGGCGTTTCATTTCCGCCATTTTCACCGGGTCCTTCTTCCCGTCGGTTTCCAGACCGGAACTGGCATCCAGGCAGAAGGGGTGAAGCTTCCGGATGGCTTCTCCGGTGTTGGCAGGGGTGATGCCCCCTGCCAGAATGTAGGGCCGGCGGAACCGGTCCGCGTTTTGCAGCAGATCCCAGTTGAAGGATTGTCCGCTGCCGGCGCCGCTGTCCAGCAGAACCAGATCGGCCGGAGTGGAAAACGCCTGACGGATGTCCTCCTCCCCATGGATCTGAAATGCCTGGATGATGGACACATTATGATATCCGCGCTGATCCAGGGCGTTCCGCAGAGTCAGAATATCCTCCGCCGTTTCCTGTCCGTGAAGCTGGATCAGATCGATGGTGCCGGCCTCCGTGATTTTCAGAATATCCGGGAGGTCCGCATTGACGAATACCCCGGCCGCCCGGATCCCCGGATCCAGTTCGGACCGGAGCGCCGCAGCCTGTTCGGGGGTCACGTACCGGCGCCGGGAAGGGTCGAAGATGAATCCGATGTAATCCGGCCGGACCCGGTTCGCAGAACGGATATCTTCCGGTCTTCTCATGCCGCACATTTTCAGCCGGGTCCTGCCTTTCAGATAGTCCAGGTAGGCACATCGGTCCTTGGCCCGCATCAGCGTCTCTCCGATCAGGACGGCGTCCGCCCCGGCATCCCGGAGAATCCGAATATCTTCCGGCGTCCGGATGCCGCTCTCGCTGACAAACAGAATGTCCCGGGGAACCAGTTTCCGCAGGCGGTAGGCGTTTCGGACGTCCACGGTGAAATCCTTCAGGTTCCGGTTGTTGACGCCGATGATCCGGGCACCGGAGCGGACTGCCGTTTCAATCTCCGCCGGATCGTGGGCCTCCACCAGAGCAGAGAGTCCCAGGGAATCGGCGATTTCCATGTACCTCCGGAGCGTGTCTTCATCCAGCAGCGCACAGATCAGAAGAACGGCGGAAGCACCCAGCACCTTCGCTTCGTAAATCATGTATTCGTCCACCACGAAGTCTTTCCGAAGACACGGAATCGATACGGATCCGGCGATTTCCCGCAGGATTTCATCACTGCCGAGAAACCATTCCGGCTCCGTCAGTACGGAGATTGCTGCCGCTCCTGCCTGTTCGTATTCCCGGGCGATGGACAGGTACGGAAAGTCCCGGGAGATCAGCCCCTTGGAAGGGGAGGCTTTCTTGCATTCACAGATGAAGGAGAGGCCCGGCTTTTTCAGCGCTTTTTCAAATGGGAATCCGGTGTCCGGGTTCATGGCCCGGGCCCGGCGGATCATTTCCTCCGCCGGAATGATTTGTTTCGACCGTGCGGTCCGTTTCCGGGCCGCATCGGCGATGGTGTCCAGTATGGTGCTCATGATTTCTCCTCAGGGGTGGGTGACAGCGGCGGGAAAGGGCGGAAGTGAACCGCCCGGGATCAGCGGTTGGACGCTTCCACGAACTCTTCCAGTTTCCGGTAGGCGGCGCCGCTTTCCACCTGGGCTTCCGCCAGCTGAATGCCTTCCCGGATACTGTCCGCCTTTCCCGCCGTGTACAGGGATGCGCCGGCATTCAGAATGACAATGTTGTACTTCGGCCCCTTCACACCCTTCAGAATATCCCGGGCGACGGCTGCGTTCTCCTCCGGGGAACCGCCGACGATATCGGACTTCTCGCAGCGGACCATGCCGAAATCTTCCGGCTTCAGGACTCCGGTACGGTACCATCCGTCCCGGATCTCGCTGAAGGAAGTGGGAGCGGAGGCGGAAATTTCATCCAGCCCGTCTTCGCCGTGGAAAATCATGCCCCGGCGCACGCCCAGTTTCGTCAGAACCCGGGAAAGCGGTTCGATCAGGTAGGAATCATATACGCCCAGCATCATCATTTCCGGGTTCGCCGGATTGGTCAGCGGTCCCAGAATATTGAACACTGTTCGGATGCCCAGTTCTTTCCGGATGGATCCGACATATTTCATGGAGGAATGGTACTCCTGGGCGAACATGAAGCAGATGCCGATGGTATCCAGCAGTTCGGTGCACTTTTCCGGAGAAAGGCGGATATTGACCCCCAGAGCTTCCAGGCAGTCCGCTGCGCCGGAGCGGGAGGAGGCGGCCCGGTTGCCATGTTTCGCCACCGGAACGCCGGCAGCGGAGACAATGAAAGCGGAGGTGGTGGAGACATTGATACTGCCGGCATGGTCTCCGCCGGTACCCACGATCTCCATCACTTCCCGGCTGTGGGAAACCGGAAGAGCATGTTCCCGCATGGCCTGGGCGGAGGCCGTAATCTCATCGATGGTTTCGGCCCGGGTGCTCTTCGTGGACAGAGCGGCCAGGTAGGCTGCATTCTGCACCTGGCTGGTTTCCCCGTTCATGATCTCGTTCATTACGGCGTAGGCTTCGTCGTAGGTAAGGTCGCCTTTCGCGACGATCTTTCGAATTGCTTCTGCAATCATGTTTTTTCCTTCCTTTCTTTCCATTGACTGAATGTGTTTATCTCTTTTTCTTCATTTATTCCGGCCGGAACTCCGCCGCCGCCCGGAGGAAATTCTCCATCATCTTCCGGCCCTCCGGCGTCATGACGGATTCGGGATGGAACTGCATCCCGTAGATCGGGCAGGTTTCATGTTCTACTGCCATAATCTCTCCGTCCTCTGTGGATGCGGTGATCCTGAGACATTCCGGAAGACTGTCCGGATCCGCAGCCAGGGAGTGGTATCTGGCCACTTCTGTCTCCGGGGGGAGACCCCGGAAGAGGGTGGATTCCGTATCCAGGGAAGTTAGGGAAGAACGGCCGTGCATCAGTGTGCGGGCGTACCCCACCCGGCCGCCGCAGGCCATGACGATGGACTGGTGTCCCAGGCACACACCCAGAATCGGAATGTGATCTCCCAGTTCCCGGACGGTTTCGATGCAGATTCCCGCATCCTCCGGCCTGCCCGGCCCCGGCGAAATCACGATGGCCTCCGGATGCCGGTCTTCCAGCTCCCCCACCGTCAGCGCATCGTTCCGGACCACACAAAGTTCGGGGTGAAGGGAGCCGATCAGCTGGTACAGGTTATAAGAAAAACTGTCGTAATTATCGATCAGATAGATCATTCCTCTTCCTCCTCTGCTTCCTTCAGTGCAGTGACCACAGCGGCAGCCTTGTTCAGGCATTCCTGATATTCCTTCTCCGGAACGGAGTCGCTGACGATGCCGGCGCCGCTGCGGATGAAGACCTTGTTATTCTTCTTGTAGGCAATGCGGATGGCGATGCAGCAGTCCAGGTTTCCGGTGAAATCAATATAGCCGATGGCGCCGCCGTAGATGCCCCGCTTGTTCTGTTCCAGATCATTGATCATCTGGCAGGCCCTGAGCTTCGGCGCGCCGGACAGGGTGCCGGCCGGAAGAACCGCATCGATGGCGTCCAGAGCGTCCCGGTCATCCCGGATTTCACCTCGGATGGTGGAACCGATGTGCATGACGTGGGAGTATTTCTGAATCGTATGGTACCGTTCCACTTCCACTGTACCGAAGCGGCTGAGTTTCCCGATATCGTTCCGGCCCAGGTCCACCAGCATATTGTGTTCTGCCAGCTCCTTCGGGTCTTCCAGCAGTTCTTTCTCCAGCCGGTCGTCTTCTTCTTTCGTTTTGCCCCGGGGACGGGTCCCGGCCAGAGGGAAGGTGTGCAGGGTACCGTCCTGCAGCTTGACCAGTGTCTCCGGAGAGGAACCGGCCACCTCCATATCGGAGCCGGAGAAGTAGAGCATATACGGGGAAGGATTCAGCGTCCGGAGAACCCGGTAGGCCGGGAAGAGAGAACCCTGGAAATCCGCCTCCAGACGGTTGGAAAGCACGATCTGGAAAATGTCGCCCTCCCGGATTCCGTGTTTCGCCTTCTCCACCATTTCACAGTACTGCTCCCGGGTGAAGAAAGGGCGGATTTCCGAAGTCATCCGTCCGGAAATATCCTTCTTCGGCGTGCCGGTGAGGATCAGTTCCCGGAGGTGGCGGATTTCCAGCACCGCCTTGTTATAGGAGGCTTCCAGGTCTTCTCCCAGAGGCATATTGACGATCAGCAGAATCTTCTGCCGGTAATTGTCGAAGCAGATGACCCGGTCGAACAGCATCAGATCCACATCCTGAAAACCTTCCGTGTCTTCCGCATCCAGCCGGAGGGTCGGCTCCGAATACTTCAGATAGTCATAAGAGAAATAGCCCACCAGGCCGCCGGTGAACGGAGGCATCCCCGGGATTTTCGGCGCTCGGTTCTTCTGCAGGATCTGCCGGATATACTTCCGGGGATCAGCCTGCTCGATGGTCACATCGTCAATTTTCAGCGTTCCGTCGGCGCAGCACAGCGCACGCTTCGGCTCGAAACCGAGGAAAGAGTAACGGCCCCACTGTTCGTTGTCCTCGGCACTTTCCAGCATGAAGCAGTGGGCGGATACGTTCATCAGAATGCGCATGACCTGAACCGGCGTGGCCACGTCGGACAGAATCTCGCCCATGACCGGGGCGACGTCATATTCTCCGGTACCGGCGAGGCGCCGGATCTCTTCCTGGCTCGGTGTGATTTTCATCAGACGGTCTCCTTTCTGAAAGACCCCGGCGCAGTCCGGCGGGGCAGGGGTGGCGGACAAAAAAAGTCCCTGACAGATCCTCTCCGGATCCGTCAGGGACGAATGAATTCGATCATCCGCGATGCCACCCTGCTTCGCTGGCTGCGCTCTCTGGGGAATACCAACATATTCCTGGCAACTGACGTATGCCTTCACGTCGCGGAATACTCGGCGGGGATCTCCCGGTGCCTTTCTGCGCGCCCTCAGCGAACCATATTCCACCGCCTGTATTTCCGCCTGCATCTCACCGCCGCAGGCTCTCTGTAGGAGCATAACGATCTTTCTCTCGCCTCATCGGTTTCATATTTGTTATGTTGCCACCAAATATAGCACTGAAATTTGTTTGTGTCAATGTATTTCTTTTTGACCATTTTCCCGGATCCGGCGTCTGTTACTGTGTAGTGTTCCGGGGGACGGGGTATCATCCCATCAGAAGACAATGTCCGGAAAGATAAGAGAAAGGAATTAGAGGAAATATGATGAAACTGTATTACATTTTCGACACATACTGCGGCTGGTGCTACGGATTCGAGTCCGTGCTCCGGCCTTTCGTGAAGGCGCACCCGGAGCTGGAAGTGGAAGTGATCTCCGGCGGACTGTTCGGGGAGGGGAAGCCGCTTTCGGCCTATTCCTACATGCCTCTGGTGAATCAGAAGATTACGGGTGTCTACGGGGTGACCTTCGGTCCGGGTTATCAGGAAACGCTCCGGGAAGGCACTATGGTGCCGGATTCCAACGACGCGGCGATCGGATTCGGTGTGCTCCGGGAGCTGGTGCCGGCCGGTGAGCAGGTGGAGGCGGCAGCCCGGATGCAGGAAGCCTTCTACCGGGACGGCGCCTCTCTGTCGGATCCGGAGACATACCGGATGATCGCTGCTTCACTGGGTCTGGATGAAGAAACGGTGGTGGAACGTTTCCGCACCCGGAAGGCGGCGGGGGAACTGCACCCGGATTTCGCGAAGGCCCGGGCGCTGGGCGCCGAATCCTTCCCGACCCTGCTTTTGGAGAAGGACGGAGAGCTTCGGGAACTGGGGGGCAAGCGGACGCTGGAGACCCTGGAGGCGAGTTTCCGGGAGGCGGCCGGGAAATAGACCAGAGGTGGTGCGAACGCCGGCCCGTTTTTCCTTTGTCATTCCAAATCCGCCGGGATGCCGTTCGGCTCACCGGAGCAGCAGCGGCAGGGTCAGGTTCGCCAGACCCAGGAAAATGAAGAATCCCAGGGTATCGGTGGCGGTGGTGACGAAGATCGAGGAGGCCACCGCCGGGTCGGCGTGGCACTTCTGCAGGATCACCGGCACCAGGAAACCGAAAATTGCGGACACGAACATATTTCCGATCATGGCCAGCAGAACGATCAGGCTCAGGAAACCGTTGTGATACATGAAGAACACCACAATGGCGGTGACGGCTCCGCAGGAGGCCCCGTCCAGTACACCCACGGCGATTTCCTTCAGCAGGTGATGCAGGATCTCTTTTTTGTCCAGCTCCTGCCGGGAGAGGGCCCGGACCAGAATGGAAAGAGTCTGGGTTCCCGCATTGCCGCCCATGCCGCTGATGATGGTCATGACTGCGGAAAGCGCCACCACCTGCTGAATGGTGCTCTGGAACAGGTTGACCGTGAAGGAGGCCAGAAATGCGGTGGCCAGGTTCACCAGAAGCCATGGCAGCCGCATGCGGACGGACTCTTTCCAGGTGGAGTTCAGATCCTCTTCCACGTTGACGCCGGCCAGCTGCAGCATGTCGTTGTTATACTCTTCGATGATGACATCGATGATGTCGTCCACGGTGATGATGCCCAGGATCTGCTTCGCCCGGCTCACCACGGGAATTGCGTACAGATCATACCGGGAGACCAGGAGGGCAGCTTCTTCCTGGTCCGCCTCCGGTGTGACGGAGATGACCTGGGCGTCCATGAGCCGGCGGATCTGGGTTTCTTTCGGTGCGGTCAGGAGCTGGCGCAGGCTGATGGAACCGATCAGATTCCGGCGGCTGTCAATGACGAAGATGGTCTGGATCAGATCGGTTTTCGGTCCTTCGTGACGGATGCTGTCCAGTGCGTCCGCCACCGTCAGATCATCGTGCAGTGCGATGTAGTCGGTGGTCATCAGACCGCCGGCGGAGTCCTCCGGGTACTTCAGCAGATTATTGATAATTGCCTGATCCGAGGATTTCATCAGCCGGATGAGTTCTTTCCGGCGCCGGATCGGGAAGTCCCCCAGCATGTCCACAATATCGTCTTTCTGCATATATTCGAAGGCGGTGAGGAGCCTGCGGTTGTCCAGGGTTCGGGCGATCCGGATCCGCTCCCGGTCTTCCGATTCTTCCATCAGGGAAGCCAGCTCGTCATCCGAAATCAGACGGACCAGGCCGGCGATCTCCGTATCCTCCAGTTCGCTGACCATTTCAGCGAAATCAATGGCCGGGTAGTGCCGGATGAAGTCGGAAATGCGCACAGAATCAGAAGCTGCAATCAGACAGCGCAGCTTCTCTACTACTTCAATATTAAACTTTCTCATCATAATTCTTTCTCCTTCAATCATGAGTCTGATGCCGCAGGTGCGGCAGCGTTCCTTGAAGGAGACAGAGTGGGTCGTCAGAATATAGAATTAGAAATAGAACAGAACAGAAGTATCCCCGGCGAAAACGGCAGCGTTCGCCCGGTCTGTCATGTTCCGATTCGGTTTTCGACCGTGACTGTCTCCGTCCATGGGATACCTCCTTTTTCTTCGATTTCAATAGAATTGACTATTTGCTGTATCTATCATAGTACGATTTTCGGTGGGATTCAATTTTTTTCTTCTCCGGGGAACGTATCCGGCTTTCTGTCTGACGCCGCATCCGGTGCCGCAGCCTGCGTCGTATCCGGCGAAACATCCGGGACGAGATCCACGAAGACTCCTTCATAATGCCGGGAAAGCAGATCCTTCAGTTCCATGGTGGCCTGTTTCAGCTGACGGATGTCCATGATATCTCCCTCTGTGGTGACATAGAATTCGATCCAGAGTTTCCGTCCGGTGCGGACAGCGTCCACGAAATCCACTTCGTAGGGATAATTCCGGAGTACCTGCCGGGCGAGGGAACGGATTTCGTTGATTTTCTCCTCTGACGGTGCCATGAGAACCAGTTCGTGAACTGCTTTCACGAAGGCCCGGAATGGTTCCGGAAGCATAAGTGCTGCGATGACGCAGGAAATCACAGCGTCAATGTAGGGAATGGTCCATTCCAGCACGTGAAAGTGACGGAACGGAACCGCCAGTCCGAAACCCAGGAAGGCACCGAGGCTCAGAAATACGTCGATCTTCCAGGTGATCAGCTCCACCCGGATCATGGGGGTGTTCATCCGGCTGCCCAGATAACGCATCAGCAGATACCCGGCCAGACAGAAGAGGGTGAGACCGAATTCGTAATCCAGGATCAGCCCGGTGTCCAGCCGGCTGCCTCCGGCGAGAATGAGCCGGATGTTGTCGTAGATTACCATCAGTGTGACGATGATCAGCACGGAGCCCTTCACCAGAATGAAGAGGGACTCCACCTGGGCGTAGCCGTAGGGATTCTTCTCGCTCACCGGCTTGTAGAGCAGGGGCAGGAGGAGCTGATAGAGCACCAGAATCACCACATCCATGCCATCGTAGATACTGTCTATCAGAATGGCCTGGGAATGGGTGACGAAATACATGATGATCTCGGCGATGGCCACCAGAATACCCAGGGTAGTGGATACCCGGATGACCCGTTTCTCGTACTGCTGGCTGATTATTTTCGTTGCTGTACTGATAACTGATCCCGCCTTTCCTGACTCCGTTATATCTCCGCTGATTCCGCCGGCGCCGGGCCGATCCGGTGCGCCGGGCCGCCTGGTTCTATTGTTGCAGATTTCGGCCTCCGGGGCAAGACTTTCGTTGGATAACGGGGAAAAGCCGGCGTCCGGTGTCCCGGCCGATACCGGAGGGTGTTGCGAAACTTTCGCATCTGTGCTACATTTCACTGGAAACGGATCATCCGAAAATCCCTTCGGCGGTTTCCTGTCCGCTGCCGGATGCGGATCCCGCACAGGTGTGTTACAATATTGGCTGCGCGGCATTTTCTAAGTGCTGCGGCGAAAGACAGGAGGACTGAACATGCATATCGGACAGATATTGAAAGCAGACAGCGCCAACGGGCTGGGGATGCGGGTCAGCGTCTTCGTTTCCGGGTGCACCAACTGCTGCGAGGGCTGTTTCCAGCCGGAAACATGGGATTTCGAGTACGGCGAGCCGTACACTGCGGAGATAGAGGATTTCATTGTGCAGGAACTGGGGAAACCGTATTACGACGGTATCACACTGCTGGGGGGAGAACCTTTCGAACCGGCGAATCAGACGGTGCTGGTCAATCTGATCGAGAGGATCCGCCGGGAACTGCCGGAACGGACCATCTGGATGTACACCGGTTTCCGTTATGACTCGGACCTGGTGCCGGGCGGGAAACGATATACGGAAGTGACGGACCGGATTCTCGATCAGATTGATGTGCTGGTGGACGGTCCGTTCATATTGTCCCGGAAAAACATCCGGCTGAACTTCCGGGGCTCCGAGAACCAGAGAATTATTGATATGAAGAAGACCCGGGCAGCGGGCAGAGTGGTACTGTCTCCGCTGAATAACTGACCGGTTCAATACGGAACGTTTACAAGAGACGGGCATCGACCGCCGGAGAGAAAATCCTCCGGCGCCCGGGAAAGGAGAAATCATGGGAAAGAAAATTGCAATTGTCGTATTGATTGTGGCCATCACACTGACCTTCAGCGTGCCGGCCATTCTGATGATGCGTTAGGAAGAACATATTGTAGGAAAGGAAATCACGAATGATCATTCAGCGAGCGGCGCTGCACATTCTGGATCTGACCTCGGACCTGTTCCTGCCGTCCCGGATTGAACTGGATGTGGGGAATCCGGTCACGGCGGAATATCTGGGGAAACATCTGGAAAAAATTCTGGGAGAAGGCCGGGCAAACCGGGGTATTTTCAGTGAGATCAGCTGGTTCCGAAAGGAGCTGGAAGCCTTCCGGGCGGGCCGGGAGGCGTTTTTGGATTTCTCGGAGGACATCGCCCGAAGATTTTATGAGGAGATTACGGAATCCAATTCGGAAACCTCCTTCGACCTGGTGGTGACTGAATTTCTGAAGGAGGGCTTCCCGTTCTTCGGACTGCTTCTGCTGGATCATCACACGGGGTACACCCATGTGGTGGAAAACAGCCGGCAGGGTCCGGCACCGAAGCTGATCCGGAACCATGCGATTCTGCCGGGAGAGTCCCAGAAAATCAACTGCTTCGCACTGGTGTCGGAAGAGGATCTGGAGATCCGCTATGTGGACCGGAAACTGGAAGTAAACGGAGAACCGGTCATGCTTCTGGCGGACCGGGTGCTGCAGTGCGCTCCGGAAATGTCCAACCGGAACATTCTGGTGGCCATGGAGAAGATCACCCGGAAAGTGGCGGAAGAGTTCGGAGACAATGCGGGGACCCGGCTGGCGAAAGCGAAGAATTACATGGTGGAGAACGCCGAGCATTCTCAGACGATCTCTCCCCGGGAACTGGGGGAAGCCGTGTTCCGGGACCATCCGGGCATGGAGGCGTCCTTCCGGGACAAAGTCGACCAGGCGGAACTTCCGGATAAGGCTGTGGTGGAGCCGGCGGTGGCCATGCAGAAAGGAAAAAACCAAAAGATCCGTACAGACACAGGAATTGAGATCACTTTCCCGTCGGAATACTACGAAAACCCGGAGTTCATCGAGTTTATCAATCATCCGGACGGAACGATCTCCATTTCACTGAAAAACATCGGAATAATCATCAGCCGGCTGTAGGGCGAAGCAGTTGTGGGGGAAGAAAGAGGGGTCTATGGAAACAATCAAGATGGAAATCATCACCGGAAGAACCGGCAGTTTCCGCATCGGAAACTGCCTGATCATTACCTATACGCTTCCTTCCGGGAATCTGATTCTGCTGGATTCCGGCGCGAAGTCATATGACCCGCTGCCGGCGTATCTGGATGAGCGGGGCATCCGGGTCACCGGGGTGATTCACACCCATCTTCACGAGGATCACATTGCCAATGACCGGCTGCTGCAGCAGCGGTACGGTGCGGATCTCTATGCTTCGGTTTCCGAAATCCGCTCTTCTGCAGACCCGGAACGGGTCCTTCGGGAGCTGGGACTGGCGGGATGGATGGGAGAAAACTACCGGGAGATGACAGCGCCCCTGGTGTTCACTTCGTTTCCGGACCGGGAAAACACACTGACCATCGAAGACTGTCCGTTCCGTCTGGTCCCGCTGCCGGGCCACAGTACCGGTCATACCGGAATCATCACACCGGACGGCGTTTTTTGTGTCGGGGATGCGCTGCTGTCGGATTTCTCATTGGAAAATGCCCGGGCGCCCTTCGAACTGGATATGAGCAAGGCAATGGCTTCCATCCGCAGGATCCGCCGGGAAGACTGTCCGTATTTCGCTGTCAGTCATCGGCAGGTGGTAAAGCAGTCGGAAATCCGGCGGCTGGCGGACCAGAATATCCGCCGTCTGAGGGAATTGTGTGCCGAAACCGCATCGCTGGTGGAAGACGGTATGACGGAAGAAGAACTGGTGGATATTGCAGCAGCGGCCCGGGAGATCCACCGGGATTACCGGAATGTGTTTTTCGATATCTACATTGCGATCCGGGAAGAACTGGAATATGAAATCCGTCTCGGCCGGATCCGGGCAGAAGGGGAAGGACCGGGGCGCAGGCTGTTCCGGGTGCAGCCCCGGGGATAAATGCTACATTTCCACCCGGGATCCGTAGCGCTCCAGATCCGCCTCCACCGAGGCGATCTGCCGGATCAGGGCGGCCAGCTCCTCCTCTGTCAGGGCGGCCACCAGTTCATGGATTTTCTCTTTCGTGCCTTCTGGATCCGGGGGCGGCGTCAGTGCCAGATCGGCATAGGCCCGGCATTTTCCGAAGTACAGTTTTCCCTCCCGGTCCGGGGTTCCGCCGCCCAGCAGATGATACATATCGCAGGCATCTTTCTGTTCCAGTTCTGTGGCTTCGGTGCAGATCCACCGGCCGATGAAATAGTGCTTCCTGCCGATCTGATAAAGGAAGCCCGGCAGGCCGTTCAGTTTCTCGGCAATCTCATTTCTCATGTTCGTGTTACCTCCTTTTCGGTTTCCATGATACAACGATTGTCCGGGCATTGCCAGCGGCGGAAAACAGAACAGGTGTTTGCATCGGGGGACCGTATACGGTATAATGAGAGAATCATAAATCAGGAGGAATTGATGTGGCAGATCTGTTGGAAAATCTGAATGAAGAACAGCGGGAGGCGGTGACCTCAACGGAAGGGTACGTGCGGGTCATCGCCGGTGCGGGGTCGGGAAAGACCCGGGCCCTTTCCCACCGTTTCGCTTATCTGGTGAATGAACTGGGCATTCTGCCCGGGCATATTCTGTGCGTTACCTTCACGAACAAGGCCGCCAACGAAATGCGGCAGCGGATTCACATTCTGACCGGAGACAACGACACTGGTTACATCAGCACCTTCCACGGGTTCTGTGTATCGGTTCTCCAGGAGGACAGTCATGTGTGCGGCTACCCGAAGAGTTTCCTGGTGCTGGACAATCAGGATATCGATCAGATGCTGAAGATGATTTACGAGGAGCGCGGACTCACGCTGAGGGACATGACCTTCAGCCGTGCCCGGGACATGATCGAGATCCGGAAGACCTTCCGGGAACCGATGTACTATCACGATCTGATCGCCATGTCCCTGGCGTCGCTGAAACAGAAGTACGACGAGAGCCGGGCGGTTTCGGACATCATTTTTTATGGCTACCTCTACCAGCAGAAGAAATGCTTCGGTCTGGATTATAACGATCTGATCAAGTTCACGCTGTTCATCTTCTCCCGGTCGGAGGAAGTGAAACTGAAGTGGCAGAAACGGCTGGAATATATCATGATCGACGAGTTTCAGGACATCGATCAGCTGCAGTATGATCTCATGGAAAGTCTCTGCGGGTACCATCAGAACCTGTTCATTGTGGGGGATCCGGACCAGACGATCTACACCTGGCGGGGGGCGAACGGAAAGTTCCTCACGGAGTTTGACGCTCACTTTCCCCATGTGAAGACCATTATGATGATGCAGAACTATCGTTCCACACCGCAGATTCTCCACGTGGCGAATTCACTGATCAGCCGGAATGTGAACCGGATTGAGAAATCCCTTCTTCCCCGGAATGCCCCGGGGCCGAAGGTCCTCTGCACCCATGAGGATACCGCGGAGAAGGAGGCGAAGTGGATTGCAGAACAGATCCGCTCCCTGGAGAGTGCCGGGACGGCGCTTCGGGACATCGCAGTGCTGTACCGGGCCCATTATGTGACCAGGGTGCTGGAGGAAGTCTTCCGGCAGGAGAAAATCCCGTATGTGATTTACAGCGGTGTGCAGTTCTTCGACCGGATGGAAATCAAGGATGCACTGGCCTACCTTCGGATGATCTGTTACCGGGATGATCTTTCCTTCCTCCGGGTCTGCAATGTTCCGAAACGAAATCTGGGAGAGAAACGGATCCGCTTTCTGAAGCAGAAGGCGGAGGAGGAAGAATGTACTCTGTTCAGCGCTCTGTCCATGTACCGGGAAGATCCGATCTTCCGGGGAACGAAGGCCCGGGAATTTCTGGATCTGGTGGAACGGTACAACGGGGACTATGCCGGCACGTCGATTTCGGAGCTGCTTTCCTCCCTGCTGGACGAGAGCGGGTATGAAGAGGCGCTCCGGACCGAGGGCAGTCAGCAGCGGCTGGATAATCTGGCGGAACTGAAACAGTCTGTTTTCGAGTATGAGACAACCTGCGGTGAAGAGGCTTCTCTGGAAAACTACCTGACCCATATCGCACTGTATACGAATCAGGACGTGGCGGAGACGGGGAACCGGGTGAAATTCATGACCGTCCATGCCGCCAAGGGACTGGAGTTCCCTTATGTTTTCCTCTGCGCCATGAATGAAGGAATCTTCCCGTCCCAGAAGACGAACACGCTGGAGGCGATGGAGGAAGAGCGCAGGCTGGCCTTCGTGGCCATGACCCGGGCGGAACAGCGGCTGTATCTGTCTGAAGCGGCGGGGCGGAACTTCGACGGGTCACCCAGGTTCCCGTCCCGGTTTCTGCTGGACATCGATCCGGATCTGATGGAATGGGAGAACCGGCCGAAGGAACGGCTGGTGGAAGAAGCTTCCCATTATATCGACAGTTCCCGGAAACAGCTGGAAGAAGACGCCCGGCGGGTGATTCTGGAACCGGGACAGAGGGTGAAGCACCGGGTCTTCGGGGAAGGAGAGATTCTCTCGGCAGACGAGAAACAGAAGTGCTATCAGATTCAGTTCCGGGGCATGGACACGCCCCGTTCGATTTCCTTCCGTGTGAAGATGGAGATCCTTTAGACAGAGACTCATTAATACCCACAGGCAAGCCTGTGGGTTTCTCCGCCAAGAATTATATGAAGAAAGAGAGTGTGGAATGCGTATCATATCGATGTTATCCGAAGAACTGGGCATCCGGGAGGAGCAGGCGGAGGCGGTCATCCGTCTGATGGAGGAAGGAGCGACGATTCCGTTCATCGCCCGGTACCGGAAGGATCAGACCGGAGGGCTGGACGACGAGAAACTCAGAGTTTTCGAGGAACGCCTGAAGTATCTGAATGCGCTGGAAGAGCGGAAGGAGACGGTTCTGGCTTCGATCCGGGAGCAGGGGAAGCTGACGGATTCCCTGCGCAAGGCCATTGAAGAAGTGAAAACGGCCGTGAAACTGAAGGATCTGTACCGTCCGTATAAGCCGAAGCGGAGAACCCGGGCCATGATCGCCAGGGAGAAGGGAATGAGCGGACTGGCCGGTTATATTTTGTCCTCCGATGCCCGGGATGCGGCAGGAGAAGCCCGGAAGTATGTGAACCCGGAGAAGGGTGTGGAGACTCCGGAGGCTGCCCTGAGCCTGGCCAGGGACATCATCGCCGGGGATCTTTCGGATGATCCGAAGATCCGGGAATGGATCCGGGGCGCCGTGATGCGGGACGGGGTCATCGTCTCTTCCGGCAGCGCCGGGGAGCCGACGCCCTATGAAATGTACTATGACTACCGGGAAGCGGTTTCGAAAATCCCGGGTCACCGGGTGCTGGCGCTGAACCGGGGGGAGAAGGAGAAGGTGCTGTCTGTGAAGGTGGAGATGCCGGAAGAGAAGATTCTGCGGCATCTGGAGAAGTCTCTGAAAGCGGACCGTAATCCGAAAGTGGAGGAGCAGCGGAAACTGGCGGCTGCTGACGCGTTTCACCGGCTGATTCAGCCTTCGGTAGAGAAGGAAATACGGAACGCTCTGACGGAGAAGGCCCGGGAGGGAGCAATCGGCGTATTCCGGGAGAATCTGAAGCAGCTGCTGATGCAGCCGCCGGTGGCGGGACACGGTGTGCTGGGCTGGGATCCGGGATTCCGGAACGGCTGTAAACTGGCAGCGGTGGATGCCACCGGAAAGGTTCTGGATACTGCGGTTGTCCGGCCTACGGAGCCGTATAACCGGGTCCGGGAGGCAGAGCAGCTCCTGAGCCGGTGGGTTCGGCAGTATCATCTGGATCTGATCGCTGTCGGAAACGGAACCGCATCCCGGGAATCTGAGAAGATCGTGGCAGATTTTATTCGGAAATCCGGGCTTCCGGTGCAGTACGTCATCGTGAATGAGGCGGGGGCCTCCGTGTATTCCGCCAGTAAACTGGCTTCGGAGGAGTATCCGGAACTGGATGTGGAAGGACGGGGTGCCGCCTCTTTGGCGAAGCGGCTTCAGGATCCGCTGGCGGAACTGGTGAAAATCGACCCGAAGTCCATCGGCGTGGGACAGTACCAGCATGATATGGATCAGAAGAAACTGGGAGAAGCGCTGAACGGCGTGGTGGAGGACTGTGTGAACCGGGTCGGGGTGGATCTGAACACAGCGTCTGTGTCCCTTCTGGAATACGTTTCCGGTATTTCGAAGAATGTGGCGAAGAATATTGTGAAATACCGGGACGAAAACGGTGCGTTCCGGTGCCGCAGGGATCTTCTGAAAGTGCCGAAACTGGGGCCGAAGGCCTTCCAGCAGTGTGCGGGATTCCTCCGGATCCGGAACGGAGAAGAACCGCTGGATATGACCGGGGTTCATCCGGAGAGTTATGGTGCGGCCAGAGTCCTTCTCAGGGATCTGGGATACCGGGAGGAAGACATCCGGGAGGGAAGAACCACGGATATCGTCCGCCGTGTATCGAGAGGCGCTTCTTCGGCCGCCGGACTTTCCCGGAAGGATCCGGCGCTGGAGAAACTTTCCCGGGATACCGGAGCAGGGCTCTATACTCTTCGGGATATTCTGGAGGAACTGGAGAAGCCGGGAAGGGATCCCCGGGATGAGATTGAGAAGCCGATTCTCCGCAGTGACGTGCTGTCTCTCGAAGATCTGAAACCGGGCATGCGGCTGAAGGGCACGGTGCGGAATATTGTGGACTTCGGGGCTTTCGTGGATATCGGCGTGCATCAGGACGGGCTGGTGCATATTTCCCAGCTGGCGGACCGCTATGTGAAGCATCCCCTGGATGTGGTGAAGGTCGGTGATATTGTGGAGGTCCGGGTGCTTTCGGTGGACTTCGGACGGAAAATAATTTCTCTCACCATGCGGTCAGAGAAGGGTGCCGGGAAGAATTGTTAGCACTCTATGAAAAAGAGTGCTAAAATTGTCTTTACTTTCGAAAATCCCGGGTATATGATTGATAGCGGGAACGGTGGGACGGGAAAGAGGCCCGGCCGGTTCCGTGCTTCTGATGAAGGGAAAGCTTTGCGGGATGCACTAAGAGAGGTGAGACAATGAATTTCGAGAAGTACACACAGAATGCCAGGCAGGCTGTCGTGGATGCTCAGAGTCTGGCGGTCCAGAACGGACAGCAGGAGATTGACGGCGAGCATCTGCACCTGGCGCTGATGCAGCAGAGGGACGGCCTGATCCCGAAGCTGGTGAAGAATATGGGGGCGGACCCGGGACAGATCATCCGGGAACTGGAAGAGGCCCTCGGCAGGCTGCCGAAGGTGTCCGGTTCGGCCCAGAACGCATACTTCAGCCGGCGGGCTGAGAAGCTGCTGAATGATGCGGAGAAGGAGACGAAGAATTTCCGGGACGACTATACTTCCGTGGAGCACCTGTATCTGGCTCTGCTGGGAGAGAAGCGGACGCCTTCTGCAGAGATTTTTGGCCGGCACGGCATAACGAAGCAGAAGTTCCTGGAGGAGCTGACGAAGGTGCGGGGCAACCAGCGGGTGACCAGTGAGAACCCGGAGGATAATTATGATGCGCTGGAGAAGTACGGCAGAGATCTGGTGGATCTGGCCAAAGAGAACAAGCTGGATCCGGTTATCGGCCGGGATGAGGAAATCCGCCATCTGATTCAGATATTGTCCCGGAGGACGAAGAATAATCCGGTTCTGATCGGTGAGCCGGGGGTCGGGAAGACCGCCGTGGTGGAAGGACTGGCCCAGCGGATTCTCAGCGGAGATGTGCCGGAGAACCTGAAGGACAAGACGATTTTCGAACTGGACATGGGCGCACTGATTGCCGGTGCGAAGTTCCGGGGTGAGTTCGAGGAAAGGCTGAAGACTGTTCTGAATGAAATCGAGAAATCCGACGGAAAGATCATCCTGTTTATCGATGAGATCCACAACATCGTGGGCGCCGGCCGGACCGAAGGTTCCATGGATGCGGGCAATCTGCTGAAGCCGAAACTGGCCCGGGGAGAACTGCATTGTATCGGCGCCACCACGCTGGACGAATACCGGAAATACATGGAGAAGGACAAGGCACTGGAGCGTCGTTTCCAGAAGGTGATGGTGGGAGAACCGTCCGTGGAGGATACGATTTCGATCCTGCGGGGACTTCGGGATACATTCGAGCGTCATCACAAGGTGAATATCACAGACAGCGCACTCATCGCCTGTGCCACTCTGTCTGACCGGTACATTTCCGACCGTTTCCTGCCGGACAAGGCCATCGATCTGATGGATGAGGCGGCGGCCCGCATCCGGACACAGATTGACAGTAAGCCGATGGAACTGGACGAGATCAGCCGGAAGATCACCCAGATGGAGATCGAGCGGCAGTCCCTGTCCAAGGAGACAGACAAGGGGTCCAAGACCCGTCTGGATGCACTGGAGAAGGAGCTGGCCCAGCTGAAAGACCGGCAGAAGGCCATGAATGCCCAGTGGGAAGGCGAGAAGCAGGAGATTGAAGACACGAAGGAGCTCCGGGAGCAGCTGGATCAGGCCCGTTTCGATCTGGAACAGGCGAAGCGCAGTTACGACTATAACCGGGCGGCAGAACTGCAGAACGGCACCATTCCGGAACTGGAGAAGAAGATCGAGGCATCGAAGGAAGCCGCAGAGCACGGCCGGGACAGCAGCCTGCTGAATGTGGAAGTGGGCGAGAACGAGATTGCGGAAGTTGTTTCCCAGTGAACCGGTATCCCGGTAGCCAAGCTGGTGGAGACCGAACGGGAGAAACTGCTGAATCTGCCTGAGATTCTGCATCACCGTGTGGTGGGACAGGATGAAGGTGTGGATGCGGTATCGGATGCGATTCTCCGGGCCCGGGCCGGGCTGAAGGACGAGAACCGTCCGATCGGATCCTTCATTTTCCTGGGACCGACGGGTGTCGGGAAGACAGAGCTGGCGAAGACGCTGTCGGAAGCATTGTTCGACTCCGAGAAGAACCTGATCCGTATCGATATGTCCGAATATATGGAGAAACATTCCGTTTCCAGACTGGTAGGTGCCCCTCCGGGATATGTGGGATACGATGAAGGCGGTCAGCTGACCGAGGCCGTGCGGCGTCACCCGTACAGTGTCATTCTGTTCGATGAGATCGAGAAGGCCCATCCGGATGTATTCAATATCCTGCTGCAGCTGCTGGATGACGGCAGGCTGACGGATAATCAGGGCAGAACCGTGGACTTCAAGAACACGGTGGTGATCATGACCTCGAATATCGGCAGCAGCGATCTGATTGACAACATCCGGGAAGACGGGAAGATCGACGATGCAGTGAAGGAACGGGTTGTGAAATCCCTGCGCAGCTACTTCAAGCCGGAATTCCTGAACCGGGTTGACGACATCGTGGTGTTCAGTCCGCTGACCATCGAGCAGGTGAAGAAGATCATCGATCTGGATATGGATGCACTGGAGAAGCGTCTGGCGCAGCGGGACATGAAACTGACCATCACAGACAGTGCGAAGCAGTATATTGCGGAACAGTCCTACGATCCGAATTACGGCGCACGGCCGGTGAAACGGTATCTGCAGACTGCGGTGGAAAATCAGCTGGCTCGGATGATTATCTCCGGGGAGATTTCCGACGGATCCGGTATTTCTGTGGATGCCGGGGCAGAGGGACTGACGTTCCGCTGCGTATAGTCCGACGGTTTCCCTGCAGGATGTGTACCATATAAAGTACACTGTACAAGGTTCATACAGATTATAATAGTCCATGGCGCATTGCGCTGTGGATTATTTTTTGCGGCGCGCTCCCGAATGATCCCGGGGGCGCGCGGCGAAAATGGAAAATGCGAGGAAATACGATGAATCAATCAGAGGATATGAAGAAAAAGGCCGAGAATCCGGGACGCCCGGAAGGGCAGGCGGGAATCGATATGCTGAAGCGTATGAACCGTTCCCACGAGCCGCTGAGAAACTGGGGTCTGCCCCATATTCACTGGGTACCGGAGATGCACATTCTGGATGCCGGGTGCGGCGGCGGCGGTACCATCCGCGATCTGCTGACCCTGTCTGAAAACAGCATGGTGGACGGCATCGATTATGCGGAGGAGAGCATCACACTGGCCGGCAGGGTTAATGCGGAAGCTCTGGGCTCCAGGCTCCGTCTGACCCGGGCGGATGTGGCCGAACTTCCATTTGATGACGATATGTTCGACGCTGCAACCTGTGTGGAAACAGTTTATTTCTGGCCCCGGGCCGTAGCGGGTCTGGAGGAAATCCGCCGGGTTCTCCGTCCGGGAGGAGAGATCCTGATTCTGAACGAGGCCAGCGATCCCGGCACCACGGACTGGTCTTCCCGGTACGGTATCCCGATGAAGATATACCGACCTTCCGAACTGGCGGATCTGCTGGAAACCGCCGGATTCAGCGATGTGTCCTACGATGTGGGGCCGGACGGAAAGATGCTGGCCGTGTGCGGCAGAAAATAGCGGACAGTGAGTGTACAGGAGGGGCCATTGAAGGATTTCGTCTATGAAAACCATGTGAAAGTCTGTTTCGGAACCGGAGGACCGGAGAAATATCTGCCGAAGCTTCTGCCGGAGGAATGCCGCCGGGTGATGCTGACCTATGGCGGTCATTCGCTGAAACGGTCCGGTCTCTATGACCGGCTGGTGAAGATTCTCCGGGAGACGGGAAAGGAGATTGTGGAATTCTCCGGGATTATGCCGAACCCGACCCTGGAGAAGGTGCGGGAGGGCGCCCGGCTCGCCCGGGAGCAGCAAGTGGATTTCATCCTTGCCGCCGGGGGCGGCTCGGTGCTGGACTGCTCGAAAGCACTGGCAGCCCAGGCCCGCACCGAAGAGGATATCTGGGAGATGGAATTCTGCCGTCAGATCACTGCCCGGGAATGGATTCCCATGGGAGCGGTACTGACGGCCGCCGGCACCGGTTCGGAAATGAACAATGAGGCGGTGATCACCAACGAGGCGGAGCACCGGAAGGAGAGCGGATACGGCTGCCATGCGGATTTCGTCATCATGGATCCGTCTCTGACGCTGACCCTCCCGCCGCAGAATGCCATGTCCTGTGCGTTCGATTCCCTGAGTCACTGCATGGAAACCTACTTCGGGAAACCGGATGAGAATATTCTTTCGGATGACATGAACGAGGCAGTTATGCGGAGTATTATCCGTAATATGCGGAAGATGAAGGAGGATCCGGAGGATGTGAATGTGCGGGGAGAACTCATGTGGGCTTCTGCCATGGCGGAGACAGGGATCCTGAAACTGGGGAAAACCACGGATTTCCAGGGCCATCAGATCGAACATCAGCTGGGCGCTTACACGGATTGCAGCCACGGGCTGGGACTGGCCGTGATTCTTCCGGTGATGTACCGGCACATCTGGGCGGGATGTCCGTCCCGCTTCGCCCGTTTCGCCCTCCGGGTCATGGGTGTTCCGGAAGAAGGGCGAACAGAGGCGGAACTGGCAGCCGCCGGCATCCGTGCTTTGGAGGAGTTCATCCGGGAGATGGAACTGCCCCTCCGTTTCTCGGAGATGGGGCTGGATGTATCCTCTTACTGTCATGAGATTGCCCGTACTGCGCATCTCTCCCGGGGCTGCGCCAGACAACTCACTGCAGACGAGATGGAAGAAATCCTGCGGGAATGTGAATGATGAAACTATCGGAACAACAGCAGAAAGCAATCGAGGCGACGGGTCAGGTTCTGCTTCTGGCTGTGCCGGGCAGCGGGAAAACCACCACACTGGTGGCCCGGCTTCGGCATATGGTCATGAAGCAGGGGATTGATCCGTCTTCTATTCTGGTCATCACCTATACCAACGCCGCCGCCAACGACATGAAAGCGAGGTTCCTGGAGCTGACCCGGGCAGAAGCGGACGCCGTGCCGATCCGTTTCTGCACCATCAACAGTTTCTGCTACAGCGTTCTCACCTTCTACGCCCGGCGTTATCACCGGTCGAAGCCGGAAGATCTGACGGAAACGCTGCCCCTGATCCGGCAGCTGCTGCAGCGCATTTCCCACATTCCGTTCCCTTCAGAATCGGAAGTGGGAGATATGGCCCGGCAGATTACCTATGCGAAGAACCGGATGCTGAACGAGGAAGAAATCGGGGCACTTCTCTCGGGAGAGACGAAGGTGAAGCCGGTGTTCGATGCCTATACCCGGTGGATGAAAGAGCACCATTACATGGACTATGATGACCAGATCCTTTTCGCATGGCAGCTTCTGAGGAAGGTCCCCGGCCTGCTCCGGTATTTCCGTGAAAAATACCGCTACATTCTGGTGGATGAAGCCCAGGACACCTCGAAGCTTCAGCATGAAGTCATCCGGCTTCTGACCGGACCGGAGGGGAATCTGTTCATGGTGGGGGACGAGGATCAGTCGATCTACGGATTCCGGGCGGCCTGGCCCGAGGCGCTGCTCTCCTTCCGGGAATACTATCCCCGGGGCAGGGTGCTTTACCTGGAGAGGAACTACCGGTCTTCCAGGGCGATCGTGGGTGTATCCGCCCGGATCATCGGTCAGAACCAGAAGCGTTATCCGAAAGCCATGCGGGCGGTGCGCAGCGATTCCGGGACCGCCCGGATTCTCCGGTTTCGGTCCCGTCTGGATCAGTACCGGCAGATCACGGAGATGCTCCGGGGCGGCGGACCGAAGACAGCGGTGCTCTACCGGAATAACGACAGCGCAGTCCCGGTGGTTTTTGCCCTGGAAGAAGCGGGGATTCCCTACAGCGTGCGGGGACTGGACACCATGTTCTTTCATGACAAAATTGTGCAGGATGCGCTCGCCATACTCCGCTTCGCCATGGATCCCCGGGATTTCGATGCTCTGGACCGCATCTATTATAAGTTCGGCGCCCGGATTCCGAAGCAGGCTCTGCTGGAGGCGGAACGGGAAGTTGCAGGGGGCAGAGCCGGTTCTGTGCTGGAGGAGCTGTCCGGCTCGAAACGGATGGCCCGGTCCCAGAAAGAAAAAATCATCGATCTGGAAACAGAATTCCGGATCATCCGCAGCGGGGACTCTTCCATGGATGCGTTCCGGCGGATTTCCGGGACGATGAATTATCAGTATGGAAAAAGTGAGAAGATCTTCCTGCTCCGGGCGCTGACGGAGAAGGGGGAGTCCCTCGCCGCTTTTCTGGAGAAAATCGAAGAACTGGAGCAGCGGATCCTTCATCACCGGAACGAGGCGGACAGCCGAGTGGTGCTCAGCACGATTCACAGTGCGAAGGGACTGGAATATGAAAGGGTGATTCTCATCGATGCGGTGGAGGATATTCTGCCGGCCAAGGACGGGGATCCGGAGGAGGAACGCAGAATTTTTTATGTCGGCGTCACAAGGGCCCGGGATGAACTGGACCTGGCCGCATATGATGATTTCCGGCAGCCGTTCCTGGAAGAGCTCCGGACAGATCATTCCGCAGACTTCCCCAGGCGCTCCGGAGCCGGAATTCCGGATGTACCTTCAGCCAAAGGTTGAACTGGACAGCGGCCGGAAGAATGGTTGACAGAAGAGTGTCAGAATACTATACTTGACTCGGAATTGATTGGACAGGCGTTCATGAAGGGGTGCACCACCATGGGTACAGCACTGCTTTGTGTGCGCTTTTTTCATGCAGAAAGGAGCGCGTGAAGAACATGAATCAGAAAGAAATCAAACAGAACATTGTGGACTGTGTTAACCGGGTGAAGGCCGAGAATCCGATGGCCGGATCCATCACGAATACAGTGACCATCAATTTCGTTGCCAATGCACAGCTTGCCGTAGGCGGCAGCGCAGCCATGGTTTATCTGCCGGACGAGGCAGAGGGACTGGCCCTGGCGGGAAATGCACTGTACATCAATGTGGGAACGCTGTTTCCGGTCTATTCGGAAACCCTTCCCCGGGCGGCGAAGACGCTTCACGATGCAGGGAAGGCATGGGTGCTGGACCCGGTTGCCATCGGCCTGGGCAGCATGCGGACCCAGCTTCTGTATGATTTCAAAGAATATAAACCGACGATTGTCCGGGGGAATGCCTCGGAAATCATCTCTCTGGCAAAACTCTGGGGACTGGAAGAACAGGGAGAAACCGGGGCGGTTCGGGGTGTGGACTCCACTGACACCGTGGAAGCGGCGAAGGATGCCGCTGTACAGATCGCACGGTACACCGGCGGCGCTGTAGCGGTATCCGGCGAGACAGATCTGGTGACCGACGGTCACATGGCAGTCAGATCCCACGGCGGTTCTTTGTTCATGCCGATGATCACGGGAACAGGCTGCTCCCTGGGCGGCGTCACTGCCGTCTATGCCACCTCGGCTGACCCGTTCACGGCGGCGCTGACTGCGGCGAATGTTTATAATCTGGCAGGCGCCCGGGCAGAAAAGGATGTTCCGGGACCGGGAAGCTTCCAGGTGCGTTTTCTGGATGAACTCTATCGTGCCACGCCGGAGGAGATTGCGAACAATCCGTTCGAAGTGGAAGAATTATAATTGAAGTGAGAGCGGGCGGGTGTATACAGATCCTGCCTGATCGGGACAAAGAAACGGGGCTGCTGTCCGGACGATTTTTCATCGTCCGGGCAGCAGCCCTGTCATATCCGGTCTAATTGATCAGAGGGAACGGATCAGAATGCTATGTGCTTCAGGTCACCCTCCAGGATCTTCAGATCATAAGGTTCGAAGACCACATTTCTGTAGCCCTCCACGTCCAGAACGGTCTCATCCCAGTCGGAACGGATTTCACCGTTCTGCTTGATGATAATGTCATAGAGAATATCCCAGGTCTTGCCGTTCTCGTCAGTTTCAACAATTGTGCTGTAAGGCAGAGTCTTGTGATAGGTCAGTTCCAGTCCTTCATAATTGAAGTGGAATCCGCAGCGCATCCGGCAACCGTCCAGTCCGGTATAACCGGCGATGTGATTCAGATCCCGCAGGATGTTGTCGCCTTCCCGGTCATACAGGTTTTCCGGCGTGGTGGCAGTATAGTCGAAGCGGAACTGAACCGGAATGTTGTATTTCGTCCAGCGCTCCAGGTATTCCGGCAGACGCTCAGTAGGATATTCCTTGTAGAGGACACAGTTGACCCGGGTAGGAACTTTCAGCTTGCTCAGCAGTTCATCCGGGGATTCCTCCACATATTTTACAAGATGACGGGAGCAGTTAATGCAGGTGATCTTGTCCTTGTTCTTCTCCGTGAAGTCAATCAGATCCTGTTCCGACTGTCCGTCGAACACAGGAAGCGTGGTGTTGATGAAGACCCGGTGTGTGTTCGGAATCTCATCCAGCATCCGCTGCAGCGAGTCTCTGTGGGAGAACGGTTCTCCGCCTGTAAACACGAAATCGCAGTCCGGTGTGATCTCGTTCATGGTCCTGATGGACTGTATTATCTTCTCTTCACTGAACCCGGTGGTATCGGAATATTCGCCTTTGTTAATGCAAAACGGGCAGTGATTTCCGCAGTCATACGGCGCAAAAACGGTAACTGTCGCGCCGCCCTCTCTTGTCTTATATGGATTATGCATAGTGTCTTCTTAATCCTTTCATATACTATAATTTTTCACAGATCATTATATAATAAATAGTTCATGATTACAATTGGTTTCAAAGCATCTTTTCTGCTTTTGTACTTTAGAGTCTGAATGCACGGGGCAGAGCCCGTTGCAATACTTTCCAACCTATTATATGATAATAGATACGTTTTTTCGAATCGGCAGGCGCCGCCGGGTGCAGAAGAGAGAACCGGCCCATCGGACCGGATTGTCACGGAGTGAGGAAATGGCACAGTTATATTACCGCTACAGTACAATGAATGCGGGTAAATCCATTGAAGTGATCAAGGTCGCATATAACTACGAAGAACGGGGGAAGAATGTCCTGGTTCTGGTACCCGGTGTGGATGACCGGTTCGGCACCGGTTATGTCACGTCCCGGATCGGCGCCCGGCGGGAAGCGCTGATTGTGCGGGACGACACGAATATTCTGGAACTGTTCATGCGGGAGAGTTCCAGAAAGGACATTGACTGTGTTCTGATTGACGAGTGCCAGTTTCTGAAAAAACATCATGTGGAGGAACTGGTGGAGATCGTGGACAGCTTCAATGTACCAGTTCTGGCGTACGGCCTGAAGAATGATTTCCGGAACGAACTCTTCGAAGGGTCCTATTACATGCTGGTCTATGCGGACAAGATCGAGGAGATCAAGACCATCTGCTGGTGCGGACGGAAAGCGACGATGGTGGCCCGGGTGAAGGACGGGAAGATCGTGAAGCACGGCAAACAGATCGTGATCGGCGGTAACGAGATGTATGTATCTCTGTGCCGGAAACACTACAATGACGGACGGGTGGGGCCGGAGCTGATCCTGCCGGGACAGACTTATCTGGAAGAGGTTATGAAGAAAAAGACAGAAGAATAATCCCTGAAGGGAAGCGGCGTCGGTGAAAACCGGCGCCTGTTATTTTTTTTGGAAGGTACGTCACATTATGGTAAGTTTACATTAATATATTATCGAAACGCATTTTGACAAAGGATTATGGGAGGGCGTTCTTCCGTGTCTGAAAAAAGAACCGGGAAATCCGATTTACATACTGCGGTTTCCTGTGCTAAAATAAATGCATCGGGATTTCATGTGCGGTATTCGTTTTAAGAAAAGTTTAGTTAACAATAATTTGGAAGGGGTAAATATGAGGGTGAACGTGCTGAAACGGTGCGCCGCCGGACTTCTGGTCGGTCTGACGGTGCTGGTTACAGCTTTCGGATATGCCGATGCGGCGTATGCAGGGGTGACGGAGGCACCGTACGGGAAGGTTACTGCTGTGAAGAAGCTGACGGTACGGCGGGCGGCCGGGACCGATGCGGCAGCACAGTACAGCGTCCGGGCACACCAGGTGCTTTTTGTCTGCGGCGAAGCCAACGGGAAGATCAATAACGGACGGGGCATCTGGTACCGGGTACGCACCGGACAGGGAACCGGGTACGTCCGGGCTGATCAGGTCAGCGAGATGAAGCCGGCGACCGGAGGTGTTCCGGCCGGCGCACAGAACGGGAAATCCGTGGCGGCGGCTGCAGAGGCCGGATCGGAGGGGAAGCTGCTTTCCTCCCGGGCTGCGGCGAAGAATGCTTCGGTGGATGTGATCTCTGCCCAGCGTCCGTCTTATGTGACAAAGGCGGGATTTCCGTCAACCTATCTGCCGTATCTGGCGAAGCTGCATCTGCTGCATCCGAACTGGAAGTTCACTCCGGTGGCGACGAATCTGGACTGGAAGCAGGCGGCGGCGGCGCAGACCGCATACACCAACCGGAATCTCACCTGGTACAGTTTCCCGGATTCGTTCAAGTCCGTACAGCAGGGAGATTACAATTACCTGACGAACCAGTATGTGGGAAAGGACGGCTCTTCCTTCGTGGCTGCTTCACCGAAGGCGGTGAAGTATTATATGGATCCCCGCAACTGGCTGACGGAGTCGGGCATTTTCATGTTCGAGAGCAATGGCTACCACAGCTATCAGAACCTGACCATGGTGCGGAAAGTGGTGAAGAATAATTCCATCCTGTATCGGAAGGCGAATTCCAATTATTTTGTGTCCGGCGGGAAGAAATATGATATCAGTTCCGTGTATCTTGCCTCCAAATCCTATAACGAGCTGGGAACCGGAACGAAAATGATCAGCGGGAAGACCTCTCCCTATGTGGGTTATTATAATGCGTATAACATCGGGGCAAGTGATGCGGCAGGAGGCGGCGCCATGAACGGACTGGCTTACGCGAAGTCTGCCGGATGGAACTCGCTTCAGAAGGCAATTGTGGAAGGTGCCCGGTTCCTGCGGAACGGATATATCAACAACCGGCAGGATAATGCCTATCTTGAACACTTCAACGTGCTGAACGGACTGAGCAATGTCAGCACCCACGAGTATATGACCTGTGTCTATGCGGGGGAGAGCATGGCCCAGACGATTGCCTCCAATTACCGGCAGTACGGGATCCTGGACAGTGCGATTGAGTTTTTCATTCCGGTGTACCGGAATATGCCGCTTGCCACCTCCGGGAAACCGTCCACGTCCTCGGCGAAGGATAACAATAACTATCTCAAGACCCTGACACTGCAGGCAGGAACGAAAAAGTATGCGAAGATTTCGGCGGGTGCGCTGAATTATCATACGAGTTTCAAGACGACGGTGCCGGCTTCTGCGGATTCTGTGAAAATTTCGGCAGCGCCGGCCAGCCGGACCGCTGCGAAGGTCACCGGAACCGGAACACTCCGCATTGCGCCGGGAACGAACACTTTGTACGTGAAGTGTAAGTCTTCATCCGGGATAACCAGAACGTACCGGATCACAGTGGTGCGAAAGAACTGATTTCGTGGGTGACTATTCTCCGGATCAGGTATATAATGGAATTGAAAGATTACGAGAAAGAACGAATGAATGGGGCAGGGTTCCTGTTTCGGTGTTACTGCCGGAGGGGGATTCTGTCCCGATTCTTTTTTTGCTGGAAAATGTGCGGTGATTATTATGTCGAAGAAGAGAATCCTGCAGGAAGACTACAGGAAACTGAATGAGATTATCGTTGATCTGATGCTGGAGAACGATCAGCAGGCAGCAATCTCCGGACTACTGGAGAAGGTTGGTGCGCTGTTTCGGTCCGAACGGATGTACATCTTTGAAATCAATCCGAGAGGCAATGCAGACAACACCTATGAGTGGTGCGCCGATGGAGCGGCATCTTATCGGAGTTCCCTTCAGGATGTGCCGGTGTCCCGGTCTTTCCGGAAGATTCTTCTGGAGAAGCAGGTCGTTTTGCTTCCGGACCCGGCGCTTTTCGGGAGTCAGGAGCCCATGGTGGAAGAGATTCTGCTGTTCCGGAAGACGGATCGTATGATCCTGGCGCCGATTGTTCATAACAGGGAGATGACAGGCTTCTTCGGCGTGGATAATACGCCGGAGGATGATTCGGAGATCTTGTCCTCCCTCATACGGAAACTGATACCGGTGATCACATCCATACTCTACCTCCGGAATAATGTGGAGCGGCTCCGGGTCAGCCTGGGCTATGAATCGGTGCTGAATCACGCCGCTCTCAGGGCACTGGGGCAGCGGGATCCGGAACAGTCGATTCGGACATTTCTGGGGATCGTGGGGGAGCAGGTCGGTGCGACCCGGGCCTGCATCTGCGAGAGCCGGCAGTACGGCGGTATCTCAGTGACCTATGCGTGGGGAGATGGGACCCGGACAGGAAGAAGAGCGGAATGGATCAGCGGGGAAATATACAGGAAGTACTGGAAGTCCCGCCTCATGGATCAGCACATCATTCTGGTCCGGGATACGGATGTCTATGCCAGGGAGCACCCGGAGGAAGGGCGTATTCTCTTCGAACGTGGCGTCCGGCGCTGCGTGGTTCTGCCGGTGTTCGTGGAGGAGTACCGGGGATTTGTCTGTTTCGAGAACGTGAGAACGGATGCGGTGAACCGTACCATGAGTCTGTTCGAGGTGGCGGCAACTTTCATCGGTGCCTTGCTGCGTCACCGGGACAACGACCGGAATATCCGGCAGGTTTCTTTCCGGGATGACCTCACCGAAGCAATGAACCGGCATGCACTGAATCATATGGTGGATCGTCTGTCGAAGGATCAGTCTGTGGGCATGATTTTCTGCGATATTAACGGTTTGAAAGAGGTGAATGATTCGAAGGGACATCTGGCCGGAGATCAGCTGATTATCCGGACCTCTGAAATTCTCCTCCGTCATGTGCCCTGGAAGCAGTTCAGTAATGTGTTCCGCATGGGCGGGGATGAATTTCTGCTGCTCATGAGTGATATGGACAGTGCATCATTCCGACGTCTGGTGGATGAAGTGCGGCTGGATTTCCGCCGGGAGAATCTTTCCGTGTCCCTGGGGGCGATCTGGAATACGGATGTCCGGGACGGGCTCGGCCCTCTCCTGGAAGAGGCGGATCATGCCATGTATGAGGAGAAGAAACGCTGGCATGAGGAACACCGTCATTACATGCTGTCCAGCCGGAATATCAATCTGCAGGAATGTCTGATGAACGGGGAATTTTTCGTCTGTATGCAGCCCCGGGTCAGTCTGGAACAGGGACGGGTGATTTCCGGAGAGGCATTGATTCGCTGGGAACATCAGGGGAGAATGATGGAACCGGATTCCTTCCTGCCGGAGATGGAAGAGAACGGTTTTTTAGTTACCCTGGACAGCTGGGTCTGGAAGCAGGTTTTCCTTATGCAGAGAGAGCTTTTGGATCAGGGGGTTGAACCAGTTCCGGCAGTGCTGAACACGTCTGTTCCGGGTTTTCTGGAGAGGAATTACCTGGAAAGGCTGGCGGCACTGCGCCGGAAATACCGACTGCCGGGAAATTTGTTTCATATTGAGATCCGGTATGGCGATTATGTGAAAGAGAAGAGGGCGATGGATCGGATGATCGAAGGGCTGCATCGGGAGGGATTCCGAGTGCTGCTGGATCATTTCGGAGAAAGGAATGTCCCGGGCATTGAACTCCGGGAAGTTAAGGCGGACGCTTTGACACTGGATCCGGCCCGTTTTCAGCAGGAGGCACTCATGGATCCCGACCTCAGCATTGTGGATGAGCAGATCGCTATCTCCCATATCCAGGGAAAGTACATGTGTGTGGTCGGCATCGAGACGCCGGAACAGGCAGAACGCCTGAGGAAAATCGAATGTCATTACGGTCAGGGCAACTATTTCTACCGCCCGGTTCCGCTGAAACAATTCGTCCGTCTGATTCGCACCGAGGGGGTGGTGGATGACGGGAAGTACCGGATCTACCGGGAACGGATCAGCATGCTGAATATCCGGAATGCCGTGGATGAAGGGCTGCTGACGAACCGTCTGCTGAATCATGTTCTGGGCGCCGCTGCGATTTATGAGCGGCAGGGAAACAGAATCCGGATTCTGCAGATCAATCAGGCGTACAGTGAATTGATGGGGCTTTCCATCCATGACGGGAAGCCGGACCCCGGAACACTGGACAGAATCAATGAGTCCCTGAGCGGCATGCTGTACGGCATGATGCGGGCAGAAGAGGATGCGGAAAACGGATGGGGCACCCCGTTTTCGGTCATCCGCCCGGACGGGAAGCATATAGACCTGTATATCCGGATCTTCCGCATCTTCGGAGACCGGGACAGAACATTCTATTTCGTGCTGCTGCATGAATATGTGGTGGGGAACCCGAAGCGACAGCCCTGACAGGTTCCCCGCCGGACCAGTTCCGCATTGATGCCGTTCAGAATGGTGCGCTTTTCATAGGACCAGGGAGGTGCGATCAGCAGGGGACGGGGACAATCTGCCGTCAGCCGGTGGATCGTGACTTCCGGCGGCGTTCTTTCCACCAGATCACAGACCAGATCCACATACTCTTCTATGGAAGGGAAGGGCTGGTAGCCCGGATACTCTGATGCCAGCCGGGTTCCCTTCATCACATTCAGCATGTGAAGCTTCAGCCCCCATGTGCCCTGGCGGATGACATGGTCCAGAGATTCGGTCATATCCGTCCGGTCTTCCCCGGGAAGTCCCAGAATCAGGTGGGTGACCACATGAATGTTCCGCTTTCGGAGCTCCTTCATGGCGCTGTCATATTCCGACAGTTCGTAGCAGCGGTTGATCCGCCGGGCGGTGCGTTCGTGGATGGTCTGCAGCCCCAGCTCCACCCACACGAAACAGGTGCGGTTCAGCTCTTCCAGGTAATCCAGCACGTCCTCCGGCAGACAGTCCGGACGGGTGGCGATCACCAGTCCCTGAATCCTGGGTTCGGCCAGCACGGCGCCGAATTTGTGCCGGAGTTCCGCCGCCGGCGCATAGGTGTTCGTGTGGTTCTGGAAGTATCCCAGATAACCGGCCCGGGGCCATTTCGACGAGAGCAGATCGATCTGACCGGAAATGTCAGAGGAGAATTCCCCGCTTCCGGTGCTGCTGCAGAACAGACAGCCGCCGGTTCCCCGGGTGCCGTCCCGGTTCGGACAGGTGAAACCGCCGTCCAGAGCGAGCTTGATCATCTTCCGGCCGAAACGCTGCCTGAGCCATGCACTGATGGTGTTCATACGTTCTGCAGCCACATCGCCGGTGGGGGTCTTTCGCAGAATGCCCCGGGACCGGATCAGTTCCGGGTCGATGCTGTCTTCCTGGTTCCAGATTTCCGCCGGGCTTCGGCCCGGCGGATTGTATTTCATGTCAGACATGGTGCTTTCAACTCCTTCTTTTCTTCAAACTTCCGTTATGATATAATAGTTAGTCAGAAAAAATCAACCTTGGGAGGAGATATTTTGAAGGAGAAACTGCTTCTGCACAGTTGCTGCGGACCCTGCAGCACAGCATGCATCGAAAGACTGTTTCCGGATTACGAAATCACAGTTTTTTACTACAATCCGTGTATTACGGACACAGAGGAATATATGAAGCGCCGGGAGAGCCAGATCCGGTTCATCGAGGCCATGAACCGGCAGCACGAAGCGCCGGAGGACCGGATCCGCTTCGCCGACGGGGACCGGGATACGGAGGAATACTTCCGCCGGGTTCGGGGCCTGGAACAGGAACCGGAAGGGGGCGCCCGCTGTACGGTCTGTTTCCGCCAGCGTCTGGAGGAATCGGCCCGCTATGCGAAGGAACACGGCTTTCCGCTGTTCACCACCACGCTGACGGTCAGTCCACACAAGGACTATCCGCTGATTTCCGGCATCGGGAAAGATATTGCCCGGGAAACAGAGGGGGTGGAATTCCTGGATATCGATTTCAAGAAGAAAGCCGGTTTCCAGCGCAGCGTCGCCCTTTCGAAGGAATACGGCCTGTACCGTCAGAATTTCTGCGGGTGTGAGTTTTCCAGAAGAGTGTAGTGTCAGTGCAGAGTCCGTCGGCCCGAAATGCAGGAACACGGAGAGAACGGACAGGCAGGACGGGAACAGAAGAAACAAGGAAGAAGGAAGAAAGGAAGTAACGAAAATGAGCAACCTCATCATTCCGGAGGGATATCAGTCAATTCTCAGCCCGGTGGAAACCCAGCGTGCGATCAAGAAAATCAAGGACTATTTCCAGGCGGAGCTGGCCTACGGCCTGCAGCTGAGACGTGTCTCTGCGCCGCTGTTCGTGGATCCGGCATCCGGCATGAACGATAATCTGAACGGTGTGGAGCGCCGGGTGGAGTTCACGCTGAAGGACATGGACGAAAGAAAGGTGGAAATCGTTCAATCCCTGGCGAAGTGGAAACGGTATGCACTGGGTAAGTACGAGGTGGAGCCGGAGCACGGCATCTACACCGATATGAATGCGATCAGAAGAGATGAGGAGCTGGATAACCTGCACTCGGTTTACGTGGACCAGTGGGACTGGGAGAAGGTCATCACGAAGGAAGAACGGACCACGGAATACCTGCATCACACTGTGGAAACGATTTACAACGCCATCCGCAATCTGAGCGACTACGTGAACCGGCTTTATCGCAACATCCAGAATGAAATTCCGAACGAAATCTTTTTCATCACCTCCCAGGAGCTGGAGGACAGATATCCGGAACTGACGCCGAAGGAGAGGGAGAACGAGATCTGCCGGGAGAAACGGGCCGTCTTCATCGAGAAAATCGGCGGAGACCTGGCCTCCGGCAAGCCTCATGACGGCAGATCGCCGGACTACGACGACTGGGAACTGAACGGAGATATCCTTCTCTGGAACGACGTGCTGGACATCGCATTCGAACTCTCCTCCATGGGAATTCGTGTGGATGCGGACGCCATGGACCGTCAGCTGAAGCTGGCCGGCGCAGAGGACCGGCGGAACCTTCCGTTCCATCAGTCCATTCTGCTGAACCAGCTGCCGTATTCCATCGGCGGCGGCATCGGCCAGAGCCGACTCTGCATGTATTTCCTCCGGAAAGCCCATATCGGCGAGGTACAGGTCAGCGTCTGGCCGGAGGAGATGATTCAGAAGTGCGCAGAAAACGGCATCGACCTGCTGTAAGTTTCCGGCGTCGCAGGACAAAGGCCATCCGGGCAGCCGGTCAGGCACCGGTGCAGCAGGGATAACGCATACAAGGGGGTGAGCAGCATGGGTTATGTGGACCTGGTGATCGAAAACAAGAGCCGCCATACCGATGATCTGTTCACCTATCAGACGGACCGGGATCTGGCGCCGGGGACGATCGTGAAAGTCCCCTTCGGAAGAGGGAAGGCTCTGAAAACCGGATACGTCTTCCGGACCGGCGTAACGCCGGCCCCGGAACTGGCAGGAAAGATCCGGTCCGTGGCGGAAGTGGATCCGGACCTGTCCATGACAGAAGAAATGGTGGAAACCGCCGCATGGATGCGGCAGCGCTACGGCATCACATATGTGGATGCCGTACACTGTTTTCTTCCCCCGAAACGGGGCTCCGCCCGGGGAAAGAAGAAGGAGCCTTACAAGGATGCGGTGGGGGAAGTGCAGGAAATTCACCGGCTGACGGAAGAACAGCAGCAGGCGGTCCGCCGGATCGGGGATGCGGTCAGAAAGCGGGAACGAAAGATTTTTCTGCTGAAGGGCGTCACCGGCAGCGGGAAGACGGAAGTCTACATGCAGGCGATCCGGAGAACTCTGGAGGAAGGCCGGTCCGTCATCATTCTGGTGCCGGAAATCGCACTGACGGATCAGATCATCCGGAGACTGATCGGCCGGTTCGGAAAACAGGAAATCGCCGTACTCCACAGCCGGCTCACTCTCAGGGAACGGTATGACGAATGGAACCGGCTTCGGAGCGGGGAGGCCCGCATTGCCATCGGTGCCCGGATCGGGGTCTTCGCCCCGCTCCCTCACATCGGCCTCATCATCATGGATGAGGAACACGAAAGCACCTATAAGTCCGATCAGACCCCGAAGTATGAAACCGTGGATGTGGCGGCGAAACGGCTCATGGCGGAGAACGGTGTGATGATCCTGGGCAGCGCCACACCTTCGGTGGTGTCTTACCAGAGGGCGAAAGAGGGCATCTACGAATTGATTGAGATGAACCGCCGGTATAACGCCACACCGCTTCCGGAGGTGGAACTGGTGGACATGCGGGAGGAACTCCGGGCGGGAAACAACGGCATTTTCAGCAGCCGTCTGTATCAGGAGATGCAGCGGAGTCTGAGCGCCGGGAAACAGATCATTTTGTTTCTGAACCGCCGGGGTTACGCCACGTTCATCTCCTGCCGCTCCTGCGGCGAGGCCATGAAATGCCCGGAGTGCGGCATCTCCCTGGTATATCACAAACGGAAGAATGCGCTGATCTGTCACTACTGCGGAAAGAAGTTTCCGGTGCCCCGGGTCTGTCCGGCCTGCGGCAGCCGGGAAATCCGGTTCGCCGGAAGGGGGACGGAACAGATCGAGGAACTGGTGAAACAGGCGTTCCCGGATCATCTGTCGGCCCGTCTGGACCTGGACACAGCGAAGAATACCCGGGAAATCCGGAAACTCATGACTTCCTTCGCGAAGGGCAGGACAGAGATTCTCATCGGCACCCAGCTGGTGGCCAAGGGACTGGACTTTCGGAACGTGGGACTGGTGGGGGTACTGGCGGCGGATGTCAGCCTGAATATCCCGGATTACCGGTCTGCAGAACGGACCTTTCAGCTGGTCACCCAGGTGGCCGGACGGGCCGGAAGAGGGGAAGAGCAGGGCAGGGTCATTGTCCAGTCCTACACGCCGGACAACTTCGCACTGCGTGCGGCGGCCCGGCATGATTATGAGGCGTTTTTCCGGGAAGAAATACTGATACGAAAACTGATGCAGTACCCGCCGTTTACAGACCTGATCCAGGTGCTGTTTACGTCGGAGGAGGAAAGTCTGGCGGTGGACACGGCAGGGCGGTGTGCCGCCTGGCTGGAGAAGGCGAAACTGCCGAATGCCCGACGGATTCTTGGCCCGAAGCCGGACCCGAATTTCAAGGGGCAGAACAGCTACCGCCACGATATCCTCATCAAATGTCCACGGGGAAATCGCAATCAGTATATATATTATTTACGATACTTCAGACAGAAACTGGTGGAGGCCGGAACGGCCTGTCAGATCACCATCGATGTCAATCCCTACAGCATGGTCTGAGGGAAACCCGGGGATGATCTGTCCGTTTCTGAAGAAAGGAGACTGCTATGGCTTTGAGAAATATTGTGACAGAGGGAGATCCGATTCTGCGGAAGGAATGCCGTGAAGTGAAGAACGTCACGGACCACATCCGGGAAGTGCTGGATGATATGGTGGATACCATGCGGGACGCAGAAGGTGTGGGCCTGGCGGGACCCCAGGTCGGCATGCTGCGCCGCATGTTTGTGGCGGAACCGGAACCGGACCGGGTCTACTATATGATTAATCCGGTGATTACCTCGAAGGAAGGTTCCCAGGTGGGCCCGGAGGGCTGTCTGAGCGTGCCGGGATATTACGGCGACGTGGAGCGTCCGGAGCGGATCACCATGGAGGCCCTGGACCGGGACGGTGTGAAGCAGACCTATCAGTTTGAAGGATGGGATGCAAAGGTGATGTGCCATGAATACGATCACCTGGACGGCATCATGTATACGGACAAGGCACAGACGATGTACAAGGCCGGAGAGGAGTCCGAAGAAACAGAAGAAGCAGAGGAGGAATAGAGTATGCGGCTGATTTTCATGGGAACGCCGGACTTCGCAGTGCCGGTGCTCCAGGCTCTCATTGACGCCGGTCATGAGATCGGCTTCGCAGTGACCCAGCCGGACCGCCGGAGAAACCGGGGGCGGGTCACATTCTCGCCGGTGAAGGAGCTGGCGGTTTCCCGGGGAATTCCGGTTCTTCAGCCGGAGCGTCTTTCCAAGGATGAGGCTGCGAAGCAGAGCCTCAGGGATTATGCCCCGGATGCCGTCATCGTGGTGGCCTACGGCCAGATTCTGAAGCAGGATGTTCTGGATATCCCGAAACTGGGCTGTTTCAACGTCCACGGATCCATCCTGCCGAAGCTCCGGGGGGCATCGCCGATTCAGCATGCAATCCTGGAGGGTTTTAGCACCACCGGTGTCACCATCATGAAGATGGGACCGGGACTGGATGACGGAGATATGATTGCGACGGCGGAAACCGAGATCGGCGGAATGGACTGTGAGCAGCTTTCGGAGAAACTGTCCCATATGGGGGCGGAACTTCTGGTCCGGACGCTGCCATCCATCGCAGAGGGCACTGCCGTATACACGAAACAGAACGAAGCCGAAGCGACCACCTGCGGTAAGATCACGAAGAAAGACGGATTCGTGGACTTCACAGACTGTGCCAGGGATATCGGCTGCCGGATCCGGGCTTTCGACCCGTGGCCGGGCTGCTGGCTGGAGCATGACGGAAAGCGGATCAAGATCTGGAAAGCAGAATGCATGCCGGGCACGGAAGTTTCGGTGAAACAGGCGCCGGGTACGGTTATGGACGCATCGGTCTCCGGTATCGATGTGGCCTGCGGAGAGGGAATCCTTCGGATCACGGAGCTGCAGGCACCGGGGAAGAAGCGCATGGCGGCTGCGGATTATCTGCGGGGGCACCGGGTGCCGGCCGGAACGATGCTGCGGCCTGAGCCGCCGGAAGAAATGCCGGAGGACCGGAAGAAACAGAACGAGTGAGAGTGAATCATCAAATAATGCGTTATAAGAAAGGGAACGGAATGGAAAACGGACAGAATCCAATGAGCCGGGAAGAAATGATGAAGCTGATGAAGATGCTGGAGTCCCACGGCCGGATGCAGCCCGACCGGCTGAATGCCAGACTCGGACTGACCTGTGTGGACTTCGATCCGGAGAAACTGGATGTCACCTATCTCTTCCGGCCGGCGGAACTGTTTCTGAATCCCTACGGAGAAGTGCACGGGGGCGCGGCGGCATCCGTTTTCGATACTGCCTGCGGCATGGGGGCCGTGGCGCTGACCCGGACCTTTCCGACCACGGTGAATCTGAATGTGACCTATCATCGTCCGATGAGGGGGGAGGCGTTTTCGGTGGAAGTGCATTACGAGCATGTGGGAAACCGCCTTGTGAATGCCACAGCCCGCATCATCAACCCGGAGAGCGGGAAGGTCTGTTCCACCTGCGCAGCAACCTATTACAGAACAGGAATCACGCCGAAAGAATTCGAAGCGGAGCCGTTCTCAGGTTCAGCGGCAGCGGGCACAACGGAAGGGCGTGAAAGCGACAGGAGGTAGCTATGCTATATTGGGGTTACGATTATACAATGATCATTCTTCTGCCAGCCATTTTACTGACCGTATGGGCACAGGCGAAGGTGAAGAGTACATTCCGGCGTTATTCGGAAATCCGAAACAGTACCGGCCTGACCGGCGCCATGGCGGCACGCCGGGTCCTGGATGCCAGCGGGCTCAACGATGTGACCATCCATCGGGTGGCCGGTTCCCTGACCGATTACTACGATCCCCGGACCCGGTCCCTGCATCTGTCCGATGACGTTTACGGGGCGGATTCCATCGCCGCCGTGGGGGTGGCCTGCCATGAAGCCGGTCACGCCGTACAGCATGCGAGACATTATGTGCCGCTGATCGTGCGGAACGGTATCGTACCGGTGGTCAATTTCGCCTCCAGCATTTCCTGGATCCTGATTATGATCGGACTGGGGATGATTTTTGCCACAAACCAAAGTGCCATGGGAGACATGCTCTTCAACCTGGGCGTGATCTGTTTCGCCGTGGTGGTGCTGTTTCATCTGATCACTCTTCCGGTGGAACTGAATGCCAGCCGGCGGGCGGTGAACCTGATCGGAGAATACGGTCTGGTGGCGCCTTCTGATCTGGCGGGATGCCGGAAAGTGCTGAAAGCGGCGGCCATGACCTATGTGGCAGCACTGGCGGTGGCGGTGGCCAATCTCCTGCGGATTCTGCTGATCCGGGGAAACCGTGATTAACCGGGAAGTAAGGACAAAAAATACCATGGACATCAATCGAAAAACGGCCTATCTGACACTGCTGAAGATCGAGACAGAGGAGGCCTATTCCAATATCGAGTTGAATCACCAGATTCGGAAGAACCGGCCGGATCAGCCGGCCTTCGTCCGGGAACTGACCTACGGCACACTGCGCTGGAAGTATACCCTGGATCATTATCTGAACCAGCTTGTTTCCAAGGGATTCCGGAAATTGAAACCGGATGTGCTGACGATTCTGCGGATGGGGGCATATCAGATCGCTTATATGGACAGCGTGCCGGACTATGCAGCGCTGGATGAATCGGTGCGGCTGGCGAAGAAGTACTGCCGGGGCCGGGACCGGTTCGTGAACGGCGTTCTGCGGAATTTCCTTCGCCGGCGGAATGAACTGCCGGGGCCGGAAACTCTTCCGGATCCGGTGGAAAGGCTGTCCGCCATGTACTCCTTCGATCCGTGGATCACTGCTCTGTGGACAGAACAGATGGGAATCGAGAAGGCGGCCTCTGTTATGGCAGCGTCCTGCCGGACACCGGATCTGACGATCTGCGTCAATCGCACGAAAATGAGTTCTGCTGCACTCCGACGGCAGCTGGAGGAGGCTGGCTGTGAGACCGTGAAAGGGGAGGTCAGCCCGCGGATTCTGCACGTGAAGGGCAGCGATATTCTGGACGGGGAGCTGTTCCGGGAAGGGTGTTTCTTCGTTCAGGATGAAGCATCGGCATCGGCGGTGGAGGCTCTGGCCCCACGGCCGGGAGAATTGATCCTGGATGTGTGCGCGGCGCCGGGGGGAAAATCCATGACGGCGGCGGAACTGATGCATAATGCCGGGACGGTCCGGGCCTTTGATCTGTATGAACACCGGGCCGGGCTGATTGGTCAGGAAGCGGAGCGATTGGGGTTCTCTATTGTTCAGACAGGGGTCCACGACGCCACCCGTGTGATGGAAGAATACCGGGGAAAGGCCGACCGGGTAATCTGTGACGTTCCCTGCAGCGGCCTGGGCGTCCTTCGAAAAAAGCCGGAGATCAAATATAGAAAAATTCCGGATGAGGGAGCGTCCCTGACGAAAGTGCAGTATAATATACTCCAGGCGGCTGCTGTCTGTGTGAAGCCCGGGGGCTTTCTCATGTACAGCACATGCACGATTCATCACCGGGAGAATGAAGACATTTCCCGAAGATTTCTGAAGGAACACCCCGCATTTTTGCGGGTTACGGAGAGACAGCTTCTTCCGGACGAGCACGATACAGACGGATTCTATTACTGTGTCATGAAACGGGAAGAAGACGGGATCGAACCGGAGTAGACAGTGAGGAGACAGGCAATGCACTACGCAGCCAGAACAGAACGGGGCAGAAGGGAAAACAACGAGGATGCCTACCTCATATTGGATCAGCAGAAGCTGTTTGCCGTGGCGGACGGGGTCGGCGGGAACCGGTCCGGAGAAATTGCCAGCAGTACGGCGGTGAAGGAGATCCGGAAATATGTGGAGGAACATCCTCTGGATGACAGAAGCGGTGCCGATACGGAAGAGTATTTCGACGAGATGATCCGGACGGTGAATGACGTTGTGATCCGGAAGGCAGAGAGCAGCGACCGCTGCCGGGGTATGGCCACCACCCTGGTCATCGCCCGGCTCACCGGCAATACTTTGCATATTGCCAATGTGGGGGACAGCCGGGCTTACCTGTATCACGACGGAAGTCTGGAGCAGATTACAGTGGATCACACTTACGTGAATACACTGGTCATGGCCGGCATCATCACGGAAGAAGAAGCGAAAGTTCACGAAAACAAGAACATGATCACCCGGGCCGTGGGTGCAGACCACAATGTGGAGGTGGATTATTTCCGGGAAACCGTTGTGCCGGGGGATGTCCTCCTGCTCTGTACGGATGGACTATATGACACACTCCGGAGGGAACAGATCGCCGCTGAGGTAACCTGTGGCAGAACACTGGAAGAAACCTGCCGGGAACTTACGAAACTGGCCTCTCTGAAAGGGTCCAATGACAACATCACACTGATCTGTGCGGAAATTGCGGAGGACGATATCCATGAGTAAATTATTAGTTGGAAGATATGAACTGATCGGGCGAATCGGAGAAGGCGGCATGGCCGTGGTGTACAAGGCCAAGGACCGTCTGCTGAACCGGTTTGTGGCGGTGAAAATTCTGCGTCCGGAATTCACGAAGGACGCTCAGTTTGTGGACAGTTTCCGGAAAGAATCCCAGGCGGCGGCAGGGCTGCAGCATCCGAACATTGTCAGTGTCTATGACGTTGGACATGAAGGGAATATCTACTTCATTGTCATGGAGCTGATTGACGGCATGCCCCTCAGCGAATATATCGCCCAGAAGGCGCCGATGGACTACCGGGAAGTGGTGCGGATCACGAAACAGGTGGCCCAGGCCCTGAGTATTGCACACAAGAACAATATCATTCACAGAGATATCAAACCCCACAATATCATGATGACGAAGAGCGGCATTGCGAAGCTGGGGGATTTCGGTATCGCCAAGGCCATCAGTGACTCCACTCTGACCGAGACTTCGAAAATCATCGGATCTGTGCACTATTTTTCCCCGGAGCAGGCGAGAGGTTCCTATGTGGACGAGCGTTCGGATATCTATTCGCTGGGCATCATCATGTACGAAATGCTCACCGGCCGGGTTCCGTTCGATGGGGATAACCCGGTTCAGGTGGCACTGATGCACATCAACAACGATGTGCCGCGGCCGTCCCTGCTGGTGAAGGGAATTCCGCCTTCGCTGGAGAAGATCGTCATGCGGGCCACCGATAAGTTCCAGTCCAACCGATATAAGAGTGCAGATGAAATGCTGCAGGATCTGAACAGTGTTGAATTTGTCTCCAGCATGGTGGGGGACGGAATTTATGATAACAACGGCTACATGGAATCTTCGAATGCTTCATCCGGGGCTGTGAACCGGGAAAGAAACGCCCGGCGCCCGGCGTACGACGATTACGATGAAGACCCGTACGAGAAACCGAAGAAGAAAAAGAAGCGCCGGGGCGGCATCGGCCGATACAAAAAACCGATTCTGATTGCACTGGCAGCAGCTGCACTGATCGGCATCGGGGCCTTCGGGCTCACGAAGGCGGGGCTGTTCAGTTCCACGGTGAAGGTGCCGGATGTCACCGGCAGAAAGTACGAGACGGCGGTGAAGGTACTGGAGGCCCGGGGGCTGGAAGTGCGCCGGGGCAACACGGTTTCCAGTTCGAAGATTGCGAAGGGTTCTGTGGTTGACCAGGATCCGGACGGCGGCACAGAAGTGAAGAAGGGTACGGTTGTGACCCTGGATGTCAGCGGCGGGAAGAAAAAGGCGAAGCTCATCACCGTCCCGAACCTGGTGGGACAGTATTATTCTTCCGGACTGGCTCAGAATCTGGAAAGCCAGGGATTCAATGTGAACATCACCTATGACAAGAGTGATGACTACAAGGAAAATCAGATCATGTCCCAGGATCCGGCCGAGGGTTCCCAGGTGGAGAAGGGTTCCACAATCAATCTGACGGTCTGCTCCGGAGCAAAAACGGAGAAGGTCTCGGTGCCGAGTCTCACCGGACTGACCTATTCCCAGGCGAAGGAGAAACTCACTTCCGCCGGCCTTACCACCGGCAGTGTGCATTATGATGAGAGTAATGTATACGAAGAAGGTTATGTCATGTGGCAGCAGTACAGCGCTGGCACCGAGCTGGAGAAGGGGACGTCTGTCGCCATCAAGATCAGCAAGGGATCCGGTGACAGTGATAATACCGGAGATAAGGGCGGCGGCGGACCGGATGATCCCCAGAATCCGTCCAATCAGGGCGACAGCGGTGACGATGAGGACTGATCCGTCTGAGAACAGGAGGGTCAGCAGATGAGGATGATGACAATATGCGGGGACTGATAACGAAGGGAATCGGCGGCTTCTACTATGTCCGGACAGACCGGGGGGTGATCCGGACCCGGGGAAGAGGAATTTTCCGCAGGGACGGAATCTCCCCCATGGTAGGAGACGAAGTGGAAATAGAAGTTCTGGAGGACGGAGACGGTGTGGTCAATGCTATTCTGCCCCGAAAGAATGCGTTCAGCCGGCCGCCGATCGTCAATGTGGACGTCATTGTCATTGTCTTTGCCGCCAGACACCCGAAACCGAACTTCGATATCATCGACAAGTTCCTGATCATGGCCGAAAAGCAGGGCACAGAGAAAATACTGTGTATGAACAAGTGTGATCTGGTGAAAGATCATTTCGTGGAGGAAGTCCGTGCCCGTTACGCCGGCTGCTGTCCGTTCGTGGCAGTTAGTGCAGACCGGAAAATGGGCGGCGACCATCTGACAGAGCTTATCGCCGGAAAGAAAGTGGCGTTTGCCGGACCTTCCGGCGTGGGAAAATCCACGATAACGAATTTGCTGGCACCGGATGCGGGAATGGAAACCGGCAGTGTCAGCCGGAAGACCAGGCGGGGGCGGAACACCACCCGTCATGTGGAAATTTTCGAACTGCCGGACCACCAGACACTGATTTTCGACACGCCGGGATTCACTTCCTTCGATTTGAAAGATGTGGAGCCGGAGGACCTGGCAGACTACTATCCGGAGATCCGGAAGGAAGCCGGAAACTGCCGCTTCGACGACTGCCACCATATCGGGGAACCGGACTGCAGCGTGAAGGAAGCGGTTCGAAACGGGACCATATGCCGGGATCGGTACGACTCCTATGTCCGAATATACCGTGAACTGGAGAACAACCGCAGGTGGTAAGCAATAAGTGGCAAGTACAGAATTTCCGGCCGGTGAACGTCCGGCACCGAAAGATTCATCACAGAAAAGCAGGAGGTAAACACAATGATTCAGCTGGCACCATCCATCCTTTCAGCGGATTTCGCAAGACTGGGAGAGCAGGTGGAAGATGTAACAAAAGCAGGCGCCGATCTCATCCATGTGGATGTCATGGACGGCCACTTCGTACCGAATATCAGTTTCGGCGCTTCCGTCATGAAGTCCCTGGACAGCCTGGAAACGGCCCCCTACGACGTACATTTGATGATTGAAAACCCGGACAGTTATCTGGGCGATTTCGTCACAGAGAAAACCGAATATATCACCGTTCATCAGGAAGCCTGTAAGCACCTGCACCGCACGATTCAGCACATCAGGTCCTACGGCGTCGGGGCAGGGGTTTCCCTGAATCCGGCGACCCCGGTCAGCTCACTGGAGAACATTCTGGAGGACGTGGATCTGGTTTTGATCATGTCTGTGAACCCGGGATTCGGAGGCCAGAGCCTTATCCATTCCACCCTGCGGAAGATCCGTAAACTGGCGGATATCCGGGAGAAAAACAATCTGAAATTCCGCATTGAGATCGATGGGGGCGTCAATCTGAAGACCATTCCGGATGTGGCAGAGACCGGTGTAGACATTATCGTGGCCGGTTCCGCCGTATTTGGTGCCGAGGACCTGGAGAAACGGGTTGCGGAACTGAAAGAATACTGCCGCTAAGTTCGGATTGCCGTTAGGTCCGGATGAGACGAATCAAAAAAACAGCCGCACGAAGCATTCATTTTGCTTCGTGCGGCTTCTTGCTTTTCTCATCGTCCGGTTACTGCCGGCCGTTATTTCCGCCGGCACTTCCGGTACCGCCTGTGGTTCCCCCGGTAGTACCGCCGGTACCGCCTGTGGTTCCTCCCGTTGTACCGCCGGTGGTTCCCCCGGTGGTGCCGCCGGTGTTTCCTCCTGTCGTACCGCCTGTGGTTCCCCCAGTGGTACCGCCGGTACCGCCTGTGGTTCCTCCCGTGGTTCCATTCTGCGTGTTGTTATTCTGTGTGTTTCCGTTTGGTGTCGTCGTATTCTCCTGTCCGTTCTGGGTGGAGTAAGATCCGTTGGTCGATCCGGCGTATCCTGTGGATCCGCCGTAGGTGCCAGTCTCATAGTACTCCGATCCGTGGATTTCCACATCGGAAGGCATGGACTTGAATGTGCCTTTCTTCGCCTCCGGGATCTGACTCATAATCCGCCCCCAGAGTCTGGCAGAGTAGGAACTCATGCCGGACAGGGTGATATTCACGTCATTGCCCATCCAGAGGGCACCGGTGTAGTTCGGTGTAAAACCGTCGAACCAGAGGTCGAATTCGTCACTGGTGGTACCGGTCTTACCGGCAACGGTAACGCCCGGAACTGCTGCCGCCGTACCGGTACCGCCGCTGACAACGCCTTTCAGCAGATCTGTCATGATCCAGGCGACGCCCTGCTTCAGAACCCTGGTCCGGCTGCGGTCAGCCTTCAGAATGGTCTTTCCGTCACTGTCCCGGATGCTCGTGTAGCAGATCGGCTTCTTCGTCTTCGTCCCGTTATTCGGGAATGTGGTGTAGGCATTGGCCATTTCCAGTGTCGAGACACCCTTCGTCATACCGCCCAGAGCCAGAGCCGCTGCATTCAGATCGCTGACGTTTCCTTTCGTATCCAGTGTGGTGATCCCGTATTTCTTCACCATGTTGGCGGAATAGGTTGCACCTACCTGCATGAAAATCTTGTATGCGCAGGTATTGATGGATCCCCGGAGGGCAGTCCGGAGCGTCTGGTATCCGGAGTAACCGCCGCCGGAGTTCTGCGGCCAGGTTGTTCCGTTGTTGGTGGTGCGCTCATCATACACCGTGGAGCCGGCGGTGATGTAGTTGCCCCAGCCGCTGGTTCCCTGCTGATCAATGCCGTAATTCGTGAAGGTGTGGGCTACGCCTTTCTCCGCTTCTTCTGCACTCTGTTCCAGGGCTGCGGAGTAGACCGCCAGCGGCTTGATGGACGATCCCGGCTGCCTGGTGCTGGTGGCACGGTTGTACAGCATGCGTCCCTGTCCGTCCCGGCCGCCTACCATCGCCTTCACTTCACCGGTGGAATTCTCGATGATGGTCATGGCTGCCTGCGGCTGGATGTTCCGCTGATTCAGGGTGTACCCCTTCTTCGTGATGGTGATTGTCCCCGTCGGGGATACTTTCAGAATTCCTTTTCCGTCTTTTGTCCGGTATTTCCGGGAAACAATGATGTTTCCGCTGGCGTCGCTGGACTTGTACTTCTGCGGAATATTGAGATTTCCTCCGTTGATGGAGTACAGCTGCCCGTTCCGGAAGACGTACATCGTCGGGAATTCGATACTGAAGTCGATGGAATTGTTCGCCTGGGTACGATAGATCTTCAGACGTTTATTCGCCTTGATCAGAATCGATCCGTTCTTCTGCACCTTGGCTTCATCGGTCTTGAAGGTGAAATCACCGTTCGTGCCGAAGAAGTCATTATAGTCGTACATGACAATGGTTCCCTTGTTACTGAGAATGTTGCCCTGTCCGTCATACCGGATGTTCGTCGGTACCGGGAAGTTGGCGCTGTTCTTGAATTCCCGCTCCACTGTGCGCTGCGCCTGCTGGTTCAGCGTCGTATGAATCTTCATGCCGCCGGTATAGATCTTCTGCAGCGCTTCCGCATGGGAGATGTTGTATTTCTTCTCCAGGTCAGAGGTTACCTGATCCACAACATAGTCAGTGAAGTAAGAGTACTTCACGTTCGTATTGCTGTAGTCCGGATTCAGCTCACTGCGCAGGGAAGTGGATACTGCCTTCTTGTATTCCTTCTCTGTGATGTAGCCCTGTTCCTGCATGAGCTTCAGACACAGGTTACGGCGCGGCACGCATGCTTCGTTGTACACATAGGTGTAGTCCGAAGTCCGTTTCAGGATATTCTTCGCCTTGGTGGAAACGGCGTCGCTCTTCACCATCTGCACCGGCGCATAGGTGGTCGGCGCCTGAGGCAGAGAGGCGAGGGTGGCCATCTGAGCCAGGCTCAGCTTCTGCACGGACTTACCGAAATAGGCTTCCGATGCGGCCTGGACACCGTTGGTATTGAAGCCCAGGGCGATGGTGTTCATGTACGCCTCTGCAATCTGCTGCTTCGTCAGATTGCGTTCCAGCTTCACTGTGTACCACGCCTCGATGATCTTCCGCTTCATACTGTGGGTGTACATGGATTCAGACAGGAATACGTTTCGGGCCAGCTGCTGGGTCAGGGTACTGGTGCCGCTGACACTGCCTCCGCCGAGAACCGATTCCTTGATCGCACCGAGAATCCGAATATAGTTGAATCCGTGATGCTTCCAGAATGTCTTGTCTTCCAGCGCCACGTAGGCGTTCACCAGATTCTTTGGAAGCTTGTCGTACTTCACGTTGGTCCGTTTGGAACCGGTGTAGAGCTGTTCGACCTTCTTTCCGTTCATATCATATATGGTGGAACTCTGGTTCAGAATCGAATAGATCTTCCCGGTGTCAATCTTCGGCGCATTGGCGATGGTAATCGCAGCATACACGAAGACGCCCAGGAACAGGATCAGGAAGATCAGCAGGATCGTCAGAAGAACCCGCTTCCAGCCTTTCATCTTCCTTTTCGGTTTTCTGCCGCCGCTGTGGCCGCCTCCGTGACCGCCGCCCTTCATACTGTGCCGGCCGCCGGTCTCGTACTGGGGCTCTTCATCGAAAATAGGATGATTCTGATCTTCTCCCCGGTTCTGGTCTGCCGGCATGTTCCCGGCAGCTTCTTCCCGGATGCGGGAAGAAAATTCCTCGTCCGTTACCTTATATTTACTGCTTCTCATTTCATTCTCCTGTTTCTGCGTTGTGAACAGAATTTCGGTTGGAAATTCAGTCTATAAGTATTAGTATTATAACATACCTGTCAGGGGAAGTTAAGAATTTAATAGCGGACAGAATACAGGGCAGTTCTGTTCCGAAAGGAGATCGATATATGGGAGCGATGAAAGCCGTTCTTCCGGTGTTTTTTTTTGCTGGCACTGGGGTTCACCGCCCGGGTGTGCAGGTGGATCACGCCGCAGCAGAATGAAGGTGCCAAGACCATTGTGTTTCAAGTATATCGATCCATTTTGCGGACGTATAACCGGATAACCTTTGCCCCCTGCCGGCAGAAGAAGAGAAAGAGAGGAAACATTTGACAATGAACACAAGCCCGTGGCCGGGTCCTGCCGGTCTGATCCCGGTGACCAGCGGAAAAGCGGACGACGCCAACCTTCATAACCGAAGCTATCTGGACCGCATTCATCTGGAAATGCGGGTCATCGATTCCGTGGAGCCGGACCTCAGAACAACGATTTTCGGAGAAACCTTCGACGCGCCGATCATGACCCCGGCTTTCTCCCATTTGAACAAGGTCGGGGAAGACGGAAAACGTCCCATGGTCCAGTACGCCGACGCCGCCCGCACCATGAACTGCCTGAACTGGGTTGGGATGGAACCGGATGAGGATTTTCGGGAGATTCTGGATTCCGGTGCCTGGACCGTGCGGATCATCAAGCCGTTTCAGGATCACCGGATCATCTTCGACCAGATCCGGTTCGCCGAAGAAAACGGCGCTTTCGCCGTCGGGATCGATATCGACCACATCGCCGGCACTGACGGGCGGTATGACGTGGTGGACGGGATTCCCATGGGTCCGGTGAAGCAGGAAGATCTTCGTCAGTATGCGGCGTCCACCACACTCCCGTTTATTGCCAAAGGCGTGCTGTCTCTGACCGACGCCCGGAAGGCCCGGGATGCCGAATGCCGGGGCATCGTGGTTTCCCACCATCACGGCCGTATTCCGTTCGGCATCGCGCCCGCCCGGGTGCTTCCTGCCATACGCAGTGAGCTGAAGGACAGCGGCATGACTATCTTCGCAGACTGCGGTGTGGATGACGGGTATGATGCTTACAAACTGCTTGCTCTGGGCGCCGATGCCGTCTCCGTGGGAAGAGGGATTCTGCGTCCTCTGCTGAAGGAGGGCACCGCCGGCGTTGTGCAGAAAATGACCCGCATGAATGAGCAGCTGGCGGAGCTGATGATGTATACCGGCGTGAGGGATACCCGGTCTTTCGATCCGGACGTTCTCTATTTTGATTAATGTGGAAGAAAATATAATAAGTCTGGAGTAAATAGAAATATATGGAAGAAATCATCCTGCCGTGGTATAATCAGTCTGTCTGATGATCGGGGCCGGGAAAGGTCTCCATGAGAAGAAAACTCACAATTCTGGTGCTGTCTATGGAAGCCGGCGTCGTTCTGATGTATATGAACGGACGCCTGGCTTCTTTTTGTCTTCTCCTGCTCGCCGCAGGATGTATGGCCGGCTCGGGCCGTTTCCGCCGGGATTTCCGGATTCCCCAGGGGATGATGATGGGTGTGTGCCTCGCATTTCTTGCCGGGGCGCTGCTGCTGTACGGACAAAGAAATTCTTTTCTGACCGGTCGCACTCTGGACAGCCCCTCCGGCAGGATGTACACGGGGACGGTGCTGGGTACAGAGGCCGGGCGAAACGGATCCTTTCGCCTTCTGGTTCGGATTGAACAGTGGGACCTGGGAACCATGGACCGGCCGGATGGGGTGCACCCGGTTCACCGGACCGGTCTGTATCCGGCGGACCGGGCAGTACTGACCTGCCGGGACCCGGGAAGCCGGGAGTGGACCGGCAGGCGCATCCGGTTCTGGACTGTGCTGGAAGAGCCGGAGACGTCCGGAAATCCCCGCTGCTTCGATTACAGGAATTATCTGAGAACCCGGGGTATCAGCCACACGGGGCGGGTCCGGTCGTTCAGACAGGTGAAGAATCAGCAGCAGAGGATTCTTCCGGGAATATGGTTCCGGGCGGAACGTCATATCCTGGTGTTCAGGGAGCGGTTCCTTCTTTCTCTGAAGTGCCCGGAGGAAGTCCGGCAGCTGATCCGGGGGGCCTTGTTCGGAGACACGAAGGGAATGGACGAGGACCTGATGCAGGACTTCCGGAATAACGGAACAGCCCATGTGCTGGCGGTCAGCGGCCTGCATATCGGCATTTTGTATGATGTATACCGACGTCTTTGGAAGAGGGGGCGGAAGAGGGGACTGACCGCCGTTTTCATAATGATTCTGCTGCTGTACGGAACCCTGACACTCTGGGCAGTCTCCGTCACCCGGGCAGTGCTGCTGGTATTTCTGGTGATGCTGGGGGACCGGATGGAGCGGCGGTATGACCTGCTCACAGCCCTTTCCCTGGTTTCCGCCGTTCTGGTGATCCGATGTCCCTGGGTTCTGCTGGGCACTTCCTTTCAGATGTCATTTCTGGCAGTGTTGTCCATCTGTATGTACGCTCCGGTGCTGGAGCGTCGGCTGCCCCGGAGCGTCGGCGCTGCGCTGGCGGTTCAGATCGGAATGATCCCCTATACGGCATACACCTTCAATGTGATTCCGGTTGCCGGGATTCTCTGGAACATTCCGGTGATTTGGCTGCTGGGGATTCTGGTGCCGGCGGGACTTTCGGCTCTGGCCGTGTCGACGGCGGTTACGCTCTTCGGCGGGATACAGACGTCGGTTTCGGCGGGAGTCCTGCTTCGGATTTCATCGCTTCCCCTCATCAGTCTGTCGGACCTGATGATCCGGATGAACCGGATACTTTCGGCCGGGGGACTCTTCACCAGGGAGGTGGTTTCGCCGCCGCTCTGGGTAATTCTGCTGTTTTATCTCGGGTCGTTCTTCGCAGTATCGGAGTCCGGGTTTCTTCTGGTGAGCCGGAAACGCTGGCGGGTGCTGGCCGGGGGAATTGCTGCGCTGCTGCTGTTTACCGGGTGGACGGCCGCCTGGTCCGCATCGCCCTTTGACCATGCCGACCTCATCATGGTGGATGTGGGACAGGGGGACTGCCTGGCGGTCCGGAGCCGGGGCAGATGTGTTCTGTTCGACGGGGGCGGAAAGCAGGGGTATGATGTGGGCAGGAAAGTGCTTCGGCCCTTTCTGCTGAAGAACGGCGAAGCGAAGGTGGATCTGGCCTGTGCCACTCATTTGCATACGGACCACTATCTGGGACTGAAACAGCTGCAGGAGTGTTATCCGGTCCGGAGAATGATGATCCGGGGAAAGGCCGGGGACCGGATCCGGATCAGCGAGGATGCCTGGGCGGAAGTGCTGTGGCCGGAGCGTCAGGAGCCCTCTTCGGAGGACGAGAACCGGAACAGCCTGATCTTCAAGGTTCACGTGAAGGGTGTTACCGTGCTGGTCACCGGCGATGTGGGGTTTCCGGGGGAGGAAGAGATGATGGCGAAATACCGGGGGACGGACCGGCTGCAGTGCGATATTCTGAAGGCGGGACACCATGGAAGCCGGTTCAGCACATCCGATGCATTTCTGGACGCAGTTCGGCCCCGGCTTGTGCTGATCGGCGTGGGGAAGAACAACGGATACGGTCATCCGTCCCCGGAGACGCTGAAACGGCTGGACCGGCATCATATTCCGTACTTCCGGACGGACCGGGACGGGGCCGTGGGAATTAAGACGGGCCCCGCAGGTTCGATCCGGGTTTTCGTTAACCGGAGGAAAGGGGCGTGAGCTGCGTAATTTTTTGTTATTGTATTGGACACTACAAAAAGGGGGAGTATAATCATAATGGTTACTAAATATTAGAATAGTAAATTGCGATGTTGCACAGTGGGTCCCGGATCCACGGAAAGGCAGCGGGAAGATGAAGCTGTTTCAGTTCTCACCGGAAATTAGAGAAATTCTTGAACGGATGCCGGCTGCGGTGGCTGCGTTTCAACACGACGACCGCAGAATGGAAGCCCTGACGGTTTCCCGTTCATTTCTGGAGATGTTCGGCTATACAACCACAGAGGAGGCGCTGGATGCGCTGAACACAGATCCGTTCCGGGGCATTCATCCGGAGGATATCGCCAGGGTGGAGGATACCGTTCATCGTTTCATTTTCGGAAATGGTGCGTTTGACACCGTTTTTCGTTATCAGAGCCGCCTGTGGAAGGATGATCATCTCATTCATGCGGTCGGGAGGCATATCACGCCGTCCGAAGCCGGCATCGCCCTGGTGTCCTGCATGGATGAATCGGCTTCTGCGGAGGGGGAAGAAGACCGGTCCGGTTGTCTGAAGGAAACCTTGGAGCAGCGTCTTGAAGCGGTCCGGTTTGGCCGGACGCACCGCTTCGATGATCTGACGGGGCTTCCGAACATGGCCGACTTACTGCAGAACGGTTCCGAACGGGTTAGGGAAATGAAGGAACAGGGATTTAGTCCGGTGGTTCTGTATCTGGACTACTGCCACCTGAAACTCTTCAACAACAGACACGGTTTCTTAACCGGGGATGTGCTGATCCGGGGGCTGGGCGGGCTTCTCCGCACTACATTCGGGATGGATTTTTCCGCCCGCCAGGAAAGTGATCATTTCGTCGTTCTGACGGACCGGGAAGGGGTGGAAGGAAAGCTGAAGCAGCTGTTTGCGGAAACCCGGAAACTGAATTTCGGAAACAGTCTTCCGCTGAAAGTGGGAATCTATGACACCGCATTCGGCATGACCGATTTCACGCAGGCCTGTCGCAGGGCGAAACAGGCCTGCGACTCGCTGGAGAACACGTTAATTTCTGATTATGCCTGGTTCGACCGGGAAATTATGGAACAGGCATCGCTCCGGGAGTATATCATCCGGAATTTTCACCGTGCTATGGAAGAAGGATGGATTCAGGTGTATTATCAACCTGTGATCCGGAGTCTGACCGGAAGTTTCTGCGGTGCGGAGGCACTGGTCAGATGGATTGATCCGGTTCATGGTATGATTCTCCCGAATCATTTCATTCCGGTACTGGAAGAGATCAACCAGATTTTCCAGATGGATCTGTATGTGTTCGAACAGGTTTGCCGGGATTTTCAGAGTCTCAGAGAATCCCGCCGGTCGATTGTTCCGGTGTCGGTGAATCTGTCCCGAACAGATTTCTGTCACAGCGATGCAGCAGACCGGATAGAATGTCTGGCGGAGAAGTACGAGGTTCCCCGGGACATCATCAATATCGAGATCACAGAAAGTGCCTTCGCAGAGAATGTGTCGGAAATCGGCAGCGGGATCGAGCGTTTCCATCAGCTGGGCTATCAGGTCTGGATGGACGATTTCGGAACAGGATCATCTTCCCTGGGGATTCTGAAGGACTATTCTTTCGATGAATTGAAAATTGACATGAGTTTTCTGTCCAGTGATTCTGAGAAGGCCCGGTCCATCATCCGCTCCACAGTCCGGATGGCGAAGCAGATCGGCATTCAGACGCTGGCGGAGGGAGTGGAAACCGAGGAGCAGTATCGGTTTCTCCGCAGCATCGGCTGTGAAAAACTGCAGGGATACTACTTCGGAAAGCCCATGCCGCTCTCGGAAATAGATGAACATTTTCGGAAGATCCGGGTCACGAAGGAGATGCCGGGATGGCGCCGTTACTATGAGAAAATGAGCCGGATTGATCTGCAGACGGATGAACCGCTCTGCATCGTGGAGGATGACGGCATCACCATGAAGATTCTGTTCGCCAACAAGGCATACCGCCGGGTGCTGAAACGGGATCATGTGAGCAGTGTGAGGGACTGGGAGGACCAGATCAACACGAAGAACAATCCGCTGCACACCCTGCATCGTCAGTTTGCAGATCAGCTGCTCCGGGCACGTTCCGGTCTCCAGTCGGTGACGTATCCTTCCGGGGACCATTATATGCTGCTGACCGGAAGTACCGTGACCCGGCATGAATCATACTGCCTCTACCGGATGAATCTGCGGTACGTAGAAATCAACCGTCAGGCAGATGAACAGAAGAAGGCAGATTTCCTGCAGAATCTGTACTACGTCTGTAATGATGCGGCTGTCATTGATTATGATGAGGATGTGGTGTACAGTTTGAAATCCTCCCTCTCTGAGCAGCCGATCGGGCTGAACTGGAAGACCCGGAATATCCGGACTGTCTTCCGGACCTGGACGGACCGGTTCGTGTACATTCCGGACCAGAAGGCGTATCGTGCATTCATGAATGTGTCCACCCTGCGCCGGCGGCTCCGCATGATTCCAGAAAAGATCCTTTCCGGGTATTTTCGAAGCATTTCGGACAGCGGAGAATATCAGTGGCTGCATCATATGATTCTTCCGATTCCAAGGACAGATTTCCGGAAGTTCCTGTACGTCACATTTCAGGCGGGGCCGGACGAAGAGACGAGGCGCAGTTTCGTACGGGATTTTTACAAAAAGAACAATCTGCCGCTCAGTAATGTGAACCCGGCACAGGATATCTCTGATGCCGTGCTCTGGAGAAACTGGGTGATGAATTCAACGGACAGGATCTTCTGGAAGGACCGTAATCACCGGTTTCTGGGGGCCAGTCAGGGATTTCTGAATTTCTTCGGGCTCCGGTCGGCCCGGAATATCATCGGAAAAACCGCAGAAGAAATGAAGTGGTATGTGGAAGAACGCGCCATGGAAGAGGAGGAAGAGAATCTGCTCCGCACCGGAGAACGGATTCATAACCGGTTGCAGCGCTGTACTGTCCGGGGCCGGCAGCATTTCGTCACCATCGATATGATCCCGATCTACCGGAGCGGGAAAATTGCCGGTCTGATCGGATCCCTGACCGAGGCGGGGGGAATGTCTCCTGCACTGGCGGAAGAGGAAGACACCGACGGAGAAGAGTGAAAATGATAAAGAAAAAGGCGGACCGCGGTTTTCGCGTGTTCACGAAAGAATTGAAGAATAATGAACTGAAAAACGTGACTGTGCTGTACGGTCAGGAGGATTACCTGATCCGCTGGGCCATCGGGCAGGTGAAGAAGAAATACATCGAACCTTCCACGGAGATGATCGATTATGTGATGATGCAGGATGACGTCATCCCGCCGGAGGACATTATGACCGCCTGCCGGACGCTGCCGATGCTGTCTGAAAAACGGGTGGTGGTTGTCCGGGACTTCGCTCCCATGCAGGCTGCAGGGGTGCCGGCCGGGTACACGGAGAGCGGCATCGCTTCTCTGATCGAATTCGTGAAGAACCCGCCGGACTGCACCATGCTGATTTTCGCTTCCACGAAAACCAACGGGAATACGAAACTGATGCGTGCCTTGAAGAAATACGGCACTTCTTACCAGTTCGATGCGCTGAACGAACAGGAACTGATGGCTTTTGCCAACAAACGCTTTCAGGCCCGGGGCCTGGGCATCAGCACCCGGGACATGCACCGGCTGATTCAGAGCACCGGCTACTTCAACAAGGACAGCGAATACCGCCTGGATCACTTCGTCAACGACCTGACGAAAATCATCGCCCTCTGCCCCGGCGGCAGAGTCACGGCGGAAGCCATCGAGTCCTCGGTGGAAGGGGACCGGGACAAGTTCATCTTCAACCTGCTGGACGGCATCAGCGGGAACGACAAGTCCTCGGCGTTTTCCATTCTGCATAACGAGATCAGTGCCGGCACTGCCGGGATGCAGATTGCGGGCTCCATCATCTCACAGATGGAGGTGATGTATATCGTCCGGCAGTTCATGAACCGCCGGGAAATGACGTCTCCGGGACAGATCAGCCGGTACACCGGCCTGAATGAATACCGGGTGAAGAAAGCCATGCAGTATGCCCGGCGTTACTCTGCAGAAAAACTCCGGCACATGCTCTCGGACATCTACGAAGTTAATGTACAGATCGTCACCGGCCTGCTGGACGAGCGGACGGCGCTGGAACTGTTCATTGCAAAGATCTGAAAACCGGAGATCTATTTCGTTCCGTGCATGCGGGCGGATTCGTGCATATGGGCGATCAGCTCCTCGGCACTCTTTCTGGTGGTGTCCGTGATGCTGTCTCCCCCCAGCAACCGGGCGATTTCATCCCGCCGGCCTTCTTCGGAAAGCTTTTCCACATGGGTGAAGGTGGCCCCGTTCTCCGTGTCCTTGTAAATCCGGAAGTTCACATCCCCGGCAGCGGCAATCTGCGGCAGGTGGGTGATGCAGATGATCTGATGCTCCCGGCTGATTTCCTTCAGTTTCCGGGCCACCACGCTGGCGGTGATGCCGCTGATGCCGGCATCGATCTCATCGAAGATCAACGTGGGCACATTGTCGTAGTCCCCGGTCACATTTTTGATGGCCAGCATGATGCGGGATATTTCTCCCCCGGAGGCGGTTTTCGCCAGCGGCTTCAGGGGCTCTCCCGGGTTCGTGCTGATCATGATTTCACATTCGTCCTGCCCGTTCTGGGTGATGGCCGGAGCCTTCCGGATCTGAAGCACGAGCTTCGCATCTTTGAAGTTCAGGTCATGGAGCTCCGCCTCGATGGCGGCAGAGAGTTCCCGGGCGGTCTTCGTCCGGAACAGCGTCAGGTCCTCCGCCTTCTCCTTCAGCGCCGCCAGCCGTTCCTTCGTCTCTTTCTCCAGTTTCTCCTTCTCTTCATCGAAATTCTCAATCAGAGAAAGTTCTCCGGCGATGCGGTCCCGGTAGGCCAGAATCTCCGGAATATCCGCGCCGTACTTCTTCTTCAGCCGGTCAATCTGCTCCAGCCGGCTGATCACCTGATCCACTTCGGAAGGATCGAAATCACTGCCGTCGGCGATGCGCCGGATCCGTTCCGCCAGGTCCTGCAGCTCATAGTATGCCCCGCTGACCCCTTCATGGATTTCCGTAAGTTCTGCGGAGTAACTGCTGATGCTGCCCAGCGAACGTTCTGCTTCTCCCAGCAGGGACAAAACGTCATTTTCCCCGTCCGTCAGAAGGGAAGAAGCCGCTCCCGCCGCAGCAAAAATTTTCTCACTGTTTTTCAATACCGACAGCCGGTCACTCAGTCCTTCTTCCTCCTCCGGCCGGAGGTCGGCCTCATTGATTTCCTTCAGTTCGAAGGTATAAAAATCAATTTTCCGCCGGTTTTCCCTTTCGTCCTTCACCAGCTTCTCCAGCTTCAGACGGATTTCCCGGTAAGCGTGATAGGCTTCCCGGAACGCATCCAGATAAGGGCGGATCTCTGCCTTGTGAAACTGATCCACCAGAGTCAGATGCCGCTCCGGATCCAGTAGAGAAACATTGTCGTACTGACCGTGGATATCGGCGATCTTCCGGGCTTCCTCTGCGATCCGCCCCCGGGTCACCAGTTCACCGTTGACCCGGCAGAGATTCTTCCCTGCGGCAGAGACTTCCCGGGAGAGAATAACTTCCTCGCCGTCCAGGTCTGCCTGGAGCTGAACCCGGGCCTTCTTCGCCCCGTGCCGGACATAACCGGAATCAGCCCGGCTCCCCAGAGCCAGGCTGACTGCTTCAATGACGATGGATTTTCCGGAACCGGTCTCGCCGGTGATGATATTCAGTCCGTCTTCGAAATCGATTTCCGTATTCCGGATGATAGCGAAATCACTGATACTGATGTGATCGATCATAATGCTAAGCTTCCTGTTTCTTCGCCGAGATCATGTTGTTAAAGGTCGTAAGCAGTTCCTGCACATGTTCCTCGCTGTCCACAACCACCAGCATCGTATTGTCTCCGGCGATGGTGCCGACAATGTACGGAACGCCGATGTTATCCACCGCCTCCGCCGCTGCGCTGCCGCAGCCGGACAGGGTCTTGATCAGGATCAGATTGTTCACGGATGTGGTGGAGATAACGGTCTCCCGGAAAATCTTCATGAAACGGTCCGTGATCGGCGCATCGGAACGCTTACTGACTGCATATTTATACTTTCCGGAAGGCGTCAGGACCTTGATGAGCTGCAGCTCCTTAATATCTCTGGAAATGGTGGCCTGGGTCACCTCGAAGCCCTCTTCCCGGAGAAGGGAGGCGAGCTTGTCCTGGGTCTCAATCTCGTATTTTCCGATCAATTCAAGGATCTTATTCTGTCTGGAATAACGCATGGTATTCTGTTTCCTTTCCTGTTTGCCGGCATTGGGCAAGGCCGCACCGGCAGGTTCATAATGTTGACGATATTATAGCATGTTTTGCCTGAAAAATGAATAAATAATTATAATCGTTTATAATCTTATTTCGTCATGCTCCGCCTGCCCCGGATCCGGTGGACAAACAAATGTTCTTATGATATACTATTGTGCACGTATTACAGAGAAATGGCAGGAGTGGGAGTATATGAGAATTCTCGGAATCGACCCGGGATATGCGATCATGGGATGGGCCGTGATTGACAAGGACGGGAATCATTTCACACCGGTGGATTATGGTGCGATCACCACCGACGCAGGGACGGAGATGCCTCTTCGTCTTCAGCACCTGTACACGGAGCTTTGCAGCGTGATTACGAAATACCGTCCGGAAGAATGCTCCATTGAAGAATTGTTCTTTAATACCAATGCGAAGACCGTTATTCACGTGGGTGAGGCCAGAGGGGTGGCCATTCTCGCCTGTGTGAATGCCGGACTGGAAGTGAATGAATATACACCCCTGCAGATTAAGCAGGCGCTGGTCGGCTACGGCAGAGCAGATAAGAAACAGGTGCAGGCCATGGTGAAGGCCATTCTGAATCTGGAGGAGGTTCCGAAACCGGATGACACGGCGGATGCTGTGGCGGCGGCGATCTGCCACGGTCACGCCGCTGCCAGCCGGAAACAGATGCAGCAGATCCGAAGAGCCCTTCGGGGCACCTCCCGGGGGACCGGAGACGGAGGGGATACCTGGCACGGATTGAAAATCCGAAAGGGAATCTGAGGTCTCATACGCCCGGGTACCGGCACACGGCAGATGAATACCGGAAGATCGGCGGCGGAAGATCCGTGCGGGGGATCGTACCGAAGAATATATAGATGAAGATTTAGAAGAGGATCCATATGATCAGATTTATCAGAGGAAAATTCTACCCTCAGATGGACGGGACGGTGGTGATTGAAACGGCATCCGGCATCGGATTTCTGGTGACGATTCCTGCCAACTCGCCCCTGTACGGCCACTTCGAAGGGGAAGAAGTGAAGGTCTACACGCTGATGACCGTACGGGAGGATGATATGAGCCTGTACGGTTTCAGCAGCCTGGATGAACTGAATATGTTCCGCATGCTGATCACGGTGAACGGTATCGGGGCGAAAGCAGGCATGGCTATCATGAGCATTCTGCCGGTGAACGAACTGAAGAAGGCGATCGCAACGGAAGATGAGAAGATGATTTCCCGGGCGAACGGTGTGGGAAAGCGCACCGCCCAGCGGGTCATTCTGGAACTGAAGGACAAGGTGGACTATCTGCCGACGGACGAGGAAGGGGAATCGAAGCCGGCGCCTTCTGCCCGGAATGAGGAAAAGGAGATCGCCGCCCAGGCTCTGGTCTCCCTGGGGTACAGCCGCACGGAAGCCGCACAGGCGTTGGAGAAGGTAACAGACGAAGGACTGGACAGCGAAGGCTATATCAAGCAGGCTCTCCGTCACATGCTATAGGCGGGAGGAGAAATGGATACAGAAGAACGTATTACATCGGCACAGGCGACCGAGGAGGAGGAACTCCGGGAGAAAACGCTGCGTCCCCAGCGTCTGTCGGATTTTCTGGGACAGCAGAAGGTGAAGGAAAATCTCGGCATTTTCATCGAAGCGGCGAAGATGCGGGGAGAACCGCTGGACCATGTTCTGTTCTACGGGCCCCCGGGACTGGGGAAGACGACCCTGGCCGGAATCATCGCCAACGAGCTGGGGGTGGATATCAAGGTGACCTCCGGTCCGGCCATCGGACGGGCCGGGGATCTGGCGGCGGTGCTGACGAATCTGAACGACAACGATGTGCTGTTTATCGATGAAATCCACCGGCTGAACCGGGCGGTGGAAGAAGTGCTCTACTCCGCCATGGAGGACTATGCCCTGGACATCATCATCGGGAAGGGCCCTTCCGCCCGGTCGATCCGTCTGGACATTGCGAAATTCACCCTCATCGGCGCCACCACCCGGGCCGGAAGCCTGAGTGCGCCCCTCCGGGACCGGTTCGGCGTTCTGGCGAAGTTCGAAATGTACCGGCCGGATGAGCTGGCCCGGATCATTCGCCGGTCTGCCGGTGTCATGGGACTGGAGGCAGATGACGATGCCATTCTGGAAATGGCGAAGCGCTCCCGGGGAACGCCCCGGATCGCCAACCGGATGCTGAAGCGGGTTCGGGATTTCTCTATGGTGAAAGGGGACGGCCGCATCAGCCGGAAGATCACAGAGGAAAGCCTGGCGGCGCTGGGGGTGGACGAACTGGGCCTGGAAAGACTTGACCGGGAGATCCTATCCACTATAATAGAGAAGTTCGGCGGCGGTCCTGTGGGGATCGATACCATCGCTGCGTCCATCGGGGAAGACCGGGTTACGATCGAAGACGCATACGAACCGTATCTGATTCAGCAGGGGCTGCTGTACCGCACACAGAAGGGCCGGATGGCCACAGTCCGGGCATACGAGCATATGGGGATACCGTATCCGGAGGAGAACGTCGGAAGGATTGACCATGACGAGGCCGATGAGGGATGAGGCTGATCAGTGGCGAGCCGATGAATGAAGAGACAGATGAAGGAAAAACATGAATATTGAAGAGTTTGATTACGAATTGCCGAAAGAACTGATTGCCCAGAAACCGGAAGAACAGCGGGACAGCTGCCGTCTCATGGTGCTGAACCGGGAGAAGGGAACCATTGAACACAAGCATTTTTATGACATTCTGGATTATCTGGGGCCGGGAGACTGTCTGGTCATGAATGACTCCAGGGTAATTCCGGCCCGCCTCTTCGGGACGAAGGCGGGGACGGGAGCGCACATCGAGTTCCTTTTGTCCAAGCGCATGCACGATGACACCTGGGAAACGCTGGTCCGTCCGGGACGCCGGCTGAAGCCGGGAGACCGGGTTGTCTTCGGGGAAGGTGCTCTGGAGGCTACGATTGACGGGTATGGAAAGGACGGCACCCGGATCGTCACATTCCACTACGACGGCATATTTATGGAACGGCTGGAGGAACTGGGCAAGATGCCGCTGCCGCCGTATATCGAGCGGGAGAGCACGAAAGAAGATGCGGATATGTACCAGACGGTGTATGCGCACCACAACGGCTCCGTGGCGGCACCGACTGCCGGACTGCATTTCACGAAGGAGCTGCTGGCGAAAGCGCAGGAAAAGGGTGTGAAACTGGTCTATGTGACTTTGCACGTGGGCATCGGCACCTTCCGGCCGGTGAAATGCGAGAATATCGAAGAGCATCACATGCACTTCGAAGAATATACCATTTCGGAAGAGGCGGCGGAAACCATCAACCGGACGATTCGGGAAGGGGGACGGATTATCTCCGTCGGTACCACTTCCACGAGGACGCTGGAAAGCGCTGCGTACCGGGACGAAGAGTGCGGAGAATACCGGGTGAAGGCCGGCCACGACAGTACCGGCATCTTCATTTATCCGGGATATGAGTGGAAAATCGTGAACGCATTGATCACCAATTTCCATCTGCCGAAATCCACGCTAATCATGCTGGTTTCTTCTCTCTATAACCGGGAGAAGATCCTGGAGGCATACAACGAGGCGGTGAAGGAGAAATACCGGTTCTTCTCTTACGGGGATGCAATGGCGATTTTCTAATTTTTCGGCAAGGATGTGTTTGACACAGAACGGGGCGGCTTATTAACCGTCCCGTTTTGTTATTCTATAGGCTGTATATACGGGGGAGTATTCATGGATATAATAATTTGAACAGCATGACAACTTATCTTGCGTATGGTAAAATATGCAATAAAAGAGCGGCGAATGAGAAAGAAGGAGGGGATTGGAATGAAAGAAATCAATTTGCGAAAGATCCGTTTTGCTGTGCTCTTCGTGTGTGCGGTATTCACATTTTGCTTTACCGGTCCGGTGGATGTATTTGCAGCTTCCCAGACGACCTATCCTGTCGCACATAATGTGTATAAGAATGATTTCGGTCAGACGGTATTCTCAGTTAACAATCTCGTTTCAAATGATACTTCCGGAACGCAGAATGTAATCTTTGATATCAAAGATTACAATGATTTCAATTCGAATGATTTTCGGATGAGCTTCTACATGAGGGGGAAAACGGCATATTATTCATTGACTCCTTTGAATCCCTATTTTTATAAAAATGGCGCTGAACCCCAGGAAATCTGGTCGGCAGATATTCATACGGGAGAAAAGAAGCTGGTTGTTAGGAAATGCGGTGATATCATCGGCGGCTATGGCACTGACATCATCACACGAAGATGGGATACCGGGGCAGTGTACAGAATCAATGGAACAAATGTCGTCAAGCTGTTCAGTGTGAAGAAGGGAAAAAGCAGAGACAGCGCGTGCGTGAAATTGTTCCGGGGCAAATTGTATTACACAAACAAATGCTATGATCTTGATACAGGAAGAGTCAGCACCTTCACAGCGCATTCCATCGTTACATCGAAAAACTACATGTACTATACAAGCGGTGTGAAAAATCTCGTCTGCATGGATAAGGATGGAAGAAAGACCATACTTTGCAGAAAGATCAAAGACGTTATCGGCGGCAATAACAATCGAAATGCGGTTTTCAGAAAGAACAGCAGCGCCGGGCTTACGATCTACCGTGTAAACAGCAGAGGCCGCATTTACAGGCTGACGACGCAGAAGAAAGTGGAAGAATCCGCATTCAGCAACCTCGTGGTATCCACAACGAGAGCGGTGCTGGTTAACGGCAAAGTCTGCTTCATCATGCAAAGCGGGTATGATCAGGGCGGAATCGTTACAGTATCGAACACAGGCGGGGCATTAGACAAAGCCGAACGTGTCTTTGACGGGGCCGGCAGTGCTGAGGTCCTGAACAAGACACTGTATTATACCGAGTTAAAGTTCGACGACAGCGAAGGAAATTTCGGATGTAAAAAGGCGATTAATTAGAGAAAGGATAAACACAATCAGAACGAATACACGCCCCCGGGATATGACCCGGGGGCGTTTCGATACGGTTACCGCATGAACTGTTAATCCAGCCGTTCTCCGGCTTTCCAGGATACAATCTTGTAGTATTCTCTGGAAGTCACCAGGTAGACGATCAGATAGAGCAGTGTGAACAGGAGGAAGGTGATGCCGGAGCACTTCAGAAACAGCCAGGTGTCCTGGAGGCCGAACAGCTGCAGGATGTGGTTCATCATGTTGAATGCTCCGCTCATGTGACAGGCCGCTACGATGATCGGCGTGAAGAACACGAACATGACCTGGGAACGGATGCTCCTCTTGACTTCCGCCTGGCTCATACCCACCTGCTGCATGATGGCGAAGTTGTTCTTGTCATAATATCCTTCTGAAACCTGCTTGTAGTAGATGATCAGCGCCGCAGCAAGGGTGAACAGCAGTCCGAGAAAGATGCCCAGGAACAGGAACCCGTTGGTGAATCCCTTCAGCATGGAGTGAATTTCCGTGTACGTGGAACAGGAACCGAAGAAGGCAGGGCCTTCGGCATGCTTCGCTTTGGATGCGTAGGATTGCATTTCTCTGTTCAGCTGTGTGTTCAGACTGTTTCCGATGGAGCGGTTCACAGCTTCCGAACCGGATGCAGTGAAGGTGACGGCGCGGTACAGGGTGCATGTTGGAGCCGGATCCTGCGCTGCGATTCTCTGTATTACATTCCGGTCCTTCACAACAATGACTCCTCCCTGTGTGCGGGAAGCGGTGGTCGGAAGGAAGTTCTCTGTTGTGCAGCGTGCTTTGAAGGCTTTTCCATTGATTCTCACCTGATTCGCACGGCTCGGCGTATGCGCTAGTACTTCTCTCCCGGAAAGATGCAGATCTTTTCCTGTGATCGCTTTGTACTGCTGTTCGTCAATGATCATCAGACTGCCCGTATAGGATTTCGTACTGTATCTCAGATGGTAGGATATCGTATTATTTTTCGAATGATATCTTACCTGAGGACAGTAGGCGGTATAGACCATCACATCCTGGATCCGGGAATTCTTCTCTTCGGCAGTCTTCTTCGCCAGCTGTCTGACTTCGCTCTGGGAAGCAGGGGATATCAGTTTCAGACCATTTTCTTTGCTGATTCCGCTCATGGTCCCGGAAAGGGAGGCCTTCATCGGTGTGAGGTTCTGGATCGTCTTGTCGATGCCGGTGTTCAGACAGACGGTGGTGGAAATAATCACCAGAACCATCGTCGCCAGGATACAGATGTTGGCCATACCCACGGCATTCTGTTTCATTCGGAACAGCATTCCGGAGACGGAGGTGAAATGCCCCGGCTTATAATAATAATTCGTGCTCTTCTTCAGCAGCTTCAGAACCACAACGCTGACGCTGGTGAACAGCAGATATGTGCCGACAATGACCAGGATCACGGCAATGAAGAAGAAACTGATTCCGCTCAGTACATCGTCAACGCGAAGTGCGAGAGTGTATCCTGCGACCAGGAAAGCGGCACCCGTGAGCGCAAGGAAAATGTTTCCTTTCGGCTCCCGTTCGCCGGAATCAGATCCCTTCAGCAGTTCAATCGGTCTGGAGAACTGCACCCGGAACCGGTTGCGGAGCTGAATCAGTTCGAACAGCACCGAGAAGAAGATCACGCTGTAGAGAACTCCCTGCAGGTTGACGGTTCCTGTCAGCTGATCCGTTGCGCCTAGAATCTTCAATATGATCATCTGCACCAGTTTGCTGAAAACAACGCCCAGCAGGATGCCTGCTGTGATGGAAATAACAGAGGTGATCAGCGATTCCATCTGCAGGATCCGTCCGATGTGGCGCTTCTCCATGCCCAGAATATTGTAAATGCCCAGCTCCTTATTCCTCCTCTTCATCAAGAAATTATTGATATAGAGCAGGAAGATGGCTGCGAAGACGCCGACCACAACCGTTCCGAATCCCATGAGAGCGGAGAGTGTCTCTCCGGTGGAAATCTTCTTCAGCCCCGGATCCTTCCAGATGTACACGAGAAGATAGAACATCATCACAATTCCGGTTGATGCGAGGATATACGGGACGAAGAATTTCCGCTCACGCCGGATATTTCCGAGGGCGAGGGTCCATGAAAGATTACTGCCGGTCATTCAGATCACCTCCGTTAATCAGTACTGTCTGTGTCTGTGCGATCATGGAGAACATCTCCTCATTGCTCCGGTTTCCCCGGAAGATCTGGTGGAATACCTGACCGTCCTTGATGAAGAGGACTCGTTTCGCATAACTCGCCGCCTTGATGGAATGGGTGACCATGATGATGGTCTGCCCCTGTTCATTGACCTTTGCCAGAAGTTCCATCATGATGTCCGCCGAGCGGGAGTCCAGGGCACCGGTCGGTTCGTCTGCCAGCAGAAGTTCCGGCCGGGTGATCAGAGCTCTGGCTGCTGCTGCGCGCTGCTTCTGGCCGCCGGAGACCTCATACGGGTACTTGTCCAGCAGTTCGCTGATTCCCAGATTCTGCGCCAGAGGGGACAGGCGGGAAATCATCTGTTTGTATGGTGTTTTCTGCAGAACCAGAGGAAGAAGGATATTGTCCTTCAGCGTCAGCGTGTTCAGCAGATTGAAATCCTGGAATATGAAACTGAGATGATCCCGGCGGAAACCGGCCATCTCTTTCTCCGTGATCTTGGTGATATCCCGGCCGTTCAGCAGAACCTCACCGCCTGTCGGCCTGTCCAGAGAAGCGAGGATATTCAGCAGGGTGGTTTTTCCTGATCCGGACTCACCCATGATTGCGGTGAATTCTCCCTCTTCAGCGGAGAAGGTGACGTTTCGCAGAGCCTCCACCTTGTTCCCTCCGAATCTTGTGCTGTAAGTTTTCTTCAGATTATTTACTTCCAGTAATGCCATCAGGCGCTCCTTTCCTGTTTTCGTATGTTTGCATTCAGCATGGCCCCCTGCGGGGCTGCATACTTCCCATTGACACCCTTATCCTAACAGGAAGGAACGGGATGCGCCTTAGATCTGCCTTACAAAAAACGAAGAGAACCTTACATTGCTGTAAGGTTCCCGGGCTATTCCAGCATCGTTCCCCGTCTGCTTTCCGGAAAATAGACGAATATGCGGGTTCCCCTTCCGGGCTCCGACTCTGCGGAGATCCCACATCCAAGGCGCTTCAGCGTCTCTGCGGTCAGATAGAGCCCGATCCCGGTCGCCTTCTGATGCTCTCTTCCATTTCTTCCGGTGAATCCCCGGTCGAAAATCCGGGGAAGATCTTCCTCCCGGATGCCGATGCCGTTGTCTTCGATGACGAGGGAGAAACCATTTTCGGCCGGCCGGTCCGCCGGCGGCAGCGTCTTCTCCGGGGGAGCCTCTGCAATCCGGATCCCTCCACCTTCCCGGGTGTACTTCAACGCATTGGAGAGAATCTGTTCCAGGGCAAAGGACAGCCATTTCCGGTCCGTATTGATTGTTCTTCCTGTGGGCCGGAAGTCCAGGGACAGATGCTTGCGGATGAAGAATACAGACTGCTTCTTGATGCAGGTGCGGATCACCCGGTCCAGATCCGTATTCTGAAAGAGGAAGTCCGTCTGCTCAGATCCCAGCCGCTGATAACTCAGCACCATTTCCACATACTGCCGGATCCGCCGGAGCTCCAGGTCCATGTCTGAAGAAGCCTCGGAGTCACTTCCCTGAATCAGAAGATCCAGTGCTGCGATCGGCGTCTTGATCTGATGTACCCACATGGTGTAGTAGTTCAGCATTTCGTCCTGCTGGTTCTTCGTCCTGCTTTCCTGTTCGAACAGACTCTGTTGCAGAGCGGCAATGAGCTGCTGTTCCTGCTGCTCTGAAGGTGAAGAGGGGACGGGAAGGGGGGCGGTGATTTCCGGCGCCTGGAGCCGGCATTCCGTCACCGCTTCCGTCTTCCTGCGCTCCCGGGAACACTGGGTGAAAATAGAAAGAACAAGCAGAGTTCCGCTTAACAGCAGAGCGTACCGCCAGACGGCAGGGTCCAGATTCTCCAGTGCACCAAGCAGCAGGAAAATCCCTGAAGTGACGGCCCAGGTGATCCCCTGCATAGAAAACTGTTTCAGATACGGAACAATCCGCAGCTTTTCCATAATTTCTCACCTCATGATTCAGAATTCTCCGGTTTATCCCCCGGAATATAGTAGCCGAGACCTTTCTTCGTCAGAATGAACCCGTTCAGGCCCGCCGCAGAAAGCTTCTTTCTCAGTCTGGCCACATTCACTGTGAGTGTGTTATCGTCAATGAAGGAATCCGTCTCCCAGAGCGCCATCATGATCTGATCACGGCTGATCACCCTGCCGGGGGATTTCATCAGGCATTCCATAATCCGGAATTCGTTCTTGGTCAGTTCCAGCCGGGTCCCGTTAATGAATGCGGAAGCGTCCTTCAGATCCAGTACCGCCCCGCCCGCAGACAGCCGGTTTTCTTCTGCCGGTGCGCCGAAATCGTAGGTTCTCCTGAGAAGCGCCTGGATCTTCGCCGTCAGCACGTTCAGATCGAAGGGTTTCGCGATGAAATCATCCCCGCCCATATTCATCGCCATGACGATATTCATATTATCAGAATAGGAACTGATGAAGATCACCGGCACCCGGGAAACCTTCCGGATTTCCTGGCACCAGTGGTATCCGTTGAAAAAGGGAAGGGAAACATCCATGAGAATCAGATCCGGGCGGAACCGATTCACTTCCCCCAGCACATCGCTGAAGTCCTCGGTACAGTATGTTTCCCACCCCCAGGTCCTGAGGTGACGGGAAGTTGCTTCTGCAATCACCGGATCGTCTTCGGTGATCAGAATCCGGTTGTGCACCGGCTCTGAAGATCCCTGCATGGCTGCAGGATTGTGATATCCTGGATCATTCATATTAGTACGCCCCTCCGGCGGCCGCCTGCTTCGTTATTTTTTGTCCTACAAAACACATTCTACCACAGCGGTCAGAAACTTGCAGAATTCCATCATATCTCATGCAGAACTCTGTTATAATAGACTGGTTGCAATGCAAAAGAGAGAAAACAGGAGAGAATCAATGAGCAAATTAGCTGTTACATACGAATTACTGCACCGGGACAAGAAAACCGGCGCCCGCCGGGGCGTCGTGCACACCCCTCACGGGGATATCCAGACCCCGGTTTTCATGCCGGTGGGAACCCAGGCGGCGGTGAAAGCCATGCGTCCGGAACAGGTGCGGGACATGGGGGCGGAAATTATTCTGTCCAACACATACCATCTGTATCTCCGGCCGGGTCACGAACTGATCCGGGAAGCGGGAGGACTTCACAAGTTCATGAACTGGAACCGGGCGATCCTTACGGACAGCGGCGGATTCCAGGTTTTTTCCCTGGGGAAACTGCGAAAAATCACGGAGGAAGGGGTCCGGTTCCAGAGCCATATCGACGGATCCCGTCATATTCTGACACCGGAAAAGGCCATCGAGATCCAGGAGGCTCTGGGCTCGGATATCATGATGGCTTTCGATGAATGCGCACCGTATCCGGCGGATCATTCGTATATCGAAGATTCCATGCTGCGGACCTGCCGCTGGCTGAAGCGCTGTCAGGATGCCCAGACCAGTCCGGAGAAACAGGCTTTGTTCGGTATTATGCAGGGAGGCATGTACGAGGATCTTCGCCGGGAGAGCGCAGCCCGGATTGTGGATATGGATCTGCAGGGATACTCCATCGGCGGACTTTCGGTCGGAGAACCGAAGGCGAAAATGCTGGAAGTCCTGGATTACTGCGTGGACCTGCTGCCGGCGGAGAAGCCGCGTTACCTGATGGGAGTCGGTACACCGGATTACATCTTCGAAGGTGTGGAGCGGGGACTGGACATGTTTGACTGTGTGGAGCCGACCCGGATCGCCCGCCACGGTGTGGCGATGACATCCCACGGCCGGATCAACCTGAAAAATGCGAAATTCGCCCGGGACTTCACCCCCCTGGACGAAGAGTGCGACTGCTATGCCTGTCGCCATTACACGAAAGCCTACATCAGGCACACCCTGAAGGCCGGCGAACTGATGTCCGCCATGCTGCTGTCGGAGCACAATCTCCATTTCCTGATCCACATGATGCAGGAAATGCGGAAAGCCATCGAAGAAGACCGGTTCCTGGAATACAAGCAGGAATTCTACGAAAAATACGGTATCAACGACTAACGAACCCGGAGGAATCTATGTCACATACGAAGAAAAAACGCAGACCGCCCCTGGATATTAATGAAACCGGAGCGGAGATTTTCCAGGACGGCCGCTGTCCCCATTCCCGCTTCTGCGGCGGATGCATCTATCAGGGAGAGCCGTATGAACAACAGCTCAAGGCGAAGGAGAGCGAGACCCGCACCCTCTTCGAAAAGGCGGGAATTCAGCCTGCTGACTTCGCTCCCATCGAGGGATGCCCGGAGCACTCCCGGCTGGCCTACCGGAACAAAATGGAGTACACCTTCGGCGACCTGGTGAAGGGGGGCCCTATGACCCTGGGGATGCACCGGCGGAAAATGTTCATGTCCGTGGTCACCACCGACCAGTGCCAGCTGGTTTCCCCGGATTTCAACCGGATCCTGGACTATACTCTGGCGTTCTGCCGTACCCGGGGCTATGTGAAGTATGACAAAAAATCCCATGAAGGGCTTCTCCGCAACCTGGTGATCCGCAGAGGCGTTCATACGAACGAATTATTGCTGAACATCGTCACCTCCACCAGCGAGCCGGGATTCGACGAGGAGGCCTGGGTTTCCGGCCTGCTTTCCCTGGAGCTGGAGGACCGGATCGTCGGCATCCTGCACACCTTCAACGACAGCATGGCCGATGCGGTGAAGTGTGATGACATGAAAACCCTGTTCGGAAAAGACTATTACAACGAACGGATCATGGGCCTCCATTTCACCGTCCATGAGTACGCTTTCTTCCAGACGAACATCGAAGCGGTGGAGCGGCTGTACGCCCACGCCCTGTCCCTGATCGACGATGTCGACGGAAAAAACGTCTTCGACCTCTACTGCGGCACAGGAACAATCACCCAGGTTCTGGCCCGTTCCGCCAAACACGTTCTCGGCGTGGAGATCGTCCCGGAAAGCGTGGAGGCGGCCCGCACCAACGCCGCCCTGAACAGACTCACCAATTGCGAATTCGTCTGCGGCGACGTCTTCCGGGTTCTGGAGGAACGGGAGGAAAAGCCGGATGTCATCGTGGTGGACCCGCCCCGGGTCGGCATGTCCCGGGAAGCCGTGGAGAAGATCGCCGGCTACGGCGTGGACCAGATCGTCTACATCTCCTGCAACCCGAAGACGCTGGTTCAGAATCTGGCCCAGTATCAGGAGCTGGGGTATACCGTGTCCTACGTGAAGCCGTTCGATAACTTCCCGATGACGCGGCACGTGGAGACAGTATGTCTCTTGAGCAAGAAAAATGCGAAGCCGAAGGACTGTGTTGAGATTAGCGTTGATGCTGAGGATTATTACAGGATCAAGAGTTCAGAGAAAGACCTTTGACAGACTACTAAAGTTTGAAGAGTATGTGAAAAGACCTGTGGAATGAACCGTGATATGGGATTTCCACAGGTTTTCCTTTTGCTGAAATTGCATTGCTCTGATATAATAAACATGACATACAGATGTCGTGTTATATGCGTTAGTATATAAATGGAGCGTAAGAGAACATGAAGATAGACAGGCTGATAGGAATATTGTCAATCTTATTGCAGGAAGACAAGACAACAGCTCCGGAACTGGCAGAAAGGTTTGAAGTGTCTCGCAGAACGATTAACCGAGATATTGAGGACCTTTGCAAGGCCGGTATTCCTGTTCGTACAGTTCAGGGCACTGGCGGCGGGATCAGTATTATGGACGGATACCGGATGGACAGGACGATCCTGACATCAAGGGACATGCAGATGATCCTTGCAGGACTGAGAAGCCTGGACAGCGTGAGCGGGAGCAGTTATTACGGTCAGCTGATGGAAAAAATACAGGCGGGATCTTCTGAGTTCATCAGCGGACGGGATTCCATTTTGATCGATCTGTCATCGTGGTATCGGGATTCGCTGGCGCCGAAGATAGAAACGATACAGGATGCGATCGGAGACAGGCACATGGTCCGGTTTCGGTATTATGCTCCGTCCGGTGACAGCGAGCGGACGGTTGAACCTTATTATCTGGTATTTCGATGGTCAAGCTGGTACCTTTGGGGCTGGTGTATGGATCGTAAGGATTACAGATTGTTTAAGCTGAATCGCATGGATCGCGTTACAGAAACGGATAAAGAATTTGTCTGTCGAGATGCACCTATGCCGGATCTTTCAGCTGAAAAAATATTTCCGGGTGAGATTAAGGTTAAGGCGTTTTTTTCACCGGATATGAAATGGCGTCTGATCGAAGACTTCGGACCTGATTGCTTTACAGAAGCGGATGATGGAAGACTGCTCTTTACAGCGGACTACACGGATATGGAAAACCTTGTGACCTGGCTCATGACTTTCGGAGCGAAGGCTGAAGTGCTGGAGCCGGCAGAAGCGCGGGATATTATCCGCAGAAATGCAGAGGAGACATTACAGCTTTATGAGGAGGATTAACATTTATGGCATTTGATTTCAAAAAAGAATACCGAGAATTCTATATGCCGAAAGGAACACCTTCAATAGTAACTGTGCCGGAAATGAATTTTATCGCGGTACGCGGCAGCGGGGATCCTAATGATGAGGAAGGCGAGTACAAACAGGCGATAGGTCTTCTGTACGGTATTGCTTTTACGATCAAGATGAGTAAGAAAGGCAGCTATCAGATCGATGGATATTTTGATTATGTGGTGCCGCCTTTGGAAGGATTCTGGTGGCAGGATGGAGTGATCGGTGTCGATTATACCCATAAGGATTCTTTCCGGTGGATCTCCGTCATCCGTCTGCCGGATTTTGTGACGAAAGATGATTTTGACTGGGCTGTCAAAGAAGCTGCGGCAAAGAAGAAACAGGATTTTTCGAAAGTTGAGTTCTTTACCTATGATGAAGGGCTGTGTGTTCAGTGTATGCATATCGGGGCTTATGATGATGAGCCTGCCACGGTAGCGGCGATGCACAGATTTATGGAAGAGCAGGGATATGCTCTTGATATTACGGACGAACGCATGCACCATGAGATTTATCTGAGCGATGCGCGGAAAGCGGCACCGGAGAAGCTGAGGACCGTGATCCGTCATCCGATAAAAGTGAAGGAGAATTGATCCTATGGAGTACATCAGAGTTACAAAGGAAAATCTTGAAAAGGAGCATATCTGCTGTGCCATTTCCAATAATAAGGATGTTCAGGTGTCATCGAAGAAGGCGTGGCTGGCCGACAGGTTTGAAGAGGGACTTGTCTTTCTGAAGAGTGTGGAGCGGGGAAAGTGCTTTATAGAATATATCCCGGCTGAGAACGCGTGGGTTCCAATCCGGGCTGACGGCTATATGTATATCGATTGCCTGTGGGTGTCCGGTTCCTTCAAAGGTCATGGCTATTCTACTGACTTGCTGAATGCCTGTATTGATGACAGTAAAGAAAAAGGAAGGAAGGGACTGTGTATTCTGGCGGCGTCTAAGAAGAAGCCTTTCCTTGCTGATCCCAAATTCCTGAAATATAAAGGGTTTACTGTGTGTGATGAGACGGATAATGGCATCCAGTTGTGGTACCTGCCTTTTGTGACGGATGCAGACAAGCCCCATTTCCGGGAATGTGCAAAGCATCCTCACATAGAAGAAAAAGGATATGTGCTGTATTACACCAGCCAGTGTCCGTTCAATGCGAAATATGTTCCGGTTTTGGAGCAGACCGCCAAAGAGAATGCCATACCATTCCATGCGATTCATATCAAAAGCAGAGAAGAAGCGCAGAATGCTCCGATGCCGATCACAAATTATGCGCTGTTCCATGACGGGGAATATATTACGAATGAGCAGATGAACGATAAAAAGTTTCTGAAACTTGTGAATGCTTGATCAGGATCAATACCGCCATGGAGTTTTTGTTGCTCACGTGGAACAACGTCGAGACCGTGGCTCTGCTAACAAGAACAAATTGAAAGAGGGCTGGAAAAGCCCGTGTTTAAGCCATTTCTACGGCATCCGTCTTTCTGAGAAGAGAGACGGGTGCCGCGTTTTCTGTCCGAAAAAATGAGAATATTGCTCTGGCGTGGCTGTGGGAGGGCTATTTGGATGAATTTTTGGCAGGCGAGACTGTGGCTTTGCTATTTTCGGGGGTTGTGACTGTGGAAAGGCTATTTGACCAGGAAAATAGAAAAAAGGCGATGCAGAATCATCATCTGCACCGCCTCTCATCGTGTTAATCCTCTTTGAAGTACGAGGCTATCAGCAATGAAGTGATGAATCTGCTCGGAGAAAATCCGGCTACTGAATTAGAGGATATCAACCAAGAGATCGCTGACCTGCAGAAGGATATTCTCGCCGGAGTGAAAGCACATCGGGACATCACAGGACTTGCTGAAAGAGTACAGCAGTTAAGAAGCAGAAAGACAGAGATTGAAGCTGGGCGGACAGCAGAGAAACGGAACAAAGAACGAATCAATAACCTCCGCGAATCCATCGAGAAGTCAAAGGATAAGGTGCTCGCTTATGATGAGCTACTGGTCCGAAACTTTATCAAGGAGATCAAGATCTTTCCCGATAAGCTTACCATCACGGTGATAAGCGGTGCACATGAAGACATCACAATTTAATATTGTCAGTATTTTGCCGTCTCGGATTATCGGGACGGCTTTTCTGTTTTTCACGAATTCCAAACATGATATACTAAGTAACGAAATGGTGTTGATGAGAAATGGATATAATTGCTACTGATTTCAAAGCCACTTGGAAGAAGACAAGATACGTATACCAAGATATAAATCAGAAGTTGGAGGGATAGATTACTATGATTATCAGATATGCAGAAGAGAAAAATTTTATAGAATTGCGACAGTTTTATGACGGTATGTGTAAAGTTTTGAGCGGAAAAGATTTTCTGCCGGAGGGAGATAAAGGTGGTTTCCCTCCAGATGAAATGATCAAAGATGCAATCAAAGAGAGAAATCAGTTTATCGGTATTGAAGATGGTCGAATTGTTGCAGCGTATATTATGAATCATGATCGTGATGAGGCGTATCACGCAGTTAAATGGCTTATTGATGCAAATGATAACGAGACAGTAGTTCTTCATGCCTTGCGTGTCCTTCCGGAATATGGAGGTCATGGATACTCGAAGCAGTTAGTTCAACACGCAATTGACACAGCAAGGGAAAGAAACCTTAAATCAATTCGTCTTGATTGCATAGAGGGAAATGATATTCCACAGAAAATGTATATGTCGTTTGGATTTAAGTATGTGGATAAGGTTGAAATCACATATGTTGATATTGGAGTACCGAGGAAGTTCCTCTTATATGAGTTTGTACTCTAATCAAGACATAATAACAGTTATATCTTGAACATTGTACAAACAAATTCCCGTTTGTCGGGATGACGCAAAATCGGAGTTTATCAGAGAATGAGGAATAGTTGAAATGGAGGCGCTATAATAACATGAAGATTGAAGGGAACCAGAAAGAACTGGATGCAATGGTAGAATTTCATAAGGGAAACCGTGTCGAGGGACTGAGACTGCAAGAAGAATTTGCAGCGGAATTTCGTAAGGAGTATAAAGACAAAGATCACTGTCCTTGCCTGAAAGCCTGTCGTTATCACGGAAACTGTAAGGAATGCGTAGCGATCCACAGAGCGCATCAGGAACATGTTCCTAATTGTATGCGACCATTGATTAATAAAAAATTGAAATTGATGTCAGAATTAACAGAGCATACCTTGGCAAATGAAATAGAAGCTCCACATGAGATTTTAAGAAAATAGGAAAGTCAAATTCCAGTTCAATGTGTTTTGCAATGTCGCTGATATATTGAAGGTAATGGAGCAACATCATATTTTCGATCAATTTCCGAATAGCATGTTCCTACCTTGACCAATTCCCAGACAGCATGAACCAGTATGATTATTTTTTCTACTGTCTCGGGGCATGTTGAGACAGTGGCTCTGCTAACAAGAACAAATTAAAAGAGGGCTGGAAAAGCCCGTGTTTAAGCCATTTCTGCGGCATCCGTCTTTCTGAGAAGAGAGACTGGTGCCGCGTTTTTTGTCCGGGACTTCATCGAAAAGATTGAGGTCTTCCCGGACAGAATGCGCTTTACCATGAAGGCGGGGATGGGAACAGAAGTGGCGATGTGATTATCTCTCTATCCCGGCATTAATAAATCTGCCAAGGATCTGCTGGTACCGGTACCATCGTTCATTTTTCTCCCAGCTAAGGCTCCTGTTTACAGCGAAAGATCCGTTAAGGATGAACTTAAAAAGCATCTCGGCTTCATCTGTGGCGAGGCCGGTATGCGCCATAAGATCCGGGACAACTTTGTCATGCTCATGAGCAACAATCCTCTGGATGATATGGTCGCTGACAGATACGTCCATAAACAAGTGATGATACTTATCAGAATCAGCGATCCGCTGGCAGGCGGGCAGGACGGTTTCGTTCTCACGGAGCAAATCTGACCTGCCGCTGTGGATAATATCGAGTACATCAACAACCGTTCCGGAGCCGCTCTCTGAAAGGAGGAGGGCGTCATCGATGACACTGTCCAGTACTTCATCCAGGCAGTCAAAATGCAGGTAAAAGGTAGAACGGGCAATTTCAGCCTGCCTGCAGACCATGGTGACATTGATCTTGTCATAGGCGGTTTCTTTATTCAGTTCCAGAAGCGCATCTTTGATGACCATCTGTGTGTATAACGTTCTTCGGTCAGTCTTTTTCTGATTTGGTGACTTCATTTTATTCACCGTCTTTCTCTGATATCTGCAATCGAATATTCCAGATCATGAGAAACTCCTGTACAGTTTTGCAATTCTGTACGGGAGTTATTCTTTTGAGAGAATGTGTTCTTCTCATTTTTCCAAATTCAAGTATATTAGTTTATAGACAGGGTGTCAATAAACTGTCGCTAATCTTGTATCGCAGAATCAAAAATGAGAGAGGAATGAAAATCATGACCTTTTATGAGCAGATTGTAAATGAAGTACAGATGAGCAATTATTCCAGATATTACAACGTATATGCATCCGGCAGGACTGTGGTTCCGCTGACAAAGAAAGAGCCGCTCCCTTATGAAGAGCAGATTCAGTATTTTGTTCAGAAAGTGAAGGACGCGGACTGCGTGATCGTTGGAGGAGCATCCGGCCTTTCCGCGGCAGGCGGCGGGGATTTCTATTATGAGGACAACGCCTCCTACCGGAAATATTTCGGAAAGTATGCGGAGAAATACGGATTCAAAGGTGCTTTTGCCGGTGCGTTTGCCCACTGGGATTCCCGTGAGGAGTTCTGGGGATATATGGCAACATTCCTGCATACCACCCAGCATGCGGAGGTTCGGAATCCGTACCTGGATTTGGATGCGGTCCTCGCGGATAAAGAATTCTTTGTACTGACCACAAATCAGGACACCCAGTTCGTAAAGCTGTATCCGGAGTCTAAAGTCGCCCAGATTCAGGGCGACCATCGCTTCTTCCAGTGCTCCAGGTGCTGCACGGATGAGGTATGGGATGCCGTGAAACCGGTGCAGGAGATGATCGATGCCATGGGTGACGGCACGGTAGTGCCGAAGGAACTGATCCCGCGCTGCCCGCACTGCGGCGCTGAGGCGTTTCCGTGGGTCCGGGGTTATGGAAATTTCCTGACCGGTAAGAAATACGAAGAGGAATATCAGAAGATATCAGATTACATTCTCGCGCATAAGGACGAGAAGATTCTTTTCCTGGAACTCGGCGTCGGAAGACTCACACCGATGTTCATCCAGGAGCCGTTCTGGACACTGGTGAACAGTTTGCCACAGACGACGTATATTTCTGTGAACAAGGATTATGCGTTCCTGCCGGAGTCAATTGAAGACAGGGGACTGGCTATCCAGGCCGATATTGGGAAAGTGCTGGAGGATGTAAGAAGTGAAATGGAGAAGAAAGTCACAGCTGTATGATCGTAGAGGGTGAAAAATGATGGAATATAAAGTAAACGATTATCAAGAGGCAAAAGACTGGCTGAAAAACACGGACGCCATTCTGATTACGGCGAGCAACGGGCTTTCCATCGCGGAGGGGTATCATATTTTTGCGGATAATGGGTCGTTCAGAAGGTACTTTGGGAAGTTCCGTCAGAAGTACGGCGCAGACTGCCTGATCCGCGGTGTGTTCACGCCGATGACGGCGGCCGATCATGAGGAATATATGCAGACGGTTCATCAGTATTTAATTGACGACTACCATGGCAGTGAGGTAATGAAAAACCTGCTTTCAATTGTCAGGAATAAACCGTATTTTATCGTGACCAGTAACGGCGACGCGCATTTTCAAATGAATGGTTTTGACCGGGACAGAATCTTCGAAGTGGAAGGTAACTTCGAAGGCCTTACGGAGGGGTCTGAGGAGTGGAACGGCCAGCGGGAGAGATTTTACGCATTCCTTCAGGAGTATTCCGGGCAGAATGCTCTGCTCTTTGAGCTTGGCATTGGGAGCCGGAACCAGCTGATCAAAGCCCCGACGATGGGAATGGCAGCGGAATATCCTTCCTGGAAGTTCATTACGATGAATATGCCGGGAAAAATCAACGTTCCGGATGCGCTGGCAGACAGGACAGTAGCCCTGACAGGTGATATCGGAGAAAACTTAAGGAATCTTTTGAATGAATGAGAGTCTGAACATGAGGTTACAGACTATGAAATCAAATGGACGATCCGGGAAAATCAGGGAGAATCTTTCGGGGCAATTGGCATTTTCTTCTTTTGTCCCGGCGGACCTGCAGGATATTCGGATACAATATACAGATGAAATGGTAAGGATTTCAAAGCCACTTTGAAGAAGACAAGATACGTATACCAAGATATAAATCGGAATTTACCTATTAAGACATATAAATTGTTGACAAGAAAGCTCCTATATAGTAGGTTTTTAATAAACTACTATATAGGAGCATTTGTATGGACATGAATGGAGGATTTCTTGTCACCAAAATAAAACAACTTGGAGACCGGATTTTCGAGAAGATTCTTAGTGAAAAGAATATTGATGCGTTTAATGGAGCCCAGGGACGTATTCTTTATGTGCTGTGGCAGGAGGATGGTATCTCAATCAGGGCACTCTCGACTAAATGCGGATTAGCGATAACATCTCTTACTACGATGCTGGAAAGAATGGAAAATCAAGGGCTGATAAGCCGTGTTCAGTCTGAAACGGACAAAAGAAAAACACTCCTGTTTCTGACTGAGAAAGCACATGCCTTAAAGGGCGAGTACGATTCTGTATCTGATGAGATGGGCAGTATTTACTATAAAGGTTTTTCAGAGGAAGAAATTACCCGCTTTGAGGAATGCCTCGACCGCATCAGAAAGAATCTTGAGGAGTGGCAGAAGTCATGAGTATTTGTATCAAAGATCAGATTCAGAACATGAATATCGTCATTGGCTGCACAGTGGGGTGTACATATTGCTATGCCCGCAACAACGTGAAACGCTGGCATATGATTGATGACTTCGCTGACCCTGAATTCTTTCCAGGCAAGCTCAGGATGATGGAAAAGAAACGTCCGCAGAATTTTCTTCTTACCGGCATGAGCGATCTCTCCGGATGGAAGCCGGAATGGAGAGACGAGGTATTTGCAAAGATCCGTGAAAATCCACAGCATCAGTTTCTGTTCCTTACCAAGCGACCTGATTTGCTGGATTTTGATACCGATCTGGAAAACGCATGGTTTGGCGTTACGGTGACGAGGAAAGCAGAACGGTGGCGTATCGACGCCCTTCGGAAAAATGTCAGAGCAAAACATTACCATGTTACCTTTGAGCCGTTATTCGATGATCCCGGCACAGTTGACCTTTCCGGAATCAATTGGATCGTTGTGGGCACCATGACCGGAGCTCAGAGCAGGAAGATTCATACGGAGCCGAAATGGGCATGGTCTCTGGCGGACCAGGCACATAGGCTCGGCATTCCGGTGTTTATGAAGGAAGACCTTGTCCCTATCATAGGGGATGAAAATATGATTCAGGAAATGCCGGAAGAATTTAATAAAGTGTTAGAGGTACAGAAATCATGGAAGAAGTAATAAATGGAATCCTCATTCGTGAGGTGGAAACAAAGAACATCATGACTAAGTCTAGTCTGCCGGTAGGTGGTTACTCGGTCAATCCCTATGTGGGCTGTACACATGCCTGCAAGTATTGCTATGCTTCTTTTATGAAGCGCTTTACCGGGCACAAGGAGGAATGGGGCACTTTCCTTGATGTGAAGCATTGGCCGGGAATTAAAAATCCGAAGAAATATGCCGGACAGCGGGTGGTCATCGGTTCTGTGACAGATGGCTACAATCCACAGGAGGAGCAATACGGGAATACCAGAAAACTTCTGGAGCAGCTGATCGGCAGTGACGCAGATATTCTGATCTGCACAAAGTCGGATCTTGTGGTACGGGATATTGATCTGCTGAAGAAGCTTGGACGTGTAACCGTTTCATGGTCGATCAACACACTAGATGAAAATTTCAAGAACGATATGGACTCTGCTTCGAGCATTGAGCGCCGTATCTCTGCTATGAAGCAGGTATATGAAGCAGGTATCCGTACAGTCTGTTTCGTATCCCCGGTATTCCCCGGTATCACGGATTTTGAAGCAATCTTTGAGCGGGTAAAGGATCAGTGCGATCTGTTCTGGCTCGAAAATCTCAATCTTCGAGGCAGTTTCAAAAAGACAATTATGGATTATATCGCCGGAAAATATCCTGATCTGGTACCACTTTACGACGAGATCTATAACAAGCATAACCGCAGCTACTTTGAAGCACTTGAAGTAAAAGCTGAGAAAATGGCTAAGAAGTATGATTGTACTTTTGTAGATAATGAAATGCCTTATGGCAGAGTCCCACAGGGGCATCCGGTGATCGTAGATTATTTCTATCATGAAGAAATCCGTGGGACAGAGAATACCGGAAAAAGAAATCGCTAACTTCCAGTTCAATGTGTTTTGTAATGTTGCTGATATTATTGAAGGTAATGGAGCAACATCATATTTTTGACAAATTCCCGAATAGCATGTTCCTACCTTGACCAATTCCCAGACAGCATGAACCAGTATGATTATTTTTTCTACTGTCTCGGCGCACGTGGAGACAGTGGCTCTGCTAACAAGAACAAATTGAAAGAGGGCTGGAAAAGCCCGTATTTAAGCCATTTCTGCGGAATCTATCTTTTCGCTTTTTTGCTGTCTCGGACTATCGGGACGGCTTTTCTGTTTTTCACGAATTCCAAACATGATATACTAAGTAACGAAATTGTGCTAATGAGAAATGGATGTCATTGCTACTGATTTCAAAGCCACTTGGAAGAAGACAAGATGGGTATTCCAAGATATAAATCGAGATTTGTGGAGGAGAGTAATTTGCTGGTGTTAAATAATTTAGAGCGGTTGCTAACGGTATGTAAAGTCAAAAGCATTGATGATATAGATTTAAGCAAGGAATTCTACTTCATTGGGAAAACAGATGAAGAAATTTCTCTTGTGTGTGAAACAAATGACGTCCCTGAAAATACAATAGAACGTGAAGATGGGTGGCGTGGTTTCCGTATTCAAGGAATTTTGGATTTTTCACTCATTGGTATTCTTTCAAAGGGCGGCGTCCGTATAATGGTGTAAATTGAAAAATTAAAAAGAGCCAGGTGCTCGACCTTTAGGTATAATGAAAATCGACCAAAATCACCATTAATACCAAGGAAGGAGAACACGATGGCTCAACTCAATATTACATTGAATCAGGAGGAAATTCTACAATTACTTTCCGTGGATCGCGATGAAGCGTTCCGGACACTGCTCACCAACAGTCTCAACAGCATCCTGAAGGCGGAGTCTCAGGAACAGCTTCGGGCTGCGCCGTATGAGCGTTCTGACGAACGCACAGACAGTCGCAACGGCATCCGCAGCCGGACCCTGAAGACCCGGATCGGCACCATCACATTGGAAGTTCC
>NZ_FNBF01000031.1 GCF_900102225.1 Eubacterium pyruvativorans
TCAATTACGCCGGTCCGCCCGCACCGTGCTCGAAAGGCGCGTCCATCTGATGGTGTGGATGAACATACAACAGGTCGTGTGGATATACAGGCACCGGAAAAATAACTCCGATCTGTCAATACATTACCACCGCCGGTAAGGTGCGATATGGACAGTTTCACGGATTTCGCACCCGGCCGTATCCCGCCGCCTGCTGTTTGAGCGGAAACCGGCCCGGAGCAGGTGCGGAAATGGATTTTTTTGTGAAATCGCACCTGGCCGGGCGACCGCCGCACCGTGACGTGACCGAATGCACCGTGACGTGGCCGGCTGCACCTGGCCGGCTGCCTGCCTCTCTCCATCTTCCGCACTTTGCGCAGAGAATCTGTAACAGAATGAATTCTTGTGATATAATGTAATGGTAAGTTCGGAATTTATCATCAATATGTACGTGAAAGGAGTTTCATATGGAGAATCTGAATTACTTCGAACTGATTAATAAGCGGGAGTCTTGCAGAGATTTCGCAGAAACAGAAGTAGAATCCGAAAAGCTGCAGAGTCTGGGAGACAGTTTCGCACTCTGTGATGCTCTCGATGAAGATATCAATACTGAGCTGCATGTCATTGACCGCGAAAGAGGAGCCAAGCTGGGCGGCACAGTCGGATACAATGGGTTCATGATCGCTGCACCGCAGTATGCACTGCTCTTCACAGAGGAGAAGGAGCACTGTCTGGAAAATGCGGCATTCATCATGCAGGCGCTGACGCTGAAGATGACTTCCATGGGTCTGGCGGCATGCTGGCTGACCGTAAATGACGCAGAAGCAGCGAGGAAGCTGGCCGGTGCAGACACGGAGAAGACACTGGCGGCAGTGGTCGCCTTCGGTTACAGAAATAAGGAGAAGAAGAGCACACGGCTGGATATTGCGAGCCCGTCCGATGTGAAGGTGAAGAAGTCCGGCAGAACGGCGCCGAAGATTGCGCTGGATGATTTTGTCTGCGAAGGCACCTTCGGTTCTCCGGCAGATCTGGACACGCTGGCACCGCAGTATCCTGAGCTCCACGATGCGCTGGTGGCCATGAGTAATTCTCAGTCTTTCTTCAACCGTCAGCCGTACCGTGTCGTTCTGACGAAGGATGAGATCTGCCTGATCGGGCTGGAGGATGCGGAGACCGGTGAGGCGGACCGTCTGCTGAACTACGGTATTGCGATGTTCAACTTTGCTGCAGTGAATGAACACGGCGGCGCCTGGACGTTCGAACCGGCCGCGGGAGACCTCCGGCTGCCGGAGAATGCGCAGTTCATCGCACAGTGCAGACTTTAGCAGAACTGGCTCTGCCATTGCAGACACTTAGCGAGATGTAAAGTGCGGTAAATCCCGCTTGACTGCCGTCTCATTCGATGGTAAAGTTAATTAGCAATTGAGCGTGAGGGGAGTAATCGAAACAGCCCGCCAACAATCACGTCTGCCTCTTGTGGCAGAATGGTCGGCTGTACCTCGGATGAACCAGGTGATGAGACTTCATGCAGACACACATTTATTTCAATGGATAGGGGCCCGGCGAAGTGATGTTGTCTGCGTGGAGTCTTTTTTCGTACTTCACGCAGGTGCATGACCGGCTGCCCCAGTGTATGACCGTGCACGCAGGTGTGTGACCGGCTGCCCCGGTGTATGACCGTGCACGCAGGTGCATGACCGGCTGCCCCGGAATGGTTATTCGAAGAAAACGGAGGAAGTACGCAGAATGAAAGAATGGTATCAGATGACCGGAGACGAAGCGCTGGAGGCGCTTCACGCATCCCGGGAGGGTCTCACCGGTGACGGGGCGAAGCAGGCTCTGGAGCGGTTCGGCCCCAATGCTTTGAAGGAAGGGAAGAAAGAGACGGTGCTGCAGGTTTTCCTGAGTCAGTTCAAGGACCTGATGGTCATCATTCTCATCATTGCGGCGGCCATCTCCATGATGACCGGTGATGTGGAGAGCACGCTGGTGATCTTTGCCGTCCTGATCCTGAACGCGGTGCTGGGCACCGTGCAGCACGTGAAGGCCCAGAAGTCCCTGGACGCCCTGAAAGCGCTGTCTTCGCCTACCGCGAAAGTTCTGCGGGACGGAGAGCGCATCGAGATCGATTCGAAGGATGTGGTGCCGGGAGATATTTTCATTGCGGAAGCCGGAGATCTGATTGTGGCGGACGGCAGGATTCTGGAGAATTATTCTCTGCAGGTAAACGAGAGTTCGCTGACCGGTGAATCCACGAATGTGGATAAAGGGGATGAAGCGCTGGCAGGGGAGAAGGCACTGGCAGACCGGAAGAATATGGTGTATTCCGGCGCACTGGTGACCTACGGCCGGGCCGTGATTCTGGTAACCGAAACCGGCATGAACACGGAGATCGGAAAGATTGCCACGCTGATGAATGAAACGAAGGAGAAACGGACACCGCTGCAGCGGAACCTGGACGATTTCTCCAAGAAACTGGCTACGGCGATTTTGATCATTTCCGCCGTTGTATTCGCTCTGGGGGTGTTCCGCCATATGGCGGTGCTGGACGCTCTGCTGTTTGCGGTGGCGCTGGCTGTAGCGGCGATTCCGGAGGCGCTGAGCTCCATCGTCACCATCGTGCAGGCCATGGGCACCCAGAAGATGGCGAAACAGAATGCGGTGATCAAGAAGCTGGCGGCGGTGGAATCTCTGGGCTCTGTCTCGGTTATCTGCTCTGACAAGACCGGCACGCTGACCCAGAACAAGATGACGGTGCAGCAGGTCTATGTGGGAGGCCGGGTGCTGGAACCGGGGGAAATGGATATGACCCAGAAGACCCACCGGTATCTGCTGTTCGATGCGGTTCTGGCGAACGATTCCACCATTTCTGACGGAAAGGGCATCGGCGACCCGACCGAGTACGCTCTGCTGGAGCTGTATGACCGGGTGCGAAAGGAGGCTCCGGACGGAGATCTTCTCATTCCGTACGAAGATCTCCGGGAAGATCTGGCCCGCTCCGAGGAAGTGCCTTTCGATTCCGACCGGAAGCTGATGAGCACGAAGCACAGGATCGAAGGCGTGAACACGGTATTCACGAAGGGGGCAGTGGACGTGCTGCTGGAGCGGTGCGACCGCATCCGCATGAGTGACGGTGACATCCGCCCGGTGACGGAGGAAATCCGGGCGGCCATCGCAGCACAGAATCAGGCGTTTTCGGAGAACGGTCTCCGGGTCCTGGCCTTTGCCTATAAGGAATCCGATGAAGTACTGAACTTAGACACGGAATACCACTATACCTTCCTGGGACTGATCTCCGAAATGGACCCGCCGCGGGAAGAATCGAAGCTGGCGGTGCAGCACGCCTCGGAAGCCGGAATCCGCACCATCATGATCACCGGAGATCACAAGGTTACGGCCACGGCCATTGCGAAGCAGATCGGGATCTTCCGGGACGGCGACATTGCGGTCACCGGCATGGAGCTGGACGCCATGACCGATCAGGAACTGGACGGAAAGATCGAAAGAATTTCCGTCTACGCCCGGGTTTCTCCGGAGAACAAGATCCGGATTGTGGACGCCTGGCAGCGGAAAGGCCGGATTGTTTCCATGACCGGAGACGGGGTGAATGACGCACCGGCGCTGAAAAAAGCTGACATCGGCGTGGCCATGGGCATCACCGGCACAGAAGTATCCAAGGATGCAGCTTCCATGATTCTGGAGGACGACAATTTCGCCACCATCATCAAGGCTGTGGCCAACGGCCGGACAATTTTCGATAACATCCGGAATGCGGTGCTTTATCTGCTGTCCGGCAATCTGTCCGCCATCATCGTCGTACTGCTGACTTCACTGATGGCGCTGCCGATTCCGTTCCAGCCGGTACAGCTTCTGTTCATCAATCTGGTGACCGACTCGCTGCCGGCGCTGGCCATCGGCATGGAACCGGGAGCAGAGGATGTACTGAAGCGGAAGCCGCGGGATCCGGACGCCGGCATCATGGACGGCACTTTTGCAAAATGGATGATTCTGCAGGGCGGGCTGATCTCTGTTGTGGTGTTCGCTGCTTACCAGATCGGACTGGCGGAGAATCCGGCCATGGCCTGCTCACTGGCCTTCCTCACACTGACCTGCGCAAGGCTGCTCCACGGCTTCAACTGCCGGGGCAGAAACAGCATTTTCCGTCTCGGATTCCGGCGAAACTGGTACAGCCTGCTGGCCTTCTGTGCGGGCGTGATCCTGGTGCTGCTGGTGTCGCTGACGACGGTGGGAAGAATGCTGTTCTCCGTTTCTTACCTGAACCCGGCCCATGTCGGTTATATCGCCGGCCTGGCGCTGATCCCGACCGTGATTATCCAGATCGTGAAGATTGTGATGGAGAACCGGAAGTAATCTGCTGCGGAGCTTTCCCGAGCGTCTTTCCAACAGATCGTTGCTTCTGCAACGGTCTGTTTTTTTGCCTGGCATACACTGAAAGGAGAGGTGACAAAAAATGACGAATCATTCGATCCGACCGGTTCACGAACCGATGCATGATCCGGTCCTGCAAATCACAGAAGAACTGCGCCGGGACCCGCGCAATCAGGAATACACCGCCCGGGACATCCCGCCGGTCTTTCAGATTCATCCCAAGGCCCGGGTGCTGATCATCGGCCAGGCGCCGGGAAAGAAAGTGGAAGAAACCCTGATTCCTTTCAACGACAAGTCCGGTGAGACCCTGATCCAGTGGATGGGAATTGACCGGGACACATTCTATTCCCCCCAGATTGGGATCATGCCGATGGATTTTTACTATCCGGGCAAAGGGAAAACCGGTGACCTGCCGCCCAGGAAGTTCATCGCAAGAGAATATCACGAAAAGCTGCTGCAGACCATGCCTGATGTGCAGCTGACGATTCTGGTCGGCCGCTACGCCGTGGATTACTATCTGAAGGGCCGGAAAGAACGAAATCTGACGGAAACCATCCGGAACTATGCCGCATATCTGCCGGAGTACTTCCCTATCGTGCATCCCAGCCCGCTGAATTTCCGCTGGCAGGGGAAAAATCCCTGGTTTCAGGATGAAGTGGTGCCGGTCCTCCGTCACCAGGTGGCGGCTACCCTCCGCTGAACCGGACTATATTACAGTCAGTATCGTATGATACCGGCTGTTTTTTTTATGTTGTTCTGCAGGCGTGACTTTGCAGGCAGCAGATTTCTGCTGCGTGAGAACTTCTCTCCGTTTTTTCAAACCACAAGACGCCCAGATGGAATATGCTGTCCGCACAGGATATCTTCCCGGAGAAAACGAAACGAAGAAGCCGGGGACTTCTCACAGCACCCAGGAATCCGGCACACATTTCCGCCGGAAAGTAGCAACAGATCCCCGGAATACGAGAGAGAAGAAAAGTTTCATAAAAAAACTGATCTTCTGGAAATAGGCATCCGTCCGCTCTCATGATACAATGAAGTCGTCGAGAGACAACGGATTTTTTACCGTAAACGAATTACGTCAACTTCAATGAAAAAAGGAGGAAAGCGGTGGGCGGATTTTTTGCTGCAGCCTCGCACAGGGACTGCGTTTTTGACACGTTTTATGGCACGGATTATCATTCTCATCTCGGAACCCGTCGGGCGGGCATCGTGACCTACGGGCGGGAAGAAGGCTTCGACCGGTCGATTCATAATATCGAACATGCCAGTTTCCGTTCCAAGTTCGAGGGGGAAGTTGCCCACATGAGCGGCCATCTGGGGATCGGCTGCATCTCGGACTACGAACCCCAGCCGCTTCTGGTCCGTTCCCATCACGGCACCTATGCGATTTCCACCGTAGGCAAGATCAACAACGTCTCTGCACTGACGGATTTCTTGTTCCAGAACGGGAATTCCCACTTCCTGGAGATGAGCGGCGGCGAAGTCAACGCCACGGAGCTGGCAGCCGCCCTCATCAACCAGCGCAGCAGTCTGGTGGAGGGGATCCGGTACGCACAGACGAAAATCGATGGTTCTCTCTCCCTTCTGGTCATGACACCGAACGGCATCTACGGGGCCCGGGACCGTTACGGCCGCACTCCGCTGGTGATCGGCCACCGGGACGACGGGGGATACTGCATGGCCCTGGAGAGCTTTTCCTTCTATAACCTGGAGTACGAACGGGTGCGGGAACTGGGGCCGGGAGAAATCGTCTACATGACACCGGACGGCTGGGAAACAGTGGCTTCCCCGTTCGAAGAGATGAAAATATGCACCTTCCTGTGGATCTACTACGGTTTTCCTGCATCCGGCTATGAAGGTCACGATGTGGAGACGGTCCGTTACGAATGCGGCAGGCGTCTGGCCATGCGGGACAAAGAGCGAGGGAGTGATCTGGCGGATTATGCGGCGGGCATCCCGGATTCGGGAATCGCCCACGCCATCGGATATGCCAACGAATACGGGATTCCGTATCAGCGGCCCTTCGTGAAATACACCCCGACCTGGGCCCGTTCTTTCATGCCGACGATCCAGTCCCGCCGGAATCTGATCGCCCGGATGAAACTGATTCCGGTTCATCAGCTGATTGACGGAAAGCGGATGGTCCTCATCGATGATTCCATCGTACGGGGCACTCAGCTCCGGGCGACGACAGAATATCTCTATGAGAACGGAGCGAAAGAGGTCCATGTCCGTCCGGCGTGCCCACCGATCATGTATGGCTGCAAATATCTGAATTTCTCCCGTTCCCGCTCCGAAAGCGAACTGATCGCCCGCCGGGTGATCGAGAACCGGGAAGGGAATCTGTTCCCGCCGTCGGAGATTCTGGAGGAATATGCGGATCCGGATTCCGACCGATACAAGGACATGGTGGAAGACATCCGGAAGGAACAGAATTTCACCTCCCTGCATTACCATCGTCTGGACGACATGCTGGATTCCATCGGCATTGATCCATGCAGGCTGTGCACCTACTGCTGGAACGGAAAAGAATAGGGAAGTTATTGACATAAGTCAACAACTGGTGTATCGTAATAATTGACATATGTCAGTTATACAAAACGGAGGTAATTATGCCAAGACCGAAACGATGCAGAAGGGTACAGTCCTTCCCGGCATTCTGGTGCTTTGAAGCGGAAGACGGAAGGAACCGTCCGGATGATTCCATCCGGCTGACACTGGATGAATATGAAACCATCCGGCTGCTTGATCTGGAGGGACTGACCCAGGCGGAATGTGCGGAAATGATGAATGTATCCCGCACCACCGTCACAGCGATTTATGAGCGTGCCCGGAAGAAGATCGCCGAATGCATCGTGAATGGCCGGAGGCTGTTGATTTCAGGCGGCGACTATGATCTGGAAACGGAGGAAACTGCGTCCGGATCCGCCGGGAAAGGAACGAACACCATGAGACTTGCAGTAACCTATGATGCCGACGGCACAGTATTCCAGCATTTCGGAAGAACAGAACAGTTCAAGATCTACGACATTGAAAACGGTGAAGTGACCCGGACCGAAGTTCTCGGCACCGGCGGAACGGGCCACGGTGCGCTGGCAGGCTTTCTGAAATCCATCGGCGCAGATGCTCTGATCTGCGGCGGTATCGGCGGCGGCGCCCAGAGCGCACTGGCAGAGGCCGGCATCCCGTTCTTCGGCGGTGTCACAGGACCGGCCGACGAGGCTGCGAAGGCGTATACCGAAGGGAAGCTGTCCTTCGATCCGGAGGTGCACTGTGATCACCACCATCACGAAGAAGGGCATTCCTGCGGCGGTCACCATCACGGAGAGGGTCATTCCTGCGGCGGCCATCACCACGGAGAGGGATGTGGCCACAAATAGTCCCCCAGGCGCCCGGATTGTTCGAAAAATAAATCTTTCTTTCTACATGGACTGTGCTATAATAGTCCATGTAGTTAAGTTTCGTTAGCTCAGCTGGGAGAGCATCTGGGTCACAACCAGAAGGTCGACGGTTCGAACCCGCCACGGAACACCAATTTGAAACGCAGAGAATGAGTGATCGTTCCCTGCGTTTTCTTTTGTCTGAAAATCCATGAAAGTTGCTCCTGCAACAGTTATTTCCCCACCTATGAGATAGGATGAGTTCATCGAAGGGAGGAACCCCATATGGACAGATGGAGAGAAAAGAACGGAGAAGTGTTTTCCATTCCGAAAGATAATCCGACGGTTCCGGGATGCACGATTTCGAAATCGGTATTTGCCGGAGAAGAGAACAATCTCATCTATTTCTCACTGGCGGAGGATACAAGCATCAGTGCAGAGACATATCAGAACCCGAAACTGCTGATTCTAAACAGCGGCAGCATGACGGTTTTTACCCCAGAGGGTGCTGAGCAGAAAATGCAGGCAGGGGATGTCACTGTGATGCCTGCCGGCACACCGGTGGGAATGCGCACGGAAGAGGGCGCCGTTTACACAGAATTAAGTTTAGGAAAGGAGCAGCATATGAACAAGGTACTGGAAGCAGGGAAGGTAATGAAACTGGCGGATCTGGTCCCGTATCAGGAGGGACGGATCGTCAACATGGACCTGATCAACGAGGATCATCTGAAATTCGTGATCATGGCATTCGATGAAGGTACCGGTCTGACGGAACACGCCGCACCGGGAGAAGCGCTGATCTTCGCACTGGAAGGGGACGGTGTGATCGGCTATGAAGGAGAATCCCACCCGATTCATGCGGGAGAGAATTTCAAATTTGCGAAGAACGGGCGTCACAGCGTGCAGGCGAAAGGCCGCTTCAAGATGGCGCTGCTTCTGACATTAGAATAGAGGATGATTTCAGGCGGCGGTGGGCCGCCTGTTTTTTTGTTGCGGGAAAACATCTCTGTACCAGCTCTTCCGGATCCGGCCCCTCTTCATGAAAATACTATACTTGATTAAAGTATTTTCGCAATATTCGTTGTATCGCTGACTGAATTGTTATACAATTATCACGCTGACTATAAAGCGAAAGATGACAGGAGGGAATCAACTATGCTGGATCAGTCGTATTATGAGAAAACGGATGCGATCCTTTCTGAATTTCCGCCGGAAGAAAAGTCTCTGATTCCGATCATACAGGAAATTCAGGAGGCCTTCACCTATGTTCCGCCGGAAATACTCGGCTATGTCGCCGGAAAAATCGGGATCTCCGAAGCGAAAGCCTACAGTGTGGCGAGTTTTTATGAGAATTTTTCCTTTGAGCCGAAGGGAAAGTATGTCATCCGGGTCTGTGACGGGACAGCATGTCACGTCAGGAAATCAACGCCGATTCTGGAGGCACTGCAGAGCACGCTGGGGCTGTCGAAGCGCAAGCACACCACAGATGATCTTCTGTTCACCGTGGAGACAGTCTCCTGCTTGGGCGCCTGCGGTCTGGCACCGGCCATCACCATCAACGGAGAGGTCCACTCGAAGATGACCCCGGAGAAAATGATGGATCTTCTGAAAGGACTGAAAGGAGAAGAGGCAGAATGAAACTGGAGAATCGAACCGATCTGACCCTGTTCCGGAACCAGTGCACCGCCCGGCGGGAACAGGAAGCCAGAAGAATTCTGATCTGCGGCGGAACCGGATGTCTGGCCGGCGGATCACTGAAGTTATATGAAAGAATGAAAGAACTGACCGAGCAGTACACCGGAAACCCGGATATCCAGGTGGAATTCGGGCCGGAAATTGCCCACACCAGTGTGAAGAAGAGCGGCTGCCACGGATTCTGCGAAATGGGTCCTCTCATCCGCATCGAACCGTTCAACTATCTGTATATCCAGGTTCACCTGGAAGACTGCGATGAAATCTTCGAAAAGACTGTTCTCCGGGGGGAACCGGTGGAACGCCTGATGTACCACCAGGACGGAAATATCTACCGCACCCAGGAGGAAATCCCGTTTTATTCGAAGCAGACCAGACTGGTTCTGAAAAACTGCGGCCATATCGATGCGGAGCATATCAGTGAAGCCGTCGCCAACGGCGCCTATCAGGCCTTCGAGACTGCACTTTTCGAAATACCGCCGGAAGAAGTCATCCGCATCATCTCCGACTCGAAGCTCCGGGGAAGGGGCGGCGCCGGTTTCCCCACCGGACGGAAATGGTCCCAGGTCGCTTCCCAGCCGGAGAAAATCCGGTACGTTGTCTGTAACGGCGATGAAGGGGATCCGGGAGCTTTCATGGACAGAAGTGTCATGGAGGGGGATCCCCACCGCCTGATCGAAGGCATGCTGATCGCTGCTTACGCCGTGGGAGCCGAGGAAGGTTACATTTATGTCCGTGCGGAATATCCGCTGGCCGTGGAGCGCCTCAGAATCGCCATCCGGCAGGCAGCGGAAATCGGCCTCCTGGGGGACCGGATTCTGGGCACAGATTTTTCCTTCCACCTCCATATTAACCGGGGTGCCGGTGCCTTCGTATGCGGCGAGGGATCTGCGCTGACCGCCTCCATCGAAGGTAAGCGGGGAATGCCTCGGGTGAAGCCGCCGCGCACTGTAGAAAAAGGTCTGTGGGGAAAGCCGACCGTTCTGAACAACGTGGAAACCTATGCCAATGTGCCGATGATCATTCATAACGGTGCGGCCTGGTACCGCAGTATCGGAACGCCGGACAGCCCGGGGACGAAAGCGTTCGCCCTGACCGGCAACGTGAAAAACACCGGACTGATTGAAGTGCCGATGGGCATCACCCTCCGGGACATCATTTTCAATGTGGGCGGGGGAATCAAGGACGGAAAGGCATTCAAGGCCGTACAGATCGGCGGCCCGTCGGGAAGCTGCCTGGTGGAAGATCAGCTGGACAGCCGTATGGATTTCGACTCTCTGAAGAAAATCGGGGCGATGATCGGTTCCGGCGGTCTGGTGGTCATGGACGAAAACACCTGCATGGTGGAAGTCGCCCGTTTCTTCATGGATTTCACCCAGCGGGAAAGCTGCGGGAAATGCGTGCCATGCCGGGAAGGGACGAAACGAATGCTGGAAATCATGGAACGGATCGTCAACGGTGAAGGAACCCTGTCCGATCTGGACGAACTGGAAGAACTGGCGGACATGATCGAAAACACAGCGCTGTGCGGCCTGGGAAAGGGAGCGCCGAAACCGGTGATCAGCGCTCTTAACGGATTCCGGGAAGAGTTCGAAGAACATATCCTTCAGAAGAAATGCCGGGCACATATCTGCTCCAATCTGTTATCCTACCACATTGATCCGGAGAAGTGCCGGGGCTGCTCGAAATGCGCCCGGAACTGTCCGGCCGGTGCCATCACCGGCGTTGTCAAGATGCCGTTCGTCATCCACGAAGAGAAATGTGTGAAGTGCGGCGCCTGTCTGGAAAACTGCAGCTTCGGAGCTGTATATCGGGACTGATCAGGAAAGAGAGGGAATCAGAATGGGAAAAATGACAATTGACGGACGCCTGGTAGAATTCACCGACGAAAAGAATGTGCTGTCCGTCATCCGGAAAGCCGGGATCGACATTCCGACGCTCTGCTATGTTTCAGAACTGTCCACATACGGTTCCTGCCGGCTGTGTACTGTGGAAGATGAACGGGGGAAGACCTTTGCCTCCTGTTCCGAAGTCCCCCGGGACGGTATGGTGATCTACACCAACACCCCCAGGCTCCGGAAGTACCGGAAGATGATTCTGGAACTGCTTCTGGCCGCCCATGACCGGGACTGCACCACCTGTGTGGTCAGCGGCAGCTGTCACCTTCTGGAACTGGCCCAGCGGGTCGGCGTGAATCACGTGCGTTTCCAGAACACCCGGGAACTGCAGCCGCTGGATGACAGTTCTCCGTCCATCCTGCGCAATCCGAATAAATGTATTCTGTGCGGGGACTGTGTGCGGATGTGCACCGACATACAGGGAATCAACGCCATCGACTTCGCCTACCGGGGTACAGACGCGCTGGTTACACCGGCATTCAACCGGAAGCTGACGGAAACCGGCTGCGTAGGATGCGGACAGTGCCGGATCGTCTGTCCGACCGGAGCCATTACAGTGGTATCCGACATTGAACCGGTAATGGAAGCGCTGGCGGATCCTCAGACCATCGTCGTCGCCCAGATTGCGCCGGCGGTCCGGCTGGCCCTGGGGGACAAATTCGGCATGCCGAAAGGCGAAAATGTCATGGGACGCATCGTGAGCATCATGCACCGGATGGGTTTCGACGAGATCTACGATACCACGTATGGGGCAGATCTCACGGTTCTGGAAGAATCGAAAGAGCTGCTGGAGCATGTGTCTTCTGGGAAGGGTGTGCCGCTGTTCACTTCCTGCTGCCCGGCCTGGGTGCAGCACTGCGAGAAGAAATATCCGGATCTGGCGAAGTACATTTCCACCTGCCGGTCACCGATGCAGATGTTCGGCGCCGTCATCCGGGAGTATTTCCGGGATCCGGAACACAACGCCGGAAAGAAACTGGTCAACGTGGCGATTATGCCGTGTACGGCGAAGAAGGGGGAAATCCTCCGTCCGGAATCCAGAACCCGGGGCATTCAGGATGTGGACTATGTCATCACCACGGAAGAACTTTCTTCCATCATCGAGCAGTCCGGCATTGTATTTGATAAGGTGGAAATCGAATCCGCCGACGTTCCCTTCGGCATCGGTTCCGGAAGCGGCATGATTTTCGGTATCACCGGCGGTGTGACAGAGGCTGTTATGCGGCGCCTACAGAGGGGACACGACCGGGCCGCCATGCGGGCGATCACCGAAAGCGGCGTCAGGGGAATGGAAGGTATCAAGAAATTCGAGATTCCTTATAACGGAAAGCTTCTGAAGGCAGCCGTGGTCAGCGGACTGGCCAATGCAGACATCATTATGGATGGGATCCGCTCCGGTGAAGAACACTTCGACTTCGTTGAAGTCATGGCATGCCCGGGCGGCTGCATCATGGGCGGCGGTCAGCCGGCGAAATCCGGACCGCGCACCCGGGCCGGCCGGATCCGGGGCATCTACGAGACGGATATCAACACCCAGATCAAGAAATCCGATGAAAACCCGACGGTCACCCTGCTCTATGAAACATTGCTGAAAGGCCATGTGCACGAGCTGCTGCACCGAAATACCCGGGAGGCGGAACGGGCTGAACAGGAACAGATTGAATAAATATCCGATACCCCAAATATTTTTCCACTTGCGGCGCGCCGGCTCCTCTGCTATAATGGATCCATCCATTAATGCATAAATACACATGAAAGGGTATGAGTATAAATGTCGACACAGGGATACATCACAGAAGCGGAGCAGGCGCTGCTGCACGCATATAATCGTTTCCAGGTCGTTTTCGATCACGGTGAAGGAGTCTATCTCTACGATGAAGACGGGAAGAAGTATCTGGATTTCGCCGCCGGCATCGCCGTTAATGGTCTGGGGTACAGCAACGAAAAATACCAGAACGCACTGAAGAACCAGGTGGAGAAACTGATCCACATCTCGAATCTTTACTATAATAAGCCGATCACGGAAGCAGCGGAGAAGGTTCTGGCCAGCAGCGGCGGAATGGACCGTATTTTCTTCACCAACAGCGGAACCGAAGCGAACGAATGTGCCATAAAGGCCGCCAAGAAGTATGCTTTTGTCCGTGACGGCTGCTCCGGACACGAAATCATCGCCATGGAGCATGCATTCCACGGGCGCACCCTGGGCGCACTTTCGGTCACCGGAACCAAGCATTACCGGGATCCCTTCGAACCGCTGATTCCGGGCTGCCATTTCGCAGAGTTCAACAACCTGGACAGTGTGAAAGCACTGGTGAACGAAAACACCTGCGCCATCATGCTGGAAACCATTCAGGGAGAAGGGGGCATCTATCCAGCAACGCCGGAATTCCTCTCCGGGATCCGGAAGCTGTGCGACGAGAAGGATATTCTGCTGATTCTGGATGAAATCCAGTGCGGCATGGGCCGGTCCGGTCACATGTTCGCCTGGGAGGAATACGGCATCCGCCCGGACATCATGACGGTGGCCAAGGCCCTGGGCTGCGGCGTGCCGGTGGGGGCCGTGATGATGACGGAGAAAGTGGCGCAGCATTCCCTGGTGCCGGGGGACCACGGCACCACCTACGGCGGCAATCCATTTGTGGGAGCTGCGGTCAGCGCCGTTCAGGACATTTTCCGGGAAGACCACATTGTGGAACATGTAGCAGAGACGGCGCCGTATCTGGAGTCTGAGCTGGAGGCGCTGGTCAGGAAGCATGACTGTCTGCTGGAGCGCCGGGGCAAAGGCTTCCTGCAGGGCGTTCAGACCACTCTCCCGGTGGGCGAAGTGGCGAAACAGGCGCTGGACACCGGGCTGGTGGTCATCACTGCCGGCAAAGACGTGATCCGTCTCACGCCGCCGCTGATCATCGAGAAAGAACACATTGACGAGATGATCGAGAAGCTGGACGCCGTCATCACCGGGATGGAGAAGTAACGGCACATTACAACACAGACGAAAATACAGGGTCCGGAGAACGATGTTTCTCCGGGCTTCTTTTCTTTTAGCCGGAAAACGGCCGGAATCGGGAGCGTTTCCCATTTCCGGAAGACAGGAGTATAATGGAGGCAATAGTTCGAAGGAGGTTCTGTATTAATGAAAGTCACATTTCAGTCATTACTTGACGAGAAAAAACCGTTCCTGGGCACGTTCGTCCAGTCCGGCGCCCCGGAATTCGTGGAGGCCATGGGATATGCCGGGTTCCGCTATGCGGTGCTGGACCTGGAACACACTTATTACGGTGTGGAGAAGGCTGCAGAAATGATCCGGGCCGGCGAAGCGGCAGGGCTCTGCATGCTGGTCCGGGTGCCGGCCATGGACAGCATCTGGATCAAGAAGTCCCTGGACTTCGGCGCATCCGGCATTATCGTACCGAATATTGATACTCCGGAGGATGCGGCGGACATGGTGCGGCGCTGCATGTACACACCGGAGGGGTACCGGGGCGCCTGTCCTGGAACCCGGGCCTTCGAATACGGAAAGAAGGGAGGAGAGAATTATGCCGCTTCCAACCGGGATGTGGCCGTGATTCCACTGATCGAATCCCGCCGGGGCGTGAAGAACTTCCCGGAAATTGTCCGGACCCCGGGCATCACGTCAATCTTCCTGGGACCGGTGGACCTCAGTGTGGACATGGGTCTCTGCGGCAACATCGACGATCCTTCCGTCCAGACGGCACTGCTGGACATGATCCACGAATCCAATGCGGCGGGGGTACCGGTGGGCGCCCTGACGCTGGACCCGGCTTTTACGAAACACCTGTTCCGGGAGGGAATGGATTTCTGCGGCTACGGTATCGACAATATCATCATGTACCGTGCGCTCAAAGAGATTCATGACAGTGTGATCGGATAGCCGGTGCCGCCGAAAAATTGACGGGATTCCCCGCCTGTACTATAATGCTAAGCTATGGGGCGGGAAAATGATGAACTCAGTGCGTGTGAAATGCCCCGGGATGTCAGAGGGAACACTGCCGGCCCGCCGCCGGCGGGCATCGAATCGGAGACAGACAGATGAGGAAAGATAAATGGAATTCCCGGGATTACTATTTCCACGATCCCGATGAACTGCTGAAGGATCTTCCGGATGCGGAGGACGACGGCAGCAACTACGGTGAATACGAACGTCCGGTTTATGACCGGGAAAGCAGCCGCCGCAGGAAGCACCGGCTGGGAGGCTATTACGGTGATGACGAAGCCGGGAACGAAAGCCCGGGAGATTACCGCAGTGCGATCCGGGACCGGTCCGTCTATGAACACAGAAGCCGGCGGGACGAGAAACGTGCCCGGCGGCAGCGGAAGGCCGCCCGAGCCCGCCGCCGGTTCCATCCGATCCGGCTCATCCGGAATCTGATCCTGATTCTGCTGATCCTGCTGCTGGTCTTTACCGGTTTTTTCATCAATATGACCCGGCACATGGACCGGGTGGACACCTCCTCCCAGGATCTGGCCATCGCTTCCAGTGTCGCTTCCGATCTGAAGGGATACCGGAATATTGCCATTCTGGGATCCGATGCGCGGAAAGGGGAAGGGTATGACGGCAGCCGGACCGACGCTATCATCGTGCTGAGTATCAACCGGAAAACGAACGATGTGCGAATGATCTCCGTTATGCGGGACTCCTATCTGAAGATGAAATACACAGACGGACGGCTGATTCTGGACAAGATCACCCACGCCCATCACTACGGCGGCGGCGGCGATACCATCGCAGCCCTGAACCGGAGTCTGGACCTGAACATCTCGGAATTCCTGCTTTTCAACTGGAAGGCTGTGGCGGATACCGTGGATGCGCTGGGGGGCGTCACCGTCAACGTCCGTAGGAATGAAATCCGGGATCTGAACCATTACGGTCCGGAAACCGCCCGGAACGTGGGCGGCCGGTACATCCGCGTCACCCGGCCGGGAATCCAGACATTGAACGGCACCGCAGCAGCCACCTACTGCCGGATCCGGAAACATTCCGGCGGCGATGCGGGCCGCGCCCGCCGGTACAAGGAAATTGTGGCGGCGGTCATCCGGAAAGCGGCGGTTTCCCCCGGAAAACTGCCGAAGCTCACAGAGAAAGTGATGCCGGAGATCCGGACGAATATGAGTTCCCTGGATCTGACGACGCTGGTATACCGGGCTCCATTCTTCCACATGAAGAAGAGCGTCAGCTGGCCGAAGGCCTACTGGGGCGGCATCATCGGCGGCGTCTGGTACGCTGTGCCGGCGACTCTCCAGAGCAACGTGGTCTGGCTGCACCGCCAGGCGTTCGGACAGCAGAACTACCGGCTTTCCGGCCAGTGCAGCGCCATTAACCGGGAGATCATCGCCCAGACCGGCGTGCAGGTTCCGAACAACTGACCCGGAGGGGAAAGAACGAAGAAGGTGCCATGTTGACAACGAAAAAAAAGAAAATCGTCCGCATACACAGCCGCAGCGACCGGCCGGAGAATGTGCTACAGAAGGAGTCGGAAATCTTCGAGAAATGCGGCGAGATACAGGAAGAGCTCCCGGAATATTTACGGGGGTTTTTCCGTTATCTGAGAAGCGATGTGCTGCCCATGACCCAGCTGGCTTACCTGCGGGACATCCTGGCGTTCTTCCGTTATCTGACGGAAGAGACAGATCTCACGAAAGCGAAGACGCCCCGGGATATCACCCTGGAGGAGCTCAGAAAGATCCGGGCGGCGGATGTCAACCGGTATCTAGATTACTGCCGGCGTTATCAGGTGGAGAGCAACAGCGTTATCACGGTCTACGAAAATGGGAACAAGACCCTGGCCCGGAAGAAATCTTCGCTGTCCGTCCTGTTCCGACAGCTATACCGGGAAGAACTGCTGGAGAAGAACATCACCGACGGCTTCAACCCGATCCGGGTACAGAAACCGGGAGAACGGGAAATCAAGGCTCTGCGGGATGAAGAAGTCCGGGATATGCTGGAGGCCGTCACCACGGGAGCGGGGCTGACGGAACATGAGAAAGCCTACTGGGAGAAGACCAGGAAACGGGACAAGGCCATCCTGGTTCTTTTTCTGACCTACGGTCTCCGGCTGTCGGAGCTGCAGCAGCTGAACCTGTCCTCTTTCAATCTCCGCCGGGGGGAATTCAAGATCTACCGTAAGCGGGGAAAAGAGTCCGTCATGCCCATGAACCAGTCCGTGACGAAGGTGCTCCGGGACTACATCGAAACCGAGCGGCCCTCTTCAGAGAAACTGGATGAGGAGAGCCGGGACGCCTTATTTTTGTCCATGCGGGGAAGACGCATGACCGCCCGGCAGATCCGGGAACTGGTGAAGAAGTATACTTCCATTGTGATGCACACCTCCCGGAAAGCCGGCTACAGCCCCCACAAGCTCCGGGCCACTGCGGCCACCAGTCTGATCGAGCGGGGGAATTCCATTTTCGATGTGGCGGCGCTTCTGGATCACGAGCAGGTCACCACCACCCAGCTCTATGCGAAGCCTCGGCAGAATGCCAAGGAAGATCTGGTCCGGGACATGGAATGGGAAACAGAACGAGAAAAACAGAACGAAGAGGGAGATAACAATAAATGAATTACGTAAACGAAAGCACCACAGAGAACAGCACCAGGGATCTTAGGCATGAGACAGAAAAACTGCTCCGGGACACCTTCGGTATCGACCCCCGGGTGGTGGAACTGACGGAAGCAGCGGAGGACCGGGTCCGGGATCAGTTCCGGCGCCTGGAACACATCATGGCCTACAACCAGTACAAGGTAGTGGCCGCCTTTCAGAAAGAACGGATTGCGGACCGGCATTTCGCCTGGAATACCGGGTACGGCTATGACGACGAAGGCCGGGACGCGCTGGAAAGACTCTACGCTGACGTGTTCCACACGGAAGCCGCACTGGTGCGGACCCAGATTGTGAACGGCACCCATGCTCTGGCCATTTCCCTTCAGGGCATTCTGCGTCCGGGGGACGAGATCATCTACTGCTCCGGCGGTCCGTACGACACCCTGGAGGAGGTGATCGGCATCCGGGGCGAGGGGAAGGGCTCGCTGAAAGAATTCGGCATCACCTATAAGCAGGTGAATCTGCTGCCGGATGGCAGCATTGACCTGGAAGGCGTCCGCCGGGCCATCGGTCCCCGGACGAAGATGTGCTGCATCCAGCGGGCCACGGGCTACGCCTGGCGAAAGGCGATTACCATTCCCCAGATTGCGGAATGGGCCAGGCTGGTCCACGAAACGGCTCCGGATGTCATCACCTTCGCCGATAACTGCTACGGCGAGTTCCTGGACACGAAGGAACCGACGGATGTGGGAGTAGACGTCATGGCCGGATCGCTGATCAAGAATCCGGGAGGCGGTCTGGCCCTCTCCGGCGGTTACGTGGTGGGCCGGAAAGACCTGATCGAGAAGATCAGCTACCGGCTCACCTGTCCGGGTATCGGCGGAGAATGCGGACTGATGTTCGGCCAGACCCGGGCCATGATGCAGGGCCTCTTCATGGCCCCTTCCGTGACCTGCGGTGCGCTGAAGGGCGCTGTGCTCTGCGGCTCCGTTTATAAGCATCTGGGATATGAAGTCTGCCCGGACGAAAACGACATCCGCAGCGACATCATCCAGAGCGTGAAACTACACTCCCCGGAGGCGATGGTGGCCTTCTGTCAGGGCATTCAGCAGGCGGCACCGGTGGATTCCTTCGTTTCCCCGGAGCCATGGGACATGCCGGGCTATGAAGACCAGGTCGTCATGGCTGCCGGTGCTTTTGTACAGGGATCCTCCATTGAGCTCAGCGCCGACGGACCGATCCGAGAACCATATATCGTGTATTTCCAGGGCGGACTGACCTACGAGCATTCCCGGCTGGGTGTCATGATGTCCCTGGATAAACTGCTGAAGAAGGGACTTCTGGCTGAATTCCATGAGAAGAAGGACAAAGAATAACAAAAAAACGCCCGCCGAACGGGCCCGGGATCTGTTTTCTCTGCTGAAGGCACTGATCCTGATCGGCATCCTCTGCGGCATACCGGCCTATATTCTGCTCTGTCACCGGGAGCTTCTGTCCAATCTGAACTCCCTGCACGATGTTCTGACCCTGTTCCGGTCCCATTCGGAGCAGAGCGCCGTCCTCTATCTGGGGGCTCAGATCCTGCAGATTGTGATCAGTGTTCTGCCCGGCCAGGTATTCCAGATCGCCGCAGGATACATTTTCGGCTTTCTGCCGGGACTGATCCTGTCTCTGATCGGAGCGGCCGCCGGAACAACCGTGACCTATTTCCTCGCCTATATTCTGGGAAAGGACGCCATGTTCCTGATTCTGGGGAAGGAGAAATCCGAAAAACTGGTGAACGTGCTGAACGGCGAGAAAGCATACCTGATCGTATTTCTGCTCTACCTGATCCCGGGGATGCCGAAGGATCTCTGCTGCTATGTGGCAGGGGTTTCTGACATGAAATTCCGTCCGTTCCTGATTCTTTCCGTTGTGGGCAGAACGCCGGCCATGTGCATGAGCCTGCTTTATGGTGTGATGTATCTGCATCATTATCATCTCGGCATGGGGATCATCGCCGGGGCGGCAGGGGTGCTTCTGCTGCTTCTGCTCCTGTTCCGAAAAAAACTGATGGCGTTGTTCGACCGGTTCTACCGGCGGATCACTGCCGAAAAACAAGCAGCGGAATAATATGCTGCGTAATCGTCCGGGGGCCGAACGCCTGCCGGACGAATTTTTTGTCCTGCTAAATGTGCATTAATCAATGATGTGAGACCTATATTGAAAAAAGATAAAAGGCCGTTTGATACCATTAGAATGATCTGATCAGGGCTGGCGATTTTGACCAGAAATCGTCAGCACACGCAAGCGGTAGCGCACGAAAGATAAGTCAATATCCCTCGAGTTGAGCGCGCTTCTCTACAGGAGACATCCAGCCGAGAACAGCCATCGGGATATTATTCGATCTGCGCATATATCTGTACATTTGCTTCTTCAGATCCATGAACGAGTAGAAGCTGAGGAAGTTGTAGAACCGCTCCTGATCATTCCTGTGACTACGTTCTACCTTGCCGTTGTGCCAGGGAGTCCTGGGCCTGATCAGCT
>NZ_FNBF01000055.1 GCF_900102225.1 Eubacterium pyruvativorans
TGAACTGCTACCCGTCAAGAGGACAGTGAAAAATCAAGAGATTTTGGCAACCAGTAACAGCAATGTTGCTGGTTGCTTTTTATGATGCACACACTTTTTCACAGAGTCTGCAGTCAAAAGGTGTCTCAGGCTTCGCCAGAGACGATCAATATTTATCCTCGCTGTAGGGCAGCCAGCAAGCGTGTATCCACGCCCGCTGGTGCGGGTAAGGATTTTCCGTGTCACTACGTCAAGTGCTGCCCGGCTTTCGGCCAGCGTACTGTCACTTGACTCCGTTCCCGCTCCCTATGTCTGTCGAAATGTAGCGCGGAAACGAATGTAATCATACAGCGAGAAGATATGAGTTGTATTTCTCAATTGGTGTCAGGACTCCGAATCTTCTCTGGTATCTCTTGGTGTTGTAGTAATATATATAGTTTTCGATCATAGACACGAGCGCTTCACGGCTATTGAAGCGGTTGCCATAGTATCGTTCTCTTTTAAGGATCCCCCAGAATCCTTCCATCGGACCATTGTCGATGCACTTGGCTACTCTGGACATGCTCTGAACCATGCCGGCGCTTTCGAGCTTTGTATGGAATGTCCGATTGGTGTACTGGAATCCACGATCGCTGTGGCAAAGAGGAGTAGCTCCCGGATTAGCGGCTATAGCCTGGTCGAACGTAGTGAACACAAGCGGATTGTCATTATGGTCGCTGATCACATATGACACGATCCGTCTATCATAGAGATCAAGGATCGCACTGAGATATACCTTGTGTTTATCCTTGTTCTCATCGTACCACTTGAATTCAGTGACATCGGTAAGCCATTTCTCGTTAGGTTTGTTTGCCGTGAACTCTCTATTCAGGATGTTCTCTGCGATGAACTGCGGGTTATCCGCCTGGCGTGTGCATCCGTGGTTCGCATACTTGATCGTAGACTTGATGTCCTTTGCTCTGCAGATCCTGAGAACTCGCTTGTCATTGACCTTTATGCCATAGTCGCGATACAGGTCATCATTGATCCTGCGGTATCCCTTGGCCGAGTCCATCAGATGGATCTTTTCTATCTTCTCTGCAATGATCCTGTTTTGCCTGACTCTTTCTCCGACATCACCGCGCAGCCATTTGTAATATGCTGATCTCGAGACATGTAGTATCCGGCAGCATGGCTCGACGGGATATGCATATGTCTCTGTGCAGTACTTGATGGAACTGTAGAGGTGTGACTGCCTTACTTGCGATAGAGATCTTTCCTCTCCAGTTCCTTGACTTTTTTTAACAGGTCACGCTCCATCCTAGTCATGTACAGTTCATGCTCGAGCTGAGACATTTTGATCTTGAGCTCCTCGACCTCGCTGCGAGGTTCCTGATTGACCTTGCGTTTTCCGCGGCGATCTTCGAGGCCAGCTTCCCCAAGCTCCTTGTAGCGTTTCACCCAACCATAGACCTGTTGGTAGCTGACGTTATGCTTGATGGCGGATTCACCATATTTACTGCCATTCTCCAGACATTCCCTGACGATCTTGATGCGCTCTTCTTTGGTGGTTTTTCTTGATGTAGTCATACGGCTTCCTCCTGACATATTATGCGAGAAGTCTTCACCGTTATTATACATCTTTATCCATGCCCTAAGTTGTCTGGTGCTGCGTAATCCATATTTTGCAGAAACTGTACTTAATGAGCCTTCGCCATTCAGATAGCTACAAACTGCTTCTAATCGCAATTCATTGGAGTAGACGTGATTCCTACCAGTATCCAGAAAGGCAAGTTCTCCATGCTCTCGGTATCTGTGCACCCACTCTCGAACGACAGATTCATTTACCCCCAACTGCCTAGCCGCTTCACTCTGACTGATTCTGTTTTCACAGCATCGCCTTGCATATTCGATTTTGGTCTCATTAGATATCTTCCTATTTTTTCTACCCATTTTAAAACTCCCTTCATGATTAACAGCGATTTTGTTTTTCACTGTCTCTCATAAAGGGAGCATATCA
>NZ_FNBF01000011.1 GCF_900102225.1 Eubacterium pyruvativorans
CGGCTCCATTACGAGCGCTTACTCATTTCCGACCGCCGGCTTTTCCACGACCGCCGGCTCCATTACGAGCGCTTACTCTTTTCCGAGCGCCGGCTCTTTCCCGAGCGTTTCCTCTTTCCCGAGCGCACGCTACCGCACGAACTTCCGGGCAATCGCCGCCAGCCGGTGTCCCATCGGGAAGGTTTCCAGCTCGTCCACCGTGATGGCTTTTACGGCGAAGATCAGAACTGCATAGATCACCACGCCCGCCAGAATCGAGATCAGGCATCCCAGGGCGTTGACCGCCATCGGGCTGTGCCCGGACAGCGGGCCGGTCACAAACCGGTAAATGTAGTGAACACAGACGCCCATGACCAGGGACACCAGTCCCGGACGAAGGTAGGTCAGATCCATATTCACCTTTGCGTGGGTGTACTTTTTCACATCCCGGGCGTTCAGTGCCATGGCGATGATGTAGGCCACGATGGTGCCCAGGCAGGCGCCCTTCACGTTCAGTGCCGGCACCGCCACCAGGAAGTAGGTAGCGAACATTTTCCCGATACATCCGATGGCCAGATTCCGGACCGGCAGCATCTGTTTTCCCACGGACTGCAGGATGCTGGTGGAAGTCTGCATGATGGACAGGAAGACGATGCTGACCGCCATGACGGACAGAATCGGCGCCGCATCGTGGCAGGCCTTCGGCTGGGCGAAATACAGCAGTTTCAGGATCGGTTCCGCAATGGCGATGATCCCTACAGCACACGGGAACGCAATGACCATGGTGGTCCGGTATCCCTGACTGATTGTATCCTGAATTCCCTGCTGATCCTTCACCTTGAACCGGCCGGACAGCGCCGGCACCAGGCTCACCGTCACCGCCTGGGTGATGATGTACGGGAAGGAGATGATGGAACTGCAGAAGGCCGTCAGAAGGCCGTACAGATACTCCGACTGAACCCGGGTCCATCCTTCATTCTGAAGGACCCGCATGATCATCGTTGTATCGATCAGATTCATGATGGGCATGATCTCACTGCCGATGATGATCGGCACCGCAATAATGAAGATATCCTTTGCGATCCGCCCCATGGAGTCCGTATCCGGGTTCCCCCGTTCGATTTTCTTCATGAAGGTCTTCCGGTTCAGCAGGTAGATCCCCACAATCACCAGAAGTCCGGCAATGGATCCGGCGGAAGCGCCGAAAGTGGCGCCGGCAGAGGCCTTCACCGGATCGGTGCGGTAGAACATGTAGGCCAGGGCAATGCCGACCACGACCCGCACCATCTGCTCCGCAATTTCACTGAGCGCTGTGGGCGTCATGTTTTGTCTGCCGTTGAAGTACCCCCGGTAAGAAGAGAACAGAGGGACAAAAAACAACGCCGGAGCGATCGCCCGAAGCGCAGAAGCCGCTTCCGGACTCCGGATGGCGTGGGCAATCATGTCCGCTCCGAAGAAACAGATCGCAAACGACAGGGAGCCGATGATCAGCATGATGATTTCTGCCGTCCGGAAGACGTGGTGTGCATACCGGTATTCCTTCACCGCAATATGTTCGGATACCATGCGGGAAATCGCAATGGGGATGCCCGCCGTGGACAGCACCAACAGTGCAGAGTAAATCGAATACGCCACACCGTAGTAGGACATGCCCTGGGGGCCGATCCAGTTGTTCAGCGGGATCTGCAGCAGCGCCCCCAGCACCTTGATGACCAGACCCGAGACCGCCAGGATTGCGGCCCCTTTGATAAATTTATTTTCTTTGCTCTTCGGTTCTCCCATAAATACTCCTCTATCAGAGCCGGGCCAGAATATTCGCCTTGGCCTTCTCTGTCTCAAAGATGGTTTTGTCGACGTCTATTGTAGCATACTCCCCATCTCTGTAAAGAATTTTCCCGTCCACCATGGTCATGGCGATATCTCCGCCGTCTGCAGAGAAAACGATGTTGGTCAGCAGGTCATGGACCGGGTACATATTGACAGTATCGGTGCGCAGCATGATCAGGTCCGCCCGGAAGCCCTCTTTCAGCAGGCCGCAGTCCGTTCTGCCCTGGGCCAGCGCACCGCCCCGGGTTCCGGCCCGGAGCACATCCCGGGGCATCATGACCGTCGGATCATTGGCCCGTACCTTCGCCACCATGGCCAGGGTCTTCATTTCTTCAATAAAGTTCAGGGAATTGTTGCTGGTGACGCTGTCGGTCCCCACGGCGAGATTGATCCCGCGGGCAAGGACGGAGGCGGTGTCACAGATGCCGCTGGCCAGCTTCAGGTTGCTGCACGGATTCGTGGCCACCGTGACGCCCTTCTCCCGGAGAATGTCATAGTCTTCTCCTTCGATCCAGACACAGTGGGCAGCGATGGAAGGCACGTCGAAAATCCCGCAGCTGTTCAGATACTGCACCGGTGTCATGCCGTTGTGGCGCTGCTTGCATTCCTCGTGCTCCGTCTTCGTTTCCGAGACATGTACATGCATCCTGACGCCGGCCTCCTTCGTCCATTCGGCCAGAGACCGGGCCGTCGCTTCATCCGAAGTATATTCCGCATGAAGGGAGGATTCCATGATGATCCGGCCCTCCGCTGCGCCGTTCCAGTCCCGGACTGCGGCCTTCAGTTCCCGGGCTGATTCCATCCGGTCGAACGGCGTGCCGTCAAAATTGGTGAGCGAACGGGAAATGTTATTTTTTGCCCCGCTGTCCGCTACCGCCCGGGCCATATCCTCCACGAAATAATACATGTCGGAGGTGGACACGATGCCGAACCGGAGCGACTCCGCCATGCAGAGCATGGTGCCCCAGTACACCGCATTGCCGTCCAGCTTCGCCTCAAACGGGAAGATCCGGTCATTCAGCCATTCCTGCAGTTTCAGACCTTCTCCATAACCCCGCATCAGCGCCATGGGAGAATGAGCGTGGGCGTTGTAGAAGCCGGGCATCAGCAGACGGCCGGCGCCGGAAATCACTTCCCCGTAATTCTTCCGGGGCATGGATTTCCCCACATAGTCGATTTTCTTTCCTTCCACACCCACATACATGTCATTCTGTATTTCAAAATTTTCGTCCAGAATGGTGATTCCACTGAATAACATTACTGTTCCTTCCTTTCCTGTTCCGCCGTCACTTCTTCCTTCACAATCGTCAGCAGGCGGATAGAGTCCTCCAGCTTGGATTTCTTCCGGGACGGGATCCGGATGAAGGGTTTCACCCCTCCGTGCACGAAGGCTCTGCCCTGAAATTCTTCATTGACCCGGACGATACCGAAGGCAGTCAGCGGATTTTTTTCTTCAAATGCAAAAATCACGTTCCGATCCTGCTCATAAATCCTCTTCACCGAGAGATCTTCCGCCAGCCCCCGTATCCGGGCGATCTTCACCAGGTTCATGGTTTCCTGCGGCACATCTCCGAAGCGATCCACCAGTTCATCAAACATAGCGTCCTCGTCCTCCGGCGTGCGCACCCGGGCAATTTTCTTGTATACTTCGATCTTCATGGCCTCATCCTCGATATACCACCCTGGAATATTGGCCGACGCCGCCAGTTCCACCGAACACTCTTCCGGCGCCTCATTCACCTGCTTGCCCTGGCGCTTCTGCACCGCCTCGTTCACCAGCTTACAGTACAGCTCATAACCGATATTCATCATGTGACCGCTTTGCTCGCTGCCCAGCAGGTTGCCGGCGCCCCGGATCTGCAGATCCCGCATGGCCACCTTGAATCCGGAGCCGAACTCCGTGAATTCCCGGATGGCCCGAAGGCGCTTCTCCGCCACTTCCGTCAGCACCTTCTCCCGCTGATACATGAGGTACGCATAAGCCATGCGGGTGGAACGTCCCACTCTGCCGCGGATCTGATAAAGCTGGGAAAGTCCGTACCGGTCCGCATCCAGCACGATCAGCGTATTCGCATTCGGCACGTCGATGCCGGATTCGATGATGGTGGTGGCCACCAGCACATCATACTCATGCCGGTCAAAACGCAGCATCACATCCTCCAGTGTCTGCTCACTCATACGCCCGTGCCCCACCACAACCCGGGCATCCGGCACCAGATTCTGAATCCGCTCTGCGATCTTGTGAATTCCCTGCACCCGGTTATAGACCACGAATACCTGACCGCCCCGGTCCGTTTCCCGGATAATAGCCTCCCGGATCACACCGTCATCCTGCTCCATAACGTAAGTCTGCACCGGGTAGCGGTCTTCCGGCGGCTCCTCAATGACGCTCATATCCCGGATCCCGGTGAGCGACATGTTCAATGTCCGGGGGATCGGCGTAGCCGTCAGCGTCAGCACATCCACATTGCTCTTCAGCTTTTTGATCTTTTCCTTGTGAGCCACCCCGAAGCGCTGCTCCTCGTCTACCACCAGAAGTCCCAGATCCTTGAATTTCACATCGGAGGACAAAAGGCGATGGGTGCCCACGATCAGATCAATCTTCCCCTCTTCCAGATCCTTCAGGATCTGTTTCTGCTCCGCCGCCGAGCGGAACCGGGAGAGCATCTCCACCTTCATCGGAAAGTTCTCGAAACGGCTCGTGAAGGTGTAATAATGCTGGTTCGCCAGCAGCGTGGTAGGCACCAGAACCGCCGCCTGCTTTCCTTCCTGCAGGCACTTGAACACGGCCCGGGCCGCCACTTCTGTTTTCCCGAATCCCACGTCGCCGCACAGGAGCCGGTCCATGGGCCGGGGCTGTTCCATATCCGCCTTGATTTCTTCAATGCAGCGAAGCTGATCATCGGTTTCCACATAGGGGAAACTGTCCTCGAATTCTTTCTGCCAGACGGTATCCGGACCGAAGGCATACCCCTTCGCCATCTGACGCTGGGCATACAGATCAATGAGTTCATCGGCCATCTCCGCAATGGCGGCCCGGGCCTTCGCCTTCGCCGTCTTCCATTCGGAACCGGCCAGCTTGTTCATCTTCGGGGTTTTCCCCTCGGAACCGATGTACTTCTGGACGATATCGAACTGTTCCACCGGCACGTAGAGCAGATCACTGCCCGCATACTGAAGCTTCAGGTAATCCTTCTTCTCCCCCTGAACATCCAGCTGTTCGATTCCCAGGAACTTTCCGATGCCGTGGTTCTCGTGGACGACATAATCCCCGACGTTCAGATCAGTGAAGCTGTCCAGCTGTTCGCCCTGACTGCGTTTTTTGTGTCTCCGGCGTTTCTGTTTCTGCACACCGAAAATGTCCCGATCGCTGATAAAGGCTATTTTTTGTTCCGGGAAATCCATCCCCGCACTGAGTGAACCCTCCCGGAGCGTCACTTTCCCGGCCATGCCGATCCGGTCCAGGAATTCCCGGAGGTTCGCCAGCCGTTCTTTCGTGCTGCATACGATGGTCACATGGTAATGACGTTTCCCGTAGCCCCGGAGTTCCTCCTCCAGCATGTCCATTTTTCCGCCGAAGCTGACCATCTGCCGGCTGTTGAAGTCGTGCACCGCCGTATACCGGGGTACCCCCTTCACCTGCTTCGGGAACGGTGTGATGATCCAGACCGGTTCATGGGAATACGCTTTCACCAGGTCTTCCCGGCCTGTGAGGAGAGCGCTGTCCTTCGGAATAATCCGGCCCTGCTCCAGCATGATCTCGAAGTCTTCTTTCTGCTCCTTCTCCCGGGCATCCAGAAATTCGTAGATCCGGTCCGGATCGTCGATGAACAGCAGTCCCTCCTTCATGTAATCCCAGAGATACTCTGTGTCCTTATAGAAGTAATGAAGATAATTCTCCAGCAGCTGCACATTGGCAGCGTGGTCAATGTAATCCGTCAGCATATCCCGGCGTTTTTTCAGATTCTCTGCCGCCGCTTCATACTGAGGCCCCTGCTTCTCCAGTTTTTCGGCCTGGCGGGTGTAGCTTCTGCGAACACTCTGGGATGCTTCCCGAAAGATCCCTTCGTCGGCAATCATCTGCTGGGCCGGGGAAATGATGATCTCGCTGCGCTTATCCTGCGACCGCTGGGTATCGATGTCGAAGGAACGGATGGAGTCCACTTCCGTGTCAAAGAATTCCACACGGAACGGATTCTCGGAGTCCGGCGGATATATGTCCAGAATACCGCCGCGCAGACTGAACTCTCCGGGTCCCTCTACCATGGCCCGACGCTCGTATCCCAGTTCCACCAGCTGTTCCTTCAGTTTTTCCGGATCCCGGTCTTCTCCGTACCGAATCGATATTTCCTTCGACTCGAACAGACGATGGGGCATGACCTTCTTCACTGCCGCAGAGGCCGGCGCCACCACGATGCATTCCGGATCACTGCGCAGAGCTTTCAGTGCCGCCAGACGCCGGACCAGCAGGTCGTGATTCCTGGCTTCATAATCCAGAAACATCTGGTCTTCATTCGGCATCACCCGCACATCCCGGCCCGTGAAGAAGGAAAGATCATCGGCCAGGCTCCTGGCCCGTTTCTCCGTTGCCGTAATAATCAGCGCCTGGCCCCCTTCATTGGCGATAACCTCTGAAATCATCAGTGCGGAACGGCTCTCGGCCACACCGGAAATGCCGGTAATCCCATGTTTACTCATGCGTTTCTTCTTCCTTCCCTGCCGTATCCGAAGTGTCCGGCTTCGGCGGCCGGTCCGCCTTCTTCCGCGGTTTCTTCTGCTTCTTCGTGTTGTACTTCGTCATGGCGGACTCCACGTCCTCCCGAATGATGCATTCCGCCGCCTGCACGGCTTTCGTAACAGCATCCTCCAGCACCGGTACCTCTTCCTTCGTGAATCCTCCCACAACGAACCGGATCAGATCCTCCTTCTTCTGACTGCCGCCGGTGCCGATGCGAATCCTGGGAAAACGGTCGGACTTCAGCTGATAAACAACAGAGCGCATGCCGTTATGGGTGCCGGCACTGCCGGATTTCCGGATACGGAGATGGCCTTCCGGGATGTCGAAATCATCGTAGATCACAATCAGCCGCTCCGGATCCAGCTTATAGAAGTCCATGATTTCCCGAACGGCGTCACCGCTCAGATTCATATAGGTCTGGGGCTTCACCAGGATCACTTTCTCGGTGCCGATCCGGCCTTCACCGATCAGAGATTTGAATTTCAGCCGGTCCACCCGGACCCCCAGCGCTTCCGCCAGCTGATCGATGGCTATGAAGCCCAGATTATGGCGGGTATTCTCGTATTTCTTCCCGGGATTTCCCAGGCCCACAACAATGTACATGGATCCCAACTCCTTCTCGCTATTTAAAAGTAAATACGGCCCCAGCTGCCAGGCAGCCGGGGCAGGTACTCTGCAGTATTTCGATTATTCGAAGATCTTGGAGACTTCGCCGTTCGTGAACACACGGGAAATCGCTTCTGCGAAGAGCGGCGCAACGGACAGAGTTGTGATCTTGTCCAGTTTCTTCTCTTCCGGCAGTGCGATGGTGTTCAGCAGAACCAGTTCCTCGATGGCGGAGTCCTGGATCCGCTGAATCGCCGGACCGGACAGAACCGCATGGGTCGCACCGGCATAAACCGCTTTCGCACCCATTTCCTTGATTGCATTCGCCGCATTGGTGATGGTTCCCGCCGTGTCGATCATATCATCGATGATGATACAGTTCTTGTCCTTGATATCGCCGATGATATTCATGATCTCGGATTTGTTCGGCTCCGGACGGCGCTTGTCCACAATGGCGATCGGGCAGTTGAAATATTCCGCCAGGGTTCTCGCTCTCGTCACACTGCCGTGATCCGGAGAAACGACGCAGACATTTTCCATGTTCTTATCCTTGAAATACTTCGCCACAATCGGCTGACCGACCAGGTGATCCACCGGGATGTCGAAATAACCCTGAATCTGGTTTGCATGGAGATCCATTGTCAGCACACGATCGGCACCGGCCGCCTGCAGGAGGTTTGCGACCAGTTTCGCCGAGATTGGATCTCTCGCCTTCGCCTTCCGGTCCTGACGGGCATAGCCGTAGTACGGAATGACAGCATTGATTCTGCCTGCGGAAGCACGCTTCATCGCATCAATCATGATCAGGAGTTCCATCAGGTTGTCATTGACCGGATCATTCGTGGACTGAATGATATACACGTCCCGGCCTCTGACGGTTTCCCAGATGCTTACGGAGATTTCACCGTCACTGAATTTCGTTACCGTCGCCTTCCCCAGCGGCTTTCCCAACTGCTGGGCGATAGCCTCCGCCAGCGCCGGATGGGAATTTCCCGCGAAAATCTTAAAATCTGAGTAAGAGCAGTTCTTCATTTCATTACCTCCTGATGATGCTACTTCTTCCTGTAAAGTCCCTTTTTTGCAGCCCAACCCTCGATATTGGTCTGCCGTGCCCTGGCGATCCCCAGGGCGTCTTCCGGCACATCTTCGGTCACGGTGCTGCCTGCGGCGATATAGGCGCCGTCTCCCACATGAACCGGTGAAACCAGGTTCGTGTTGCATCCGATAAAAGCGCCGTCTCCCACAGTTGTGCGATATTTATTCGTTCCGTCATAGTTGACGAACACAATACCACATCCGAGATTGACATCTCTTCCCACATCGGAATCCCCGATGTAAGTCAGGTGGGCGGACTTGGATCCGTCACCGAATGTGGAATTCTTCACTTCTACGAAATCGCCGATCTTGCAGTTCTCGCCGATCTTCGAACCCGGTCTGATATATGCGAACGGGCCCACTTTCGTTCCCGCACCCACAGAACTTTCCAGAATCACCGAGCTCTGTATGTCCACGTTTTCGCCGATCTTCGCATCCCGAAGGCGGGAATTCTGGCCGATTACAGCGCCGGCACCAATTTCCGTCTCGCCTTCCAGCGTCACACAGGAGCCGATCCGTGCCCCCGGCTGTATCGTGACACTCTCATCGATATACACGGTATGAATGTCCTGAAACAACACACCGTTCTCCAGATGACGGATGGCCACAGCCAGACGCGCCTGTTCCTGCTTCTGATATTCTTCATATGTCATAAAAGTCCGATTTCCCTTCTACTTCTCATCCTGCATCAGAAGATCACCGACCTTATACACGTCTCCTGCGCCCATGGTGATCACCAGATCCCCCTTCTCCGCATGTTCCTTCACGTAAGCGGCGATACTGTCGAAATCCTTCATATAGCGGACATTCATATCCGGATGTTCCCCGTGAATGGCATCCGCCAGCTTCTTCGAATCGATGTTATAGATGTCCTTCTCTCTGGCAGCGTAGATATCCGTCAGGATCAGATGATCAGTCAGCCCGAATGCATCGGCGAACTGATCGAAAAGAGCCAGTGTCCGCGTATAGGTATGAGGCTGGAAAATGCACCAGATATCATGGTGCGGCAGCTTGTCCGCAGCGTTCAGCGTCGCTCTGATCTCCGTCGGATGATGCGCATAGTCGTCGATCAGCCGGGCACCCCGGCCGAAATAACCTTTCACATCGAACCGTCTCTGGATGCCGGTGTACTTCTCCAGAGTAGCGATAATGACATCCGGACCGATGCCCATCTCATAGGCACAGGCGAAAGCGGCCGTCGCATTCAGGATATTATGTTCTCCCGGAATACGGAGGATCACTTCCCCCAGATCCTGTCCGTCATGTATCACATGGAAACGGGGGATTCCCTCCACGAACCGGACGCCGGACACCGAGTAGTCGGAATTACTGTTATAGCCGAACAGAATGACATTCTTCCGGCCCTTCACCACCTCGCTGACAAAAGGATTCGCATCGTAGGCAATGATCTTCCCGGTTTCCGGCACATAACCGGCAAACCGGTCGAAAGACTTCACAATTGCGTCGATGTCCTTGAAATAATCCAGGTGATCCGAATCAATATTCATGATAATTTCAATGTTCGGATGCAGCTGCAGGAAACTGTCCCGGTACTCGCAGGCCTCCGTGATGAAGGTGTCGCCATGACCCACCTGCACATTGCCGCCGATTTCTGCCAGTTCTCCGCCTACCAGAATGGTCGGGTCCTTCCCGGCGTTATTCAGAATCAGCGAGAGCATGGACGTGGTGGTGGTCTTCCCATGGGTGCCGCTGACGGCAATACTCTTCGGATATTCACACATCAGCGTTCCCAGCAGCTGTGCCCGGGATGCCATCGGAATGCCCAGTTCCTTCGCCCGGACAATCTCCGGATTCTCCTCTGCGATAGCTGCCGAGTAGACCAGAAGATCTGCGCCTTCAACATTCTCCGCCCTGTGTCCGATGTAGATCTTCGCACCCAGGGTTGCAAGATGGTCTGTGATCATGGATTCCTTCATATCAGAACCGGTCACATTGTATCCTCTGGACAGCAGGATCTCCGCAATGGCAGAGAGACCGATACCGCCGATACCGATACAATGAATATTCCTGTGTTTGGTTAAATCGATCATTGTGATACAACCTCCGGTTTCATACTGTTTCTCCGTGCGCCGCCGCCCAAATGGTCAGCGTTCCACACGTCCCAACATTATAGCATACATTCAACATGAGATGTGGTTCTAACCATGATACAAAAATAAATAATTCCCGATTATTTCACCGGATCCGGATATTCCAAGCACATTCTAATTGCACTTTTCAAAGTACATGATTTTTATTTCCTGGCAGAACTTGACCCAAAAATTACTCTTCTTTTCCCGTCAAAAGGTTGCAATCTCTACATATTCCACAACTGGGTAGATTTCTAATTGAAAAAATCGTGATGACGAAGCGGCAGAGTTGTCCAAATAATCGTATTGCATGGTCCCGAAATCGTGGATATAATACCTTATTGAGTAGAGTATGTTGAAATATCAGTCTGTAAGAAGAATCATGCGAATGGGGTGGTGAAATGAAAATTACAGATGTCAGAATCCACAAGATCAACTCTGACAGCAAGATGAAGGCGGTTGCCTCCGTCACGTTTGATGATGAGTTCGTCGTGCATGACATTAAGATTATTTCAGGGCAGAACGGCATGTTCATCGCAATGCCGAGCCGGAAAATGGGTGACGGAGATTTCCGGGATATTGCACATCCGCTCACGTCTGAAGTCAGAAACCGGATGAAAGAAGCGATTTTTGCGGAGTATGATACCGTGCTCGCCGAATCGGAAACCAGCGGTTCGGATCAGTAGCGGAAGATAACCGATTGAAAAGAGCTGCAAAAGGACGGGGCCATGCGGCCTGCCCTTCTGCAGCTCTTTTTTCATTCTCCGATCCGGGGAACAGCCCGCCCGCAGCGGAGGAAGCTGCCCTCCCGGGTCAGGCCTGAATGATCCGGATCATATTCGTGTCGCCGCTCTTTCCCAGCGGGATGCCCGCCGTGACCACCAGCATGGCACCCTCGTGAATGATTCCCCGATCAATGGCGACCTCCGCCACGTGACGGATCAGCTCCAGCAGCCGGTCCTTCTGCAGGGACAGAAGCGGCTCGATGCCCCACTCCAGCGCCATCTGATGATACGCCTTCTGATTCGGCGTCGCACCGATGATCTGCACATCCGGACGGAATTTCGCCGTTCTTCTGGCAGTGAATCCGGACATGGTGACAGCGACGATCGCCTGGGCCTGGGTATCATCTGCCAGGGTGCAGGCTGCGTGCGCCACCGCATTGGTGGTATCTTTCACATCCATCTCATGCCACTGGGGCGTTCTGGATTTCATCTGGATCAGATCCCGGTCCGCCTGGGCGGCGATCCTTGCCATCGCCCGCACCGCCTCCACCGGATATTTCCCCGCCGCCGTCTCACCGGACAGCATGACGGCAGAGGTCCCGTCAAATACCGCATTCGCCACGTCCGTGGTTTCCGCTCTGGTGGGCCGGGGATTCTCAATCATGGATTCCAGCATCTGGGTCGCTGTGATGACCAGCTTCCCGGACTGTTCGCACCGCTTGATGAACCGCTTCTGAATGCCCGGAAGCTGTTCATAAGAAAGTTCCACCCCCATGTCTCCCCGGGCGATCATGATACCGTCCGATTCCTTCAATATTTCCTCGAAGTTCTCCACACCCTGCGTACTTTCAATTTTTGACAGAATGCGAATATCCTTTCCGCCGTTAATATCCAGAAAATGTCTCATCTCCCGCACATCCTCTGCCGTGCGGGTGAAGGAAGCAGCAACATAATCCACACCATTTTCAATGCCGAAAAGCAGATCCGCCTTGTCCTTCTCTGACATAAATGGAAGACTGATACTCACATTCGGTACGTTAATGCCTTTGTGATTGCTGACCGCACCCCCGTGGATCACTTCACAGATCACATCCGTGTCCGTCACTTCCCGTACATCCAGACTGATCTTTCCGTCGTCGATCAGCACGCGGTTGTGGGGAGAAAGATCCTTGGCAAATCCGTCGAATGTGACGCTGACCCGGTTTTCGTCCCCCATAACTTCCCGGGTGGTCAGGGTGAACGGCTGGCCGTCCCGGAGCATCACCTTCCCGTCCTTGAAATCCTTCACCCGGATCTCCGGGCCCTTGGTATCCAGCAGCACCGCAGCAGGGACACCCAGTTCGTCCCGCACCTTCCGGAACCGGGCGATATTCCGCTCATGCTGCGCATAATCTCCGTGAGAGAAGTTGAACCGGCCGGTATTCATCCCCGCCCGGAACAGTTCCCGCATGACTTCTTCACTGTCCGATGCCGGCCCGATGGTACATATAATTTTCGTCTTCCGCATAGATTCACCTGCTGCTTTCTCTATTCCTGATCACCGGAAGCTGCTCCCTTCCGGCGCTTTCCATTGAATTTAACATACCCGCAAGGCGGAATGCAACACGAGTATTATATCGCAAAAAACGGCCGGCCGCCCGCCCACTTTTTTCCGGCCGGCCATTCCGGCCGTTTTCCCGGCACAGGACCGGTTCGCTCGGGATTTTTTTGCCGAAATCAACAAAATCAACCGTGGAATTCTGTTATGTTTCTCCAAAAGTTCGCACTTCAGCCTTGACTCCCGGAGCAAAATACTCTATGATGTGTGCATAAACAATCAAATTGAGATAGAGGATGCGTCTTATGATGAGTAACGCTGCCGATGTGATACGGAACAGGCAGCGCGGAAGGCATGGACGCCGAAGACGGGCAGAACCGTGTGGCTGCCTTGTCTGGGCGGACGGACTAAGAGTCGTCCGACTGTCGCACTTCATTTCGTAGAGAGAGATGACTGCGGAGCGCTATCCTGGATATGAACCGATTACCACCGCCTGCGGGGGCTTTGTCTTGCGCCGGAATGCAGGGGAACTGGATCATTATCGAGGAGCAGCGGCCGCGAAGCCGCTGCTTTTTTCATTCGTATCGTCTCAATGGAAGTATGATCATTTTTATCAGGCCTCAGGAGGTAATATCGATGAAGAACACTGTTTTCAGAGGAATCGCCACAGCTATGATTACTCCGTTCACGCCGGACGGCAGTGCCGTCAACTTCGAACAGTACGGCAGACTGATCGACCGGCAGCTCGATGCCGGCATCAATGCCCTGGTCATCGCAGCCACAACCGGTGAGGGACCTACCCTCACGGACCGGGAACACAAGGATGTCATTTCCTTCGCCGTAGACCGGGTTGCCGGAAGAGTTCCGGTCATCGCCGGCACCGGCAGCAACGACACTGCATACGGTATTCAGCTCACCAAGTATGCCTGTGACGCCGGCGTCGATGCCTGCCTGGTGGTCACCCCGTACTATAACAAGGCTACCCAGGACGGCCTGATCCGCATGTACACAGAATATGCGGATGCCAGTACGAAGCCGATCATCATTTATAATGTACCTTCCCGCACCGGCGTGAATGTGGCACCGGACACCTATGCGGCACTGTCCAAGCATCCGAATATCGCTGCCACGAAGGAAGCGAACGGTGATATTGGAAAGATCGTGGAACTGGCTGCGAAAGCCGGGGACAATCTGGATATCTATTCCGGCAACGACGATCAGATCGTTCCGATTCTGTCCATGGGCGGCATCGGCTGTATCTCCACCATGGCGAATGTCATCCCGGAGATGAGCGTGGCGATCACGGACAAGTGGTTCTCCGGTGACATCGAAGGCGCCTGCGCACTGCAGAAGAAGGTTCTTCCGCTGATCCGCGGACTGTTCTGTGAAGTGAACCCGATTCCGGTGAAGGCGGCATGTGCACGGCTCGGACTCTGCGACAACGTTCTCCGTTCGCCGATGTATCCGATGCAGCCGGATACCTACGAAAAGCTGGCCGCTGCAATGGACGAACTGGGGGTAGAGGCATAATGGCACTGAAAGTAATGATTCACGGCGCATCCGGGCACATCGGTCAGATCCTGCTGGACCGGATCAGCCACACAGACGATTTCGAACTGGCCGCTGCAGTGGCCCATCACGCAGAGGAGGACATCCTGTCCAGTCTTTCCGACTATCAGGGCCCGGCAGATGTGCTGATTGATTTCTCTAACCATGCGGCAACCCGGGATATCATGGAATATTGCACTTTCCGCAAGATCCCGGCGGTCATTGCCACCACAGGACAGACCGAGGAGGAGCTGGCGCTGATTGCGGAAGCGTCAAAAACGATTCCGGTATTCCGGTCGGCCAACATGTCTGTGGGTATCGCACTGCTGCAGAAACTGGTGAAGGAAGCTGCGAAGGTCTTCCCGGATGCCGATGTGGAAATCCTGGAAGCACACCACAACCGGAAGCTGGATGCCCCGAGCGGCACCGCCCTCATGCTGGCGGATGCTGTGAAGGAAGTACGAAGCGATGCGGAATACGTGGAAGGAAGAAGCGGTCACCATGCGCGGCAGCCACAGGAAATCGGCATCAGTGCACTGCGGATGGGCAATGTGGTCGGTGAACATGAAGTATTCCTGAACACCGGCACACAGATGATCACCCTCCGCCACTCCGCCTTCGACCGGGCTCTGTTCGCAGACGGCGCACTGGAAGCTGCGAAATTTCTCGCCGGAAAACCGGCCGGGCTCTATAATATGCAGGACATGATCGGCTGAGGCGGATCCTGCCTGCCACTTTAACAGGCATCATCAAAACGACACAATCTATATGCTGCGGAACGGATGACTCAGGTTGTATGCTTCTGTCATCCGTTTCTGCCGCAAACCGGGAAACTGCGGGATTCCGGTCCCTGCACGCCCCCGGCAGAGGAGAAGAAAAATGAATTTACTGTACGACAATCTGAACATCAATGAAGCGGGACACCTGACCATCGGCGGCGTCGATGCGGTCAGCCTGGCAGAAGAATACGGCACCCCCCTGTATGTCCTGGACGAGAACATCATTCGCAAAAAATGCCGGATCTACACAGAAGCGATGACCCGGTACTTTGGAAACGGTTCTGTTCCGCTGTTTGCCGGAAAGGCACTCTGCTTCAAGGGAATCTACCCGATCGTGGAGGAAGAAGGGCTTTCTGCCGATGTTGTCTCCCCGGGAGAGATCTACACAGCGCTGGCCGCCGGATTCCCGGCAGAGAAGATTTACTTCCACGGAAACAACAAGACCGATCAGGACATTCGCTATGGTCTGGAGCAGCACATCGGCTACTTCATCGTGGATAATCTGAATGAACTTCGCATCCTGAACGAAACTGCCGGAGAAATGGGCGTGAAACAGAAGATTCTGCTTCGTGTGACCGTGGGACTGGACCCGCACACGCTGGATGCGATCAATACCGGAAAGATTGACTCCCAGTTCGGCCGGGCCATCGAAACAGGCCAGGCGGAAGAATCCGTTGTACAGGCTCTGGCCTGTGAGAACCTGGAGCTCTGCGGCTACCACACCCACATCGGCTCCCAGATTTTTGAAAGTGACCCGTTCTGCGACCAGATCGACATCCTGCTGGGATTCGCCGATGACATGCGCCGGAAGCACGGCTACACCGCCGGCATCTTCAATATCGGCGGCGGCTTCGGTGTGCGCTACACCGAGAGCGATCCGGAAGTGGATATCGCCGAAAACATCCGTCAGATTTCCGAACACCTGAAGAGTCACTGTGAAGAGCGCAACTACCCGCTGCCGCAGGTTCTGATGGAGCCTGGCCGCAGTATTGTGGCGGATGCGGGCGTCACCCTGTACACTACCGGCGGAGTGAAAGAAATCGAGGGATACCGGAACTACGTCATGGTGGACGGCGGAATGACAGACAACCCGCGTTACGCACTGTATCAGTCCGCATACACCATCGTTCTGGCCAACCGCATGAACGATACGGCGGACTTCCGCTGCACGGTTGCCGGAAGATGCTGCGAAACCGGTGACCGGCTGGCAGAAGATATCCTGCTGCCGAAAGCAAACCGCGGCGACATCGTTGCCGTGCTGACCACCGGCGCCTACAACTACTCCATGGCCTCCAACTATAACCGGATCCCGCGTCCGGCCATCGTCATGGTGAAGGACGGCGCTGCACGGCTGGTGGTGAGAAGAGAAACCTTCCAGGACCTGATCGAGCGGGAGCTGTAACAGAAACTAAATCGAGCAGACAGAACAAGTGCGGAATCGCCCGGGTGAAGCGATTCCGCACTTGTCTGTTTCTGATTCTGTTACTTCGCCAATCCGATGATGAACTGCTGGTATGTCCATCCTCCCAGCCATTTCTCCATCCGTTCTTCGTCATACGGAACATTGTTTCCCTGCTCCTTCGTGAGTCCCGGGTCTTTGGCAAAAAAAACACCGTTTTCATACTTCCAGAAACACATCACATGACCGTTGCGGGAAGTCCGGACCGACCCGTCCATGGAATAAAAATCCGTATTGCGGGAAGACGCCCAGATTACTGTGTCCTCCTGCATCAGCGCCTCCCGGAGGGCTGCCACGGTCCGCTCCAAAGGCCGGGACTCCACGCCGAACAGTTTACGGTTCATTTCATTGAACTGAAACTGGGCATCACCGCCGCAGATCCCGGTTCCGTCCTTCGAGGCAACCCGGCTCTGATCCACGCCGTACTCCGCCCTCATGTGATACACATCCGCCGGCGTCAGATCCTTTCCCGTGAGCACGTCAATGCAGTGGGTCATGGACACAAGACCGCAGGCCCGGTAATCGATCATCGCATCCCAGTAAGGGAGATGCTCCCAGGGTTCCCCGTTTCTCTGGGAGAAAAAAAGTTCTTCCGCATGTCTCTCTAATTCCGGTCTTACCATGTTCTACTCCCCTTTCACCAGCATCCATCCCAGCATATGCACGATCTGCTGAAATCCGCCTTCCCGGATCAGACCGTCAATCTGTTCCGGGGACTTCAGCTCCACATGCAGATACTCCGAATCATCCAGCTCCTGTCCGCCCGCCTTCCGGCAGTTTTTTGCCCGGAAAATATGGGCGTAGTTGTCGGAAATCGTTGCGTCCGAAGGAGCCGTGATCACATGGGACCAACAGTCCGAAACATATCCGGTCTCCTCTCTCAACTCCCGTACTGCCGCTTCCAGTGCCTCTTCTTCATCGGCCCCTTCATCCGGCTGCGTGATGAAATCCGGAGCCACATCCTGACCGGATCCGCCGCCCGGCTCAATGCCCCCTGCCGGAAACTCCGTGGTAACCCGGCCGATTCCCTGGCGGTACTGCCGGACACAGAGAAACCGCCCCCCTTCATCCGAAGCGATGATTACTACGTAACTACGGCGGCTGTAATTATAGAACGGCCCCAGCAGGGACCCGTCCGGCATCCGGAACTCGGTTTTCCGAAAATCAATCCACCGGTCCTGTACGATATGCTCTGTCTTCACCGGCTCCCAGGCCAGTTTTTCTCTCTCATCCATGTCGCCCCATTCCCCATTCTACGGTGTCTTCACGCTTTCTGTTACAGCATACAAAAAACCGGAGCATCCTGCAATGCCCCGGCACATTTCTTTCTATTTTCTCTGTTAAATCGTGCTGAATGCCGGCCAGTATGTTACCAGCAGCCACGCCGTAACGGACAGGGATACAATGGAGATAACAGTCAGCCATACACCGTGACGAAGCATGAACCGCGGCTTCATTCCGTATCCCACCGGGATCGCACGGATCGAGGTCGGCAGCATGTAGGACAGATTCACACCGATGGTAGCTACATAGATGTACGGTACCGGATTCAGGCCGATCCCCTGCACCATGCTGATGACAATCGGCATGGCAACCGCCGCAGTGGCTGTGTTGCTTGTCATGTCGGACATGAGCAGCGTAACAGCGACAATGACGAAGATGGTCGGGAAACCGCCGTCCAGGTGCAGCGCCGCCATTGCCTCTCCGATCGCCTTTCCTGCTCCGCTCTCATTAATCAGTGTGCCCGCAGCCAGACCGCCGGCGTAGATATAAAGCAGATCCCAGATAATCTTCACCTCCGCACTCTTCCAGGTGATCAGCCGGGACCCGTCCCGTTTCACAATTACAAAAGCGATAATTGCGCAGATGATGAAGACATAAGCCGGCTTCAGTCCCGGCAGGTAATCCTGATACAGCTGGCGGGTGAAGGAAAGAACTGTGGCGGCAAGAAACAGCCCCAGTCCCCACTTTTCATCGCCGCTCATCTTTCCCATGGAGTGATACTGCCGGACAAAATATTCCCGGCTGCCGCCCAGATTCTCGCCTTTTTTGCAGCGGCATACCAGATAAATCAGGTTAGAGATAATCACCACAGCCATAATCGGCAGGAAACGGATGACCCAGTGCCAGTAGATGTACTCCTTTCCGGTTACCTCCTCCAGATACTGCACAGTCACCAGGTTCATGGCACCTCCCAGCGGTGATGCCATTCCTCCCACGCCGGCGCCGTAGGCGATCGTCATCAGAATCATGGAACCCGTCCGGCTCTCTCCAATATCCTCCATGCCGAGATAGCGAAGCATGGAAACAGCGATCGGCGTGATCGCCGCACAGACCACTGCATTCGGCAGAACGGCAGACAGCACGGTGGTCAGCAGGAACCAGAAAACAACCTGACTCCGCAGTTCATTTCCGATCATGACCAGAAAGAAAGACGCAATCCGCTTGTCCAATCCGGAGAGTTCCCAGGATGCGGTGATGATAGAGGCACCCAGCAGCAGAAGAATGATTTCATCTGCGTAATTGGCAATCACAAGACCCATATCGGCCATCTGGATCACCGCATTCACCGCTACCGGCAGGAATCCGGTCACAGCGAAGTCCACAGGTCCGGTAATCCACCAGTATGCCATCCAGGCAATTGTCCCGATGGCGCCTCTGGCAGCAACAGTACTGAAATACTGGTGAGGAAGCAGGGTCGTGCAAAGCAGGAAAAGCAACGGCCCGACTGCAAGGTTTATTATTCTGGTGTTGTTCGATCTCTTTTCTTTCATACTGATTTACAATTCTCTTTCAAACAAAAATAACTTGTTGCATGTGCGACATTTTCATAGCGCACGCTTTAAAGTATACAATCCCGCATTAAATTTGCAAAGGTTAATTTCGATTCACAAAAATATTTCGGGAATGGATCAGGAAACAGGCGTCAGGAACCCCGTCTGTGCAGGCATAAAAAAACACTGCACATCCGAGCCCTAACATCCGATGCGCAGTGTTCACACAGCGTAGCAACGCTGCTTAGAACGAGAGATGCGATGCCTTGTCCAAGATTCTGCAGCGCAGGCTGCGCTGCAGAACTTCTCTATTCATCTAACCCCTTTTGAACAAAGTGAGCAGACGGAGGCCACCTAACAATTTCACCCGAATCCGCTCTCTGTCACAAAGCCGCCCGGAAACCCGGGACAACCGCTTTTCAATTCGTCCCCCAACGAATATCTCTCCCAATACCACTATTAGATTTCGGAATACTTCGCCATAATTTCGGGGTCATACCGAAATTATTTTTCAAAAAAAGTGTTTCCGGTATTCTCCGTACTTTCCTCCTCCCCGTTCTGCTCCGAAATCTTCGCTCCATTCTCCGATGCCGATCGCTGTTCCCGGGCAGAGGAAGCTTCCTCCCCGTCGGTCTTCTCATCCATCAGTGTCACCTGCGCATCGGGACTGATTACATCGGAAAGAGAAACCTTCTCAGGTTTCTGGCTGATGGATTTCCGGCCGGCAGTATCTGTCCCGTACCCGGAGGAAGGATACCTGGCCGCCGCAGAAGCATTCGCGTATCCTGTTCCGGCGCCGTCCACCGCCGCAGTACTGCCCGAAGCGCCGGAGGACGCCTGGACTGCATCCGCAGCAACGGACTGCTTATTCCCGCTGCTGCCGTAAACCGCCGATGTCCCGCTGTCCATCTTCCCGTTTTCCGTCTTTCCGGAAGCATTTTCAGAGGCAGTTTCCTGCTCTCCATTCTTCGGCTGCTCCAGTGCAGGCTGCGGAACTGCATTTCCGGTATTCTGATGATTCACACTGACCACTGCCGCAACCATGCGGGTTTCGTCCTCAACGATTTTCAGTCCCTTCGAGTCGTCACATTTCACAACCACAGAAAGTTCTCTGACATGAGTCAGTTTCGAAGAACGCTCCAGGGATTTGGTGAGTGTCACCTGCACAGCGCCTCCCTCCCGCAGGATTCTGGCTGTGTGCTTCGCCATTTCTGTGGTTCCGACGATATCCACAACCCGGTTCCTTCGATTCAGACGGTATTCCACGCCCGGCAGCTGATCCACATGAACGGTGGCATACACCATCAGATTCTGGTAAGAGTAGCCGAATATGCCCGATACCAATATCACTAATGAGGCGGCCAGTGCAGCCGCACGCCGGAGAATATGATAGCTTCGCCGCGGCGTGTAGTGAACCGTATCCCCGACTTCATATACGGCGGCAACTTCATACACGATGCCGTCCGACCCGAGGATCACACTGCCGCCGTCATCCGACGACAGAACAATCGCCCTCATATTCTCACCCCCCTGATATATCGTACGTATTCCTGCAAATGCGGATAATCGCCCAGCAGGATCTCCGCTGCTGCTATTATATACTTTCGATGACGATCCAGAATTTTTCGGGGTACGCCGGAAATTTCTTCGATCTGCTTCATGGGCAGCGTACGGCGGGAGCGCATCTGACGGGTCAGTTCCGGATGTTCCAGAAGGGCCTGCACCGCCAGCGCACAGGAATGCTTCGTTTTCCTGGATTTGGGGGAGGATTTCGCAAGATCCCGGAAGACCAGTCCGTATTCCTCCAGAAGATCCGAAAAAGCTTCGATTTCGTCCCGCACCGGATTATCCGTCCCGGAAGGCTCCGGAGCAGGCTCATTGGAAAACTCCTCTTCAATGTCCGCAGTCACTTCGGGACGATACTTCCCATGATGCTGCAGCTGGTCGATTACCCGGCGCCGGATCACCATCTCCGAGAATTTCACAAAACTGCCTTTCTCCGCATCATAGGAACGGACTGCCTCATAGAAAGCCATCATTGCGACAGACCATTCATCATCGCTCTTCGAGACGTAATGTCCCACGGTCCGGTAGGCAGCATAGAGAATATGCTTCTCGTACTCCCGCACCAGTTCCGCAAAACAGTCCTCGTCCCGCTTCGCTTTCTCGATTTTCTGTCTGATGTCTTCCATATCACTCCGTTATTCGATCAGAACTGAGAAAACAAATCCACTTGTCCTCCCGCCGAAAGGTCCTTCTCCGACCCATCGTTCACCTCCGGATCCGGTCCCGAAGTGTCCGGGGTGTTTCCTTCCAATGCATCCGGCCCAGAAGTGTCCGGGGTATCAGGCGTATCCGGTCCTGTCGGATCCGGCATATCCTCCGTGGAACGAAGTGCCGCCTGCTTCCCGCAGGAAATTACAGACTCACCGAATTCACAGCGGATACCCGCCGCTGCCCGTGTCGCCTCCGGCACCTCTTCCACCTTCATTACGACACACTTTTCCTCCAGCAGGAAGACGACTTCGCCCTCTGCATCCCGGGAAACAATCCCCGTCAGAGGACCGGTCATCTTCAAACTCTTTTTCTCCCAGAGGAAGACCCCCTTGCCCCCTCTGGCCTGCTGCGGAATCTGGCTGGCACGGAACCGCTTGATGAAACCGCCGGAAGAAGCGGCGACAATCTCGCTTCCCCGCTCATAGCGCGTGACTGCTGTCACAAGGTCTCCGTCATCCAGACGAATTCCCCGGACGCCGGACGCCGCCCGGCCCATGGCCCGGATTCCGTCTCCGGAGAACCGGATTCCTTTCCCCCGCTTCGTTGCCAGGATCAGATCTTCACCATTGTCCACGACCACGTCCACCACTTTTTCATTTTCTTTTAACTTTGTATAGGATATACCATTTCTGCGGGATGTATCAAGATCACTGATCTGTATCCGCTTGACAGCGCCCCCGTCGGTGATGACAAACACGGATCCTTTGTCGAAGTCTCCCACCGCAATGGCAGACACGAAATTCTCCCTGGTCAGGAATCCGCAGCTCTCCGCCAGAGCCGTGCCCTTCACGCTGCGGGTGGATTCCTGCAGATCCAGAACCGGCACCCGGTACATCTTCCCTACATCGGTGAATACCAGCAGCGTCTGCTTCGTCGTGGTGTGGTAGAGATGCTTGACATAATCATCCTCCATTGGTTTCACCGCCTTGGATACGTCCGGAACCCGTTTTGCATATCCCCGGGCGGTAACAGAGACAAAGGCATCCTCTTCGACGATCAGATCATCCTCATCCAGTTCTCCCGGATCCTTCACAATCTCGGTTCTCCGCGGGTCGCTCCAATTCTTCCGGATTTCCAGCAGTTCCTTCCGGATCACCTGCATCAATTTCCGTTCGCTGGCAAGAATCCCTTCATACCGGGCGATTCGTTTCTTCAGTTCATCGAACTCATTCTGGAGTTTTTCCCGTTCCAGACCCTGAAGACGGGCGAGCCGCATATCCAGAATGGCCTGGGCCTGGACCCGGTCCAGACCGAAGCGCTTCATCAGCTGTTCCCGGGCATCATCATAGGCACTGCGGATCACCCGGATCACTTCATCGATATTGTCCAGCGCAATGAGCAGACCTTCCAGAATATGAGCCCGTTCCCGTGCCTTTTTCAGGTCGAATTCCGTCCTCCGGGTGACCACCTCTTTCTGAAATCGAATGTACTCTTCCAGCACTTCCCGCAGATTCAGTGTCTTCGGTTTGCCGTCCACCAGCGCCAGCATGATCGCACCGAAATTTTCCTGCAGCGAACTGTACTTGTACAGATTATTCAGGATGATCTGCGCATTAGCATCCTTCCGGAGTTCAATGACAATCCGGATTCCCTCCCGGGAAGATTCATCCCGGATTTCCGTAATACCCTGGATCTTCCGGGACTTGACCAGTTCCGCCATTTTCTCGATCATCTTCGCCTTGTTCACGCCGTACGGAATCTCCGTGATGATGATCTGCTCTCTCCCCCGGCGGAAGGGCTCAATGCTGCATTTCGCCCGCATCCGGATCCGTCCGGTGCCGGTGCGGTAGAATTCCCGGATCCCGGACTTTCCCAGAATCTGTGCACCTGTAGGGAAATCCGGTCCCTTGATGACCGGGATCAGGTCATCTACAGTGCAGTCCGGGTGTTCGATCATATAAACCGCTGCGTCAATGGCATCGCCCAGATTGTGGGGTGGGATATTCGTCGCCATACCGACGGCAATCCCGCTGGAACCATTCACCAGCAGATTCGGATACCGGGACGGCAGAACGGTCGGCTCCATTTCCTCACCGTCGAAATTCGGCATGAAATCCACGGTATCCTTTTCAATATCCCGAACCATCTCCATGGAAAACGGAGACATTCTCGCCTCGGTATACCGCTGGGCCGCAGCACCGTCTCCATCAATCGAACCGAAGTTTCCGTGACCGTCCACCAGCGGGTAGCGCATGGAAAAATCCTGGGCCATCCGGACCATCGCATCATAGATGGACGAATCTCCGTGGGGATGATACTTACCCATGACTTCACCGACGATTCTGGCAGATTTCTTGTGCGGCTTGTCCGGCGTAATGCCCAGCTGCTGCATACCATAGAGGATACGCCGGTGCACCGGTTTCATACCGTCCCGGACATCCGGCAGCGCCCTGCCGACGATGACACTCATGGAGTAATCCAGATAACTTTTCTCCATCTCGTCCGTCAGACCGTGTACTTTCATCTTCCGGTCTTCGGTTTCATAATGATATTCGACTTTCTGTTCTTTCGTTTTCCTTGCCATTTTCCCTTATCCTGATTCTCTATAGATCCAATGTCGCTTTCTTTGCGTTTTCTTCAATAAAAGCGCGTCTCGGCGGAACCTTATCTCCCATCAGCATGGAAAAAACCCGGTCTGCCTTCTCCGCATCATCCATCTCAATTCGGATCAGCGTACGATTCTGATAATCCATGGTCGTCTCCCAGAGCTGGGTGAAGTCCATTTCTCCCAATCCCTTGTACCGCTGGATTTCCACCTTGGTTTTCTTCTTCGACAGTTTCGCCAGCACCGCCTCCTGCTCCGCATCCGAGTAAGTGTAATAAATGTTCTTTCCCTGCTTGTCCCGGAACAGCGGCGGCTGGGCAGCATAGACATATCCGTCTTCAATGAGTTCCGGCATATACCGGAAGAAGAAGGTCAGAAGCAGTGTCCTGATGTGGGCACCGTCCACATCCGCATCCGTCATAATGATGATCTTGTGATACCGGAGATTGTCCGCATTGAACTCCTTCCCGATTCCGCAGCCAAATGCGGTGATCATGTTCTTGATCTCTTCGGAGTTCAGCATCCGATTCTGTCCCGCCTTCTCCACATTCAGAATCTTGCCGCGGAGCGGCAGCACGGCCTGTCTCTTCCGGTCCCGTCCCTGTTTGGCCGATCCTCCCGCAGAGTCCCCCTCCACCAGGAAGATTTCCGACCGGGAGGGATCCTTCTCCGAACAGTCCGCCAGTTTCCCCGGCAGAGCCGATACCACATCCAGCGCCGATTTCCGCCGGGTCAGATCCCGGGCCTTCCGGGCTGCAGAGCGGGCCTTCAGCGCCCGGGAGGCTTTCTCCAGAATCGCCTGAGCCTGTTTCGGATGCTCTTCAAAATAAATCGAAAGGTTTTCAGACACCATGGAATCCACGAAGCCCCTCATTTCCGGATTTCCCAGCTTCGCCTTTGTCTGCCCTTCGAACTCTGCATTTGCGACTTTCACCGAAATGACCGCCGTAATGCCTTCCCGGACATCGTCGCCGGACAGAGATTCACTGTCCTTCAGCACCTTCATCCGATGCCCGAAATCATTGCACACCCGGGTGAGCGCTGCCTTGAACCCGGTCAGATGCATTCCGCCCTCAGTGGTATTGATATTATTCGCATAGGAGTGAATGGATTCCGAGTAACCGTCGGTGTACTGCAGTGCAACTTCCGCTTCCTTGTCTTCTTCCCGGGCCTCCATATAGATGATATCCTCATGGATCTTCTTCCGGGCCGCATTCGTTTCCGCCACAAATTCCCGGATTCCGCCTTCGTAGCGAAATTCGTCTTTCCGCTCCTTTCCACTTCGACGGTCCTCCAGCGTAATATGAAGATCCTTCGTCAAAAATGCCGTTTCCTTCAGATGCTTGTACAGCGTTTCATAATGATACTCTGTCGTCTCGAAAATCTCGGGGTCCGGCCAGAACCGGGTTCTGGATCCGGTCCGCCGCGCCTTGCCCACAACTTCCAGTTTTTTGGTCGTCTTGCCTCTCTGAAACTCGATCCGGTAGAGCTTTCCGTCCCGGGCGACCTCCACAATCATATGGGTGGAAAGGGCATTTACTACCGAGGCACCTACGCCGTGCAAACCGCCGGAAACCTTGTATCCTCCGCCGCCGAACTTGCCGCCGGCATGCAGAATTGTATGAATCACTTCCACCGCCGGAATATGTTCCTTCGGATGCTCGTCCACCGGCATGCCCCGGCCGTCGTCCTGTACCGTAATCGAATTATCTTCCTCAATGGTCACTTCGATATTGTGACAGAATCCGGCCAGCGCTTCGTCCACACTATTATCGACGATTTCATAAACCAGATGATGCAGTCCCTGGGTTCCTGTCGATCCAATATACATACCCGGCCGGACCCGGACCGGTTCCAGCCCCTTCAGGACCTGAATCTGCGAAGCACCATACTTCGCCCCTGCTGAAACATTCTTCTCGTTCTTCGGCATTTTCACTCCCACTTTCCAAGAAATCGATCAATGAAACGAACCGGTCTCCCGCGGCCGGTTCCGGAAATATTCAAAAAGATACTGCTGCATGATTCCGTTATACGGATGATATCTGTCATACGGAAAGTTCTCCTCTCCGCCGTAATCCTCCGCCAGTCCGCGGTTAATCCAGACATCCCGGGGGAATGCATCCAGTTGATGCAGTCCGAACAGCGCCACACAATCCGCCACTTTCCGGCCGACTCCGTATATTTCCCGCAGCGCTTTCCCGCAGGATTCCAGATCCATCTGTTCCATTTCTTCCAGACAGATTCTTCCGGCGGCAGCGTCTTCCGCCGCTTTCCGCACATATTTTTCCCGGTACCCCAGCTTCACCTCCGCCAATGCCTGTTCAGACATTCCGGCAATCTGCTCCGCCGTCGGGAAACTCCACACAATTTCCCCGTTCCGGCCTTCCAGAGGGTCTCCTGCTGCCCTGGCCAGCTTCTCCACCGCCAGTCGGATGGCGGGGATATTCTTCCGCTGTGAAATAATGAACGTAATCAGCATCTCCCAGGGATCCTGCCCCAATACACGGATTCCCGCCCCCAGCTGCTGGGCACGGTACAGAACCGGATCCTCTTCTTCGCAGACCATACTGCGGATGTCCCGGTAACACCTTCCAAGGTCAAAATATGAACGCCATGTGCGTTCGAACTGTCTTTCCGTACAGGATAAATCGAAATGCGTATCGTCGATGTGGCGAATATATAAAAGCTCCCGCCGGAACGGAATACGGTATTCTCCCTCCTGCCCGGTCTTCTGCCACCGAAAACACTGTCCGCTCTCTGCGATCATGTCCAGATCCAGATCATCCTTCCATTCCAGTTTCATGAGCACCTCCCGCAAACCCGTGTTCATACGAAATGATATCATACCACAACCCCATGAGCATCGTCAAAAAAACAGGCACCGTCCGGCCAAGCCGGACGGTGCTGATTCTTCATGCATTCTGTTACTAAGCGGTATATCTGCTGAGGACCTTCGAAGCGTTCCGTTCCTGGACCGCTTCCACGAATACATCGCTGCCGAAGTCATGATGCTTCACGAAAGCGTCGATGCCGTTTTCCTTCAGAAGTTCCACCATCATGTCTGCCTCGGAATGATTCCAGGCATTATATACGACCTTCTCCATACGATCCCTCCTCTCATTTCTCTCGGTATAGTAATAATACACGAAAAAACGAGAACAGAATCCTAATCTTCTATAAGGCCGTCTTAATTATTCTTTATTCATCTTAATGATTACCGATGTGACACACACCTGCACTCCGGTTCCCCGTCCGACGGGCCCGGATTACTCCCGGATCATGCCGTTATCAATGACTGCGACAATGTCATCCTCCAGATTATTTTTCGGATTCATCACATAATAAGAGACGACTCTCTTTCCCGGCTTCACATATTTATTATACGCCGTGTATTCGTGTTTTTTCGAATACCCCCCATTCCCCTTAGAATAACTGGTAAAACTGGCAATCACCACATACGGTTTCCCTGCCCGGCTGCGAATCACCTTCATTCCGGATTTTCCGTACCGGACCCGTTTCACCTTCCTGCACCACGGATATACCTCCCTGACATATGCCGCACTGAGGGAACGGGATCTGAGATTCGGATCTTTCGGATAATAGTCTGCATTTGCGACGCAAGTACCAGCCCCGAACATCATGATCGACGTCAGGCTGAGAGCCAACAGTTTCCGGTTCATACCGGCCTCCTCTCTGCAAGAAACAGATGCACCGCCCGGCCGCGGCGGCTTCCGCATCCGACAGTCACTCCGAGTACTCCGGACATAAAAGAATCCCGGAACCGACAGGTTACGGGATTCTTATGGAGGCGGCACCCAGATTCGAACCGGGGGATAGAGGTTTTGCAGACCTTTGCCTTACCACTTGGCTATGCCGCCATATGCGCAGGACATGATGTTCAATCATGTCCTGAAAAATTGGCTGGGGTAGCAGGATTCGAACCTGCGCATGATGGAATCAGAATCCATTGCCTTACCGCTTGGCGATACCCCAATACTGCATATTATGAAATTCAAGGGTGGGTAGTGGGATTTGAACCCACGCATGCAGGAATCACAATCCTGTGTCTTAACCACTTGACGACACCCACCATGTGGCACATGCATTATCATAACACATGTGTTTGACTTACGCAAGTCGAAAAAAATTGGCGACCAAGACGAGGCTCGAACTCGTGACCTCCAGCGTGACAGGCTGGCATTCTAACCAACTGAACTACTTGGCCAAATATGGTGGGCGTTATAGGGCTCGAACCTATGACCTCCTGCTTGTAAGGCAGATGCTCTCCCAGCTGAGCTAAACGCCCTGAAAATAGCGGCGAGTGGAGTCGAACCACCGACCTTCCGGGTATGAACCGGACGCTCTAGCCAACTAAGCTACACCGCCATATTCTCTCGCAGACAGCTTCTCGTGAAAACCGACTACGCGAACTATATTACCAAAGCGACACGTTTCTGTCAAGAACTTTCTGATGTTCTTCTGCAAGCACATTCGGGAAAGGATCTTTCCTGCTGCACCTTCGGAAAGGCACTCCTCTGTGCGGCGCAATCGCCCGGGTGCTCTGACGAGCAACAAAAGTTATTATATCACACGATCCGATTCATGGGAAGAAGAAAATTTCCATGAAACCGTTTTTTTTCGAGATACCGGTAAACGAGGCGTATCGTCCCCCGTTTACCGGTTCTCTGTCGATCTGATCCGTACCGGCTCCCACGGCCCCGAATATCAGAAATTACTACATATCACTACTTATCTCCGTTTCGACGTTCTGCGCTTTTCCCGGAACGCCAGAATGCACACCAGCATGAGCACGACTGCTGCACCACTGATTATCAGAACATGCCGCCTCATATCGAAGCGGTCTCCTGTCTGAACCAGCGGTCCCTTCCCATCATCCCGGGATTTCTGCGTCTTCGTCTTTTCCACGGTTTCTTCCTTCGATTTGTCCGGTTTTTTTGCCTGATCCGGTGCTGGGTTGTCCGGTTTCACAGTCTGATTCTGCGGCGGATTATCCTGCGCCGGATTATCCTGTTTTCCGGGCTGGTTCTGCCCCGGTTTATCCGGATTCCCCGCCGGATCATTCCCGTTCGGCTTCGGATCTTCTTTCCCCGGCGCCGGGTCCGGAACGTCCACGGTCACGGTGTGATCCGTTTTCACCGGCTCCCCGTTGTCTGATGCACCGATGATCACATTCCGGAGTTTTTCTCCTTTCCCTGCGTTCTCCGGAATTTTCACCGGATAGGTCACCCGCATCGTCACGCCAAACGGCAGATCATGATGGGTTTCCAGACGGAATCCGTTTCCCTCCTCATTCTTCCGGAACGAACAATCCCTTGTGATATCCTGGTCCTCCATGGTCACCCGGGCCTTGGACAGATCATAGACCCCGGCCTTCGAATCAAACTGGTCTGTAAAAGTCACATTCTTCGCCAGGACATTGTCCCGGATCTGCCGTAATTCCAGAGTGTACATTGCAGTATCTCCCGGATGGTAAATCCCTTTGTCACTGGATTTGGTGATTTTCAGCACCGGTCCCTTGATGCCTGCCGTATTTTCATCTGAATCGCCTCCGGACGGAATCTTGTCGTCATCACGAATGAGATCTCCGTTCGTGTTCAGGGTCGCCGGCACGGTGATCCGATTCTTCACCACATCTCCTCCCAGGTTCTCATCATCCACAACAACACTGTAGGACAGGGTGATTCGCCTCTTCAGCGCCAGGTTTTCGTAGTCCGTCTTCGTCCGGTAGGCAGCCGTCCGGCCCCTTGGATCCTCCGTGGCAGGAATCGTGCCGTCCGGGCCGCCCATATTCCGGTATTCTCCCAGGAATCGAACCGTAAAGCCCTTTAAAGCCCCTTCCTTGTCGTAATCGTACTTCAGTTCATAATCCTTTCCTTTCTCCATGGAGCGGCCGTTCTCATCCTCAGCCTCCACAGAACCTTTCTGCAGTGAGACACCTTTCGTTTCGATCGTATCCGCCGCACAGATATCCCGCATGAAGCATCCCCCGTTGATCTGAGTGATCTCTGCAGTATAGCTGATGGTATCACCGGTGGAATACTTCCCGGACGGATCCCCCGTCGTCTTGGATGCCTGCTTCGTCACATGCATCTTCGGGGAATTAATATATACCGTTTCCGAAGCAGTTTTCTCCGGAACACCCCACGCTCCCGCCGTCACGGTATTCTTCATCACTGTGCCGTTCAGCGTTCTGTCCGCTGTGCCTGTGAAGGTCAGCGTTACGGTCTCTCCGTACTTCAGATGATCTGCCCGGTATTCGAATCCGTTTCCGTTCTCTGTCACAGCGACTTCGTATTTTCCGGAAGCGCCGCTGACCGAAAGGCTCTCGGGGTCAATCCGGAACCCGTTCGGGAAATCCGTGTCTTTCACGTATACCCGGTAGGCTTCCGCCTTCGGATTTTTCTGGGTGAAGGTCACCCGATACGGAATGTGGTCTCCAACCTGAAATTCATAGGGCTCTGCCGATTTTGTCACCAGAATGCCCGGGTTCTTCGGACCATCTTCTGCACCGGGCAGCCCCACTTCCGTGACGGTCTCATTGGTGGTTTTCCGATACGTATGGCCGGTCCGGGTATGGACTTTCAGTTCTCCCTGGTCCAGCATCCTGAGGGTCAGACCATCCTCACTGAGAAGCGGTTTCTTCTCGCCGTAACGGCTGGTCAGAGTGCGCAGGGATTCCTGCGTCGGGTACTTGTCCGTATTGATCTTCACTCGGATACGCAGTGTATACAGGTGATCATAGAAATCCGCATTGTCCAGTGCGCCATCCATAGCAGCCGCCGTTACCTTCTGACCGTCTACGGCAATCCGAAACCCGCTGGAATTCACCCCGTCCTGCAGAACCACTGCATCCACCGGCTGCAGGACATCCTCCAGTTCATCGGACAGAACATACTGATCGAAGTAGGTTGACGGCGCATAGCCTGCACCAACCTGATGACTGACATCAATGGTGTACACCTCATCCGGCCGCAGCAGCCGATTGCCGGTTACATTTTCTTCATCGCTGTCACTGACCCGCTTATACGGCTCATTCGGTTCCAGGTCCGCCATGCCGTAAGCATTGATGAAGTAATAGGACCAGTAACCGCTGCCGCCCCGGCTCGTGCCGAAGCGAAGCCGGAAGGCGGATTCGTCCTTGAAATAAAATCCGCAGGCATCCTTCGGATCGTTATCATGCTCTTCCCAATTCCTCGTTCCCTGACCGAAGGTTACGCTTTCTTCCGATGCTGCGAAATCCAGATTCGTGTCATGAGCAACGCAGAGATATGCCGGTGCTTTCGCTCCCCGGAAGGTGACCGTCTGACCGGCATCAATATCTCCGAACGTCAGATTCGATGAAATGGGGTACTTCGTATCCGTGCCTGCCCGGAAGAATTCATATTTCAGATCCAGATCACCGGTGCCGTAGACGAAGGTGTGCGGCATCGCATGACGGCTGATGAACACATACTTCATGCTGCGCTCCACATTCGGCTCCGTCCAGTTCATGATCGTGATCTTCATATCGATGTAATCGAATTTTTTCTCCCGGTTGTTGTAAATTTTCAGATTGCCGATTCGGACTCCGGCCTCTCCCTTCCGGATTTTCTCCAGGTTGAAGCCGACTATTTTCTCCGGACTGCGCCATACATAGGACGTGCGAACCCGCTGGTCCAGTTTTCCGTCCCTGGCATCCCCGGCAATCCGATCCAGTGCCCCATGGATTTTGTCTCCCTGGAACGATTCGCCAAAGGCGCTGTACGTGGGCGTTCTTCCATCCAGTTTCTTCGATGTCTGCTGAATGCCATTAGCATATTCATTCGGCACCCAGAACGCCTTGTTCATGTGCTCCCATGTGGAATAATGTCCATGGGCACTGCGGTAATTCTCCGCCCGGGCACCGCCCCGGGCGGCATTTCCGGATCCTTCTGCGGCATAGACCTTCCCGGTACAGACCGAAGCAATTGCGATTAAGATCAATACAACCACAAACAGGGCCGGTGTCCGATCCCGTTTTCTCCATTTTTCCATACATCACTCCTTCCGAACGAAAACAACAGCGAAACGGCCGTAGGGCCGCGGTATATGATAAGCGCAGGTGGATAATGTCAGCGTCCGGGAAGACGCCGGCATTTTCCCCGCTCCCACCAGTCTCAGATAACGTTTCATGCCGGACCGGGTGTAAATCCCGCTGTAATCCAGATAGCAGGGCTGCTTCCTGGTATCGGCAAAAAAGGAACAGCACACGCGATAATATTCGCGTGTGCTGCTGCCATCCCGGTGAATCCGGTCGAACCAGAGCGCCGGATGCCGCCTGCGGCCTGCCCGGGATCCAAAATACTCCTCCAGCCTGCCGAACACAGCCCCGCTGCGCATGTGGTGCCCGTAGATCATGAGATTCCCGGTTTTGCATGGGTCCGACCGCCCTTCCAGAAACGGAACCCCTTCCGGAGATGCTTTCCCATAAAAATCACGATGCAGATATTTCGTATTATTTCCTTTCACGTACATAACAGGGTAGCTGATCCCGGTGCCCGGCACCCGGATCCAGCCTGCCAGATCCGCTCCGTTCCGGGAACGAATCAGTTCCCGATAGTCCCGCCCCGGCCCGCCGTTCTTCCCCGGGAGCCGGCAGGCCTTCCCCTCCCCTCCGGATGCGGAAGGCTCCGAAACACGGCTTTCCATCCGACGGAACGTCCGCTCCGAAGTCTGTAACGCGCTGCGGTATCGAAGCACCTCCCCGGCTTCCACACCGATCAGCAGCAGACAGACGACCCCTATGATCAACAGAACCACTCCCACAGGGGAATGCGGCCGTTTACATGTCATTTTTTTGTCCCTCCTCCCGTTTCTCCCACGAAAAAAGAGAGACCTGAAGACAGATCTCTCCTCCGTTGGAACCGGTCACGGACCGATTACTATACATTAAACAGGAATGTGATAATATCGCCGTCCTTCACCACATATTCCTTTCCCTCGGAGCGCAGCAGTCCCAATTCTTTCGCCCGGGTCATGCTGCCGCCGCACTGGTCAATGAATGTGTCATATCCGATGGTCTCCGCCCGGATAAACCCGCGCTCGAAGTCTGTGTGAATCTTTCCGGCCGCCTGCGGCGCCTTGGTGCCTTCCGTGATTGTCCAGGCCCGGCACTCGTCCTCTCCCGCCGTCAGGAAGGAAATGAGGTTCAGCAGGCGGTAGGAGGCCTTTACCAGCTTGTCCAGCCCGGACTCCTCGATGCCCAGTTCCTGCAGGTAATCCGCTTTCTCGTCATCGTCCAGCTCGGAGATTTCCTGTTCGATTTCCGCACAGATCGTCACCGCCTGGGCACCTTCCGAAGCGGCGAACTCCTTCACCTTCTGCACATAGCCGTTGGATTCGGCATCCGCCGCATCATCTTCACTCACATTCGCCACATAGATAATCGGCTTGTAGGAAAGCAGATTCAGACCTTCCACAAAGCCGGCCTCCTCCTCGTCCAGGTCCGTCATGGCCCGGGCAGATTTTCCCTCCGCCAGGAAGGCGTTCACCTTCTCCAGAATGGCCAGTTCTCTGGCCGCTTCCTTGTCATTGCGTGCCACCTTGGCCACCTTGCCGATGCGCTTCTCCAGCACCTCGATGTCCGCCAGAATCAGCTCCGTGTTGATGGTCTCGATATCCGCCAGAGGATCGATCTTGCCGGACACGTGGACGATATTTTCATCTTCAAAACATCTCACCACGTGCACGATCGCCGCCACGTCCCGGATATGACCCAGGAATTTATTTCCCAGACCTTCCCCCTGGGATGCGCCCTTCACCAGACCGGCGATGTCACAGAACTCAATTGTCGTATAGATCGTTCTCTTCGAATTATATATTTCATGAAGCCGCCTGATCCTCGGATCCGGCACCGTCACGACCCCGACATTCGGCTCGATGGTGCAGAACGGATAGTTCGCCGCCTCTGCCCCCGCCTTGGTGATTGCGTTGAAAAGTGTGCTCTTCCCGACATTCGGGAGACCGATGATACCCAGCTTCATGATACTGACTCCTTCTTATGTTTCTCTCTTTTTTTCAGATATAGATACAGTCCGAGACAAAATGCGAACGCGCAGACGCTCAGCACCTGTGCCTGCCGGAAAGGTCCGATCATCAGACTGTCCGTACGCAGCCCTTCCACGAAAAAACGTTCGAAGGAATACAGCATACCGTACAGACAGGCGATCTGTCCACGGAACGACCTTCTCCGGTCCATCCAGAGCAGGAAGAAGAACAGTCCGAAGCACCAGATCGATTCATACAGGAAAGTGGGATGCACCTTCACGCCGTCCACCATAATACCCCAGGGAAGATTCGTCGGGCCGCCGTGGGCCTCCGAATTAAAGAAATTCCCCCATCGTCCGATGGACTGGGCCAGCGCCACCTGCGGAAACACCAGATCCGCCAGTTCCAGCAGATGAATGTGATAGTGCCGGCAGACCACTACCCCCACAACGGTACCCGCAATCAATCCGCCGTGAATGGCCAGCCCTCCCGCCCGGATGTCCAGTGCGGAAACCGGATTATCCCGGTACATATCCCAGCTGAAAATCACATAATAGAGTCTGGCGCCGATGATGGAAAACGGGATCATCCAGATGGCGAAATCCAGGATGTGCTCACTTTCAATGCCGTGTTTCGGCGCCCGGAAATAGCTGATCAGAATCGCCAGAACGAAACCCGTGGCGATCAGAATTCCGTACCACCGTATCTGCAGACCCATAATGGTGAATGCAATGGGATCAGGTGCTGTCATATATTTCTCCTCTTCTCCTGTCCTGCAGGACAGAACTGTTAACCCGTATATGATAGCACAGCCGAAGATTTTTTGCGAATGCTATTGAATGCTATTCACCGGAAATCGATGTCTCTTCCTCCTTTTCCCGGGACGATCCGATAGAAAACCGGCTCCGGCAGGGCATATTCCTTTCCATCCGGTATTCTGATACGATCCGAAGATCCTTTCGGGTCAGAATAATCTCCGCCCGGGGCGCCTTCCCCGGCTCCCGGGTAATCCGGGCTTTCATTCTGCCGGAAGCCATCTCTTCCGGAAATGCAGACCGCAGCAGAGATTCCCCCGCCGCCGGTCCCCCGAGCAGGGCCCCACAGGCGGCGTTATCGGTCTCGGCGGCCATTCTCTGACGGAGCAGGAGGACTTCCTCCATCCGACTCTCCATCGTCAGAAGCGTGATTCCGAACAGCAGAATAGCTGTGGTCATGATGAGATTCCTCACGGTCTTTCCCTTCCTTCTCTTTTCTTTCTTCCTTCTTCTCCGGCAGATATTCACTGATGCAGGAGCGGTCCGCCCGGTACCGGAAGCGGTTCCGGTCCGAAGGAATCCCCCAGAAACCGGCCGCTCCCAGTGCAGGCTTCACCGGAAACAGCACCCGGAAGCGGATCCGCCCCGGCCGCTCCGTCCGTTCCCTGGTTCCGCCGATTTCCACCTCTTTCTCCCGGCATCCGGTGATTTTCACCAACTCCCGCCGCAGGGCGGTTTCCCGTTCTCCCGTCACGCAGCCCTCTGCCCGGACTTCCTGCCGAAAATTTTCGATGGCAGCCTCCGCCCGGATCACTTTCGAATACACGGCTTCCATCTGAACGAACTCCATCAGGATCGCCAGCAGAATCACGATGCAGGGCACCGCCGTAATCAGATTCTTCATGCTGTCATCCCTTCATATTGCCGGATCGCCTGCTCCAGAACATGTTTTGCCCCGATTCTCAGACTGTCATGATCCCCCGCAATCATGCCGAACAGAATGCAGGCCAGCAGGATCATGCCCACTGTGATGATCATATCCTTCATGTTGCCTCCCGTTTACTCGAAATTGTTTCATTCCCCGAAAGCGCCGCCGATGGACTCTACGGCGCTGCTTCCCACCGCCACCATGTCCTCCGCAGCGCTCTTCAGGCTTCCTTCATCCCCCAGGATCATGGTATTCACAATGATTACCCCCAGCAGAATGGTTCCGATAATGATAATCAGGTTCTTCATTTTCCTCCTCCTTTCCGGCCCTGTCATTCCGCCTCCTCCGGCAGGACTCACATCCCGCTGATCTGTCCCAGCATGGCGAACATGTCCATGAACACCACCACAACGACAAAATTCATGAGTATGGCAAAAATCGCAGTCATAGCACAGACCGTGGTCAGCAGGGATTTCACATTCGTCCGGCGCATGGCCCGGGTGACCCGTTCCCCCCGGAATGTCTCTTCGAAGGACTCCATGGCCGTCACCAATTCCGCCGGATTAATCTGCTCCAGTTTTCCAAGAATCATCGCAAAAGCTGAGGCGGACCGGGTATCGATCTGCTCCGTCATGGCATCGAAGGCGGCGCTTCCGGCTCCGCTCCGGAGCCGGAACAGAATTTCGTGATAAACCGGCTTCAGCAGATAACTGTTTTCCATCAGCTGCTCCAGCATATAGTCCCCGGACATGGGAATATTCTTCCGCACAATAGCCAGATTCTTCAAGAGGACGCAGCTGGAGAAAATCTCCTGTTCGGCCGCCCGCCGTTTCCAGCGCCGGATCCTCTGCCGGAACGCTTCCCTGCTGTCTTCGATCCGTTTCCTGACCCTTCCGTATCGCCGAAGTCTGCGAATGTACAGTACCGGTATTCTCCTTCTTCTCATCCCCTTCGCCTCCTGTCAGATATCCATCTTCTCCCGGGAAAGGACAGCTGAAACCGCCGTTCCCAGTACAAACGCCCCGGTCAGAATAATGAACCACTCCAGCCCCAGCTTCGTGCCGAACTGATAATGCAGGAACCGGGCCGGTGTGAATCCGAAGAACCGGCAGGCACAGAAAACGGACAGCAGATAGCATATTGGCGCCAGATACCGGAGCATCAGCACCGACTCACTGTTCTCCCGCTTCGCATGTTCCACCACCTCCCGGCTGCGGATCAGAGACACGGTGAGATCCTCCAGAGAATCCGTCACCCGGATGCCCCGGACCATGGCAAAGTAGATGATCTGGGTCAGCGCTCCGCCCCAGGCGGTGTCCAGAGAATAACGAAATACATCCAGCTCCCGGCGGATATCTTCTCTCGTATACGAACGGTTCAAACCGCCTGCCAGATCATACAGCAGCCGCTTCGCATGGGGTGCCCCCTCCAGACCGGCCGCTGCCGCTTCGATGGCCTCCTTCATGTTGCTGTCATGAATCTTATAGCAGCTGAGCAGTTCCCGGAGCATGGTATCTCCTTCCCGAGAACTGCCCACTCGTTTCTGATTCAGCTTCAGACGGAGTCCCATATAAGGAAGCAGGGCCGAAAATATCCCCGTTATGACGGCGAAAACCGGACCGGTGACCCAGTTAAGCGCTCCGGCGATGCCCGCACCCAGCAGGACGGATATTCGAACGAACACCTCCGGCCGTCCGAAAAGCCCGGACATGCCGGTACTCTCCGTCAGCTTGCAGATATGGGACAGAAACGGACCGTACGCCCGGTAACGGGCGGTCTCGGGCCGCCGGATCAGATCCGCCCGGATGCGCAGCCGGAACAGCAGCCCGTGCAGCGTACTCATGAGAAGCGGATACTGACTCAGCAGCACCCCGCCGAGAAACATTCCGTATATCAGTCCGTTCACGATCATTCTGCACCTCCGTGATAATACGCCGGATGCAGTACCGACGGCGCCGGGTCCGGCGACTGTTCTTCCAGTTCCCGGAGAATCCGCTCCATTTCCGGAAGTCCATCGTCTCCGGCCACCTTCCGGGCCACATCGGGGCTGATCACGCCCCGCCAGAGCCAGATTCCCCGGGAAAAGTCGTAACGGCAGATCCGCACCGCACTCACCTGATCCCGCTCCGGATCATAACTCAGCTCCACGATTCCTTTCATGATTTTCTTCGAGCGGTTCACCGGGTCCTGACAAAGCTCGATGACATAGTCAAAATTCTGAAACACACTGGCGATCAGCGCATTCAGGTCTCCGCCGTACCGCTCCCGGATCTTCGATGCCATGCGGTAAGGAATGCTGACCGCATCATTGTCATGAATAGTGGCCTTGGACCGCATCGTTCCGGTGGAGGTGATGTCCAGAGCCAGCCGGAAAGCAGCCGCATCCCGCATTTCCTCCAGGAGAATATAATCATTGTCTCCCCTGAGCAGCGACTTCGTGATTTCTTCCAGGCGGGGACCGTCCGCCACCAGCTGCATCAGCGGCGCCTCCGGCATCAGCTCATGCCAGGGGGTCTCCGGGTCCGTGGCGATCGCCATTCCTTCCAGCTCCCGGTTCTCATATTTCTGCCAGGTCTGCAGGAAGGTCGTCTTCCCGGACCGGACCTGACCGCCGAAGATCACATTGAACCCCAGACGGATCATCACCCGGAAAAGTGCCGGCGCCTCCGGCGGGATCGTTCCCAGCCGGACCATCGCTTCAAAGGACAGATCCCGCATCACATATTTCCGGAATACCATAACATCCTGCCCCTCTTTCGTCCGATCCCCGGAGTAAATGGTGATTCGAATGCCGTTCACCAGATAAAGTTCATGAAACCCGTACTCCATCCGCTCCGCCGGTGACGCCAGAAGCAGAGACCGCTTCAGCTGAATCCGCCGTTTCTCCGGAATCCTCTGGGGCTGCAGCTGGGAACGGCCGTCAATCAGACAATACAGACGGTCCCCGATCAGTTTCGCCGAAGATGACCGTCGGTACTTCTCCTGCATGTCATAAGCCCAGGGAGCCAGACCTGCCAGACCGTACAGCTCCGCAAATACCGCCTCCGTGAGCGAGGGATACCAGGGGGGAAACCGGCATTTCATCATGTGACGTTCCTGGAGAATCTCCTGTATCCGGGCCTTGTAATACTTCACCTCCCGGTCATACCCGATGATGGCCCGTTTCTCCCTCTCCAGCTTCATGTTCTTCGCCTGGTCATCGGTCCGTTCCCAGTCCAGATCAAACTGCCGGCTCACCATATCCAGCACGCCCCGGAAGATCTCCTCCTCCGTGCTGCCCGTCCCCCGGGATTCCGGCAGTTCCCGGTTCATATATTCCTGGAGATCAAATTTCCGATCCATCCCCGCTTCTCCTTTCTGCGTCCCGTCCGGCCTTCCTCCCTGCCGAACTGTGCCGCCAGCTGCCGGACGCCCCGGGCGTACCGGCCGTTTCCCATGAGGGTGCAGTGTTCCAGCTCTGCCTGCCATCCGTAATTCACGAAAGGAATTACCCCTCCGACCGCATACCCCGTGAACCGGCTGATTTCCCCGGAAGAGGCCAGCGAAGCCGCTTTCTGATACTGATTCACAACCAGTTTTCCCGTCAATCCCAGAGGCTTCAGCACTTTCTCCGATGCACACCGAAACCGGTTCACTGTCTTCTCCTGCTGGGTCACAACGAAGTAGCGCTCTTCCGCCATGGTCAGGGCGGAAATGACCGTTCCCAGCCGGACATCACTTCCCGCATCGAACAAAACGTGATCGAAGTCCCCGGTCAGATGCCGGAGCGGATCCCAGCAGTTCTCCGGATAATACGCTGCAGCCACGGGATCTCTCACGTCCGGAAGAATCCAGTAGTCCTTCTCCTTCACCAGAACTTCCCTGAGTTCTTCCTCCTCCAGATTTCCGCTGATCAGATTCGCCCGCAGGTCATCGACGGACTTCTTCTCCCGGTTCTGGAAGAAATCATCGCCGAATTTCCCGGACGCACCGATCACCAGAACCTTCTTCTTCTGCGCCGTCAGAGCCTCTGCTGCCGCATGAACCAGCATCGAACAGCCCACCCGGCTGTCCCCGCCCAGAAATGTGATCATCTCCGCCATGTCCCCCTCCTTATCTGCTGCAGGAAATGACGAATTTCCCGCCTGTCTCCGCAAGCCTGCCCAGCCGAGCGGTCTGCTCCCGGCTCACCACCACCTCGAACGTCTTCCCCTGTTCATCTGTAGCCGCCACCGGTGCGGAAGTGATGCGGGTTCCTCCGGACCAGAATATCGCCCGGTCCCCCCGCCGGAGGGAAAACGGACTGCTCTCCACCCAGTTCTCCGGGATCTTCAATGTGTACCGGTCCAGAGTTCTTCCCGTAATATATTCATTCTTTTCGAAGTAAGGCCTGTACAGAGGTGCACGGCTGTGAACGAACTGGGAGGACGCTTTCCCGATCAGCCATTTCCGGTCCGCAGGTCCCAGCACTTCCCTGCCGGCATGCTCCATGCGCATGGTTGTCAGCATCCGCTCCGTGATGACGCTTCCCTTCTGCACGTTTTCCCGGAGCACCAGCACATCATCGTAGACGAACCGGCTGCGTCCCCACCGTTCCCAGGAAATCAGCAGCAGGACGCTGAGTGCGATCAGCAGTACGCCGAATAATCGTCTTCCCCTGTCCATCTCTTCTCCTCCTTCTTGAAACAGAAAAGAGGAGCGACATCCCCGGGACATCGTTCCTCTTCTACCGGAATCAGGCCGGTCTCCCGACCCGATTACCATTATTTTCCATTCATCGACACTATCATAATAACGGATTTGTTCTCCCCTTTCAACCCCTTTCTCGATTTTTTCTGCGTATTGATTGCATCACAGAAGGCACAGATTCCTGGCCGCCTGAAACAGAAAGCGCTGTTTCCAGATCCGCCAGACTTTCCCCGGATGATCCGTCAGTTTCGTGCGGTGTACGATGTTTTCCATGACCTCCGCCCGGTACGGCTCCGGCACCTGTTCCAGGGCATCCCGAATTCCCCGGATCCGGCTTTCCAGCGCCGCCTTCCGCACGGCCAGTTCCTCTGTGGGCCGAACCTGGTCGTAATTTCGGGCGCCCTCCCGCATCATGCGATTCGCCCGCAGTCCGCCGCTGTTGATCTCCCGGGTCAGTTCCTTCACCTGTTCCTCCATCCGCTCCAGATCCCGGACTGCCCAGATCGTTTCATAGAAAACCGCATCCGGCAGTACGATATCCCGGTATCGGGTCTGCTGCCATTCTCTCATGCTTCCTCCTCTCCTCCGGCTCTTCCGCACTGCGGTGCACGAATTGCGCCGCCGGAATTCAATCACACAAAAAAAGCCTGACTGTCAGTGCAGCTACACTGTGTCACAGTCAGGCAAATATTGCAATCTTTCCTGTCCCTTCCGGGAAGAATCCAGAAATAAACAGCCGGAAATCAGGGAATCAGCGCCGGTACCTTCTTCCGCCTTTCACCTGAAGACCGGAACCTTCATCCCGGTCTCCGATCCGTTCGCCGTTATCCTTCTGGGTGGTCCGGACGAAGAAATACCGCAGATAAATCACCGCTTCCACGCCAAGGAAGATGTACGGAAAGTACCGGTACACCGCTGCCAGATCTCCTTTCTGACGGGTCAGAGCTACCAGCAGGAAGACCACCAGGAGCATGATTCCGTTCAGCCACATGAACGCTTTGTCCAGTGCTTTTTTGTCCCGGACCGGCCGATTATGGGTGACGTAATAATACAGCAGGCCCAGCATCAGGTCTACATAGAGCAGCAGGTCAGTGGTACCTAATTTCATGCATTTTCTCCTTCCTTTACCTCCCGCGGGCGGTCCATGGAGCCCACCGCAGCGCCCAGGGAAATCGCCGCCCGGTCCAGTTCCTGAACCATGTTATTGATCCGGTTCAGCTTTTCCTCGCTGATCTGACTTCCCACCGCCAGATTCGCATTGTACATCACGTGCTCCAGTTCTTCGTGAATCTTCGCCACCTGATTGCGCACCCGCTGGATGTCCTCCTGGGCCGCACCGGCCTGTTCTGCCGCCTCCTGTTCCAGCAGCTCCGCACAGGAAGAGGTCAGTTCGAATTCGGAATTACCCCGCACAATCACCGGGTCATATCCCAGCTTATCGTGAATCAGTTTTCCGAAGGTCTCCTTCGCTTCCTCTTCTCCGTGAACCAGGAAGATCTGGGCAGGCCGTTTCTGGAATGCCGCCAGCCAGGAAAAAAGGCCGTTCTGGTCCGCATGGCCGGAGAATCCCTGCAGGTTGTATATTTCAGCATTCACATGAATTTCTTCCCCGAAAAGGGTCACGTCCTTCACGCCTTCCACCAGGGAACGGCCCAGTGTGCCCTGGGCCTGATATCCCACGAACACGATGCTGGATTTTTCATTCCACAAGTTGTGTTTCAGGTGGTGGCGGATCCGGCCCGCCTCGCACATGCCGCTGGCGGACAGAATCACCTTCGGGGAAGGATCGAAGTTCAGCTGCTGGGATTCCTGGGTGCTTCGGGTGAAATGGAGGCCCTCGAAATCCAGAGGATCATCGCCCTTCAGAATGAAATCCCGGGTCTCATCGTCGAAGCACTGGGCATTGGCCCGGAACACCTCTGTCGCCGTGGTGGCCATGGGACTGTCCACATAGACCGGAATACGCCGCATTTCCTTTGAAAATGCACTGTCCTCACTGCAGAAGCGGTTCAACTGGTAAATCAGTTCCTGGGTTCTGCCCACGGCAAAGGACGGAATTACCACATTGCCTCCCCGGCGGGTGGTATTCAAAATGATTTCAATCAGCCGCCGGATGTCCGCCGCATTCTCTGTATGATTCCGGCTTCCGTATGTGGATTCCATGATGACGACATCCGCCTTCTTGATGATCGTCGGATCCCGGAGAATAGGCCGGTCAGTCATGCCCAGGTCGCCGGTGAAGACGATCTTCGTTTCCCGGTCCTCTTCCCGGACCCAGATCTCGGTGATGGCGGAACCCAGGATGTGACCGGCATCGTTGAAGCAGAACCGGACATCGTCATTCAGTTCCACCAGCTGATCATAAAGCACCGGTTTCACCAGTTTCAGTGTTTCCTTCGCATCTTCTTCCACATAGAGTGGTTCCACCGGCGGTTTCCCCGCCCGCAGATTCTTGCGGTTCTTCCACTCTGCTTCTTTCTCATGGATGTAGGCGCTGTCCATGAGCATGACTTCAAGCAGATCTGCCGTGGCCTCCGTACAGTAGATCGGACCGTTAAAGCCCCGCTTGACCAGCAGCGGAAGCCGGCCGCAGTGGTCAATATGGGCGTGGCTGAGAATCACACACTCCACTTCGGCGGCTTCGAACGGGAACGGGTCCCAGTTCATGGCTTCCTGGGCTTTTCCGCCCTGGAACTGACCGCAGTCCAGCAAAATCTGATGTTCTCCGGTCATCAGCAGGTGGCAGGATCCGGTGACACCGGATGATGCGCCGCAAAATCTGATTTTCATAGCAATACCTCCTCCCGGATTAAAATCCGTGATAATCGGATCCTCTGGTGATCCTGAGATGATAGCGGGCAGCCAGACGTGTCAGTCTGAGCGATTCAGCTTCTGTGGCAGACGGATGGAAGCACTCCACACCCTGAAGGCCGTCGGACACCAGCTCTCCGAGAATCCGATCCAGATTTTCGAAAAACACCCGGGAGCCCGCAGGGCCGATTCCCACCGTCTCCATCGGATGGGCCAGCACCGGAATGCCGCCGGCACTACGGATCCATCTGATGGCATCCCCGGTGGGCACCGGTTTCTTCTTCAGTGCCATGGCTTCCGGTGATCCAAGAAGTTCTCCGGAGTCAAAGGCCTCCTTCACCGATTTGCAGTATCCTTTCCGGATCAGCGCCCGGGCGAAATTCGGCTTCCCGATGTAGTCCTGACCGCTGTACCGGATCATATCATCAAAAGAAATGTCGTATCCCTTTCCCCGGAAATACGCCATCAGTTTTTCATTCCGGCGAATCCGGTATGCCCGGATCTCCTCCAGCTCCTTCCGGAGACCAGGGTCCTCCAGGTCGAAGTCATATCCCAGCAGATGAAACTCGATTTTTCCACGGAACAGCGTTCCGAACTCGATCCCCGTGAGAACCGTCATTCCCAGCGCCGCCCCGGCTTTCTGCGCTTCCGGCACACCGTCCACACCGTCATGATCCGTCACTGCAATCAGATCGTATCCGTTCTCATGATACAGCTTAACCAGTTCCGCCGGCGGCCGGAGGCCGTCCGAGTACATAGAATGGACGTGCATGTCGATGTTCCGGTCCGGCCACACCACCAGTTTCCGGGCTTCGTCATCCAGAAACGACCAGTCCTGAGGTTTCGCCGGCACAATAGTATTCGATTCCTTCGCCATGTCGTTTCTCCTGTATTAAGACAGAACCCGCCGCTTCGAAAGCGCCGGGTTCTGTGTCACACTAATAGAATATTCGTTTCTTCTGCAGCCGGGAACGGAAGACCCCGTAGCTGAACAGCATCAGCAGGACGATCGCCGCCCCTACAGAGAAGATTTCGTATGCCTTCGCAAACCCGGTCCCCATCAGCAGATACAGCGTGTCCTTCTTCCCCGGCTGAATGCCGATGAAGACCCGGTACAGTGCGGACTGCACCGGTCCGGACCCTGCCAGGATCCCCCGGATCACGATCATAACCCCGGCAGAGGGTATCGCCGCCACGGAAGCAAGAAAACGCCACTCCCTTAGTTCTTCCCGACTCATAAAAGCGAAGAGCAGCGCCGCCAGTGCCGTGATGCACAGCACAGCCGCCAGTTCCATATTCAGTGCTCTGCGGAACTTCTTCATTATACCCTGATCCTTCCGGCTGAAGACAGGATCCCTGTACTCTCCGTTCTTCTCGTAGACCTGGAACTTTCCGGCGCCGGGCCGGGAGAGATAGATCCCGATCGCCCCCGCCATTTCCGAGATTTCCACATCATGCCCTGTTTTCTGGATCGACTGGCTGTCATTGAAATGGAACGAATAGGTCACCGGCGCCCGGAGGGCAAACTGGGTGCTCAGCCCCAGGATTGCCAGTGATACCGTCACCACAAAACATATGGTCGAAACGATGCCTGTTGTTTTCATTCCTCCACCTGAACCTTTCGGGCCCGGAATTCTATTCCGGAAGATGATTCGGATCCAGATAACTGATATACGGGAGATTCCGGTATTTCTGGTCATAATCCAGACCGTATCCCACCACGAAGAGGTCATCGATGGTGAACCCCGTGTACTTCCCCTTCAGCGTGTGCGTCCGGCGGGAAGGCTTATCCAGCATCGTACAGATCTCCACACTCTTCGGATTTCTGTCCTTGAAATTGTTCACCAGATAACTCAGCGTCGTGCCGGTGTCGATGATGTCTTCCACAATCAGTACATTCTTCCGGTAAATATCCATGGAAAGATCCTTGGTCACCTTCACAACACCGGAAGTTGTCGTTCCGGAACCGTAGCTGCTGGCAGAAACGAAGTCAATCTTCACATCCAGATCGATATACTTGATCAGCTCACTCATCCACATGACGGCGCCCTTCAGCGTTCCCACCACGATGAGTTCCTCGCCCGCATAATCCTCTGTAATTCTGGCACCCAGTTCCTTCGCTTTCTCCGTGATTTCTTCCTGTGTGAACAGAATCTTCCCTAATACTTCTTCTGACATTTCTCTCTCCTGTCCGGTCACTGACCGTTTCTGTTTCCGATGTTCAACAATTTCATTCTACTACGTTCCGGACTTTCTTTCCATGCGGAACGGAAAATCGGCAGACGAAAAGTGCTACAGACCCAGCACCTGCCGCATTGTTTCCAGAAGTTCTTCCTTTCCGGTCCGCTTCAGTGAAGAAACCGGAATGATCCGATCTCCCGGATCCATGCTGAGGGCCTTCCGGATTTCCTCCTGCTGCCGGGCCAGTTCCCGGCGCGTCAGTTTGTCCGCCTTCGTCATGACCACCAGCCCGCCGAATCCGTAGTACTTCATATATTCGTACATCTGGATATCCTGAGGCGTCGGTTCGTGACGGGAATCCACCAGAAGAACAGCGGCTTTCAGGTTCGGACGGCTGCGGAAATAGTCTTCCATCATCTTCCCCCAGCTTCCCGTAATCTCCCGGGAAATGCTGGCATATCCGTATCCCGGCAAGTCCACAATGCGGAACCGGTCATTCACCAGATAGAAATTGATGGTCCGGGTCTTTCCGGGGCTGGAACTGACCCGGGCCAGCTGCCGCCTTCCGGTCAGAAGATTCAGCAGGGAAGATTTCCCCACATTGGAGCGTCCGGCAAAGGCGATTTCCGGGAGGTCCGACGGCGGATACTGGTCCGGCCGGACGGCGAGACACACGATGTCCGCACTCTGGATCTCCAGTTTGTCCGCCGGAGCCGGCGCTTCACCGGCTGAACGGCTGGAGTCCGATACACCGGACTCCATTCGTTCTTCCGTTCCGTTCCCGGATTCTGCTTCGGGCCGGCCTGCCGCCTTTCCGGCTTCCTGCAACGCCTGCTTCGACTGCGCCTCCTGCGCTTCCCGGTACCGCTTCGCCCGGAGTTCTTTCCGCTTCCTGGCCTTCTTCGCAGCCTTCTCCTGCTTCTCGGCGGCCGTTTCTTTTTTCTTCTTTTTCTTCAAAGCCATGCTATTTCACCAACGCTTCTTCCAGCGCCTGTTTCACATCTTTCACCAGTACGAAGTTCATTTCCTTCCGGACCGACTTCGGCAGTTCATCCAGATCCGGCTCATTCTTCACCGGCAGCAGCACCTTGCGGATGCCCGCCCGGTGAGCAGCCAGAACCTTCTCCCGCACGCCGCCGATCGGCATCACCTCTCCCCTCAGATTCACCTCACCGGTCATGGCCACGTCACAGCGGACCGGCGTATTGGTAATGGCCGAGTAGAGTGTGGTGCACATGGTCACACCCGCCGAAGGGCCGTCCTTCGGCACGGCCCCTTCCGGAATGTGGATGTGCAGATCATTCTCCTTGAAGAAGGCCTTGTCCACCCCGGATTCTTCTGCAATAGACCGGATATAGCTCAGAGCGATTCTGGCAGACTCCTGCATGACATCTCCCAGCTGTCCGGTCAGCTCCAGCTTCCCCGTACCCGGCAGCACAGCGCATTCGATTGCGAGAGTCACGCCGCCCACCTGGGTCCAGGCCAGACCGGTGGTTTCTCCCACCTTGTTCACGCCCTCCACCACATCATAGGAGTACCGGTGTTTCCCCAGATATTTCTCCAGATTGCGCGGGGAAACCGTATGGGTCCTCGCCCGGTCCTCGGCCACCACTTTCCGTGCCACTTTCCGGCACAGCCCGGCGATCTCCCGTTCCAGATTTCTGACACCGGATTCTCTGGTGTAGTAGTTCACCAGGTCGTGGATCGCCGGCTCCGAGATGCGGATGTCACTTTCCTTCAGTCCGTTTTCCTTCACTTCCTTCGGGATCAGATACCGCTTCGCGATCTCCACCTTTTCTTCTTCGGTGTATCCCGGCACCTGGATGATTTCCATTCTGTCCAGCAGCGGTCCCGGAATCGTTTCCATGGAATTGGCCGTTGTAATGAACATCACCTTGGAGAGGTCGAATGGAATCTCCAGGAAGTGGTCGGTGAACGTGCTGTTCTGTTCCGGATCCAGCACTTCCAGCAGTGCAGAAGCCGGATCACCCCGGAAATCCGCCCCGATCTTGTCCACTTCATCGAAGAGAAACAGCGGGTTGTTCACACCGCTTTCCCGGATCGCCGTGATGACACGGCCCGGGATCGAACCAATATAAGTTCTGCGGTGGCCCCGGATCTCCGCCTCATCCCGCACACCGCCCAGGGACATACGGACGAATTCCCGCCCGGTTGCTCTGGCAATGGACTTGGCAATGGAAGTCTTTCCTACCCCCGGCGGTCCGACCAGACAAAGGATCGGTCCCCGGATGCCGTTCGTCAGCTGGGTCACCGCCAGATATTCCAGAATCCGCTCCTTCACCTTCCGCATCCCGTAGTGATCCGCATCCAGGATCTTTTCGGCGCTCCGGATGTCGGAATTCGTCTCCGAAGACGTGTGCCACGGAAGATCCAGAATCGTCTCCACATAGTTGCGCACAACGGCACTTTCCGCAGATGAAGGGGCCATCTTTCCGTATTTACTGATCTCCTTGCGGATTTTCTTGTCTGTTTTCTCCTCCAGACCCAGAGCGTCCAGTTTTTCCAGCCACTCCGCCGTCTCTGCCGCAGCATCTTCATCCATCCCCAGCTCCGACTGGATCGCCTTGATCTTCTCCCGAAGATAGTAATCCCGCTGGCCGGAATCGATGTTTTCCTTGACTTTCTGAGCCACGGTTTTCTCCAGACTGGCGATTTCATTTTCCTCGGCGATCAGCTCCGTCAGAACACGGATGCGGTCGCTGAACACCAGCGCCTCCAGTACCTTCTGCTTCTTCCCGGTGCTGACAAAAATTTCATTGGCAATGCTGTCCACCAGGTCGGCCGGATTATCCGTATCCAGTGTCTTCGCCACCAGATCTTCACTGATCTGAGAAGTGGCCCGGGCATATTCCGTAAAACTTTCCGCAAGATACCGGAGCATCGCCTTGTCTTCCGCAGACAGATCTTCCTCCGTCACTGTTTCCGGAATCCGGTCGATGGTACAGGAAATATAATTCTCTTCCGTGATACATTCATCCATTGTGGCCCGGCAGATTCCTTCCACCAGCACCCGGACGGCATCGCCCTGAATTTTCAGTGTCTGCTTCACCCGTACAACAGTGCCCAGCGAATAGATATCTTCCACTGTCGGAATCACCACCCGGTCATCCTTTTGGGAAGACACGAATAACATTTTATCTGTAGCCATGGCCCGTTCCAGAGCCCGGATGGACTTCTCCCTTCCGATATCGAAATGGACGACAGTGTGCGGGAAGATCGTCACGCCCCGAAGCGGCACGCAGGGAAGAATTTCTTTCACTTCTGTCGCTTTCGTGCGGAAATCGGTGCCCCCCTCTCTGGCTTCAGAATCTGTGTCTTCAGCCGGCTCCTGAAACATCACGCATTGTTCCATGTCTCTGTTCTTTTCTTCCATATGCTTTCACTTTCCGGCACAGCCGCCGCTGCGCCTCTGTCCTGTGTATAGATACAAAACCGGGGCGGCATACTCATGCCGCCCCGCCGTACCTAAGAGACTTCTGCCTCTTTCTCTTTCCCCTGTTCCTGACCGGATCTGACCTCGTCAACCCACTTCTCGTGCTGATTTCCTTCGATCAGCTGAGGCGGCTTGTGTTCAGCAATCGTCTCCTTCGTGATGACGCATTTCTCCACATCCGTCCGGGACGGTATGTCGAACATAATGTCTGTCATATTCTTCTCGAAGATCGAACGCAGGCCCCGGGCGCCGGTTTTCTGCGCCAGTGCCTCCCGGGCAATTTCCTGCACTGCGTCATCCGTCAGTTCCAGATCCACGCCGTCCAGTTCGAACAGCTTCTGGTACTGCTTGATCAGCGCATTCTTCGGTTTTTTCATGATACTGATCAGCGCATCCTCTGTCAGCTCATCCAGTGTGACAATCACCGGCAGACGTCCGATGAACTCCGGAATCAGGCCGAATTTCAACAGGTCCTCCGGTTCCACCTTCGCCAGAATATTCTTCTTCTCCTCGCTGGAGAGGGTGACCTTGGAATTGAATCCAATAACCTTCTCACTGAGCCGGGACTGAATGACCTTGTTCAGCCCGTCGAAAGCGCCGCCGCAGATGAACAGAATGTTCGTGGTGTCCATCTGGATGAATTCCTGGTGCGGGTGCTTCCTTCCCCCCTGCGGAGGAACGTTGGCAACGGTTCCCTCCAGAATCTTCAGCAGTGCCTGCTGAACGCCTTCGCCGCTGACATCTCTGGTGATGGACGGATTCTCACTTCTCCGGCTGATCTTGTCAATTTCGTCCACGTAGACGATTCCCCGCTGGGCCTTCTCCACATCGTAGTCCGCAGCCTGCAGCAGCCGGAGCAGAATGTTCTCCACATCCTCGCCCACATATCCCGCTTCGGTCAGTGCCGTGGCATCTGCGATGGCAAACGGCACATCCAGCGTCTTCGCCAGAGTTCTGGCCAGCAGTGTCTTTCCGGATCCCGTCGGTCCGATCATGACGATGTTGCTCTTCTGGAGTTCCACACCGTCCCGTTCATCTTCCGTCAGTCCGTTGATCCGCTTGTAGTGGTTATAAACAGCCACGGCCAGCGCTTTCTTCGCCCGGTCCTGTCCGATGACATAGTCCGACAATCTGTTAAAGATGTCCTGCGGCTTCTGCGTCTTGTATGCCGGCTTGGCGGTTCCCACGGATTTCTTCCGTTCTTCCCGCTGCACGTCCTTGATGATGCCGCTGCACATTTCAATGCACTCGTCGCAGATATACACCCCCGGACCCGCCACCAGTCTTCTGACCTGGCTCTGCGGTTTTCCGCAGAATGAGCAATAGAGCTCATTCGATGTATCTTTTCCACTCATTTACAGTTCTTCCCCTTTTCTGAATTCGATAACGTGATCGATCAGTCCATAGTCCTTTGCCTCGGATGCTTCCATGAAGTTATCCCGGTCCGTGTCTCTGGCAATGGTCTCCAGATCCTTCCCTGTATTCTCTGCCAGGATGCGGTTCAGCTTCTCTCTGGTGTGAATGAGCCAGTCAGACTGGATCTTCACGTCCGTTGCCTGACCGGAGATGCCGCCGCCGCTGATCAGCGGCTGATGAATCATGATCTCCGCATTCGGGAGCGCAAACCGCTTGCCTTTTGCCCCGGAAGAGAGCAGGAAAGCACCCATGCTCGCCGCCATGCCCACGCAGATGGTGGACACATCCGGACGGATATACTGCATCGTGTCATAGATGGCCATACCCGCTGTCACAGAACCGCCCGGGCTGTTGATATACATGCTGATATCCTTCTCCGGGTCCTCCGCTTCCAGGAACAGCAGTTCCGCTGTCACCAGACTCGCCACATTCTCGTCAATCGCTTCTCCGAGAATGATGATCCGGTCCTTCAGCAGTCTGGAGTAAATGTCGTAAGACCGTTCTCCTCTGTCTGACTGCTCCACCACGTAAGGTATCAATGCCATTTCGATCTCCTCCCAACTGCTGCGGCACGCTGTCTGCCGCATTGTGCCGGAGCCCGGTGGATATCCCGGGCTCTGCTTTCTATCGTTTCCGTTTATTCTTCTGTCTTCTCTGCCTCGTCAGCAGTTTCTTCCTCTGCCTTCGGTGCCGGCGGATCCACCTTCGTCACGTTGGCATTCTCGAAGAGCTGATCGATGGTCTTCCGAACCTGGATGTCCGTGCGGAACATTCTCTCCGCATCCTTGCCGATTGCCTTCCGGAAATCTTCCAGACTCATCTTGTACTGATCCGCCACCTTCTGCAGTTCTTCGTTCAGTTCGTCCTCGGTTACGCCGATGCCTTCCTTGTCTGCAATGGAACGGATAATGATCCGGGAGGCCACTCTCTTCTCCGCATCTTCCTTCGCCTGGCTGCGGAAGTCATCCATGCTGCCGCCGGTGTACTGCAGATACAGATCCAGGCTCATACCCTGGTAACGCAGCTGCTGATCGAACTCATTCATCATGTTGTTCAGCTCATCTTCCACCATCGCATGCGGCACTTCGATCTCGTTCTTCTCCCGCAGTGCGTCGATCAGCTTCGTCTTCGCATCTTCCACAGACTGGTCATCCAGACTTCTCTGCAGGTTCTTCTTCGTGTCTTCCTTCAGTTCATCCAGTGTATCGAACTCGCTGACGTCCTGAGCGAACTCATCATTCAGCTCCGGCAGCTGTTCTTCCTTGATTTCGTGAATCGTACAGTGGAAAGTCGCATCCTTGCCTGCCAGTTCCTTCGCCTGGTAATTCTCCGGGAATGTGACGTTCACGTCCACCTTGGCATCCTTCTCAGCACCGACCAGCTGATCTTCGAAGCCCGGAATGAACATGCCGGAACCAATCTTCAGTTCCTGGTTCTCTGCCGTGCCGCCTTCGAACTGGTCCTCGCCGACGAATCCGGCATAATCCAGAACAACGGTATCCCCGTTCTGAACCGGTCTCTCAACAGAAACCGTACGGGCATTTCTCTTCTGCAGGTTTTCGATTTCCTTCTCCACGTCCTCATCTGTGATGGTGTACTGAACCTGCTCGATGTCCAGACCGTTGTAGTCCTTCACTTCTACGGTCGGGTACAGAGCCACCGTCATAGTCATGGTCAGCGGCTTGCCGTGGCCGACTTCGCTGAAGTCCACTTCCGGCTGATCGATGACTTCCAGATCCAGCTCGTCGACTGCCTTCGGATAACCCTGGCCGAACAGATCATTGATGGCGTCCTCGAAGAAGATTCCCTCACCGTAATGGGACTCGATGATCTTCCGCGGTGCCTTGCCCTTACGGAAACCGTTGATCTGGAAACGGCCCTTGTTCTTCTGATACGCCGCATTCACAGCCTTGTCAAACTCTTCCGCTGTATACTCGATTGTGAATTTCGCTTCATTGTTCTCATTGGAAATAATCGTTGTATTCATTTCGTATGTATCCTCCTAAAATTTGACTTCCCAATTTATATAAGTATTAACATGCGGAAGAGACCGCATATCTTAATAATTATATACTCTTTCTTACCCGAAGTAAATGAATGGTAACCATTCTCATCGATGAAATACCAGATAGCCGGGTTCCGAAGCCCGTCCTTCCGTGTTCTCCGGGCTCGCTCCGTCCCGATCCGGGCCGTCCTGGTCCGGGCCGTACAGATCCATGCCCCGCTCGAACTTGCTCTTCACCCCCGGAATCAGATCGTACTTCTCCGCCAGCCGGCTGCCCAGATTCATCACGTCCTCCTCGCTGCCGGAAAGCAGTTCCAGTTCCAGCTCCAGAATCGGGGCTGTTTTCCCGCCGGCCAGAATGTCCCCCCGGTCGATGGACAGTTCGCTGATGGAATCTCCGGTGTCCACCCGGGTCTGCCGCCGGACGAAGGTCATCTCCATCAGCGGTGTCAGCGGTGCATCCCCGACCAGCTGCTTCAGCCGGTCTTCCATGGGGCTGGTGTCAAAAAGCGACACCTTAGGCGCCCGGATCATCTCCTCATCGGATACCGGAACATTCAGTTCCTCCCGACGGTACAGTTCGCCCGCTTCCCGCTGTTCCTGACTCCACTTCAGTGTTGCAATGTACCGGTCCCCTTCCTTCCGGACCCGGAACGCAATGCGTTCCCGGGCCAGCTTCCGGTCCTCCGTATCGAAGTACACCGCATGCATCGGAAGCACTTCCGTCTCATCCTTCATTCTCTGTATGGCAGGATCACCGAAGATCCTGTCGATTTCCTCCGGATCCCGGAGGAGATACTTCAATTCTATCTCCATATATGCTCCCCACGTATGATCCGGCTTTCACACCATCACTTCGTATCCCGCTCCCTGAGCGCATTCAGCAGTTCCCGGTTCAGCAGCATCCGGGTCTTCTTCAGATCAGACCGGCTTCTCATCTGTGTGACCTGCATGACCCACAGATATTCCCGCAGCCCGCTGTGATCCAGACATTCCGTCAGCGACTGCCGCACGGGCTCGATGCTGACGCTCTGCCCGATCAGATAGACCCGGGCGATGACGCCGCTGCGGATTCTCCGAATCTCAATCAGATGGTCCACATTCCCGTAACGGCGAATCGTTCTTCCGATCTCTCTCACGATGCCCTGTCCGATCAGCATGGAAACGCCATCCCGCAGAATGATCCACAGCCAGACAGAGGCGATGATCCCCATGAGGACTGCCGGAACCCTTCCGAACGCCGGAAGAGTCCACCAGCACAGGAACACGCCGGGAACCGGAACGAACCACCGGAGGATTCGCAAGAACCGTATCGTTTTCTCCATTTCATCCCCTGTTTCTGTGTAAATTCCGGCAAAAAAACGCCGGTTACCCGTGAAAACTGCGGTTTTCCCCCCAGAAATCACGTGTTTCATTATATCCGCTATGGTGGTGCATGTCAAAAATATTATTTTGCAGTTCCCGCCCCGGCTTCCGAAGTTGCGACATCCGGCAATTCCCGTGTTATAATAGAAGCGCAGCGGTATGCTGTTTCTGGCACCTCCGCTGCGAAAGTGAACGTACACATTATATCCGTATATATAATGTAACAAAACCGCGCCACGCAGGCCCGCCTGCGGCAGAAAGGAAGATTGCCCCATGGAAACGAAGAATTGTATCGAAACCCGCAGAAGCATCCGGAAATTCACGGATCAGAAAATCCCGGCGGAAGTGCTGCAGGAACTGATCCGCCTTGCCTCCTTCTCCCCTTCCTGGAAGAACACACAGACTGTCCGCTACTATGCCGTTACAGACCGGAAGGTCATGGACAAACTGGCGAACGAGTGCGTTATGAACTTCCCGGGAAACAAGAAGATCATCGACGGCGCACCGATGGTGATCGCTGTCGCCACGAAACACGGACGCTCCGGGTTCGAGCGGGACGGCAGCTTCTCCACTTCCAAGGGAGAACACTGGGAATCCTTCGATGCGGGCATCGCAACCCAGACCCTCTGCCTGGCAGCCAACGAACTGGGGCTGGGCACTGTCATCATGGGAATTTTCGATGCGGATCTCGTTGCGGAAGCCATCGATCTTCCGGAGGGACAGCGGATCTCCGCCCTGGTGGGCATCGGCTACCCGGATATTGCTCCGGAAATGCCTCCTCGGAAGTCCGTGGACGACCTGCTGACCGTGATCGAATAGCCCGTTTCTTTGTTTGTGAATAAAAACAAAGAAATCCCTTGCGTCAACGACTCATTATGTTATAATAAATGAGTCGACGGGGTATAGCGCAGTTGGTAGCGCGCTGCGTTCGGGACGCAGAGGCCCTGGGTTCAAGTCCCAGTACTCCGACCACACTTTTCAAACCGGAGTTCCCGACTCCGGTTTTTTCGTGCGTTCCTGCAGAACGGGGGCGCATTAGACAAAAAAACAACCGGCCTGTCCGGTCGGCTGACATGGCGCGGTTGGCCCGGTATATTGCGATCGGCCGACATAGCGCGGCCGGCCCAGCAGGTGCGAAAATCCCTTTTTTCCTGATTTCGCACCCGATCCCGGTCAATTCTGCCCAAAAACTTAGACGGCACGATACAGCGGGGTGCGGATCCGGAAAATTTTTCATTTTCACACCATACTGTCTGGCCGCCCATTTTTTGCATTGGAATTATTTTACTCAAGGTTCACATATCGTATACATTCTCAGGCATTCACGCCCGTTCCCCAACCCATCTGCCGCTTTCTCCGGATTGATCGACCGGCAGCCGGGGTATTTTTTGTCCAGCACACGCAGAACGTATCCAATCCGCCCGCCGGAGCAGGTGCGGAAATCAACTTTTTTTCGGTAGCGCACCCCCGGAATCATCCGGAATAGATTAATCAAGTTTTTCTGTCAAAATCGCACCCTGCACTTCGATGTTTCAGGTGCGATTCAGGCACATTTGAATGAATCCGCACACTTTCTATACAGTATACAGCCCCAATCACGCCCCAATCTGCCCGACCAGGCCGGCGAACAGCCCCGATCATGCCCCATCCGCCCAGCCATGCCCCTCTACTACTCGAAGGGGAAGCCGTACCATCCGGTGAATCCGCTGCCGCCCCAGGTCATTCCCTGCACATAGCATTTTCCGGCGGAACCGGTCGGAAGTTTTCCCTGCTCCGGCACCGGTGTCCGGAAGGTAATGGAATGTGCCCCGCAGGAAGCACCTGCACTGCGGGCCAGCTGGCCGGAATCCACCCCCGGACCGGCCAGTAATTCCACCGCCATCAGAGCGGCCGGGTCTCCGGTTTCTTCCAGGGCAAGGATTCCGGCGGTTTCTCCATCTTCCCGCACAATTTCCCAGAGACCCTGCCCTGCCGGGCCGGAGAGATCTGCGTATCGGAGGACATTGTCCGTCAGATCAATATGCGGGGTGTGCTCCAGAAGTTCCTCCCGGAGCAGTGCGTAGCGCCGGATCCCGGCCTTCCGAAGGCGGAACGGCCTTGGATCTGCGGCGCCGTTTTTCCCGTCCGGGAGGGTCAAGTTCAGCTGCACCTCACAGGCAGGGAAATCCGGAGCGAATCCCATGGGTTTGTAGAAATCCACCAGACCCGCATCCGCCGGGCAGAGCACGGACAGCGCACCGGCCGCCCGGGCCCGGTTTCCTGCGTGTTCTGTGATCATGGTGCCGAATCCCCGGCCCCGGGCGGCCGGGTCCGTGCAGATGGCGTAGCTGCACCAGCAGGACGGCCCCCGGACAGTGCCCCCGTCCGCCCCCGGCGAAATGAAGTCTCCCATCGGAAACTGGGTCAGCTCCGCCATAATGCGGCCCTCTTCCGCCAGCACATACTGCCGGCATCCCGGAAAACTGTCCAGAAACTCCTGCACCGTATCCGGATCGTCACCGAAGCATTTCTGCCACAGTGCGAGAAATGCGTCCCGTTCCTCCGGTTTTCTCTCATGAATATCCATCTGATCCGATCTTTCCCGTTCCTCTAAAGCAGCTTCTCTGTCCATTCGTTTTCCTTAAATCCGGTTAACACGAAGTCATCCCCGACCAGCAGCGGACGCTTGACCAGCATGCCGTTGGTGGCAAGGAGGGCCAGCTGCTCCTCTTCAGACATCTCCGGCAGCTTCCTGGACAGTCCCATTTCACGGTAAGGGATGCCGCTCGTGTTCCAGAAACGTTTCAACGGCATCCCGCTCCGGGCATAGTACTCCCGGAGGGTTTCCTTGTCCGGATGATTTTCTTTGATGTCGATCAACTCGTATTTCACGCTGTGGTCATCCAGCCACTTCAGGGCCTTTCTGCAGGTCGTGCACCTGCTGTAACAATATATCTTCATCATATGATTCTCCCCATCGTTCTCAATATCATATATCCTCAAGATGCCGCATTGACGAGCGCAGCACCGCCGACCGCCAATATAACCGGAACAGCAATCAGACCCAGACCGAATACCGTCGCCGCAAGTCCCGCAAGAAGCAGCCACAGAAAGATCCCGAATATACAGCCCAGAAGCACCCCAATAATGCGAAATACGAATCCCGTGATCTTAAAAAGAATTCCCACAAACAGGATGAGTAATAGCAAACTCAACATTTTCTTCCGCTCCTTTCTTCATAATCGTATTATCGGTTATTATATCAGTTTGGAAAAACGAACGCTATATACTCCTCTTACTTCACACAACTTCCACAACCGGAGGAGGATCGATCGCTGCGATGGACCTACAATAGCCGACATCGTAAGACTGATGATCCTCCCGGCGTCGATATGTCCATCGTTTCCGAATGAAAAAAACCGGTAATCGACAACTGTCAATTACCGGCTCATCCTTGGTGCGGTTGGAGGGATTCGAACCCTCATGACTCGCATCACACGGACCTGAACCGTGCGCGTCTGCCAATTCCGCCACAACCGCATATC
>NZ_FNBF01000051.1 GCF_900102225.1 Eubacterium pyruvativorans
CTCCTCCTAAATTCACTCGACAACCTCTTCATCACGGTGGATTTCCCGCTCAGAAATGGAAATTTCTGCAACGAGAAAATAACCTTATGACGATAAGGTCATCCAGAAATAATTGTTCCCTATGAATCGCTCCAATCCCAATAAGTTAGTCATAGAAATGAAGTTTTCCATAGTACTGAAATAATTGACTTGAAACCTGACCGAAGAGCTAAGGGTCGATTTCAATGTTTATTATAACCGCCTTCCAGCATGAGTGTCAAGTTTCTAAAACAATTCACTGAGCCGTCATCGGCAGATTATAAACGCACCATAATCATTTGGATAACCATGATTCAGTTATTCCGACCGGGCGGAGCCGTCCGGTCCGGGAAAGACCTCTCCGATGTCTTTCGCTATATGGTTTCGACCGGAGAGATTCGGAAAACGGGGTCGGTGGAAAACTTTCCGTAAAAATTTCAAATAAATTTTTCGAACGGCCCCCGGTTTCTTTTTGTCCTTCCCTCTATTCCGGATTCACCGTGATGACCTCTTCGGAATTCACAGCGTCCCGGATCAGCGCCTCACAGTCCAGCTTAGACTCCGATGCCAGAATCTGCTCCAGTTTCGGCTTCGTCACCGGATGCTTCGGCAGGAACACGGTGCAGCAGTCCTCGTAAGGCTCGATGGAGGTTTCGTAAGTGCCGATCTCCCGGGCCATGTCCATAATGTCCACCTTGTCCATGCCGATCAGAGGCCGCATCACCGGGCAGCTCACCGCCGCATCGGTCACCACCAGGGCGTCCGCCGTCTGGGAAGCCACCTGTCCCAGGTCCTCTCCGGTGATCAGCATCTGGCAGCGGTTCCGACGGGCCACCTCTTCGGCGATCTTCATCATGAACCGGCGCACCAGGATCGTGGTTTCCTCCTCCGGACAATTCGCCACAATCTCCTCCTGGATCGGCAGCAGGTTGATGACGTGCATCCGGACCCGGCCCGTATAGCCGGCAATGATCTGCACCAGACGCTGGACCTTTTCCTGGGCCCGCTTGGAGGTGTACGGATACGAATGGTAATGAACCACTTCGATCTGCATGCCCCGCTTCGCCATCATCCAGGAAGCCACCGGGCTGTCGATGCCGCCGGAGAACAGAACCAGTCCCTTGCCGTTGGTTCCCAGAGGGAGACCGCCCATACCGGAGAATTTTGAATCATAAATGAAGGATTCGTCCTTCCGCACATCCACGTGGAGCCGGACATCCGGGTTGTGAACGTCCACCTTCAGGACTTTGCACCCGATCAGCACCTTCGCCCCGATGATCCGGGCAATGTCCGGAGACTTCACCGGGAACGCCTTGTCCGCCCGCTTCGCCTCCACCTTGAAGGTCTTCACGCCCTTCTCCTCGATCTGCTTCAGCATGAAGCGCACGGCCTCGTTGCCGATTTCGTCCAGGTCACTGGGCGCTTCCACCGCCGGGCTGATACTGGAAACCCCGAAGATCCGGGATACCGGTTTCAGAATCTGCTCTTCCGGCAGGCTCTTCGGGCTGCGGATGAAGACCAGTCCTTCCTTCCGGTAGACCTCAATCTTTCCTTCCCCCTGCTGCTCCAGCGCCTCGCTCACCGATGACAGCTTGGTCCGGATGCGCTCCACCAGTTTCCGCTCAAAATACGGCTTATTCATTCCCTTCAACGCCACCTCGCCGGTGCGCACGATGAAGATATTCTGCTCGTTCATAGGTTGTGTCCTTTCTCTCTTCTATCGCCGGAACTGTCCCAGTCTGCGGAACCTGGCCACTGCCTGCTTCAGATGATCCAGCACATAGTCCATCTCCTGAATGGTGTTGTACCGGCAGAAGCTGAAGCGGATTGCTCCCTCAATGGCCTCCGGGCTCAGGCCCATGGCCCGGAGCACATGACTCCCCGTCTGTTTCCGGTTCGAACTGCATGCGGAACCGGTGGAAACAAAAATCCCGTCCTCCTCCAGCGTGTGGAGAATCACCTCGCCCCGGGTCCCCAGGAAGCTGACATTCAGCACAGAGCAGATGCCCCGTCCCGCCTCCAGAACCCCCGGCTCCCGGGCCAGTTCCTCCGGGCTGTTGATCCGGATATCCGGAATCTGATCCCGGATTCCCTCCATCAGATAATTCCTTACCTCAGACATTCTCCCGATGTTATCCAGGAAATCTTTCTGGGTCAGGCGGCAGGCTTCCCCGAAGCCAGCGATCCCCGGCACATTCTCCGTGCCGGAGCGCATGCCCTTCTCCTGGCCTCCGCCGACGACAAAAGCCGGCAGGTTAACGTTCTTCCGACGGTACATGGCGCCCATGCCCATAGGCCCATGCACCTTGTGGGAGCTGACAGTCAGAAAATCCACATCCAGATTCCGAAGATCCGCCTTCCCGTAGGCCTGCACCGCATCTGTGTGCACCAGAATCCGGTGATCATCCTTCCGGCCGCCTCGCTGCGCCGGCTTCATCTCCATATTATAGCGGCTGCCCGCCCCCACATTGATCCCGCTCTGACACGGATTGTGGGTGTTGTCCTTCTCCGTCCAGAAAGAATCCCGGGGCTTCGCAGTCGCGTCCGCCCAGGCGCCGGCAGTTTCCCCATAACTGTGGGCGATCTCTGCGATCTCCCGCACCGGCATCATGGTCCCGACCTCGTTATTCACACTCATCACCGAAATCAGAATCGTATCGTCATCAATCTCCCGGGCCAGCTGCCCCATATCCAGACGGCACTTATCGTCCACATCCAGATAGGTGACGCGGAATCCCTCCTTCTCCAGGTTCTTACACGCCTCCAGCACCGCCGGATGCTCCACCCGGGTGGTGATAATCTTCTTTCCCCGGTGCCTGCGGCTGTGGGCCGCCCCGTAGAGCACGGTGTTATCCCCTTCCGTACCGCCGGAATTAAAAAACACCTCCTCCGGCCGCACGCCGATGGTATCCGCAAAAATCTTCCGGGCCGTTGTGACCCGCTTCTCCGCCCGGATCCCCAGATCGTGCAGCGAGGAAGGATTTCCGAAATCCACCCGGCCCACTTCCGCAATGAGATCCGTCACCTCATCCGCCTGCCGGGTCGTGGAACTATTATCAAGGTAAATAAGTGGCTTGTCTGTCATCTGCGCAAACCTCCTGTCAGTACTTACTTTCATCTATCTGTCCGTTACGTTCGATCCAATGTTCTGCCGGCCATGGCAATGGCCCACGAAACG
>NZ_FNBF01000006.1 GCF_900102225.1 Eubacterium pyruvativorans
CGCTCAGCCTTCGTCTTCCGACTCGCCTTCCCGGGCAACCCTCGCGTGGGTAACTCCTGCCCTTCGAACTTCGCCTCCGGCTCGTTCTCAGGGGGAGTTACTCCATCTCAATCGTTCCAGGCGGTTTCGATGTCAAGTCGTAGAAGACGCGGTTCACGTGGTCCACCTCGTTAACGATGCGGTTCATGATCCGCTGGAGGACGTTCCACGGAATCTCCGCCGCCTCCGCCGTCATGAAGTCGGAAGTGGTGACGCCCCGGAGGACGACAGCGTAGTCGTAGGTGCGGAAGTCTCCCATGACGCCGACGGAACGCATATTCGTCAGTGCCGCAAAATACTGGTTGATGCTGCGAGCCAGGCCGGCAGCCGCAATTTCTTCCCGGTAGATCGCATCCGCTTCCTGCACGATCTTCACCTTCTCAGCGGTCACCTCGCCGATGATCCGGATGCCCAGTCCCGGACCCGGGAACGGCTGACGGTAAACCAGGTCTTCCGGGATGCCCAGTTCCAGTCCCGCCGCCCGGACCTCATCCTTGAAGAGCATGCGCAGCGGCTCAATAATTTCCTTGAAATCCACGTGGTCCGGCAGTCCTCCCACGTTATGATGGGACTTGATCACGGCCGACTTGCCTAGGCCGCTCTCGATGACATCCGGGTAGATGGTGCCCTGCACCAGGTAGTCCACGGCGCCGATCTTTTTCGCTTCTTCCTCGAAGACCCGGATGAATTCCTCTCCGATGATCTTGCGTTTCTGTTCCGGTTCTGTGACGCCCTTCAGTTTTTCGTAATACCGTTCATGGGCGTCCACATGGACGAAGTTCAGGTCATAGGGACCGTCCGGCCCGAAGACTTTGTCCACACTCTCCGCCTCGCCCTTCCGGAGCAGGCCGTGGTCCACGAAGACGCAGGTGAGCTGTTTCCCGATGGCCTTGGACATGAGTACGGCAGCCACTGAGGAGTCCACGCCGCCGGACAGGGCGCACAGCGCCTTTCCGTCACCCACCTTTTCCCGGATTTCCTGAATGGTTCTCTCTACGAAGTCGTCCATCTTCCAGTCGCCTTTGCAGCCGCAAGGACCCATGACGAAGGAGCGCAGGATTTTCGTGCCTTCCACCGTATGGGTCACTTCCGGATGGAACTGGACGGCGTAGAGTTTCTTTTCGTCGTTTTCCATGGCGGCCACCGGGCAGACCGGGGTATGGGCCGTAACCCGGAATCCTTCCGGTGCCTTGGAGATGTAGTCTGTATGGCTCATCCAGACGGTAGTGGTTTCTGCCACGTCACCGAACAGGCGGCCGGTCCGGTCGATGGATGTTTCGGTCTTTCCGTATTCGCTGACCGGTGCCGTTTCCACGGTGCCGCCGGTGCTCCAGGCCATGAGCTGGGCGCCGTAGCAGATGCCGAGGATCGGAATGCCCTGATCGAAGAGGGCCGGATCGTAGTGCGGGGAGGCCGGATCGAATACGCTGTTCGGTCCCCCCGTCAGGATGATTCCCTTCGGGTTCTTCGCTTTCAGCTCTTCTAATGAAATAGTGTACGGGTGCACCTCGCAGTATACGCTGCACTCTCTGACTCTGCGGGCGATGAGCTGATTATACTGTCCTCCGAAGTCGAGGACGATGATCAAGTCTTTCTCCATGAACGATCTCCTTATTATTTTTTGTCTAAGTCTCGTCGGGGTGTTTCGTAACGAAAGGATGCGCATACCGCCGGCATGCGCATCACACTGATTCAGTTACCGCAGGGCGGAACGCTACCGGATGGTGTTCTGGGCAGAATCCCGCAGGATGACGTCGTGGGCGCCGCCTTCCACAATGGATGTGGCGGATACCAGGGTCATCTTCGCATCTCTGCGCAGGGAAGCCAGGTCGGTCATGCCGCAGTTGCACATGGTGGACTTCACCTTGTTCAGGGAGAGCTGTACGTTCTCCTTCAGTCCGCCGGCGTACGGAACGTAGGAATCCACGCCTTCCTCGAACTTCATCTTCGGGTCGCCGCCCAGGTCGTACCGCTCCCAGTTGCGGGCCCGGTTGGAACCTTCGCCCCAGTATTCTTTCACGTAATTTCCGTTGATGATCAGCCGGTTGGAAGGGGACTCATCGAAGCGGGCGAAGTATCTTCCCAGCATGATGAAGTCTGCGCCCATGGCCAGTGCCAGGGTCATGTGGTAATCGTATACGATGCCGCCGTCGGAGCAGATCGGAATATATACGCCGGTCTTCTCGAAGTACTTGTCCCGGGCTTCCGCAACCGCCTGTACGGCAGAAGCCTGGCCCCGGCCGATGCCCTTCTGCTCACGGGTGATGCAGATGGAGCCGCCGCCGATGCCGATCTTCACGAAGTCTGCACCGTGTTCCGCCAGGAAGTTGAAACCATCTGCGTCTACAACGTTGCCGGCGCCGATCTTCACGGAGTCGCCGTAGGTGTCTCTGACCCACTTCAGGCCCTTCTCCTGCCATACGGAATATCCTTCGGAGGAGTCAAAGCAGAATACGTCGGCGCCCGCCTCCACCAGGGCCGGGATACGCTTTTCGTAGTCTCTCGTGTTCACTGCGGCACCGATCACATAGCGCTTGTGTTCGTCCAGGAGTTCGTTCGGATTGGACTTGTGATTGTCATAGTCCTTCCGGAAGACGAAGTAGGCCAGCCGCTGGTTGTCGTCAATTACAGGAAGTGCATTCAGCTTGTTGTCCCAGAGGATGTCATTCGCCTCACTCAGTGTGCAGCCGTCCTTGGCGTAGATCAGCTTCTCGAACGGTGTCATGAATTCGCTGATCTTCGTGGAAGGATCCATTCTGCTGACACGGTAGTCTCTGCTGGTGACGATACCCAGAACCTTGCCTTCCGCCGTGCCGTCATCGGTGATGGCGATGGTGGAGTGACCGCTTCTCTTCTTCAGATCCAGAACATCCTGCAGTGTCTGGTCCGGACGGAGGTTGCTGTCGCTTCTGACGAAACCGGCCTTGTATTCTTTCGCCCGCTTCACCATGGCTGCCTGATTCTCAATGGACTGGGAACAGTAAATAAAAGAAATTCCGCCTTCCTTCGCCAACGCTACAGCCATCTTGTCATCAGATACTGCCTGCATTGCCGCGGATACAAGCGGAATATTCGCACTCAGTGCCGGTTCTTCACCTTTCTTGAATTTCACGATCGGTGTCTTCAGAGATACATTCTCTACGGTGCAGTCTTCCGAGGTATAGCCCGGAATCAGCAGGTATTCGTTGAATGTTCTGGACGGTTCGTCAAAGTAATGCGCCATTTTCTTCCTCCTGTATATTCCAAACGTTTCGACGTCATGAGACAAAAAAATCAAACCTTTCGGTTGAATTTAACCTATTTTATAACATTTTCTGATGGTTGGCAAGATCGAAAAAAGACGGGAAAGAACGTTCGCTGCACTGTTTGAAGCACCTCTTGAAAACCTCTTCAAAGGGCCAAAAACCGCTCCCGGGGTCCTCATGATCCCAGGAGCGGCAGCTCTTCTATCTGTATTCAGCTTTTCGCCGGACGGACATTACATCATGCCCATTCCGCCGCCCATTCCGCCTGCCGGAGCAGCCGGTACGGCCGGTGTATCTTCCTTGATTTCCACAACGCCAGCCTCTGTTGTCAGCAGCAGTGCGGATGCGGACGCAGCGTTCTGGATGGCCGATCTCGTAACCTTCGCCGGGTCCACGATACCGGATGCAATCATATCCACGTACTCATCCGTCGCAGCGTTGAATCCGACGCCTGCGTCACGGCTCTTCACTTCCGCCACAACAACGCTTCCCTCGAAGCCCGCATTCTCTGCAATCTGGCGAACCGGCTCCTCCAGTGCTCTGACGATGATATTCGCACCGGTCTTCTCGTCACCTTCCAGTGTTTCGGCATAAGCCTTCACAGCCGGGATCGTCTCGCACAGTGCTGTGCCGCCGCCGGCAACGATGCCTTCTTCTACCGCAGCCTTCGTTGCGTTCAGCGCATCCTCGATCCGGAATTTTCTCTCCTTCAGCTCGGCCTCTGTGGCAGCACCGACCTTGATGACAGCTACGCCGCCGGCCAGCTTCGCCAGTCTCTCCTGCAGCTTTTCCTTGTCATAATCGGATGTGGATGCTTCCTCCTGCTTTCTGATGGCAGCAATTCTCGCATCGATCGCTTCCTTGGCACCTGCGCCGCTGACGATGGTGGTGTTATCCTTGTCCACCTTCACTGTGCCTGCACGGCCCAGCATGTCGATAGTCGCTTCCTTCAGGTCCATGCCCAGATCACTGCTGATGACCTGTCCGCCTGTCAGTACAGCGATATCTTCCATCATGGCCTTCCGTCTGTCACCATAGCCCGGCGCCTTAATAGCAACAACGTCCAGTGTTCCTCTCAGCTTGTTGACAACCAGTGTGGCCAGCGCTTCGCCTTCCACATCGTCTGCGATGATCAGCAGCTTGCTGCCCATCTTCGCAATCTGCTCCAGTACCGGCAGCAGATCCTGGATGTTGGAGATCTTCTTGTCTGTCAGCAGGATGTACGGGTTCTCCATAACCGCTTCCATCTTCTCTGTATCATTCACCATGTACGGGGAGAGGTATCCTCTGTCGAACTGCATACCTTCTACCACGTCCAGGGTTGTTCCCATGGTCTTGGACTCTTCTACGGTGATAACGCCGTCGTTGCCCACCTTCTCCATGGCATCTGCGATCAGTCCGCCGATCGTCTCGTCTGCAGCGGAAATGGAAGCAACCTGTGCGATACTTTCCTTCGTCTCCACCTTCTTGGCAGTCTTTCGGATCTCTTCCACAGCCTTGTCCACTGCACCCTGAATACCCTTCTTCAGGATCATCGGGTTCGCACCGGCAGCTACGTTCTTGAATCCTTCCCGGATGATGGACTGGGCCAGCAGTGTAGCTGTGGTTGTACCGTCACCGGCCACATCGTTCGTCTTCGTCGCAACTTCCTTCACCAGCTGGGCGCCCATGTTCTCCACGCCGTCTTCCAGCTCCACTTCCTTCGCAATAGTAACACCATCGTTGGTGATCAGCGGGCTGCCGTATGTCTTGCTGATCAGGACGTTTCTGCCCTTCGGTCCCAGGGTGATCTTCACTGTGTTGGCCAGCTTATCTACACCTGCCTGCAGTTTTCTTCTGGCGTCTTCGCCGTATACTAATTCCTTAGCCATGATTCCTTACCTCCTGTATGGTCACTGTCTCTATTCTGTCTGAAATGATATCCCGTGATTATTCCACAACGGCCAGAATATCACTCTGCTTCATAATCGTGTAGTCTTCGCCTTCGTATTTCACTTCTGTGCCGGCGTACTTAGCGAACACAACCTTGTCTCCCGCCTTGACTTCCATCGGTTCGTCAGAGGTTCCCGGACCCACTGCGACAACTTCTGCCATCTGCGGCTGTTCCTGCTCTGCCTTCGTCAGGATGATTCCGCCTGCGGTCTTCTCTTCTGCTTCCAGTTTCTTCAGCACAACTCTGCTGCCCAGCGGCTTGATTCCAAAACTCATTTCTCTACCTCCTGTGTATCTGATCTGTTATAAGTAATGCGCTGTTTCTCTTCGAACGGGCATCCCCGGTTTCTCCGGTTCACCCTGCCGTCCTGTTAGCACTCACATTCAACGAGTGCCAATCAACAGTTATTATTGTATGCTCAGGCCCTCCGGATGTCAACAGATTTTTCGAAATTTCCGGGCGGTCCCCGGTGCACCGCAGAGATTCACGGTAGATCCGGGGATTTCCCGTTGCTGCCCGAAAATCCCCGGTGTGTCTCAGGAGATCGCCTGGCTCAGGAGATCTCCCGGATCTGAATATCCACCTTCACCACATTGAACGCCGTCATATTTTCCACTTCCCGGGCCAGCCGGTGCTGATAATCCGAGGCGGATGCCCAGATGCTGCCCGTCCGGTCCACAGAAAGCATGACGGAGATCACCAGAGCGTCAGAGGACATATTATCGTAGACTTTCATGACCCGGTTCACATGGGGCGTATGCTCCGCCACACATTCTGCAATATCAGTGATGACGTGTTCCGAAATATAGAACTCGCCCATATAGCTGAAGGTCGGCCGCACCACCGTCTTCTCACTGTAGCCGCTGCCGATGCCGCTGTTCTTGAAGATGCGCAGCGGGTCCATGAAATATCCGGCGAAGTCCCGTTTCAGCTGCATGGTGGGCACCGGAATGACATGTTTTCCCTGCAGATTCCGCTGACGCTGCGCTACCCCCCGTTCCTCCGGCGTGGTGATGTCCTCGATGTGAATCCGTTTCATCACTGGAGGCAGCCCCAGCTGGGATGCGATCTTATCCGCCATGTCGTCAGAGGTGCCCAGAATCAGAATACTGCGGGGACGAAGCGCCCGGATCCGGGCCGCTACCTGTTCCCGGTGCTCCGGCCGGACGAAAACCGCCGCCTTGATGGCTCCCACCTTGGTTTTCTCGTGCTTCGCAGAGGTTCCGGCTTCCACCCGGTTCCGGTAGATGAAGAGGCCGTCGTCGATCATACTTTCAATGTGCAGTTCCTGGCAGAGATTCATGGCCTGGTAGCTTTTCCCGGTGCCGCTGGGACCTGTTAAAGAATAAACAAGCACTTTACTTCACGCATCCTTTCTGCTATAATCGGAGTTGATCAAATTATACAATCTGCTATAAGGAGGATACAATTATGGCTTATAAGATTAATGACGGAGTTTGCATCAGCTGTGGAGCTTGCGAGGCAGAGTGCCCGGTAGAGGCTATTTCCCAGGGTGAAACTGCCTACGTTATCGATGAGGACAAGTGCATCAGCTGTGGTTCCTGCGCAGGCGTTTGCCCGGTAGGCGCTCCGGCAGAAGCTGAATAATCGAGTTGAATCGAAGGAAGCCGTTCCGCATCCAGCGGAACGGCTTTTTTCTATGCCGGAACCGGCGCACAGGCAGCAGCTCCGACACAATGATCCGATTATTTCTTCTTTCCTTCCGCCCCACTGCTCTTCCGGCGGATATCATTCATATGGTAAGCCAGAGAATGAAGGGTATCCGCCAGATGGACGGACTCCAGTGCCACCTGTTCCGGCACCACCAGGTCCACCAGTGCGAAATTCCAGATTCCCCGGGCCCCGGCGGAATACAGCTTATCCGCCACTTCCTGGGCATTCCCCTTGTTCACGCAGATGATGCCGATATCAATCTGATTCTCGGAGACATAGGATTCCAGTTCCTCGTACGGATAGATCGTAATGCCTTCCACTTTCTTCCCCGTCAGTTCCGGCTTGATATCAAAAGCAGCGCAGAGCTGGAACCCCTGGTCGATAATACTCATGGCATACTTCGAAATCGCCTGTCCCAGATTGCCGGCGCCCACCAGCACCATCTTGTAGTCATGATCCAGCCCAAGGATCTTGCTGACTTCCTCGTACAGGCCATCCACACTGTATCCGTATCCCTGCTGTCCGAAATCACCGAAATTGTTCAGATCCTGCCGGATCTGGGATGCCGTGTATCCGATCAGTTCACTGAAATCATTGGAGGAAATCTTCTCCACTCCCTGTTTCTGTAACTCTCTCAGATACCTGCGGTACCGGGGCAGTCTTCTGATGACTGCATTGGAAATCTTTCCGTTCTTCCGTTTCACTCTCTTCCACTCCTTGTTCTCAGCTCTACCGCTCCAGGCAGAAAAACCCGCCGAACAGGCGGGTCAGTGTCCATAGATCGTCATTGCTTATTTGGCATTCTCCACATACTTGACCAGATCACCTACTGTCTGGAATTTCTCTGCTTCGTCATCCGGAATTTCAATCCCGAACTCTTCTTCGATGCCCATGATGATCTCCACTGCATCCAGAGAATCCGCCTCCAGATCCTTCATGAGATTCGTATCCGCCGTCACCAGCGACTTGTCCACACTCAGCTGCTCTACAATGATATCTCTGATCTTATCAAACACCATGTCAGTTCCTCCCGTTTTACTTTTAACAATCTAATTATAATTGACAGAACGAAGAATTGCAACAATTTCCACATTCATCAAGAAGTGGTCCGCTGCTTCACCTCTCTGTCATTTTCTGCACTATAATTCCGACCAGGCGTCGTAGGCCTCATCCAATGCTGCCTGATCCGCCTGCACCTGTTCATCCAGTTCCCGGAGCTTCTTCGAATTGGAGCTGATGGCAGGGTCGCACATCTTCTCCTGCAGCGCTGCGATCTCCGCCTCCAGTTTCTCGATCTCCGCCTCCAGCTTCTCCCTGGCCCGCTGCACACGGCGTTCCTCGGCCTGCTGCTGTTTCTTTCGCTGTCTTTCCTCTTCTGCGGACAAAACCGAGCCGGAGCCGTTCTCAGGATCCGCCGTTTCCCGGCCGCCTGCCACCTGCTCTCTTTGTCTCTCCGCAGCGCCCACCGCACTCTCGATTTCTCCGATGTACTGCTTCCCGGATCCGATCTCCTGGCGCTTCTCCTCGTAGTAATCGTAGCCCCCCTCGAAACGGGTGATCCCCTCCGGACCCAGTTCGAAGATCTTCGTGGCGACGCGGTTCAGGAAGTACCGGTCATGGGATACCGCAATCACGGTACCCGGGTATTCCAGCAGGGCATCCTCGAAGATTTCCTTGGAATCAATGTCCAGGTGGTTCGTCGGCTCATCCAGAACCAGTACATTCGTACCAGACAGCATCAGCTTCAGCAGTGCCAGCCGGGCTTTCTCTCCGCCGGACAGGGCGCCGACCTGGGTGAAGACCTGATCGCCCCGGAACAGGAACCGGCCCAGAATTCCCCGGACCTCCCCGTCCTTGTACAGCCGAAACGAATCATGCACTTCCTCCAGCACCGTTTTCGACGGATCCAGCTGCTGCTGGCGCTGGTCGTAGTAGCCGAATTCCACATTGTGGCCCACCTTCAGGTATCCTTCCGTGGGTGCCAGTTCCCCGATCATGATACGCAGCAGGGTGGTCTTTCCGATGCCGTTCGGTCCCACGATACAGATCCGGTCTCCCTGCTTGATATCGAAATCCACATTTTCAAAAAGACGGCGCACCCCGTCCTCCGTGCGGAACCGCTCGCCGATGCCCTCGGCGAACAGCACGTCTTTCCCGCTCTGGAAGTTCTGGTGGAAATGGATCTTCATGGAACCGACTTCCGCCTCCGGCCGGTCCACCCGCTCCATCTGGGCCAGTCTCTTCTCCCGGGAGGCCGCCCGCTTGGCCAGGTGTTCAGTGCCGTGCTGCTTGAACCTGCGGATCATTTCTTCCTGCCGCTGAATCTCGGTCTGCTGCTTGTTGTATGCCCGCAGATCCGCTTCCCGCTGTTCCTGTTTCTGCCGGGCGAACTCAGTGTAATTTCCCCGGTAGGTCTTCAGGTGATGATGTTCCACCTCGAAGATACCGGTACAAAGCTGATCCAGGAAGTACCGGTCGTGGGACACCATGATCACCGTACCCCGGTAGTTCCGGAGGAACTGCTCCAGCCACTTCAGCATTCCGATGTCCAGATGGTTGGTCGGCTCGTCCAGCATCAGGAGATCCGGCTTCCGCATCAGCAGACAGGCCAGGGCCAGCCGGGTCCGCTCGCCGCCGGACAGGGAACGGATCGGTTTATCATAGTAGTTTTCCCCGAAGGCCATGCTGTGCAGGATGCCCCGCATTTCACTCTTCCAGCTGTAGCCTCCGTCCCGGTCGAACCGGTCCTGGAGATCGCCGTAGCGCCGCATCAGCCCCTGATATTCATCTGTATCCGTCTTTCCGGCCGCCGCCAGATCTGCAATCGCACCGGACAGGGATGCCAGTTCCTGCTCCTGCCGTTCATAACCCCCGTAGATCTCGTGGACTTCCTCCATCAGAGTCCGGTCCTCTTCAAAACTGTCGTTCTGCTTCAGATAGCCGACGCTCAGATCACCGGAAATAAAGTAATTGCCGCTGTCTGCCCGGGAACGGCCCGACAGGATGTCCAGCAATGTGGTCTTCCCGGCGCCGTTGGCCCCCACGATGCCGATCCGATCCCCTCCATTCACATGGAATGAGATGTTTTCCAGGATCACATCGGTCCCGTATGATTTACAGATGTCAGTCGCCGACAATACAATCATTTCTGTCTCTCCCGCTCCGGTTTCTCAAGTTACGAACAAATATTATAAGGGCAAGTTGGCATATGCGTCAAGGTCCAGCCCGTCCGGACCCTGCTTCTGATACTTGTAATACGCCGCAGCGGCGATCATGGCGCCGTTGTCAGTGCACAGCACCGGATCCGGCCGATAGAGCCGGATGCCGTTCGCATCACAGGCCGCCTGCATCTGCTCCCGAAGATGGGAGTTGGCGGAGACGCCGCCGGCCATGACGACCCGTTTCTCCCCCCGTTCCTGCACGGCGGCGATGGTCTTCTGGATGATCACGTCCAGCAGCGCCTGCTGGAAGCTGGCGGCCAGATCCGGCACATTGATCTCCCGGCCCTTCTGCCGTTCCTGATTCACATAATTCAGCACCTGGGTCTTGATCCCGCTGAAACTGAAGTCATAGCTGCCTTTCTCCAGGTAGACCCGCTTGAAGTGGATGGCATCCGGATTTCCCTCCCGGGCCGCCCGGTCCATCTTCGGTCCCCCCGGATACCCCAGGCCGATGACCCGGGCAACCTTGTCGTAGGCCTCTCCCGCCGCATCGTCCCGGGTTCCGCCCAGCACCGTGCAGGTGTTGTAATCGGTGACCTCCACAATGTTCGTGTGGCCCCCGGAAATGATCAGCGCCATGAAGGGCGGTTCCAGATCTTCGTACTGCAGGTAGTTGGCACTCACATGGCCGTGCATGTGATTCACCCCCACCAGCGGGATGTCCCGGGCGAAGGACAGGGCCTTCGCCGCCGCCACACCGATGACCAGAGCGCCGATGAGCCCCGGCCCGTTGGTGACGCCGATCAGATCCACCTCATCCAGCGTGATGTCCGCCTCTTCCAGCGCCCGTTCCATGACCCGGTTGATATTCTGCAGGTGATGCCGGGAAGCGATCTCCGGCACCACCCCGCCGAACTTCGTATGGATGCTGATCTGTGAAGAGATCACATCGGACAGAATGTGTCTGCCGTCGGCCACCAGCGCGATGGATGTTTCATCACAGCTGGATTCGATCCCCATTGTAATAAATCTGCCGTCTTTCATATAATGATCACTTTCCTCCGCAGCGGTTCTCCGGATCCGTCTTCCTTTCCATCAGAATCGCATCCTCTTTCCCGCCGTCTTCCCTGTCATAGTAGTCTTTTCTTCTGCCGTTTTCTGCAAACCCGGCTTGCCGGTACAGCGCCAGAGCTCCCCGGTTGCTTTCCCGCACCTCCAGGGTATACCGATGGACACCGGCCGGGTCCGCCTCCCGGAAGAGGGCTTCCAGCAAAAAAAAGGCGATGCCCTGCCGCCGGAAGGCCGGATGCACCGCCACCCGCCGGATGTCACATTCGTCCAGGATGGTCAGGATGTCCAGATAACCCACCAGGGCTCCGCCCGTCTCCGCCAGAATGACGTCCGTCACTGTATTTTCTTCGATATCGCTCAGAAGCTCTTCTTCCGTCCAGGGGCAGGAGAAGCACAGTGCCTCCAGAGCAGCCGCAGCCGCCGCATCGGCCCCTTCCGCCCTGCGGATCTTCAGTTCTTCCATCGGGCTTCTCCTCTACCGGCTGCGGAACTTCGCCATCTTCGCCGCCCTGGCCCGGGCCAGGGAACCGTCCGCCAGCTTCTGCTCCGCCTCGGTCTTCCGCATGTAATCCGGCAGCAGTTCTTCCACGCTGCAGGTGTCTCCCTGTTCCCAGAGGGTCTTCGCGAAACGTGCTGCCAGTTCGGCGGTCTGGTACCGTTCCGCCTTCGGGGCGAAGACCTTTCCCGCAAGCAGGTTCCCGTATTTCGGGGAATCCCGGTATGCATCGATTCCGTCACCGTAGAACACCGGATTCAGACCGGCACGCTCTGCCGCTTTCGTCACATCCTCCAGCATATACGGGCCCGGAGCCAGGACTTCCTGTCCCCCCGGTCCATACACAGCGCCGTAGACCTGCCCCCGGCGGGCGTTGAAGATGACGGCGCAGCCTGTGTCCCCGGCCAGGGGCCGGAACATGGCCAGGGTCGGCACCTTCAGGCACGGAACACCCAGCGCCTGGGCGGTCATCCGGGCTGTGGTGACCCCGATCCGGATCCCGGTATAGGAGCCCGGCCCTGCCGAGGCGGACACCGCACCGATTTCCGATTTCGAACATCCGGTTTCCTGCACCAGTTCTTCCATCATCCCGGCAAGACGCCGGAGATGGGCCATGGGCTCCTCCGTCGTTTTCTGCCGGATGGCGCCGGTTTCCGGCTCCAGCAGCGCACAGGAGCCCACCGGGCCGGTTGTGTCGATTACTAAAATGTACATCTGTATATCCGCTCTCCTTCCTGTGCCCCGTACTCCAGGAATATCACTTTCGTATCATCCGGCAGCGCTTCCGCCACCAGATCCGCCCATTCGATGATGCAGACCCCGCCGGCATCGAAGTACTCTTCCCCGCCGATCTCGAAGAGATCCGCACCGGATTCCAGCCGGTACACATCGAAATGGTACAGCGGGAGCCGTCCGGAATGGTATTCATTCACAATGTTGAATGTGGGGCTGGTGATGTCCTCAGTGACCCCCAGTCCCGCTGCCACGGATTTCGTCAGGGTCGTCTTCCCGGTGCCCAGATCGCCGATCAGAGCCAGAATGTCCCCCGCCTCAAGTTCCTCCGCCAGTTTCCGGCCGAAGGCCTTCGTATCTTCCTCATTTCGGATACGGATTTCCCTCATCCGATCGTCCTCCCTTCTTTTTTTGTCTTCCTCCGCAGAAAGCAGGAGGCCGCCTACCGGGACCGGTCTTCCGCCCGGTGGATCAGCTTCGATACCCGCTTATAGATGAGGAAGGTGATCAGAGAATTGATGCCCGCCTTGGACAGGTTGAACGGAATGATGGCCGGCACCAGCAGGCGGAGCACCGCCTCCCGGGGCGTTCCCCAAAAGATCGGATCCAGCACAAGGTTCAGGATGCACATCAGCACAGTCATGGCCAGCGTGCCCAGCACCAGGCCCAGAAGGGCGGCGTGCTTGGTCTTGTGATGCTTGTAAATGCAGCCCGCCACAATGACGAAGATGCCGGTGGCACCCATATGCATCATGAATCCCATGAGACCGGCCTGGCCCAGGGCGAAGGCCTGAATGGCGCTGGCGATGGCCGTCACGATCAGACCGGATACCGGTCCGAAGGAAAAGGCAGTGATCAGAATCGGCACATCCGCCAGGTCATAGCGGAAATCCGGGAATAACGGGAACGGTACAGTGATCAGCATGATCAGGACGCTGGAGATGGCGGTCATCATGGCCATCGTGGCAAGCTGTACCATTCTGTAACGGTGGTTCGTGTTCATATCTTCCAAAGGTCGTTCCTCCTGTATTCCTGCGGGTGCAGGGATTGCGGTTCCATGCATCCTGTGTATTCTATGTGTTCTGTACATCCCGTGCCTTCTGCGCATCCCGGGGATCCTGCCGTTCTCCCGCCAGCCGGATCAGCGCTTTTCCGTAAATACGGATCAGCTGCAGGTAGCGTTCTTCGGTGATCTGTTCGTCCCGCATATGCATGCGGTCCTCATCCCCCGGAAACAGTGCGCCGAAGGCCACGGTGCCCGGACAGTCCCGGGCGTAGGTTCCCCCGCCGGAAACCAGGGGCAGAGCTTCCCGGTCGCCGGTTTCTTCCCGATAAATTTCCATGAGGGATTCCACCAGTGGATCATCCGGCTCGAACCAGAGGGGCGGTTCCTCCTCCCGCTTCACCAGCCCCATGCCAAACCGGTCAAGCACCGGCATCATGGCTTCATAGATCTGTTCGCCCCGGCAGGTTACCGGGTACCGGATGTCACAATCCACGCCGACCGCCTCCCGGTCGTAATGGAGCATCCCCACATTGAAAGTCAGGGCACCGGACCGGCTGTCCCGGAAGGCGCAGTCCAGCCCGGACCCGTCGGTACAAAATCCGATGTATTCATTATAGAAGCGGATGAATTCATTCACATCCTCATTCACGAAGGACAGCTCTCCCAGAAACGCCAGCAGAATGGAAATGGCATTCCGCCCCTTTTCCGGCACCGACCCGTGGGCAGCCAACCCTTCCGCCCTGATTTCCAGGGACTTTCCACTCCGCCTCGTCTGCAGCGGAAACCCGGATTTCTCCGAAAAGCGCCGGGCCTTCTCACAGACAGCGTCGTACCGGGAGGGCTGGGGACTGTTCACCAGCGCCCGGGCACTTCCAGGCACCACATTCACCGCATCCCCGCCGGAAAGTTTCCGCAGATCCAGCCCCTTCCGGCCGCTCCGGCGAAGCTTCTTCGCCAGACTGAACTCCAGGATTCCCTTCTCCCCGTGAATCACCGGAAATTCCGAGTCCGGGGTGAAGCCAAGGTCCGGCATCCCGGCCCGTTTCAGATAATATTCCAGACCGTCCCCCGACGTCTCCTCGTCCAGTCCCAGAATGAGCCGGATCTTCCGGGCCGGCCGGAAGCCGATCTCCTTCAGTCCCTTCATGGCAAAAAAAACAGCCATCAGCGGTCCCTTGTCATCCTGCGCCCCCCGGCCCCGGATCATCCCCTCCGGGGAGATGCCCGCCGTGAAGGGGTCGAACTGCCATCCGTCCCCCGCCGGCACCACATCCAGATGGGCCAGCACGCCCACGGTCTCTTCGCCGTCTCCGAATTCGATGTGGCCCGCCCGGTGATCCATGTCACAGGTGCGGAATCCTGCTTCCCGTCCCAGGGAAAGCATGTACGCAAAAGCATCCTGCACGGCCTGCCCGTAAGGAAAATTCTCTCCGGGACGAACCGATACAGGATTCGCCTGTACACTCGGTATAGAAATCAGTTCTGACAAGGCTTCGGCCGCAGCATCTCTGCTCCGGCCGATCCATTCTTCCAGCTCTCCGGATATCCGTTCCACGTTACTGGACGTTGACAACGCCGGTCACCTCCGGAACCGCTTCCTGCAGAATCTGCTGCACAACCATGTTCAGCGTCATCTGCGCACCCGGGCATCCGACGCAGTGTCCCTGCAGCTTCACCTGCACCTGGTTATCCTCGGTGATATCCACCAGTTCCAGATCTCCGCCGTCCCGCTGCAGAACCTTGCGGATTTCTCCCAGTGCCGCTTCCACTTTCTCTCTGGATACTTTCTCTGCCATATTACTACTTCCTTTCTGATAAGGCTGCCCCGGGCAGCCGGTAAATTTCAATAATGAACGGTTTTCTTATACCCCCGGTCTCCCTTCCGAAACCGCATACCTGCTAATTATACCCTAAATTCCCTGTTCGTCCAGCACTTTCCCGGCGTCTTCCCCGGAATACTGCACCTCGCTGCGGGTCAGTTCCCGCACCGCATACTTGATGAACATCTTCGTGGCCGGCGCCGCCTGATCCTCGGACCGGAGGGCAATGCCCACGGTGATGCTCTGGGGCGGATCCACCGGAAGCCGGACCACGTTGAACTTGGAATATTCCTTCGCATACTCTGTGGACAGCTCGTTCATGATGCTCATGCCCAGGCCTTTCTCCACCATGGACAAAACAGACACCGACTCCTGGGTGGAGAAGCGGATCTCCGGGTGAATATGATTCTCGTGGAACAGCGCCAGCACGTCTTCATCTCTGCCCAGGGCCGGCATAATGAACTTTTCGTTGTTGCAGTAGGACAAAGGGTAACTGGTCCGGCCGGCCAGAGGATGGTTCTGGGGAATCACCGCCACCATCCGGTCTTCTGCCAGGGGAATCCAGTCGTAGGGCATGCCTTCCTTGTAGGTGAAGAAGGCGATGTCCGCCACCCCCTGATCCAGCCAGTCGGTGATTTCCTGACGCACACCCTCCCGGACGTTGATCCGGACACCCGGATAATCATCCTGGAATTTCTTGATCACCTCCGGCAGCCAGTGAACCGACACGCTCGGGTAGGAGGCGATGACCACGCTGCCCCGCTCCAGTCCGTTGACCGCCTGGGCCTTGTCAAACACATTGCGTTCCAGGCGCACGATCTCCCGGAAGTCCGGCAGGAGATTCTCCCCCGCCTCCGTGAGACGCACCCCCTTTTTCCCCCGGTTCAGCAGCGCGATGCCCAGATCCGTCTCCAGGGCCTTCAGCAGCTGACTGATGCCGGAAGGTGTGTATCCCAGTTTCTCAGCCGCCTTGGAAATACTCCCCTCTTCCGCTGCTACAATAAATGCTTTATATCTGGCCGTATCCATATGTTGTCATCCTTTCTGTGTTGAACGGCGTACGATCCATCATGATATTCTTATTGTAGCACAGTACATATTTAAGTTTAACTTAATTTATGGTTCATTCATTCTATTTTTACATTCCCTCAGCTCTACACTATAATGAGAACAGGATGACAGAACATTAACAACACACCACCATCTGTCATCTCAATGAGGGGAACGATGAGCCATAATGATATCAATTGAGCAGGATATCGGATCTTCATGTTAGAAATCCCTTGGAAGATTACCGGCATGCGAAACCGCATGCCGGTATTTTTTTCGTTATGTAAAAAAATACCGGTCCCGGTGCGATGGGCACCGGGACCGGCCGTCTGCTATCTGTCTTCGATTACTTGCCGAAATATCTGTTGTACAGGCCCTGGAATGCCTTGCCGTGACGCGCTTCGTCACGAGCCATCTCATGAACTGTGTCATGGATTGCATCCAGACCCGCAGCCTTCGCTCTCTTCGCCAGGTCTGTCTTTCCTGCTGTCGCGCCGTTCTCTGCTTCGATACGGACTCTCAGGTTCTCCGCTGTGCTGTCGGAAACGACTTCACCCAGCAGCTCCGCGAACTTCGCCGCATGCTCTGCCTCTTCATGGGCAGCCTTGTCATAGTACATACCGACTTCCGGGTAACCCTCACGGAATGCAGCTCTGCTCATCGCCAGGTACATACCGACTTCGGAGCACTCACCCTCGAAGTTCGCTCTCAGGTCCGCAATGATATCTTCACTGACGCCCTTCGCAACACCGATGACGTGTTCAGCAGCCCATGTCATCTCTCCGTCCTGTGCCTGGAACTTGGAAGCCGGAGCCTTACATACCGGGCATGTGAAATCTGCCGGGAGAGATTCACCTTCATAGACATAACCGCAAACTGTGCATACATACTTCATAATGTTACCCTTTCCTTTCTGTTCCGATCCGGTTTCATCCCCGGAACGGATCCTGTACTTTCCTATTATCGCCCGCCGCGCTGTGCGGCTGAATTGATTGACTTGTTATCAGGAAACCGCATCTTCCCGGTCCTCCTGCGCGAGACAGTCCGGACAGATTCCATAAAAGTAGGTCACATGTCCCAGGACTTTCCCCTGAAAACTCCTTCCGGCAATGTCGTTGATCTCTTCGATGCTGTCCATCTCAAGATCCAGGACTCTGCCGCAGTGCCGGCATACGAAATGGTTATGCGGCGCAGCGTTGCCGTCGAACCGGTCCGGTCCCTCCCCTGTACTGATCTTCTGGATCTCTCCCATTTCTGTCAGCAGGGAAAGGTTACGATAGACCGTCGCCAGACTGATGTTCGGAATCTCCTTCCGGATATTCTGGTACACCGTCTCGGCGGTCGGATGATCGGTTCGGGTCATCAGGAAAGCCTTGATACAGTCACGCTGTCTGCTGTGCTTGATCATATACTTTTCTGTCCTACTCCTTTCATTTCTACGCCTTTCGCTTGGAACAACTATAATGTATCACGGCAGAGGGATTATGTCAATAATAAAAACGATAATTATTGTTATTTTATCGAAAAATTTTTCCTGCAAAAAAAACGCACGGAAAGATCGCTCTTTCCGCACGTTCTCCCGGTTATTCTTTGTCCTCTCCGGCGCCGCAGGAAGGCCTCTCCTCCGGGATTTCACTGATGGCCCGGTACCATGTATCGGCATCGTCGATCCGGTTGAGCATCCCCCGCATCTTCGCACTCCCCGGAACGCCCCTCAGATACCATCCGCTGATGCTGCGCATCTCCCGCACGGCGGCGTACTCGCCCTTCAGTTCGATCATGTCCCGGAGCTGCCGCTTCATCATGGCTTTCTTCTCGGCCATGGACGGGGCAGGATGGGGCGCCCGTCCGTTCCACCAGTCGTCCAGATCCCGGAACAGCCAGGGATTGCCCCGGGCGGCCCGGGCGACCATGACGAAATCGCATCCGGTCTGCTCCATCATGGCTCCGGCGGAGGACGGGTCCGTTATATCGCCGTTTCCGATGACCGGAATGCGGACCGCTTCCTTCACCTGCCGGATGATGTCCCAGTCCGCCCGGCCGGCGTAGTACTGCTCCCGGGTGCGTCCGTGCACCGCCACCGCCGCACCGCCGCCGTTTTCGATGGCTTTCGCCACTTCCACAGCGTTCCGGCTCTCATCATTGAATCCAGCCCGGATCTTCGCCGTCACCGGCTTCGAGGTGTGCTTCACCGCCGCCCGGATGATTTCCTCCACCAGGCGGGGCTGCTTCATGAGGGCGGAACCCTCCTGATTTTTCACGATTTTCGGAACGGGACAGCCCATATTGATATCCAGAATCACATGGTCCCGCTCATCCAGTTTCTCCGCCGCATAGGCGATGATGTCCGGTTCATGGCCGAAGATCTGGAATGCAGTGGGTTTCTCTTCCGGATAGCGGAAGAGCAGAAGGTCCGACTTCCGGTCCCCGTAGTACAGCCCCTTCGCACTCACCATCTCCGTATAGACGAGAGACGCTCCCATCTCACCGCATATGCGCCGCATGGGAGCGTCCGTCAATCCTGCCATGGGAGCCAGAAAAAACGGATTCTCCGGCTCGAAATTTCCGATTTTCGTGATCCTGTTTTCATTCGGAATCACTATACCAGTCCCTCCTCGTTCTTCGGGGCCCGCCGGCCGTGATGCCGGTTCTTTTCATAGATGAACTCCAGGCCTTCCAGGGTCAGCATCTTGTCCACAACGTCGATGCATTCCACACCGGAACTGATCATGGTAGACAGTCCGCCGGTGGCGATGACCCGCACCGGCTGGCCGGTGCCGTCCAGCCTCTCCAGCTCCTTCTTCATCTTGCGGACAATGAATTCCACCATGCCCATGTGGCCGTAGATCAGACCGGACTGCATGCCCAGAATGGTATTCCGGCAGATGGTGTGTCCCGGATCTTCCAGTTCCACCTTCGGCAGCTTGGCCGCCTTTTCGAACAGCACCTCGGAGGAGATCTTCACCCCCGGTGCGATGGTGCCGCCCAGGTATTCCGCCTTCGAAGAGATGGCGCAGAATGTGGTGGCCGTTCCCAGGTCGATGACGATCAGCGGACCGCCATACTTCTGGTGTGCGGCAACCGCATTGACGATCCGGTCCGCCCCCAGCTGTTTCGGGTTGTCGTACTTCACGATCAGTCCGGTCTTGATGCCGGACTCCACGACGATGGGCACGATGCCGAAGTATTTCATGACCATGTGACGGATGGTGTACAGCACCGACGGCACAACGGTGGCGATGATGACGTCATCGATGTCCTTCCTGTCGATCTTCTGATCGGCGAACAGCTGCTTCACCAGCATTCCGTATTCATCTGCGGACTTGTGGCTGTCCGTCTCAATTCTCCAGTTCGTCAGCAATTCTCCGTCCCGGAACACCCCGAGTACAGTATTGCTGTTTCCAATATCAAATGCTAATAACATGCTGTTACCTGCTACTTCACTACCCTTTCCAGACGTTTCAGTGCCAGGGCCATGGTGAGACCCGGAATCACCCGGTTTCCGGTAATCTCCGCACCCAGTATTTCATTAATTCTTTTCAGTCTGTACTGAACCGTATTCGTGTGGATTCCCATGAAAGTACTCGTCTTTCCGCTGTTCATACCAGCGTCCAGAACGAAGGTCTCCAGGGTTTCCAGCAGCTGCTTGGCCTTGTTCTCACCCATTTCCCGGCGGAACGGTTCCAGCAGGTCGATGTAGGTCTTCTTCAGGTGGCCGCCCTGTACCTGCAGATTGATGCAGTTGGACACCAGTGCCAGCTCGTACTTCGTGAACACCCGCTTATACGGAAAGACACTTTCCACAAAAGTCCAGGTCTCTCCGATCAGACGGAAGGCATCCCCCGCACCTTCGATGCCGTTGATGCCGGTGCAGTGGAAGATCCGCACCGTCTTCCCGATTTCCTTCAGGCTGTCGAACATGGCGAGGCAGGCCATCTTCTGTGCGAACTTGTCCTTCTCCGGAGACTCGCCGTGCTTCACCACCACGGCGCTGGTTTCTTCTCCGTCCACAACCCGCATGACCTCCAGGCTCTCCTGGCTCTCATAACGGGAAATAATCTCGTTCCCTTCTTCATTCTCGATGCCCCGGGCGGTGAACACGCTGAGGATCGTATCCGGATCCAGACCGATTTCGTCCTTCAGGGAATAAGCCAGGGACTTGTTATCTCTGACCATCGCCTTGATGAACTCCGCCTTGACGTCCCGCTTCGGCGTATACTTCCACATTCCCATGGCCAGCTCGATGATCTCGGCCAGCTTGGAAATCTCCCCGGCGGAGTAATTGTCTTCGTTGTCCACAATGAAAAGGAAGTACTTCTCTCCGTTCACCGAGATCGGTCCCCAGTATGTCAGGACCCCGTTCACGTCGATGAAGGTGTAGATGCCGGACTGCTCCACATCGTGATTCTTCCCCATGCGGATGGCATCCTCGATAGTCACCTTCTGTCTGGTTTCAATGGCCAGGATCGGATTGAAATCCCGGGACAGGAGGACGACCTGGAAATTATTACTCAGGGCGGCTTCCTTCAGCGCAGACTGGAAGTTGCTGTGCTTCTCAAAATCCAGCAGATGGTAAATTGTGTTGTTGATCAGACCGTTGCGGAAGTTATCTCCATAACGGAGCTCGTCCATGACCTGTTCGATCACATCCCGGTACTGGGCCGGATTGTCGGAAGGAATGACAATCAGCGGCAGCCCCATATTCTCGGCGGCCTTCACCACATCGTCTCCCAGCGTCGTCAGTCCGTTCTTCTGATGGAATACCACCAGGGCTGCGATGCCCGCTCTGGCCAGCGCATCCACGATATCCCGTTTCGTCTCGATGTCGTTGTCCAGTCCGACGAAGGAGGTCAGCACCAGCTGCTCCTTCACACCATTCTCCGCCACCGCCCGCTCTGCGTCGGTGGCATCCATGACGGAAACCGAGCGAACCCGGTTCCCGATATTTCGCCGGCCTGCTGCCAGGATACTCGGTGTCATCTTCTCCAAACTGAGGCAATCATTCACTGCGATTTTCATGAATCACCATATCCTTTCGTATTGTCTATTCCCCGTCTGCATTATCTGCCTTGTCGGTCTTCCCGTCCTGGGTCTCCGGCGCATCCGGACTCTCCGGCAGCGGATTCTCTCCCCGGGTTTCTTCCGCCGGGGTTTCCTCCGCCTCCGGACGACCGGCTCCTTCCGCCGGTTCCTTCTTCCCGGGATGGGCGGAATCTTCAATGGCGAGTCCGCCGTTCTGATCGTCAATGGTGAGACGAATCACCCGCGGGCCCTGTCCGTTCTCATCCTCGGATGCTGCAGCCCTTCTGGCTTCTTCCTCTTCTTTCCGGATCTGCCGGGATTCCGCCGCTTCCTTCTCGTTCTCACGGCGGATCTTATCCTCATGTTCCCGGACCTGCTTCTCAATGCCCTCGGCATCGATCTTCCCGGTATACAGTTCTTCGAACTGTTCTCCGTCCAGAGTTTCCACACGCATCAGGGCTTCTGCAACGGAAACGACCTGATCCATATGCTCTTTCAGAATGCGTTCCGTCTCCTGGTAAGCTCTCTCCAGAATATCTCTGACCTCATGATCGATCTCGGATGCAACACTGTCGGAATAAGCCTTCGTCTTGCTGAAATCCCGACCCAGGAACACGTCGTCGGAATCGCTGTAGTTGACCGGTCCGATCTTCTCGCTGAAACCGTACTTCGTGACCATGGAACGGGCAATGTCCGTGGCCCGCTCGATATCGTTGCTGGCACCGGTGCTGATGTCGTCCAGCGTCAGTGCTTCCGAGACACGTCCCCCCAGAAGGTGCATGATCTGGTGTTCCATGTCCTTCTTCGTCTCGAAGGAACGGTCCTCTGTCGGCAGCCACATGGTGAATCCGCCGGCCGAGCCTCTCGGAATGATTGTGATCTGGTGCACCGGATCGGAACCCGGAATACTGCGCATGACCACAGCGTGTCCCGCCTCATGATATGCTGTGAGCTTCCGCTCCTTCTCGCTGATCACACGGCTCTTCTTCGCCGGTCCCGCCATGACCTTCGTGGTCGCCTCTTCAATCTCCGCCATGCGGATCCATCTGCCGTTTCTTCTGGCGGTGATCAGCGCCGCTTCATTCAGCAGGTTCTCCAGATCCGCCGGTGTGAAGCCAGGTGTGCGGCGGGCAATGATTTCCGGGGAAACCTCCTTCGCCAGCGGCTTATTCTTCGAGTGAACCCGGATAATCTCCTCCCGGCCCTTCACATCCGGAATGCCGATGACAATCTGACGGTCGAAGCGGCCCGGACGAAGCAGGGCCGGATCCAGTACGTCCGGACGGTTCGTGGCTGCCAGAATGATGATGCCGGAATTCTCTGCGAATCCGTCCATCTCCACCAGCAGCTGGTTCAGGGTCTGCTCCCGTTCGTCATTGCCGCCGCCCAGGCCTGCACCTCTCTTACGGCCCACCGCATCGATTTCGTCGATGAACACAATGCACGGCGCATTCTTCTTCGCCTGATCGAACAGATCCCGGACACGGGACGCACCCACGCCGACGAACATTTCCACGAAATCAGAACCGCTGATGGTAAAGAACGGAACACCGGCCTCCCCGGCTGTAGCCCGGGAAACATAGGTCTTTCCGGTGCCCGGCGGACCGACCAGCAGAATTCCCTTCGGAATTCTCGCTCCTACATCATTGTATTTCCGCGGATCCTTCAGGAAGTCCACCACCTCCTGCAGCTCCTCCTTCTCTTCCTTCAGGCCGGCTACCTGCTTGAAAGTGATTTTCTTTCCTTCATCGCCCCGGTAGAGCTTCGCCCGACTCTTCCCGAACTGGAACGCCTTCCCGTTGCCCCCCTGATTCATCATCAGATAGAACAGGAATCCCAGTGCGATGACCATGATCAACGTCGGAAGAATCGACATGATCGTACTGGTATGGCTCGGCGGATCGGTCTCCATCTTCAGCTGACCGTTATCCACCATCTTATATACATACTTCTGTTCCAGCCATTCAATCTCCAGAGCCCCCGGCGCATAAGCATACACAGTCTTCTCCTTGCTCAGCTTCGCGGTGATCTTCTGGTTCGTAATATTCAGCGACTGGACCTTGTCATTCTTCAGGTAGGACGCCATGGTGGAGAAGGAAACCTCCTTCGTACTTCCGTCCGCAGCCCCCCTGTACAGCGCCGCAACTCCCAGCACAATGCCGAAAATGACGATGTATATGACAATGTTCTTCACGAATTTATTCAAAGTACGCCTCCTGCTTGTCACAATTTTCGTGTTTCATTACAACTTTCCGATACCAATCCCATAGTAACAACTAATTTTAGCACACGCTCTAAAATGATTCAATAATGAAGATAGAAACACTGTTTCAGGCAACAAAAAAATCGTGCGGCAGCCCGGCCCCAAAACGAGGCCGGCCCGCCGCACTCCAATATCCGTCCGTTCTACCGGATATCATAGAACCGCATTGCGTTCCGACAGGTAATTTCCGCCATTTCTTCGTAGGAAATACCCCTGAGTTCCGCCACTTTCCGGCAGGTGAATTCCACATAAGGCGCCAGATTCGGCCGGCCCCGGTAAGGCTCCGGCGTCATGTACGGCGCATCCGTTTCCACCGTCAGATACTGCTCCGGAATCCGCCGGACCACTTCCCGGGTCTTCCGGTTGTTCTTGAACGTCACCGGGCCGCAGATGGATATGGTGGCCCCCAGCTTCACATACTGCTCCGCCATCTCCGCACTGCCGGAATAACAGTGAAGCAGCACTCTGGCGTCCTCCGTCTCTGTGCCCTCCGGACCCGGCCGCTTCGGGAACCAGCTCTTCCTCTCCGGGGAGAAGGCCCCCTCCTCCTTCAGAATGTCCATGGTTTCCTGATCCGCATCCCGGGTGTGAATCATGATCGGCATATGCAGTTCGTTGGCCATCCGGAGCTGCCGGCGGAACCAGTACCGCTGGTTCTCCCGGTCCGACAGATCATAATGGAAATCCAGGCCGATTTCCCCCACCGCCTTCACCTTGGGATCCTTCGTCATTTCCCGGATCTGCGCCAGAATCTCCTCCGTCAGATGATCCGCTTCATGGGGATGATACCCCACCGCGGCGTAGCACCAGCTGTAGGCGTGGGCATCTGCCAGAGCCTGCCGGGATGTGGCCAGGTCACTGCCCGGGTCCATGATATAGGCCACGTCAGAAGCGGCGATCCGCTGCGCCGCTTCCTCCCGGGCTTCCTGCGTGTAATCCTCGTCATTCAGATGTGTGTGTGCGTCGAACAGCCTCATTTTCGTCTATTCCGTCCTCTCCACATGAAAATCGCCGGGGCCGGAGCCCCGGACGATTTCTGTTCTTTTCGTTTCTTCCTGCCTCGTGCATCTTCATTACGCATCTTCATCGTGCATCTTAACAGGCCGCCTGCGCTACTGCACGCTGCTTCCGTCGTCGGCGTCGGTTGTGACGATGGAAAGTTTCTTCCCGTCATCTGCGAAGAGCAGCATGCCCTTGGACTCCAGTCCCCGCAGCTTCTTCGGTTTCAGATTCGCCACCACGATCACCTTCTTTCCGACCAGTTCCTCCGGCTGATAGTATTCTGCCACACCGGAAATGATCTGACGTTCTTCTGTGCCGATCCGGACCTTGAATACCAGAAGCTTGTCCGCATCCGGGTGCTTCTCTGCCTTCATGATCGTACCCACCTTCAGGTCGATCTTCCCGAAATCGTCGAAATCGATGGCATCTTTCTCCACGAACTGCTTCGCTTCCTTATCTGCCTTCTTCTTCGCTTCCGCCATGGTCTTCGCCTTGATAGCTTCCAGTTCCGCCAGTTCCTTCTCAATGTCAAGACGCGGGAACAGCGGATCACCCTTTGTCACCTTCGCCCCCCGGATCCGGTCAAACACAGAGGCATCTTCCCAGCAGGCACTGTCCTCCGGCAGACCCAGCTGTGCTCTCATGCGTTCGGACGTGGTGTGCATGAACGGGATAATCAGGATGGAGATGATGCGCAGGGACTCTGCCAGGTTGTGCAGACAGGTGTCCAGCTCAGGCTTCTTCTCCGGGTCCTTCGCCAGAATCCACGGTGTCTTCTCGTCGATATACTTGTTCGCCCGGCGAACCAGTTCCCAGATGTCCTCCAGCGCATAGTTGAACTGGAAATCATCCATGTGGGCGTCCATCTTCGGCACAACCCCCAGAGCCACTTCCTTCAACTCCCGGTCGATGTCGTCCTCTGTCGCTGCATCCGGCGTGATGCCGTCGTTGTATTTCTCAATCATGGCAACCGTACGGGACAGCAGATTGCCCAGGTCGTTAGCCAGATCGAAGTTCATGCGCTTCAGCATGACTTCGTTCGTGAAGACGCCGTCCTGACCGAATGTGTACTCCCGGAGCAGGAAATATTTCAGCGCATCGATGCCGTAGCGGTCGATCAGGAAAACCGGATCCACCACATTCCCCTTGGATTTACTCATCTTTCCGCCGTCGATCAGCAGCCAGCCGTGGCCCAGAACATGCTTCGGCAGCGGCAGTTCCAGGGACATCAGCATCGCCGGCCAGATCACAGAATGGAACCGGACGATTTCCTTCCCCACCAGATGATAATCCGCCGGCCAGTACTTCTCGAATTCCGCCGTGTCATCCGGATATCCCAGGGTGGTGATGTAATTCGTCAGCGCATCCAGCCATACATAGATGACACTCTTCGGATCCCCCGGTACCGGAATACCCCAGTCGAAGGAAGAACGGGAGATGCACAGATCATCCAGTCCCTGCTTCACGAATTCAATCATCTCATGTCTTCTCGTATCCGGCTGCAGGAACTCCGGGTGCTGATCGAACAGTTCCAGGATCCGGTCCTGATACTTCGAAAGGCGGAAGAAGTACGCATCCTCCGACGTCCATTCCACCGGGCGGCCGCAGTCCGGACAGCAGCCGTTCACCAGCTGGCTCTCGGTCCAGTAGGATTCACACGGCGTGCAGTACCAGCCTTCGTACTTTCCCTTATAGATGTCCCCCTTCGCATTCATCTTCTCGAAGATCGCCTGCACCCGCTTCACATGTCGGGGCTGGGTGGTACGGACGAAGTCATCATAGGAAATCTCCATGGTCTTCCACAGATCCTGAATTCCGCCGACGATCTCATCCACATACTCCTGGGGTGTAACCCCCTTCTCCTTCGCCTTCTGCATGATCTTCAGGCCATGCTCGTCGGTTCCGGTCTGGAACCGGACGTCATATCCGCACAGACGCTTGTACCGGGCCATGGCGTCCGCCATGACGGTGCAGTATGTGTGTCCGATATGGAGCTTGGAACTCGGATAGTAGATCGGAGTCGTGATATAAAACTTACCTTTCGGTGCTTTCTCTTCAGCCATTCTTCTAAATCCTTCCTTCTGTCTTTATTACTGGTCCAGATCCTCATCCGCCCAGTCATCACTGGACCACTCTTCATCCGGCCATTCGTCATTCACGAAGATATCTTTCATGATCTTGTTCATGCCGAGAACCAGTGTCGTTCCCGCAACCATGCCAACGCCGACGATCGCCGCCGCTGCCTTCAACGCTGCCTTCACAGAAATGTCTTTCTCGTTCTTCTTCATGTCCTACCTCCTGACGTGATCCTGCGCCGATCCTCCGATCAGTGCTTGTTATTCCGCTTCGTAATGTACTCCACGATCAGATCCGCCGCACAATCCTCATCCACATGACTGGTATTGATGGCCAGATCGTAGTTGACATAATCTCCCCATTTCTGGGACGTATGGTAGTTGTAATAGTTCCGTCTGGCCTTGTCATAGGACAGGATCTCCCGCTTCGCCTTCGCCGGGTCCGTTCCGTAAACCTGAATGCAGCGCTCCATCCGGTCCTCCAGTCTGGCGTGAACGAACACATTCGTCACTCCCGGCAAATCCCGGAGTACATAGTCTGCGCAGCGGCCCACGATGACCCCTTCTCCCAGCTCGCCGATCTGCGTGATGACGTCGAACTGCGCCAGGAACAGTTTCTCGTTCATGGACATGGTGTCCGCCACAGCGCCTTCCGTGAAATTCACTGCGGAAGACAAGGTATAGGAGAATTGGCTCTTCGCCCGGAGCTCCGCCTTCTCGATGATCTCCCGGGACAGACCACTCTTCTGAGCCGCCATGTCGATGATCTCCCTGTCATAAAACGGAACACCGATCCGCTCGGCCAATTTCGCCCCGACGATTCTTCCGCCGCTGCCGTACTCCCGGCTGATCGTGATCAGTTTCTTCATTGCATACCTCCAATTTAAATAGTTATTCATTATTATATAACATTTCCGGTGCAAAGGAAACACGTATCACCGTGTTTCCCCGCACCGGAAAGCAGATTGCAATGACCGGGCGACCCGGAAACTGCCTTGGATTTTTTTGTTATGAGACTACGCTTCCGCCTCTTCAAACTGGGAGTTGTACAGATCAGCGTAGACCCCGCCCCGGGCCAGTAGTTCGTCATGGGTTCCCTGTTCCACAATATCCCCGTGGTTCATCACCAGGATGCAGTCCGCATCACGAATCGTGGAAAGACGATGGGCGATGACGAAGCTGGTGCGCCCCTTCATGAGGTAATCCATGGCTGACTGGATCAATTCCTCCGTCCGGGTATCCACCGAAGAAGTCGCCTCATCCAGAATCAGCAGCTTCTTGTCCGCCAGAATCGCCCGGGCGATGGTGAGCAGCTGTTTCTGCCCCTGGGAGACGTTGGAGGACTCCTCATTCAGTACCATGTTGTAGCCTCCCGGCAGCGTGCGAATGAAATGGTCCGCATGGGCCGCCTTCGCCGCCGCAATGACTTCCTCGTCGGTAGCGTCCAGCCGTCCGTACCGGATATTCTCCATAATCGTTCCCTGGAACAGCCAGGTGTCCTGCAGAACCATGGCGAAGTTGTCCCGGAGATCGCGGCGCCGGAAATCCCGGATGTCATGGCCGTCCAGGCGGATCGCCCCGCTGTTCACATCGTAGAACCGCATCAGCAGCTTCACGATGGTGGTCTTTCCGGCACCGGTCGGACCGACGATGGCAATCTTTTCGCCGGATTTCACATCCACGCTGAAGTCGTGGATGATGGTCTGATCCGCATCATAGCCGAAGCGTACATGATCGAAGGTCACGTTTCCTTTTGTCCCTTCCGCTAATGCCGGGGAAGCCGGATCTTCTGACTCCTCCGCCTCGTTCAGAAATTCAAACACCCGCTCCGAGGCCGCCGTCATGGACTGCACCTGGTTCATCACCTGGGCAATCTGGGTCAGCGGCTGGGTCAGATTCTTCACATACTGAATGAATGCCTGGATGTCCCCCACACCGATGGTTCCCCGGATCACCAGGAATCCGCCGGAAATGGCCACGCCGGCATACCCCAGGTTCCCCACAAACATCATCATCGGCTGCATGATGCCGGAGATGAACTGGGACTTCCAGGCCGATTCGTACAGAACATCGTTGGTGCGGTCGAATTCACCGACGGTCTCCTGCTCCCGGTTGAAGGCCTTGATGACCTGCTGACCGGAGAAGCTCTCTTCGATCTGACCGTTGATCCGGCCCAGCGCACTCTGCTGTACTTTGAAGTACTTCTGGGAAAACTTCACGATCAGGGTCAGAAGGCCTGCAGACAACGGCAGAATAACCAGAGAAATCAGGGTCATGAGCGGTGAAATCGTGAGCATCATGACGATAACGCCGACGATGGTGCAGACCGCCGTGATGATGGCGGTGATGCTCTGGTTCAGACCCATGCCCAGGGTATCCACGTCGTTGGTGATCCGGGACAGGACTTCGCCGTAAGGCCGGCTCTCAAAATACTTCATTGGCATCCGGTTAATCTTCTCCGAAATCTCCCGGCGCATGCGGTAGACGACTTTCTGGGTGATTCCCGTCATAATCCATCCCTGCACGAAGTTGAACGCCGCACTGGTCAGGTAGAGGCCCAGGGTGAACAGCAGGATTCTGCCGATGGCGCCGAAGTCGATGCCCCCCGTGCCGGCGATCTTACGCATGAGACCGTTCGCCAGCTCCGTGGTGGCACGTCCCATGATCTTCGGTCCGATGACCTGGAACACGGTGGCCGCCGCGGCGAAGATCATGACGAAAAACACGCCGATCTTGTAACGCCCCATGTAGCGCATGAGGTCTCCGGCGGACTTCCGGAAGTTTTTCGGCTTTTCGCCCGGGGCCATGCCGGCGCCCGGTCCGTGGTGCCGGGGCCGGTTATATTTTTTTATTGTTTCGTTCTGTGCCACTTATACCGCCTCCAATTCTGATTTCGAAAGCTGTGACTGGGCGATTTCCCGGTACACTTCGCAGGAACGCATCAGTTCCTCGTGGGTTCCCTTGCCCACGATCCTGCCCTCATCCAGCACGATGATCTGCTCCGCATGCAGAATCGTGCTGATCCGCTGGGCCACAATGATTTTCGTCGCCTGCTTCTCTTCCTCCGCCAGCACCTTCCGGAGCTTTGCGTCGGTTTTCATATCCAGCGCAGAGAAACTGTCGTCGAACACGAACAGCGCCGGCTTCTTCGCAATCGCTCTGGCGATGGAAAGACGCTGTTTCTGACCGCCGGAAACGTTATTGCCGCCCTGGGCAATATAACTGTCGTAGCCTTCCTCCTTCTCGTCGATGAATTCGGATGCCTGGGCGATTTCCGCCGCCCGGCGGATCTCCTCGTCCGCCGCATCCGGTCTTCCGAACCGCAGGTTGGAAGCAATGGTACCGGAGAACAGAATGCCCTTCTGCGGCACGAATCCGATCTCCTCCCGGAGCGACGCCAGCTTCAGATCCCGGATGTCCCGGCCGTCCAGCAGAATCTCTCCCTCTGTGACGTCATAGAACCGCGGGATAAGATTCACCATGGTGCTCTTCCCGGATCCGGTGCTGCCGATGATGGCCGTCGTCTGTCCCGGCTCCGCCGTGAAATCAATGTCGGTCAGAACATTGTCCTCTGCCCCCGGATAACGGAAACCCACATGCCGGAATTCGATCCGGCCCTGTTTCGTTTCAATGGCCTCTGCATCCGCCTTCTCCACAATGGACGTCTCCGTCATCAGGACTTCGTGGATCCGGTCCGCCGCCACACCGGCCCGAGGCAGGATGATGGACATGACCGTGATCATCATGAACGCCATGACAATCATCATACTATATGTAATAAAGGCAGTCATCGCACCCACCTGCATGGTGCCGTCGTTGATCCGGTGGGCTGCCACCCATGTGATGAGGACGGACAGACTGAACATGACCAGCATCATGGACGGCTGCATGAACGTCATGACCCGGTTGGTGAAGAGCTGGGTTTTCTTCAGTTCCACATTCGCCCGGTCGAACCGCTCTTCCTCCGTCTTCTCCCTGCCGAAGGCACGGATCACCGGAAGACCGGTGAGAATTTCCCGGGACACCCCGTTCAGCTTGTCCACCAGCGTCTGCATGATCTTGAACTTCGGCAGCGCCAGGGCCATCAGAATCAGTACCAGGAACACAATCGCTCCCACACCGGCCAGGATCACCCAGCTCATATGTGCGTGGGTGTTCGCCACTTTCACAATGCCCCACACCCCCATAATCGGTGCATAGAGCACCATCCGGAGCATCATGGTGCTGACCATCTGCACCTGCTGCACGTCATTGGTGCACCGGGTGATCAGGGACGAAGTGGAGAACTGATCCATCTCCGCATTGGAATAAGCCATGACATTCCGGAACATGCCCCTGCGCAGATCCCGGCCCACATTGGCGCCTACCCGGGAAGCAAAGAACGACACCATGGATGCCACCAGCATCATCAGCAGCGCCATGGCGAACATTCTGCCGCCGCAGCGCCAGAGGTAGGACTTCTGCATCCGGTTCACGTTGATCCCCGCCGCCTTGTTGCACTCCGCAGCATAGCGGATTCCCATGGCCTTCAGGGTCTCGCTCCCGACGGAGTCGATGGTCTTCTGCATCTGACGCTTCGCCTTCCGGATCTGGGCATCGTCCATGGTTCCCTTCCGGATCATATCTCCCATGATGCTGCGCATATCCACATACGTCTTCATCCGGCCGTTTTCATCCTTCGCCCGGAAGGAACGGATGTCCATATGGAACGTCTTCTCCATTTCACTGAGGGACATGGCGTCGATCTTCTTCAGCATCTCCTCCTGTGCTTTCTTCTGCGCCCCGGACGAACCGGCAGCTCCGAAACCATTCTGCTTCAGGGAGCGCTTCACCGTCTTCTTGAAGGTCTTCACACTGGTGTGTCCCAGCTGATAGGTCAGCACCACCGGCGTCATGAACTTTTCATCCAGTTTCTCCAGACGCTTCTCATCTGTTACTTTCAATTTGTAATAAGTTCCGGATTTCTCATAAATACTCTGCCATTCCTTCTTCTCCCCCTTCGTCATGAAGATCTGGACGGCCCGGTACTCGTCCGCCGGCTGCCGCTCCGGCAGAATATGTTCAATGCCCTTGTTCTGAATGCCGGTATCAATGATATCCTGCGTATACTGCGGCAGTGCCATGTCACAGTATGCCTGCACCATCAGAAGGGCGATCAGAAGAATCACCGTCTTCCAGTATGGCTTCAGATTCCTGAGCAGATTTCTCATCGCATTTCTCCTTTCTTCTTCCCTTTTTTCGGCGCTTCTTCCTTCCGGTTTCTTCCGGCGGACATCCATCGGCCTTCTTCTTCCTCCAGAATGTGACGCAGCCGGCGAAGCAGCCGGATCAACTCTTCCATGTCCTCCGCGCCCATTCTCTCGTATACGCCTCTGGCGAACTCATTCAGGCACGCTTCCATCTCCTTTGCCTTCGCAATCCCCGCATCCGTCAGAGAGACCAGCGTATTCCGCCGGTCTTCCGGATCCGTTTCCCGCAGAATGAAGGACCGGGATTCCAGACTTTTCAGCTGGCGGGATACCGCCGGCGCCGGACAGTGCATCATCTTCACCAGCTCACTGACCCGGATTCTTTCCATCTGCCGTTCCCGTTCAAGTCCCCAGATCGCCCCGAGGATCCAAACCTCCCCGTTATTCAGCCCAGGGATCCGTTTCAGGATCTTCGGACGCCGGATCGCATGCAGTTCCCGGACAAAATCCCGGTCCCACCGTTCCGCCGCATCCTCCGGCCGTTTTTCATCCGCTTTTTCATCATTCCGTTCCTTATACTCGTTCGTCATGCCTGCCTCGCAAAGCCCCCGCATCCTCCAGCGGACACAGGGAACTATTTTCATCCGAAATAATTATCCCTGCCAATACTTAACATCGTTAAGTTTTCACAGCGTTAATCATCATACCCCCATTCCGGACTGCTGTCAATGAGAAAATGCCCTCCATTTTTCGTAAATCCGACAGCCTTGATCCGGCAATGCGGGGGAGATTGTATACAATCAGGGCATTTCTCGGATCCGGGCGGCGGACTGTTTATGATCGGCCGCTTCTCAGGTCCGGACGGGCGATCCACAAGCCGCCTTGGCGTGTATACTGTATGGCGCAGGTGCGGAATTGCCCAAATGTGCCCAAATCGCACCCCAAAACGCCGTTTCCAGGGTGCGAATCTGACAGAAAAACTTGATTAATATATTACCGCCGCTTCAGAGGGTGCGATACTGGAAAAAACCGGATTTTCGCACCTGCCTCCGCAGACAGATCGTACCTATTTGAGGGTGTGTTAGACAAAAAATAACCGAGCTGCCGATCGATCATCCCGACAGCCACTGTGACTGCCGGCAGAACAGACGGATCATCCGGCGATTGTATACGATGTGTCCGATTCGAGTAAAATAATTACAATGTAATAATTTGGTGTTCAAACAGCCGGGTGCGGAAACGAGGATTTTTTCATTTCCGCACCCGGCAGAATCGTGTCGTCCCTGATTCTCGGCCAAACCGGCGGAAACCAGGTGCGAAATTCGAAAAAACGGGATTTTCGCACCTGCCGGACGACCGCCCCACCTGCCGGACGACCGCCCTACCGCCTGGACGACCGCCCCGCCCGGCCTTTCCATACAAGAAAAGATGCCACCGCACTGAGTATGAGTCATGGCTCAGTGCAATGGCATCTCTGAAATTCAATTACGCCCCGCTATGCAACGAAAGCATTGTAAATCGCCCGGATGGCTTTCTCGAAGTCCTCGGTGTCCACGCCGACGATGATATTGATCTCACTGGATCCCTGATCGATCATGCGGATGTTGACCCCCGCTTCTGCCAGAGCGGAGAACATCTTCGCCGCCGTTCCCAGACGGCGGTTCATTCCGGTACCGACCGCTGCGATCAGGGAAATATTCTCGTGTACCGTAATGTCGTCCGGATTCAGCTGACGCTCCAGTGCATCCACCACATCCTCCAGCTTTCCGTCCAGCTCATCATTGGAGATCACCACGGAAATGGTGTCGATGCCGGTCGGAACATGCTCGAAATTGATGTCCATATCCTCCAGCACCGTGAGAACCCGGCGGAGGAAGCCGACTTCCTTGTTCATCATGTTCTTGTAGATTGCGATGACCGTGAAGTCCTTGTTTCCGGCCACGCCGCTGATGATCTTCTGCTGATCTTCCTCGGCCTCTGTGGTGATAATGGTGCCCGGATCTTCCGGTTCATTCGTGTTCCGGATGTTGATCGGAATGCCCGCCTTCCGGGCCGGGAAGACCGCATCTTCATGGAGCACGCTGGCGCCCATGTAGGACAGCTCTCTCAGTTCCACATAAGAGATCCGGCTGATCGGCTCCGGATCCTTCACAATCCGCGGGTCCGCCATCAGCAGGCCGGAAACATCGGTCCAGTTTTCGTACATATCCGCCTGCACCGCCCGGGCGACAACGGAGCCGGTGACGTCGGAACCGCCCCGGGAGAACACCTTCACCTCTCCGGTTTCCTTCGAAGAACCGTAGAATCCCGGAATGACCGCCCGTTCGTGCTTCGCCAGTTCCTCTGCCAGAGCCGCATTGGTCTCTTCCGCCATCAGGCGGCCCCGCTTATCGAAGAAGATCAGCGGCTGCGTATCCACGAAGTCGAAGTCCAGGTAGGCCGCCACCAGAATCGCCGACAGATACTCGCCCCGGCTGACGATGTAATCCTCCGAACAGCCCTTCTCCAGATTCCCCTTGATCTCCTCGAACCGGCTGTCCAGATCCACATCGATGTTCAGATTATATTTCACTGCACTGTACCGGTCCGTGATGACCTGGAACAGCTGATCATACGGAATATTATGCTGCCGCTGCGTCTGGCACATATACAAAAGATCCGTGATCTTACTGTCTCCGCTGTACCGTTTCCCCGGCGCAGACACAATCACGTATTTCCTGTCCGGATCCGCCTGAATGATATCCTTCAGCTTCTTCAGCTGAATGCCGTCCGCCACGGAAGATCCACCAAACTTCGCAACTTTAATCCCCATATGTTTCTCTCCTTGATCATGATTCATTTCTGTTTCAGTACCTCCCTTCCTCCGGGCGATACGAGACTATTATATTTCCGATCCACTAATTTCGCAACGATAATTATTGGTTTACAACAAATTTATATCCTTTGTCCTCCGAGAGATTCTGCAGCATCCCCCGCCCGGCGGGAAAGCCCCGGGATTCAGACAAAAAACCCGTTCTGTGTATTACCGTTCGCACATTACTGAAATACAATACATTATGTGGCGGCAGATCTTTTCTGCCAATCCGCTGTCATAGAGGTGAGAATATGAAACAGAAGAAATACAAACCAAATCCTCTTTTCCATGACAAAGAGCCCCTCACCATCGGGATACCCCGGGCGCTGCTGTACCCCCGTCAGATCACGATGTGGAAGACGTTCTTCGAAGAACTGGGAATGAAAATCGTCGTCAGTCCGCCGACCAACCGCCGGATCCTGGAAAACGGCACCAAGGCGGCCATTGACGAAATGTGCCTGGCGGTGAAAATCTACCTCGGGCATGTGGAGGAACTGGCAGGACACTGCGACATGATTCTGGTTCCGCGGATTGTCGATTACGGCATCCGCCGGAATATGTGCACCACCTTCGAAGGTCTGCCGGACATCGTCAGCAACATCTTCCGGGGCCGAAATCTCCGGATCCTGTCCTACAGCGTGGATGTGCAGTGCCGGGAGAAAGAGGAAAGCGCCTTTCTGGAAATGGGCCGCCGCCTGGGCGTGCCTGGCCCGAAAGCGAAACGGGCGTACCGGAACAGCCAGAAGGCCATGGAGAATGAAATTGCCGAACTTGCGAAGAAGACCGAGGCGCTTTATCGACAAAAAGACCGGCTGCGTGTCGCGGTCGCCGGGCACAGCTATATCATCGAGGACGAATACATCGGAAAGCCGGTGCTGGATGCACTGCGTCAGCTGGACGTACTTCCGATCCGTTCCGACCTGGTAAACCGGAAAAAAGCCCGGGCCACCGCCCATGAGCTTTCTCCAACTCTGAAGTGGGAGCTCTCGAAAGAACTGGCCGGCAGCCTGGCCATGCATATCAATGATCTGGACGGCATCATCCTCCTGTCCTGCTACCCCTGCGCCCTGGATTCCATGGTCAACGAAATGATCATCCGGAAGGCCTACGGGAAACGGGTTCCGATTCTTCAACTGACGCTGGACGCACAGTCCGGCACTGCCGGCGTAGAAACCCGTCTGGAGAGTTTCATCGACATTCTCCGGATGAATCACGGAGACACGGAAGACCGGCTGAACGAGGAAGCAGAGAGGCGTGCGGTCGCCGCATGTGCCGGAGCGAAGAGAGATCAGAGGGAGGGAGAAATGGCATGACGAAGACAAGAGAAAAGAAGAAAATCTCATTTCCCATGATTGCCCGGTACAATTACGCCATCCGGTATTTCGTGGAACAGGGACTGGAGCAGACCTACGTCATGCAGCCCCGCATGACGAAACGAACCATGGAACTGGGAGCGAAGTATGCGCCGGACATGGTCTGCACACCGTTCAAAACGATCCTCGGCAGTATGATCGAATCCCTGGAGGCAGGTGCCGACACCCTGCTGATGTCCATGGGCTACTGCCGTCTGGGCTATTACGGAGAACTGGCAGAACAGATTCTGCGGGATCTGGGGTATTCCTTCGGCTATATCAACTTTGCAGAATACACCACCGGAAAAAACAAGGATTATCTGAAGGCGCTGAAAAAACTCTGTCCGGACATCAGCCCGGTCCGGTCACTGAAGTACGGCATGGAAGCTCTGAAGATGATCGAAGATATCGATGACATCGAAGCGAGGTACTACGAAAACTGCGGGTTCGAAACGGAGAAAGGGGCTTTCCGGAACGTACTCCGCCGGTTTTATCGTGACATGTCCCAGGCGAACAGTCTGAAAGATATTCAGGCCGGCTACAACCGCTGCCGGGAAGCCTTCGATACGGTGCCGCTGAACAAGGGACCCCGGCCGCTTCGGGTCGGTCTGGTGGGGGAATACTTCACCATTATGGATGAATTCTCCAATCTGGATCTGGAGCAGACACTGGCCGATATGGGGGTGGAGGTCCACCGCTGGATGAATCTGACGAACCGCAATCTCCACTACCCCGGCGAAAAGAATCTGCATGTCCGGATCCAGGACTACTGTACCTACGAAATGGGCCCCACATCCACGGCCAACATCTGGTATGCGAAGAAATGTGCCGAAGAAGGGTATGACGGAATCGTTCACCTGAAGTCCGCCGGCTGCACACCGGAGATCGATGTTATGCCGGTGCTGCAGCGGATCGGAGAAGAGTACAAGATTCCGATCCTGTATCTGACCTACGATACACAGACCGGAAGCGCCAGTCTCATGACCAGGCTGGAAGCATTCTATGACATGATCGAAATGAGAAAGAAGGTCAATTAGCTATGACACCTGAAAATCAGAAAGAATATGTCTATCTGGGCGTCGATGTCGGGTCCATCTCCACGAAGGGCGTCATTATAGACAAAAATAACAACATTCTCTCCAGCAGCTACATCTGGACGGAGGGGAATCCCATCGGTGCCGTCAAGAAGCTGGTGAAACTGCTGGAAGAGCCCTTCGACCGGGACCGGTACCAGATCGTGGCCACCGGCACCACCGGTTCTGCCCGGAAACTGGTGGGAACCATCCTGGGAGCCGCGGTGGTAAAGAACGAAATCACCGCCCACGCTGTGGGAACCACCACCTTCCACCCGGACGTCCGGACCATTCTGGAAATCGGCGGACAGGACTCGAAAATCATCCTCATCGAAAACGGCATCGCCATCGACTATGCCATGAACACCCTGTGTGCGGCAGGAACCGGGGCATTCCTTTCCTCCCAGTCCCGCCGTCTCGGTATTCCGGTGGAGGAAATGGGGGAGATCGCCCTTCAGTCCCAGCACCCGACACAGATCGCCGCCCGCTGCACCGTATTCGCAGAATCCGACCTGGTACACAAGATCCAGGTCGGCCACACGAAGGAGGATATTGTGGCCGGGCTCTGTCAGGCTGTTGCGGGCAACTACCTGAATAACGTGGGAAAGGGAAAGCGAATTCAGTCCCCGGTGGTCTTCCAGGGCGGTGTCTCGAAAAACATCGGCGTCGTCAAGGCCTTCGAACGCCAGCTGGGCTGTCCGATCATCGTGGACGAGAACGGCCATCTGATGGGCGCCATCGGCGCCGCCATCCTGGCCCGCCGCAATGTGAAACGTGCAGTCTTCGACTTTTCTGTCGAAGATATGGAATTCGTCACCAGGGAAGTGACCTGCGGCCGGTGTCCGAACAACTGCGAAATCATCTGTGTCTACCGTGACGGCCGGCTGATCGACGGCTGGGGCAACCGCTGCGAGCGGGGCGAGCTTTCGATCAAAGCTTCCGAGCGGCTGGACGATGCCCGCTGATTCCCGGTCATCCTGCGTATTCGGGCCGGCATCCCGCAGACCCGAATACATATGCTGACCCGCCGGATGCCGGCGGCGGGTCCACATGAAAACGGGGCGCTGCCCGAACGATTACGTTTTTCGTTCGGACAGCGCCCCGTTATTGGTTCATTATTTCAGTTCTGCCTTCAGCTCTTCCACCTTATCTGTGTGTTCCCACGGCACATCGATGTCAGTTCTGCCGAAGTGGCCGTATGCAGCCACCTGACGGTAGATCGGACGGCGCAGCTTCAGGTTGTCGATGATGGCAGCCGGCCGCATGTCGAAGTGACGGTTCACCACTTCTGCCAGTTCTTCATCGCTGAGCTTGCCGGTGCCGAAGGAATCCACCATGATGGAAACCGGTTTCGCCACGCCGATGGCGTAGGCCAGCTGAATCTCCACCTTGTCTGCCAGACCGGCAGCGACCAGGTTCTTCGCCGCATAACGGGCCGCATAGCAGGCGGAACGGTCCACCTTCGTAGGGTCCTTTCCGGAGAATGCGCCGCCGCCGTGATGGGCGTAGCCGCCGTAGGTATCCACGATGATCTTCCGTCCGGTCAGTCCGGAATCTCCCTGCGGTCCGCCGATGACGAAACGGCCGGTCGGGTTCACCAGATATTTCGTCTCATCGTCCAGCAGCTCCGCCGGGATGATCGGCCGGATGACCTTCTCGATGATGTCCTTCCGGATCTGTTCCTGGGTCACTTCCGGCGCATGCTGGGTGGAAATCAGAACGGTGTCGATCCGCTTCACCTTGTCATCATCATACTCTACGGTGACCTGGGTCTTTCCATCCGGACGGAGATAATCCAGAACGCCTTCCTTACGGACCTTTGTCAGCTGAAGCGCCAGCTTATGGGCAAGGGAAATCGGCATCGGCATGAGCTCCGGCGTCTCGTTGCAGGCGAAGCCGAACATGATGCCCTGGTCTCCCGCACCGATCGCATCGTACGGATCCTTCACTTCGCTTTCCTTGTGTTCCTTCGCATCGTCCACACCCATGGCGATGTCGCCGGACTGCTCATCGATGGCGGAGACAACGGCGCAGGTGGATCCGTCGAATCCGTATTTCGCCCGGTCATAGCCGATGTCCAGGATCACATTCCGGGCAATCTTCGGGATGTCCACATAGGCGCTGGTGGTGATTTCACCCATGACGAAAACGTGGCCGGTGGTGACGGTTGTCTCACAGGCAACTCTGCCGTCCGGATCCTCTGCCAGGATCGCATCCAGAACCGCATCGGAGATCTGGTCGCAGATCTTGTCAGGATGTCCTTCTGTTACGGACTCTGATGTAAATAATTTCTTCATCTTCATTCCTCCATGGACCCGGGGCCGCAGGTCGTCAGCACCACACCGCGGATCCGTTACGTAATTCTGTTATGAAAAAAGAAAAAACCTTTTCTTATCGATCTAAGAAAAGGAATGTCTGACGCATCATTCCTTATCTTTCAGGCACATGGCTCTCTGTCATGTCCTGTAGGATTTGGCACCTTGCACCCACCTTCCGGTGGATACAGGTTGTCGGGCATCAACGGGCCTATTCCCTCAGCCGCTCTCGATAAGGTCTTTATTCGTTAGTATCGTACACGAATTCCCGCAGCGGAACACTATACAATTCCGCTTCCTTGTATGAATCCGCCGCCCCCTTGCCCGGAAACCGGTAAGATAGTATACTTGCAGGATAACAGAGCGTCCTGCGGGGTATGCCGGCGGACGAACGAATGTGAGGTATTTTTTTGACAGAATTCAAATTCAGAGTACTCCCGGGCGGACTGCAGGATGCCTCCCCCGGGCAGGACGAAAAGCAATATGAGAAGAAGCTGGAATACCCGGTGCGCCGGGATGCCCTCCGGTTCTGCCGGGGCTGGGTCACGGACACCCGGCTCATGGGCGTGGTCTGCATGGGCCTGGAATGGGAGAACACGGAGCCCGGCTGGGAAAGAATGCATCAGTACTTCTATTTCGATGCCATCGAATTCGGGTTCGACCGGTTCGAATACCTGCTGGACGGCACCGAGCCCGCACGAACCCGTACGGAGAACTCCTTCATCGGCGGACTGGGAGCGGAGAAGATCGCCGTCACAGAGAATCAGGCGGTGCATCTGTTTCATGAAGCCGTGCGGATCAGCCGCCGCCATCAGGTGATGCTGCCGGAGGGACGGGAAGGTTACGATTTCCTGCTCCGGTCGGCGGACGAGCTGTCCGAGAAGGACCGGCTGCTGCTGTTCCGCATGACCTGCGTCCGCCACATGATGAGAAACCGGGCGGAGCTGGCCAATTACTATATCATGCGGGCCTGCGAGCACGACGAAGAGGGCCTGCGGTATCTTTCCGGTGCGGAGGAAAACAGTGCATTATTCCCCGGGCTGCCGCTGCAGTCATTCTATCAGAACGAAGTGGAAACCGATCCCTACGGGGAAACCGCCCTCTGCCGGGCACTGACCGGGTACGATGACAACGGAATCTACCGCTACCGTCTGCATGTGATCCGCCTCACCTTCGGCCGGGAACCCGCCGCCGGGGGCATGTCCGCGGACATCCGCAGGGCCTTCCGGGAACTCCTGCCCGACGCCTCGGACGATGTGACCCGGGCCATGGCAGGGCCGGATATGGTGGTGACCGGGGCAGAAGTGGTCTCCTCCATGGAGATTTCCGATCAGGAAGCTTACCTGAATCTCAGCCACAAGGAATATGTCACGGTATATCGGTACAACGGAATTCCCAATGCGTTCGGCATCGACTCCACCGAGCTGACGAAACGGGCCATGTACATCGATGAGGAGGACGGCTACTCTCTGATGATCTACCATCAGGACAACAATCATGTGGCGAAGAAGTCCTATCACCTCTACGATGATCTGATGGGGATCTACCACATCACAGGAAGCGGACAGCTGATCCTCTCCGCCAGTACATACAGGGACAGCGTCACCATGGAGCTGAACCTGGTCGCCTCCCCGGTGAACAGCCAGCTCACCATGGAGAAGGCCTATGTTTTCAATGAACCGGTGATGAATATGTTTCTGGAAAGCGGCGAATCGGATTTCAACGCATTTCTGGAGCAGATTATACAGAAATAACAGCGGCCGGAGCATCGGCCCCGGCCCGGAAAGAAGGATCTGAAATGACAGCAGAACGATTATACCAGCTTGATGTAACCCTCCGGCGCACCCGGGCAGAGGTCACCGGGGTCAGCCCCCGGCCGGATTGCAGCGGAGATTTCCAGGTGACCTTCGACCGCACCGTGTTTTTTTCGGAGGAAGGCGGGCAGCACTGCGACACAGGCCGGGTTATCCACATAAATGATCCCCGGAACCGGGGAAAAAATTCCCCGGAATCCTACCCGGTTGTACATGTAAACGATGTGGATAACGAACTTGTCCACATCATACATGTCGATAACCCCGAAAAAATGTTATTAACTCCGGGGGACACGGTGGAAATGGAGATCGACTGGGACAACCGTTTCGACAATATGCAGCGGCACGCCGGGGAGCACATCCTTTCCGGCGCAGTCTATCGGCTGTTCGGCGGCGCCAACCGGGGCTTCCACATGGGAGAGGACGCCATCACCATCGACATTGATTTCCGGTGTGAAGACAGCGTGCGCAATCCGGACGGCAGCCCCCGGTATGAACGTCTGACCTGGGAAATGGCCATGGCGGCGGAGCAGGAGGCCAACCGGGTCATCATGAGCGACGCCCCGATCCGGACAGACTATTTCTCCACCCGGGAAGAGGCAGAGAAAATGCCGCTGCGAAAGAAACTGAAAATCGACCGGGACATTTCCGTGGTCACCATCGGCGACCCGGATAACCCGGCGGACTGCTGTGCCTGCTGCGGCACCCACCCTTCCTCCGCCGGGCAGATCGGCATTCTGAAGATCTACCGGATCGAACCGAACAAGGGCATGTCCCGCATCTTTTTCGAGTGCGGCGGCCGGGCGCTCCGGCACTACCGGGATCAGTTCAACACCCTGTATGACATCGGCACCGCCCTGAGTTCCGGCATCGGAGAACTTCCGGCGAAATTCGCCGCCTACGAAGAAAAGAACCGGGAAACCCTGGAAACCCTGCACCGGCTGAAGCGGCGTCTCACCGAGGCCGAAACGGAAGAACTGCGCCGGGTGATGAAGCCCCGGCTGGTTCGTCACTATACAGATCTGAGCGTGGACGACCTGTTTCAGATCGCGAAACGGATCAGTCCGGACTGCCCGGACCGGATTGCGCTGGTGGCGGACCCGGCCTGTACGGTGGTGCTGGTGTCCGACGGCCGGCCGGGAACGGAGTGCGGCGCCTGTGTGAAGGATCTATCTTCAGGCTTCGGGGCACGGGGCGGAGGCAAAAAAGAATCGGCCCGGGCGATCTTCCCGGACCGGGCGTCTCTGGACCGTTTCCTGAACGCCTTCACATCGGAAGAATAGAAAAAAGGCGGGCCGCCCCCGGCGGGAAAGGGAGAATTTCATACTCCCTTCCCCGCCGGCAGCGGCCCGCTTCTTCTATGGGCGCTAACGTCCCATCAGATAATTCACTTCCGACGGATTCAGTTTCCGGTACTGGCCCGCTTTCAGGTGACCCAGCGTCACATTGCCGTAGGAAATCCGGGTCAGCTCCTGCACCGGATGCCCTACCGCTGCGAACATCCGGCGAATCTGCCGGTTCTTCCCCTCGTGGAGGGTGACCCGAAGCTGGGTGGAATGTTTCGTCCACATGATCACCTCTACATCGGCAGGTCTGGTCACATAACCGCCGATGTCCACGCCCCGGCGAAGGCGTTCCACCTTCCCCTTCGTAATGTTGCCCGCAATCCGGACGATGTAGGTCTTTCCCACATGGTTCTTCGGATGGGTCAGATGATAGGCGAAGTCCCCGTCATTGGTCATGAAAAGAAGTCCGGAGGTGTTGTAATCCAGCCGTCCCACCGGGAAGACCCGCTGCTCCACGTCCTGCATCAGATCCACCACCGTGTACCGGCCCTCCTCATCATTCACCGAAGTGATGACGCCGATGGGCTTGTTCAGCAGGTAGTAAACCTTCTTCTCCTCCGACCGGATTTTCCGGCCCCCCACGGACACGGTATCCCCCGGCCTGACGTCATACCCCGGCTCCGTCATCTTCTTTCCGTTCACCGTCACCCGGCCCCGGCGGATGAGTTCATCCGCCTTCCGGCGGGAGGTGATGCCGGCGCCGGCGATATATTTATTGATCCTCATGGTTTTCTACTCCTGTGCGTCTACGGGATCCATCCGTTCCGCAACCTGCATCATGATGGCACATTCCATCCGCTTCCGGAAGATATCGCAGCCGTACTCATATACACCGCGGATATCGCCGGTGCCGTGGAACGCATTGGCGGCGCATCCGCCGGAGCAGTACAGCCGGGCCCAGCAGTCTCTGCACTCTTCCCGGGCATAGACGTTGCACATCTTGAAATCCTGACGGATATCTTCTCTCTGAATGCCGTTCCAGATGTCCCCCATCTTGAACTGCTCTTCACCCACAAACTGATGGCACGGAAACAGATCCCCCCACGGGGTGACGGCGAAGTACTCCGTGCCGGAGCCGCAGCCGGAAATCCGCTTGTAAATACACGGGCCTCCGGTCAGATCCAGCATGTAGTGATAGAAGGTAATCGGATGTCCTTCCTTCTCTTTCTGCAGCATGTATTTCGCCAGAATCTCATACTGCTCGTAGATCTTCGGCAGATCCTCCTCTGTCAGTGCATATGGTTCCGACGGATCGCAGACCACCGGTTCCATGGACAACCGGTCGAACCCCAGATCCACCATGTGGAACAGGTCTTTCGTGAAATCCACATTGTCATGGGTGAACGTGCCCCGCATGTAATATTCCTTGTCCCCCCGGCGCTTCACGAATTCCTGGAACTTCGGAACAATCACATCGTAGCTGCCCCGGCCGTCCACGAACTTCCGGAGACGGTCATGGGTTTCCTTCCTTCCGTCCAGACTGAGCACCACGTTGTGCATTTCCCGGTTTGCGAATTCCATAACTTCGTCATTCAGGCCCACACCGTTCGTGGTGAGGGTGAACCGGAAATTCTTCCCGTGTTCTTTCTCAATGGACCGGGCATAGGCCACGGTACCCTTCACCACGTCCCAGTTCAGCAGCGGTTCCCCGCCGAAGAAGTCCACTTCCAGATTCACATGGTTTCCGGAGTTTTCGACCAGGAAGTCGATGGCCCGCTTCGCAGTTTCCATACTCATGATGGCCCGCTCCCCGTGGAACTTTCCCTGGCTTGCGAAGCAGTAGGAACAGTTCAGGTTGCAGGTATGGGCCACATGGAGGCACAGCGCCTTCACTTCGGTGTGCCGTTCCTTCAGAACCCCTGCACTCGGTTCGAAGATATCCTCTGCGAACAGTTTCTCTTCCTTCGTCAGTTCATCGATATCTGCGAAGGTATCGTCAATATCCTCCGGCGTCACATCGTCCCGGTCAGCGTATTTCGCCAGAATCTCACGCTGGATGCGGTCCCGGTCCGGTTCCAGTCCCCGGTCCTTCGCTTCACAAAAAAACGAGATGATGTCATAAGCGACATCATCCACGCAATGTACAGAACCGCTGTTCACGTCCAGAACAATGTTATAGCCGTTCAGCTTGTACTGATGAACCATTACAGGCTCTTCTCACACTTCTGGTTGGCAACGCCGCAGGAAGTCTTGCAGGCGGACTGGCAGGAAGTCTGGCACTCTCCGCAGCCGCCGTCAGCGATGCTCGCCTTCAGGTTTCTCGTCTCGATGGTCTTGATTCTCTTCATATTCATCACGCCTTTCTCTGCATCTATGTGTTGGCGAAGGCCCTGCTCCGCCACGTTACACCCGTTTTATTTTACTCCGCCGCCCGGGGATTTGTCAAGGCTCGGAGCCAGCAGGCAGCTCACTTCCTCCACCACCTCTTCCACTGTACGGTCATCACTGTCCACGGTCAGATCCGCATGTTTTTCGTAATACGGAATGCGGTAGCGGTAGAGATCCGCAATGGTCTGACCCGGCTCCAGGGTCACGCCCCGGGAATCCAGATTCGTCAGCCGCTGCTCACAGGTCTCCTCGGAAATACGGATATATACAATTTTTCCCTGCCGGCGCATCCGTTCGATGGCCTCTTCTGCGAAGATGGCGCTGCCGCCGGTGGCCACCACACACCCGGTTTCCCCGAAGGTTTCACACACGGATTTTTCCACAGAGAGGAAGTAGTGGTTCCCCTTCGTATCGATGATCTCCTGCAGCAGCATTCCTTCCCGGGCCTCGATCAGCCGGTCCAAATCCACGAACCGGAGTCCCAGAACCCGGGCCAGTTCCCGGCCCACGGTGCTTTTCCCGCTGGAAGGCATCCCCACCAGTATGACATTATCGATCATTTCTCACTCCTCCATCTTCATGCGGATCTGCCGGGGGTTCGTCCCCTCTTCATCTTCCTCAATCCCGATGACGTCTCCGATATCGTTGATCTCCGGCAGTTCCTTTAGGGTGGCGAAGCCGAACTGCTGCAGAAATGTGTCTGTGGTTCCGTAGAGAATCGGGCGCCCCACCCCGGTGGACCGTCCGCATTCCCGGATCAGGTCCTTCTGCCGGAGCCCTTCCACCACCCGGTCGCAGCGGATGCCCCGGATCGCTTCAATTTCACCCTTTGTCACCGGCTGGCGGTAGGCGATGATCGCCAGCACCTCCAGGGCAGCCTGGGACAGCCGCTTCACCTTCACCGGGGTGCAGAGCCGCCGGACGAAGCTTCCGTTCGCCGGGTCCGTGGCCATCTGAAAGGATCGTCCCATGCGGCGGATCCGGATGCCCCGGCCGGCTTCGTCGTATTCCCCGGCCAGCTCCAGCAGAAGATCGGTGCACTCCTGTTCACTGATATTTAGCGCATTCGCCGCATCCTTCGCCGCCAGCGGCCGGCCCCAGACGAAAAGCATGGTCTCCAGGGCGGCTTTCATTCTTTCCTTGGTGAACAATTACTCCTCCGTTTCCTCCCCGCCTTCTTCCCCGAAGGTTTCTGCCCGGGGAACGAAATGCTCCAGGCTCCGGCCGCCGTTCATGACGAAGATCTCTCCGTACAGCGACTTCTGCTCCACATCCAGGTAATGATCCCGGGTCATCTGCAGAACAGACAAAAAACTGACGATCACATCCCGGCGGCTCCCCCCATCCGGCACCAGTTCTGCGAAATTCCGCCGGGTAACGGCCCGCCCGGTGTTGGCCGGCAGGAAAAGCTCCCGGATGTAACGCATCCGGTTTTCCTGGGTTTCCCGGTCCCGGCGCAGCACGGAGTAGTGCCGCCTGACCCGTTCCAGCCGCCGTTTCCGGTGGAGGAACTGGCGGAAGGCCCTTGCAAACTCCTGGATGTCCAGGCGGAGATACTCCTCCGGGTTGTCCCGGAACGCCGAAATATCTTCCTGAGGCTTCGTGAAGACATCTTCCATGACGTTCTCCGCTTCGGCAAGTTTCCCGGCGGCGGCCCGGCACTTCCGGTATTCCACCAGCCGGCGCACCAGATCACTCCGGGGATCTTCTTCCACCACATTCCCGCCGGCGTCCTGCACCCCCGGCAGCATCATTTTCGACTTGATCCGGAGCAGCTCCGCCGCCAGCACCATGAACTCCGAAGCGACGTTCACATTCAGTTCCCGCATGGTCTGAATGTATTCCAGATACTGGCCGGTGATTTCGGAAATCCGGATGTCGTAGATGCTCATCCGGGCATTTTCGATCAGGTACACCAGCAGATCGAAGGGCCCCTCGAAAACCGGGAGCCGGACTTTATAGCTCATCTTCCATGATCTTTCTGAGATTTTCCTCGTACGGCGGGCGGACAATTCCCTTCTCCGTCACCACGGCAGTGATGTACCGGGACGGCGTCACATCGAAGGCGGGGTTATATTTCTTCACGCCCGCCGGCGCCATGGGCCGCTGGTACCACATGCTGCCGATTTCCTCTCCGTCCCGCTGTTCAATGACGATATCCTCTCCGGTTTTCGTCTCCAGATCAATGGTGGAAGTCGGCACAAACATATAGAACGGAATCCCGTATTCCTTCGCCAGCACCGCCACGCCGGAAGTGCCGATCTTGTTCGCCCCGTCCCCGTTGGCGGCCATTCGGTCACAGCCCACCACCACGGCATCGATCCAGCCGTTTTTCATCACCTGATTTGCCATATTGTCGCAGATCAGGGTCACGTCCACCCCGGCCTTCATCAGTTCCCAGGAAGTGAGCCGGGCGCCCTGCAGGAGCGGCCGGGTTTCGTCAGCGAACACACGGAAATCATACCCTCTCTCCTGCCCCACATAGATCGGAGAGAGGCAGGTGCCGTATTTCGCCGTGGCCAGGGTCCCCGCATTGCAGTGGGTCAGAATGCCCATGTCCGGCTTCAGAAGGGTGAGGCCGAATTCGCCCATCTTCCGGCAGGCCGCTTCGTCTTCCCGCCGGATCTTCTCTGCCTCGTCGAACAGAACCCGCTTCGCCCCGGAGATGTCAGGACAAAAAGTACCGGCCCCTGCGTTCCTCATGCCTTCCGCCGTCTTTTCTTCCGCCCTCATTCCTTCCGCCACTCCGGCGCTTCCCACGGCGTTTTCCGACGGGTTCTGAAGATACCGGTCCAGGCGGCTGCACAGCCGCTCCAGCGCCCAGCTCAGATTCACTGCCGTGGGCCGGGAACTGTTCAGGTATGCCGCCGTCTCCCGGACGTGCCGGCGGAACGTTTCAGTGTCCCGGGAATCATCCCGCTCCATGGATACCGCCAGACCGTAGCCGGCGCATACACCGATGGCGGGCGCCCCCCGCACCATCAGCTTCCGGATGGCGTCCCAGACACTTTCTTTCGTTTCCAGCCGGACGTAAACCTCTTCATTCGGCAGTTTCGTCTGATCCAGAATGACCAGACCCGTTTCCTCTGTGTAGGAAACCGTACAAATATCGTCAATCCCCATGTATCTGCTCTTCCTTTCCCGAAAGGACGCCCCGGTCCGAAAAATATAATAACCTATTTTAGCATTGAATCCGGAAGGGGGCAATATTTCCGGCATACAAACAAAACCGTACGGGAACGGATCCCATACGGTTTTCATCACGGAAAGCGTCTCTGTCAGATCGCTTTCCTTTCATTTCAGTGTGTCACGCACCGTCTGCTTCACCTCGTAGTGGTGGGTCTTCATGAAACGGTCGATGTTCTTCTTGATTGCAATTCTTCTTCTGGCCGGTTCTTTTCTGTAGTACCCGCTCTTCACAGCGCCGGTGCCGTTCACATACCCGGAGATCGCCTTGAAATAATTGTTGTTGAATGCATTCATATTATATCTGAGATAACCCGCTCCGGTGCGGATGCTGTGCTTCGCATTCAGCAGGGAGCCGGCGCTCACACCGCCGAACATCCGTCCCAGGTGGGCGGTGGTCTGCATCAGTCCGTAGTAACCGCAGGAATTGTAGGCACGCTGATTGAACGTGCTCTCACACTGGGCCATGGCCATCAGATAGCGCTCATTCAGCTTGTTCTTCTTCGCATACTGAATGAAATATCCCGCCATGCTGTCAGCACTCTTCTTGGATACCCGCGGATTCACCTTCCGGATATATGCGGAATAGCCTGCCTGCTTGCTGTTGTTCACAGCGCCATAGGACTTCTGTGCCGCACCTGCAATCAGGATCATGCACACTGCCAGAAGCGCCACCAGCAATACACCCGTCCACTTCTTCATTCTGATATTCCGCATACCGTACCCTCCAATCTGCTTTCCAATTGATGGTCCCATTATATCGGAGGCGCCGGCAGTATTTCAATTTCTTAAGAAATCTTTTCACATTCTCAACACAAAACAGGCGGAAATTTAGCACTCATACACTAAATTTCCGCCTGTTAATTGTTTATTTACCACTGTTGTATACGATCAATCTTAAGACTTCTTAATAATCCGGGCTTTCTTAAGGATTCCTTAGTCCCGTTCCTTAAGAAATCATAACGACCGGATGCCCGGTTATTCTTTGTCTGTCTTCGGATGCTTCGCCGCCTTCTCCTGCCGTTCCTCTTCCGCTTTCACATCCACCGCCTTCATCATCGGCAGCTTGTGATTCGGATCAGTGAGGAACACATAGACATAGAGCACGGCAATGCAGAACAGGGCGAAGGCATCCTTGTAGAGATTCCGGCTGATCAGAATCGCCGTCATTCCCATGATGCCGCTGATGCCGTAGATCATCAGCACCGCCCGCCGCTGTCCGTAACCGGAGCGGATGAGCCGGTGGTGCAGGTGCCCCTTGTCCGCCTCCATGATAGGCCGGTGGTTCACCAGCCGGCGCACAATGGCGAAGAAGGTGTCGAAAATCGGAATACCCAGCACCGCCACAGGCACAATGATCGCCACCAGAGTGGACTGCTTCAGCGGCCCCACCACGGAAAGAGAGGCCAGCATGAATCCCAGGTACAGCGAACCGCCGTCCCCCATGAAAATTTTCGAAGGATAAAAGTTATACGGCAGGAAGCCCACTGCTCCCCCCGCCAGACACACCATGGCCAGACACACCACCGTCATGCCGTAGGTGTCTCCGTGAATATAGGCCACGTAGGCGATGGACACCGCAGCGATGGATGCCACCCCCGCCGCCAGACCGTCCAGACCGTCCACCAGATTGATGGTGTTGGTGATGCCCACGATCCAGAGAACCGTGACCACGAAACAGAGTCCCTCGCCGAACTGCCAGTTGCCGTCCCCAAAAAAGAAGGTGGAAATAAACCGGATCCGGAGACCCATGGCGTACATCAGAATCGCAATCAACGTCTCCAATCCGAACTTCAGCTTCGCATTCAGGTTCTTCAGATCATCCGTGATGCCCAGCAGATAGACCAGGGTTCCCCCCAGCGCGGCTGCCCGGATCCGGGGATCACTGTGGAGCCAGAACAGAATCGGCACCATGGAGCCCACATAGATTGCCAGCCCCCCGAACCGGGGCATGGCGTGATCGTGCATCCGCCGCCCGTCCTTAGGAACATCCATGGCGCCGATTTTCGGAGCCAGACGAATCGCCAGGGGCGTCACCAACGCCGCAATCCCCACTGCCACCGCAAAAGAAAGGATGACCATCATTTTCGTAACTGTGATCTCTGTCATTCTTCTCTCTCCAGTCTGTCCACTTCCAGATCGGCTTCGGACAGGATCTCCTTCGCCAGTGTGTCCGGGTATCCTTCCCGGATCACGATCCGCTCAAGGCCTGCGTTCAGAATCATCTTCGCACAGATGCTGCAGGGATGATGTGTCACATAGATCGTGCCGCCCTCAATGCTCTGACCCAGGGTCGCCGCCTGAATGATCGCATTCTGCTCGGCGTGAAGCGCCCGGCATAGCTCGTGCCGTTCTCCCGACGGCACATGGAGCTTCTCCCGGAGGCATCCCCCCAGCTGTGCACAGTGTTTCAGCCCCTTCGGCGCCCCGTTGTAGCCTGTGGCGATGATGTGCTTATCCTTCACGATCACCGCTCCCACCTGCCGACGGAGGCAGGTGGACCGCTTCGCCGTCAGCTCCGCCATCTGCATGAAATATTCATCCCATGATATTCTGTCATCAACATACTCTGACATGTTTCATGCCTCCTGATAATATACCTCCACGAGATAGAGCCCCTGGGGCGGCGCCGTGTGCCCCGCCCGGGACCGGTCCCGTCCCGCAATAATGTCCGCCATCGCTTCCGGCGGGATCTTCCCCAGCCCCACATCCGTCAGGGTGCCTGCAATGATCCGCACCATATTGTACAGGAATCCGTCGCCCCCTACTTCAATGACGATGTCTCCTTCTCTGCCTTCCTCTACCGACAAAAAATAAACGGTACGTACGGTCGTCCTCCTGGGATAGGAACCCGTCGCCTGAAAGCAGGCAAAGTCGTGGGTTCCGACCACCTGGGCGGCAGCGGATTTCATCTGTTCCACATCCAGCGGCTTCTCCACATGGTAACGGTAGTTCCGGAGAAAAACCGGCATCTCCTTCCGGTTCCGGATGATGTACCGGTATTTCTTTCCCTTCGCATCGAACCGGGGATGAAAATCCGCCGGCACCTCCCGGGCCTGCACAATCCGGAGGTCTCCATTCACCCCCGGAGACGGCGTCCGGCCCCGGAAGATATGGTTCACCGCCAGGGGAATCCGTTCCACGGGAATGCCGAAGTCGCCCCGGAATCCCGCCGATGCGCCCAGTGCGTGGACGCCGGCATCCGTACGGCTGGCCCCCTCCACAGTTACCGGGTATCCGCACACGGTGCTGAGCCCTTCTTCCAGAACCCCCTGCACCGTCCGGACCGACGGCTGCCGCTGCCATCCGGCGAAATTCGTGCCGTCATACTCCACCGTTAACAATACGTTCTTCATCCTGCATACCTGCTTCCCGTCCCGTTCTGCCTTCCGTTCCGTCCTGTCTACCGAGGCAGAACGATCTTCCGTTTCTCCGGATTCCGGGCCTGCCGGTACAGCACGAATTTCTTTCCGATAGCCTGGACGAATTCTGCATTCAGCCGGCCCGCCAGTTCCTCACAGACTTCCTTCGGCCTGCACTCTGCACCGTCCTGGATCTTCACCTTCACCAGTTCCCGGGCGTTCAGCGCCTCATCCACCGCATTCACCACCGAATCCGTGAGCTCGGACTTTCCGATATTCACGATCGGGTCAATGCCGTTGGCCAGGCTCTTCAGATAACTTCTCTGTTTTCCTGTGATCATATATGTTCCTTTCAAATTCATTTCATCCAATGTAATAATTCATTGTACCACGGCGGAGAGGTATGTGCCACCGATATCGGTCCGCACAGTCCGTGCCGCTTCTGCTGCGCCTCCCCCGGATCCCTTCAAATCCTGAGCCAGATCTCCAGCCGCCCCCAGAAAAACACGAAGTAGATCAGAAATGCAGCCGCCGCATAGGGCATCAGCGGCAGGGAATCGGTTCTCTTCACCTTCTTTCTGAGCAGCAGACCGCCGAAGTGAAGACATGCGAACAGTGCCGAGAGAATATAGACAAATACGATGCCGTACAGCCCGGTCACCAGCCCCATGGCGGTGAACGCCTTGATATCACCGCCGCCTGCGCCGAACCTGCCGGTCAGAAGTTTCCCGGCAAGCCCAGTGAGGAAGGTCAGGCCCCCGCCGGCCAGAGCCCCCAGCAGGAAATCCTTCCAGCCGTCGTGATACGGCAGCATGCCCACGGAGGATGCGGCCAGCAGAATCACCAGCTGGTCCGGAACAATGCGGTATTTCAGATCCGCAATTCCCATTTCCACCAGCAGCCATCCGGCAGCGAGGGTCACTGCTGCCGCCCGCCAGTTCCGGTTCACCATCCAGATACCCACGCCGACGAACAGCATGGAGAACAGAAACTTCCACGGCCAGCTCTTCACCCGCTGGGTATAGGGGTCCCGCAGTTCTTCCGACGGTTCCTCTCCGTATTCCGTAAACCAGACCGGCGGCATATGGTTGAAGAAATATACTGCACCGTTTCCCAGGAATATGCCTGCCGCTGCAGCGGCCAGACTGCGCAGAATTACAACAATATAGGGAATATATGCGTCCAATCCGGCCTCCTTTCCGTTCACAGCCCTTCGTTTCCTGCCGCACTTCACGTTTTCTATGTCACTTACTGTAACCACAGATCCCCAGGATGTCAACGAAACGTTTCTGAATCCGGCGGAATCCGGGATGAATCAGACCTTATTCCGGTGTAAAATGCCGGGGAAAGAGGCAGAAACCGTTTCGGCAGAGGCTTACCGGCATCCAAAAAAAAGAGAGAGGCGAAGGCGCTTCCCGCCTCACCTCCCTCTTCCGGGTTACTTCTTCTCCGGCTTCCAGGAGCTCTTCAGACCGACGATGCGGTTGAAGACCTTCTCTGTATCTGTCGTCAGCTTCGTATCCGCAATGTAGTATCCGTGGCGGAAGAACTGGAACCGTTCTCCCGGCTTCGCCTCCCCCAGAGAAGGTTCCGCATAGCAGATCTCCTCGGAGATGGACGCCGGATTCACCGAGAATTCACCGTTCTCGTCCTGCAGCATCAGATTATCATAGTTTCTGACCCGGATCTTCACCGCTGTCTTCGCATCCACGAAATGGATGGTACCCTTCACCTTGCGGCCGTCCGGGGAATCGCCCCCCCTGGTGGCCGGATCAATGGTGCAGCGCAGTTCCCGGATGGAGCCGTCCTCATTCTTCACCACCTCGTTGCAGGTCATGAAGTAGGCCCCCTTCACCCGCACTTCGTTGCCCGGGAACAGACGGAAGTACTTCTTCACCGGCACCTCCATGAAATCCGCACCATCGATGTAGATCTCATTGGAAAACGGGATCTGACGGGTTCCCATTTCCGGCACATTGCGGTTGTTTTCCACTTCCACCATTTCCTGACGGTCCTGCGGGTAGTTCGTGATCACACACTTGATCGGATTCTCGATCACATTCCGGCTCTCCACCTTGTTCTGGAGGTCGCTGCGGACGCAGTGTTCCAGCATACCCTGATCCACCAGACTGTTGGATTTCGCCACGCCGATCTCACTGCAGAAATTCCGGATGGATTCCGGTGTGTAGCCTCTGCGGCGGATGCCGGAAATGGTCGGCATTCTCGGATCGTCCCATCCGTCCACCACGCCGTCTTCCACCAGTTTCCGCAGTTTCCGCTTGGATGTCATGGTATTCGTCACATTCAGACGGGCGAATTCAATCTGCTTCGGCGGGTTCGGCCAGAACCCCACTTCCTGCAGCACCCAGTTGTACAGCGGACGGTGATCTTCGAATTCCAGGGTGCAGATGGAATGGGTGATTCCTTCGATGGCATCCTCGATCGGATGGGCGAAATCATACATCGGGTAGATGCACCAGGCGTCCCCGGTATTGTGGTGGGTAGAATGCTCGATCCGGTAGATGACCGGGTCCCTCATGTTGATGTTCGGGGAGGACATATCTATCTTCGCCCGGAGCACCTTCTCTCCGTTGCCGTACTTCCCGTCCTTCATCTCTTCGAACAGCTGCAGATTTTCTTCCACCGTCCGGCTGCGGAACGGACTCTCCACCCCCGGTTCTGTCAGCGTTCCTCTGGTCTCCCGGATCTGATCTGCACTCTGGTCATCCACGTAGGCCTTCCCCTTACGGATCAGCTCCAGCGCCGCCTCATACATCTGATCGAAGTAATCCGATGCCCAGCAGCGTTTCTCCCACTGGAATCCCAGCCACTTCACGTCTTCCTCGATGGCCTTCACATATTCCGGATCTTCCTTTACCGGATTCGTATCGTCATAACGGAGATTGCACTTACCGCCGTATTTCTGCGCAATGCTGAAGTTCAGGCAGATTGATTTCGCATGACCGATATGCAGATATCCGTTCGGCTCCGGCGGGAACCGGGTGTAAACCTTGCCCCCGTAAGTTCCTTTCGCATTGTCCTCGTCGATAATATTCTCGATGAAATTCGTAGAAGTATTCGTTTCACTCATTCTGCATTTCTCCATTCTGTAATACGTTTCTCTGACGCTCCGGCGCCTCCAGCGGCAGACAATCTGCTACGATAATAGATTGATTATAGCACAAAAAATAACCGGACGGAATACGGCGAAATTGTTTATCGCCCCCGCATTCCGGCAGCATTCTGCCCTCATTTCTGTCACCGGATCCGGCGAAGCAGACGCTCCCGGTCATTCGGCACCCGGCCGCTGATCACATCCTCCAGCAGTCCGTCCAGAATCCGTCCCACTTCCGGTCCCCGGGGCACACCGGTGCGGAGGATGTCGCCGCCGTTCACCGCCAGCTGAGACCGGTTCCAGCAGGCGTCCTTCCGCTCCAGAATCCGTTCCACAGCCCGACACCCGTTCTCCCATTCATCGGCGGAAACCCGGTTGCTCTCTATACGATCGTCTATTTCCGATTGACTTTCCGACAGCAAGCTCCGGAGCCGGATGCCCCGGCACAGATCCTCCGGACCATGATCCCTAAGCAGCCGCATCCTCGCCGCATCATTTTCCAGAACCCCCCGGATCGCCGGATCTTCCGAAAGTTCTGCGGCCTTCTCTGCCGCCCGGATCAATTCGTTATCTGCCTTCAGTTCCTTCAGACCGTTCCTGACCCGGCCGGCCCCGGGACCGAAGAAAATCCCGCAGCGAAGGGGCAGGTCCCGGGGCGCCCGGCGGAGAAGGCCGAGCCGTTCCGGTTCTGCAATTTCCATGCCGAGACAGGAGCACATGCTGCCTCGATACTCCGTCAGAACCGCAGCAGCAGAATCCCCCATCAGAAGTTTAGTCAGTTCTATGAAGATCCGCTCCCGGGACGTTCCCCGGCACAGCGCTGCCATACTGCGGACGGCATCCGCTGTTTCTTCTTCAATCTGGAAACCCAGCACGGCGGCGAAACGAAGGGCCCGGATGATCCGGAGCGCATCCTCCCGGAACCGGTCCTCCGGTTTCCCCACCGCCCGGATCAGCTGCGCCGCCAGATCCGCCCGGCCGCCGAAAGGATCCACCAGCCGGCCCTTTCGGTCCACCGCCATGGCATTGACCGTGAAGTCCCGCCGGGCCAGATCCTCCCGGAGATCCCGGCTGAACCATACCCGGTCCGGATGCCGTCCGTCGCTGTAAATTCCATCAATCCGGTACGTGGTGATTTCCAGGGATTCCCCGTCCATCAGCACCGTACAGGTGCCGTGCTTCATGCCGGTATCGATGGTGCGGTAACCGGCGAAAACCGCCCCGGTTTCCTCCGGCAGCGCCGCTGTACAGATATCCCAGTCATTCGGTGTTCTGCCCAGAATCGAATCCCGCACGCAGCCTCCTACGGCGAAGGCTTCGAACCCGGCGTCCTCCAGCATAGCGAGCGCCTGGCGGACGTATTCCGGCATATTCATTGCGATGTGATCCCGAAAAGGCACCATCCGATCCTCCCTGAAAAAAGATGTGAATAACAGAAAACCCCGGAACCCGGCAGATATTGCCGGGTTCCGGGGTCCGCCCGGTTTCAGCATGACCCGTTGGTCATCCGGCCGGTCCCATGCACTTCTATACCGTCAGCGACGGCGCCGCATACACACGGGCACCCAGTTCCTGATCCAGCAGGTACAGGCCCCGGGAGTCGTTTCCGAACATCTCCATCTTCTGAATGTTCGTTGTGGCGTTGTCCTCTTCCTCCACCTGTTCCTTCACGAACCAGTCCAGGAACTGCATGGTGGCGAAATCCTTCGCTTCGTATGCCGCCGCATAAATATCGTTGATCAGTCCCGTGACATACTGCTCATGGGCCAGACTCGCCTGCAGAACGCCCAGCGCACTCTCCAGCTTGACATCCGGCTTGGCGATCGGCTCCAGTTCCACATGCTCGCCCTTCTTCTGCAGATACTGCAGCAGGAGCATCGCATGGTCACGCTCTTCCTGTGTCTGAACGGTGAACCAGTTTGCGAATCCCTTCAGACCCATTTCCTCATAATAGTTAGCGAAGTCCAGATACAGATACGCAGAGTACAGCTCCTTGTTGATCTGGTCATTCATTAAATCTCTGACCTTCTTATCCATAATGTCTATCCTCCTCTACATGAGTGGGGGCACATCGGATGATCCCTTCCGGCAGTGCCCTCGAACTACTACGTCCCAAGTATACCACTTCAGCAGAAAAATATACAATTCATTTTCAGGAACAGAGATCAGAGCCCTACCGGAATGTTCCGGTATATTTCTCCGCCATGTGATGAGGCTTCAGTGCCTCCTTCGCATGACGGAGATTTTCCAGTCCCATGTCTTCCTCCCGGTTGACATAGACAATCTCTTCCGGCAGGGTGCGGCAGAACTCCCGGCAGATCACCTGATACAGACCCCGGTAGTTGACATCCGCTTTCTCGAAATGCTCCACCGCCGTGTCGCCGCTCAGCCGCTCCCCCATGGCGAAAGCTCTGAGATGGCCGTCCATGAAAACCGCCGCAGAATATACATCCGGATCCTCCAGATGATCTGCAAATTCGGCGATGGCCCGCTTCTCCGCTTCCATACTGTGTCTCTGTTCTTCGGTGCGTTCATGATCCCCCTCCACTGCATCGCTCAGAGCGAACAGCTTCGGCAGCAGATCCTTCGTCACCGGACGGACTTCATATTCGTAGTTCTTCAGAAAAAAATTGAGATGGTTCTTTTTCTTGTGCAGCGCCCGGCCGCTCAGGGTGATGAGTTTCTCCTTCTCGTAGACATATTCGTCATCATCCCGTTCGTGCTCGAAAATCATCTCTTCCGGGAACGCTTCCTCCAGCAGGTGAACCATATGCCCCGGAATGCTGGTGATTTCGAACGGAATCCCGTGGGTATCAAACCGGCGTTTCGCCTCCAGAACCGTGGCCCGGAGGCCGGCCGTATCATAGGTCCCGTTTTTTGTCAGCGGAATCGCAATGATCGCCGTGGGTTCCTCATGATCCTGGTCCAGGCTGGCCATACAGAGATAGTCCCCGATGACCTCCCAGCACAGGTCATAATCCTTCCGCCAGATATAGCTGGACAGGAACGTATAGGTCGCCCCCTGGTAGTCGTATCCCCGGAAGAATGCTTTCAGTGTTGCAATGTCCTCCTCCGTGAGGTGGTCGAAACAGTGTTCGAAGATATCTGTACTATTCATAACAACGCCGGGGTGCGGTGCCGCCGGCAAAAACTCCTTCTCTTCATCGCTCGTCTTCTGTTTGCCTCTATTCCGGATCCCGGTCTCCGGATACCCAGTCCCGGACGATATCGAAACTGCTGTAATCCGTGTAATCGTAGTGGATCGGTGTGACCGATGCCCAGCCGCTTCTGACCGCCGTCACATCCAGACCTTCCGGATCGTCTTCTTTCACCCGGTGGGGGCTTCCGCCCAGCCTGTAACTGCCGTCCGGCTGACGGCGGAAGGTATCGTTGTAATACCGATGGCCCAGCCGGGTCAGCCTGACGCCCTGCAGTTCTTCCCGGGGAATGTCAGGTGTATTGATATTCAGAATGGTGCCCGGAGGCAGCTTCGGCGCCTCCTCCAGTGCCCTAAGCGCCAGCTCGCAGGCCATGTCAAAATGTCGGATGTCATGGCTTCCGTTCATGCTCTCCACAGACACCGCCACCGACGGCAGTCCGAAGAAGGCGCCCTCCATGGCGGCCCCCACGGTGCCGGAATAGTGGGTGTCGCAGCCGATATTGCCGCCCAGATTGATGCCGGCATAGACCATATCGATGGGCATACCCGCTTCTTCTGCCAGCTGCAGTCCCAGTTTCACACAGTCCGCCGGACTTCCGGTGGTCTCAAAGGCTGACGCCGCCCCCGGCATCCGGGCGGGCATCACCGAAACAGATTCCGTGATGCTCAGGGAGTGGCTCTTCCCGCTCCGCTGGCTGTCCGGCGCACAGACGAATACATCCGCCGCTCCGGACAGAGCCTGCACCAGAGCCCGGATCCCCGCCGCCCGGATTCCGTCATCATTCGTTACCAGTATATTCATATTACTCCATGCTCATTACCTTGCCGATGGCGTCGTTGATCACCAGATCGGCCTTCGAATCGTACGGCGTCGCGGACTTGTTGATCAGCACCAGATGCTTCCCGTGGAAGTAGTTGATCAGACCCGCCGCCGGATACACCACCAGAGAGGTTCCGCCTACAATCATGCAGTCGGCCCGTTCGATGGCGTCCACCGCTGCGCCCAGAACCCGCTGGTCCAGCGCCTCTTCATAGAGAACCACATCCGGCTTGATCCGTCCCCCGCAGGTGCAGTACGGCACCCCGTCCTTACAGTGGGATTCATCCATGATGTAATTCACATCGTAGAACTTATGACAGGACTCACAGTAATTCCGCAGCACACTGCCGTGTACCTCATATACCGTTCTGGATCCCGCCTTCTGATGAAGACCGTCAATGTTCTGGGTGATCACCGCCCGGAGTTTTCCCATCTCCTCCAGCTTCGCCAGCGCCCTGTGGGCTGCGTTCGGCCGGGCTTCCGGGTGAATCAGATTCTCCTTATAGTACTGATAGAACGCTTCCGGGTGATTCACATAGAACGTGTGGGACAGCATGGTCTCCGGAGAATGGCCGTATTTCTGTTTCGCATGATACAGCCCGGATTCCGATCGGAAGTCCGGCACACCACTCTCTGTAGAAACCCCGGCGCCGCCGAAAAACACAATGTTGCTGCTCTCGTCAATGATCTTCTTCAGTCGTTCGTCCATGATACACCTCCTGTCCGCCATGAACTACTCATGCAAGATGGTACAGCACCATCCCGCCCTTTTCGTCATATCCGGTATCCCAGAATGTGTGGAAATCCACCCATTCGGAATCTCCGTAGGTGGCCGTGCGGATCCGGGCTTCCTTCTTCCCGTTCCGCTCCCCCTCTTCATATCCGTTCACAATGAACCAGTGCCAGACATAATCCCGCATCGCCGGGTTCCGGTGAAACAACACCAGGGCCGGGATCACGTAACCGCCGTCAATCTGACGTTTCACTGCGTCGAAGGCTGCGGCTTCCGGCGTGCGGCCGGGCAGTTCCGTCATCGTGATCCGGTGTTCCCCCCGGTCCCGGAGATACTTTCCGTATCCGTCGATATAGATGTCCAGCCGGTTGATGCCGCTCCAGCGCGGGGACAGGTACGGTTTCATCACCTTGCTGAATTTCACATAATCTTTCCGCGTCAGGTTGTGCACATCCAGCGGGCTGATCTCCGTTCCCTTGTACCGGTCGAAGCAGATGCTGCTGTCCATGGCCGTAGCCGCTCCGCAGCCTCCCAGCTTCATCATGGGATCCCGGAACCAGTCCTGATCTCCCCCGTATTCCCCGTCAATATAGAAATAGTTCAGTTCTTTCCTCAATGAAAATCTTCCTCTCCGCCGCCATTATGCCGAAGACGGCTGATTCTTCTTCATACCCGTTTCTGCCGGAAATAACCGCACAAGCACAGAAAAACGCCGGGCTTCCCCGCAGGAAATCCCGGCATATCTCGATTCTGCTTTCGTTTCGCTATCTTTTTCGTTCTGCTTTTCTGTCGTTTCGCTTCCCTTCCGTCAGGCATTCTGACGGCCCTTTCCCAGGAAGTACTTCCGAACCGGTGTCTTACAGAGGGCTCCGGCGATGATGACCGCCAGCGCACCGCCCACCACGAACTGTCCGATATTCCATGGAACACCGATCACTGCCGTGGCCCAGTTACCGTAGATGAACCGCTCCGCCACCAGGTAGCCGGCCACCATTTCCATTCCGCCGACGAGCATGCCCAGCAGATCCACCCAGGTGATCCGGTATCCCTCATTGGTCACATGGCGGTCCGCTCCCACCTTTTCGATGAAAATTCCCATCAGGAATGCCATCAGAAACTTGATCACAAATGTCCACGGCATCCAGAAGGCATATCCGCCCAGCAGGTCGCCCAGTGCGGAGCCGATACCGGCTGCCAGAGCACCGTCCCGCTTGCCCAGCAGCATGACGGCCAGGAAAATCATCGCATCCCCCAGATGAACGTATCCCTGGGTCATCGGCACCGGAATCTTGAACAGACTGGTTCCCACCAGGATCAGGCAGGCCATCAGGGCCGCCAGCACCAGTCGCATCACTTTCGTATCGGTCTTCACACGTTCCATAATCAATACGCCTCCTTATGCGTGTTCTTGCCAATCCCTTTGTTGTGTCATATAATAGCATCATAATGTTATCTTTCAAATACTCAATTATTTTCTTTTTCAGATATACAGTTAGGAGATACAGCGGAAATGAAACCGATTTCTATCGAATTCAATGACAGTTCTTCCCGACCTCTGTACTTACAGTTATACGACTATCTGAAGAATGCGCTGATCACCCGGGATCTGGAGCCGGGGGAGAAACTGCCTTCTCTGCGGAACCTCTCCCGCCAGCTGGGCATCAGTATCACCACTGTCCAGTCGGCATATAATCAGCTGATGGTGGAAGGATATATCGAGAATCATCCCCAGTCCGGATACTACGCATCAGACCTGAAAACCGGGCGTGCGCCGGCCCCGGCCCGGGGCGGCGTTCCCGCAGAGGGGGAATATGACCGGATCCTCCGCAGAACAGAGGACACCCTGTATCGTTACGATCTGGAATCCTTCGATTTCGTGAAGTGGAAGAAATGCATGTCCAGTATACTGACCGATCATCCCGCCCGGCTTTTGTCCGAAGGAGACCGCCAGGGAGAACCGGTGCTGCGGGAGGAAATCTCCCGGTACGCCTATCTGTCCCGGGGAGTCGTGTCCACTCCGGACCAGGTGGTGATCAGCGCCGGTACCCAGTCTCTGATGAACCATCTGTCCCGGATCCTGCAGGAGATGGATATCGGGCTGGTGGCCACAGAGAATCCGGGGTACCTTCCGGTGCAGAATATTTTCCGGGACCGGGGATTCACCGTGGCCCGGATTCCGGTGGCGGAAGACGGGATCGTGATTGAGAAGCTGCCGGAGAATATTCCGGCAGCCGTCTATGTGATGCCGTCGAACCAGTTCCCCACGGGAACCGTCATGCCGGTGGGCCGCCGGTACGAACTGCTGGAGTGGGCGAAGACGAACCGCAGCATCATCATCGAAGACGACTATGACAGCGAACTAAGGTATTTCGGCAGACCGGTGCCGGCGCTGCAGGGGCTGAGTCCGGACTCGGACGTGGTTTACCTCGGGTCTTTCTCCTCCACATTGTTTGCAGGCATCCGTCTTTCCTATATGATCCTCCCCGGGGACATGAGCCGGATTTTCCGGGAAAAGATCATGAGGCGCTACGACCAGACCAGTTCGAAGACCGAGCAGCTGACCCTGGCGGAGTTCATGCACCGGGGCTGGTACCGGACGGAAATCCGGAAGATGCGGAAACTCTACGCCCGGAAACTGAGCCTGGTGCTCCGGGCCATTGAAGAGTCCGGCGGAGATTTCGTCCGGGCTGTGAACAAGAATTCCGGCATCAACATCACCCTTCACGTGCGTTCCGGGGTGTCCCCTCGGGAACTCTGCGCCGCTGCCCGGGCGCTCCGGCTCCAGGTCATCCCCCAGACGGATCTCATGGAGCAGGAATCGGCGGACCTGATTTTTTATTATAATCAGATCCCCCTCGGGGAAATCCGGGAAGCGGTGGAGGAAATGATCGCCGGGTGGAGGGAATTAGAAAAGAAATCAGAAAGGAAGAAGAAAGAATGAATCTGTTCTATACGCTGATGCCTCTGCTGTCGGGCATCTTCTGGGGTACCTCCGGCACCTTCGTCCGGACCATGGCCGATGAACACTGGGACAATATGACGATCCTGTACGGCAGGATGCTGACAGCAGTGATCATGCTGCTGATTCTGATTCTGATCGTGGACCGGAAGCTGCTTCGTTTCCGGCTGGAGGATCTCTGGATCTTCCTGCTGGGCGGTGCGGTCTTCACCCTGGGCCTGAACGCCTTCTATCAGGAAACCATTCTCCGTCTGACCCTCTCCCTGGCCGCCGTGCTTCTGGGCATGAGTCCGGTCTTCGTGCTGTTCGCCGCCCGGATTCTCTTCCATGAGCCCATTACAAAAGCAAAGGTGGGCAGTATGTTTCTGGCCATTTTCGGCTGTGTGCTGGTCAGCGGCGTACTGGAAAACGGTTCCGCCGGGAATGTGACGCCGCTGAACATCCTCATCGGCATCGCATCCGCCTTCTGCTACGGCATGCAGGTCATCTCCATGCGCATTGCATCCAACCGGGGGTACCACCCGCTGACCACCACATTCTACAGCCTTCTGTCCGTGGCGATCGTCACCTTCCCGCTGGCGAATCACCGGGCAATCCTGACCTACACTGCCGCTGCGCCGGTGCCCCACTGGGCCTTCCTGTTTCTGCAGGCCCTCTGTGTCTCCGTGCTTCCGTTTCTGCTGTACAACATCGCCCTGTCCCGGGTGGAATCCGGAAAAGCGTCGATTCTGGCCTCGGCCGGGGAGCCTTCTGCCGCCACCGTGTTCGGCATGCTGATTTACCACGAGATTCCTTCCATCCTGTCCCTCCTGGGGCTGGTGGTGGTGATCATTGCGCTGGCTCTCCTGTGCCGGCCGGAACGGAAGGCGGGGGCGGCGGACTGACCGGACGGCGAATCCTCCGCCTCTTCATCAACCGCTTGATCCACCCCTATTCCGCCGGCTGAAACGCCATGTTCTTCGACTTCGTGACCTTGTACTTCCGGTCCACAATCAACACCTTGTACGACGGGAAGTGCTTCTTCATGAAGCGCAGCGCATCCTGCTTCCCGAGAATCAGGCAGGTGGTGGCCAGGGCGTCGCAGTTGGCGGAGCGTCCGTCCGGGGCCACGACGGTCACCCCCAGAATGTCTGTATTCACCGGCCGCCCGGTCTTCGGATCCAGGATGTGATGATAAAGCTTCCCGTTCTTCCGGAAGTACCGCTCGTAAACCCCGGAAGTCACCAGCGTGGCGTCCTTCACTTTCGTGGACCCCACGATCTCACTGCGGTCCGAGAACGGCCGGTCAATGCCCACATTGAAACTTTCCCCGTTCTTCGACCCGATGCAGACGATGTTGCCTCCCAGGCTGATAATGCCGGAGGACACCTTCCACTTCTGCTTCAGATACCGGGCCACCCGGTCCGCAATATACCCCTTCGCTATACCGCCCAGGTCCACTTCCCCCTTCGCTGTTCCCATGGACACCCGGTTTCCGCTGATCCGAATCTGCCGGTAGTCAATGTACTTCACAGCCTGTTCCAGCTGCCGGTCCGTCGGCACTGCGTGCTTTTCCGCATGAAAATCATACAGATCTTCCGCTTTTCCGACCGTGATATCGAATGTTCCCTTTGTCAAATCCCCGAACCGGATGCCATCCCGGAGCACTTCCAGGGTCACATCGGACACCCTAACCGGTTTTCCTGCGGCGTGATTGATCTTCCAGATATCACTGCCCTTCACGGTCTTCGACAGCGTATCCTCATAATACGAACACTGCCGGAAAGCCCCGCGGATCGCCTTCTCCGCCCGGTCTTCCGACATGCCTTCCATGTCATAGATCGTGATGTCGCAGACCGTGTCGAAGTAGTAGCTTTCCTTCGTGACCGGTTCTGTCTTCCCGCAGCCCGCCAGGGGCAGAGCCAGCCCCAGAGTGAGACAAAAAATCACCAGCAAGCTCCCGATTTTCCTTCTGTTTCCCCGCATATTTCCCTCTTCCTGTTTGCAGATTGACCCGGCCTTCCCGGTCAGACAATAATATCTGATTATACCATATCCCGCCGCAAGTATGCTATAATCACCCTTATGAATCAAAGACCGGAAAATCGAAAACCGAATATATCAGAACCCACCACCTGGCAGTTCCTCCGGAGAAGCATCCGGAAAGCGGATATCGTCCTCTTCCTGGTCCTTCTCCTTCTCGGAATCGCTCTGGCTGCAGCGTCCCTGCTGGGCCGGAGCCGGGGTGCGGAAGCCGTGATCCGGGTGAACGGAGAAATCTACGGCAGTTATCCGCTGTCCGTCAGCCGAACCATTACGATCCGCCGGGGCAGCCACCGGAATGTGGTCAGGATCCGGAACGGAAAGGTGTTCATGGCCTCCGCTTCCTGCCACAATCAGATCTGCGTACATCACAAGCCCATCAGCGAGACCAATCAGAGCATCGTCTGCCTGCCGAACCGGGTCAGCGTGGAAATCCGGGCTGCGGGAAAGGAGGGAAAGATCGATGTCTATTCGTAATACCGGCGGCGCCTCTCCCCGGGACCACAGCGCCCGTCGAACGAAGCGTCTCACCACAGGAGCCATGTTCGCCGCTCTGGCGCTGATCTTTTCCTACATTGAATTTCTCATCCCGGTTAATATCGGCATCCCCGGCATAAAGCTGGGTTTCGCCAATCTGGTGATCATCATCGCCCTGTATGAAATGGACTTCCGCTATGCGCTGGCCATCAATCTGGTGCGCATCGGCCTTTCGGGGCTGCTGTTCAGCGGCGTGTTCGCCATGCTGTACTCACTGGCCGGAGGACTGACCTCCCTGCTGGTCATGGCGCTGCTCCGCAGAACCGGCCGGTTCTCTATAATCGGCGTCAGCATGGCCGCCGGTGTCGCCCACAACTTCGGACAGCTGATTGTGGCAGCGCTGGTCATCGAGAATGCGAAAATGTTCATCTACTTTCCGGTGCTGGTATTCTCCGGCATGGCCGCCGGCATCGGGATCGGCATTCTGGCAGCGGTGCTGGACCGGAAGGTGCCGAAGCAGCTTTTCCGGTAGCGGGGCGGGCGGCAGGCGGCGGGCGGCCAAGTACAGAATACCAAGCACAGGCGGGCGAGTACAGGCGGGCGAATGATGGGGTTCGGACGACCGGGCGGGTGCGGATTCCAATTTTTTTCAGAATCCGCACCTTCAAACTTCTGTTTTCGGCCAGCCATGAAGGCGACCGGATAATCGCAGGTGCGGAAATCCGAAAAATCCTGTTTTCGCACCTGGCCGCTTCGTGCACGCATCGATTGATCGGTTGCTTTTTTTCAGCGGCCGCATAACCATTCAATTTCGCTTGAAAGTATGCACATATCAAAACGAATTTCCTGCCCGATGGACACTTCAGAATGATGTTTTCGATGTGATCTAATATTCATTCAAATAGAAGTATATTTTCACACTCTCCACAGAGTGCGAAAATACGTTTTCGCCTCATTCCGCACCTTCGTGCGAACAAGGAATAGATTACTCAAGATTTAATTTTATTTTCGCACCCTGGCCCGGCGTAATACAGATGCGAAAACAGGGAAAAGCTCCATTCCGCACCTTCCATCATTATTCAATCACGCTTCGTATACACTCTCCCCTTCCATTTCCATGCATCAGTATTAACATCACGGTTTGTATACAATCCACTGCCCGTCCACTGCTCGGCCCCTACTCGTCCACTGCCCGTCCACTGCCCGTCCACTGCTCGGCCACTGCCACCCGTATCCTGGCCCAACTGTTGCGGCACACGTACCACGCTGCCCCATATCCCCCGCATCTCGGTTTCACGCACGCCGCACATTCCCCCGCATGCTCCAGTCTCACACGAAAAAAAAAAGAGGCCGCCGCCCCGAAACGGTTTTCACCGTTCAAGGCAGCAGCCCCATCATCATCTGTATCCGTGTTTCGAATGCCGCAGCCTAACCCAGCGCCTCCAGAACCGGCGGAATCATCTGCTTCTTCCGGCTGACAACGCCCTCCAGCAGCATGCCGTCTTCGCCTTCTTCCTTCTTCTGGCCGAAGGCCTTCTCCAGCGTAGCTTCTGCCTGGTCACCGGCAAAGATCACGTAACTGCTCTGCTCCCGGATATCCGTCAGCATCAGGAATACCATGGCTGTGCCGTCCTTCGCCAGTGTTTCCGGCAGATATGGCAGCAGCATATCCTTTGCCTTCTGCAGGTTCGCCGGGCTCATGAAGCTGGCCTGGCCCACACCGAATTTCATACCGTCATGCTCGAAGATCTTGAAATCGCTGTAGCAGATATCCTCTGCCGTCTTCCCGTCCAGATTCTCACCGGCCTCGAACATGCCTTCCGCCAGCTGATCCGCATCCACACCGGCGATCTCCGCCAGTTTCTTTCCGGCCGCCACATCCGCATCGGTGCAGGTCGGGGAACGGAATGCCAGAGTATCGGACAGGATTGCGCTCAGCAGAATGCCGGCGATCTGTTCCGGAATTTCCACACCTGCTTCGTCATACATCTTCGTCAGGATCGTGCAGGTGCATCCCAGCGGCTCACAGCGGAAATAGATCGGCGCAATGGTCTGAATGTCACCGATCTTGTGGTGGTCTACCACTTCCACCAGCTCCGCATTCTCGAAACCGTTCACGGCCTGGGCTGTCTCATTGTGGTCCACCAGGATCACTTTCCGACCAGAAGCGTCTTCCACCAGTTCCGGCGCCTCGATGCCGAAACGCTTCAGAACATAAGCGGTCTCCGGGCTGATCTCGCCGGCTCTGCCTGCCACATAGTGATCCCCTGCAGTCTGGTTTTTCAGGTAGGTGTAGGCGACGGAAGAACAGATGGAATCGGTATCCGGGTTCTTGTGTCCTGTTACAATGATTTTCTCTTCACTCATAGTATTACCTCTCTTATGATCGACGCAGCTCCCGCCCTCTTCTGCAGGATCTGACCGAATCCGCCGGCGCCTCCGCCGGCAGCAGTTCACAATATACTCCGATTATTTTACCCCAGCAGAGCAGGCTTGTAAAGAACCCTCCCGGCGCTGACCCATGCATCCCCCGGCGCAGGCATGCATCTCCCGGCGCTGACCCATGCATCCCCCCGGCTAAGACGCATCACACCTCACAGCCCAGTGTCCGCCCGAAGAAATCCAGAATCCGTTCTCTCGTTTCTTCCTGGAAGAATTCCCGGGATCCGTGGCCCCCGTGACGGACCGTCAGATATTCCGCCCGGTTCTCCAGCCCGGCCGCCCGGACCGCATCGTACAGCCGGTCCCCGGAAATTTCCGCAGGCACCACCGGGTCGTTGTCCCCGTGCAAAATCAGCAGGGGACACATCCGGTCCGTAATATGGTGAAGCGGGCTCATCTCCCGGGCCATTCTCCGGATCTCCTCCGGCGGCTCGCTCCCGTTCAGTCCCAGCAGTTTTCCGGCGTGACTGTCCTTCGGCCTGGATACCCGGGACTTCGGAAATGCGTTTGGAGACAGTTCGTAGTCGATCAGCCTTTCCAGATCCACCGGGCCGAACAGGTCGCAGCAGGCCCGGACCGCCGGAAGCCCGTCCCGCCCCGGCATCTCCCCGGTTCCCGGAAGCATCTCATTCAGACCCAGCCATACGGCGAAATACGCCCCCGCCGACCGTCCCATCACACCGATCCGGGACCGGTCAATCCGGTATTCCCCTGCATGCTCCCCCAGGAACCGGAGAGCGGATGCGGCATCCTCCAGCTGGCCGGGCAGGTGTGCCTGTGCAGATGTCCGGTAACTCACCGAAACCACCACATAACCCGCCCGGGCGAGGAAAGCCATTTCACCGTTCATGAAATTCCGCTCCACGTGGGTCCAGCCCCCTCCGGGAAACCACAGAATGCAAGGCTTCCGGGACACATCCTCCTCCGGATCCTCCGGCCGGTAGACCCGCTTCGCATCCCGCCATCCGCTTTCCATCATCACCGACAGCAGAAGAGGCCGGGCCGCACCATCCGGCCCCGGCGGCGCCGAAAACAGGATGTCGTCATACACCACAATGATATTGTTTTTTTCTCCCGGATCGATGGATCCCCGCATTCCGCTCCTCCTTTTCTTAATGGACAAAAAACGATCGGAAGGGCGCTCATTTTTTTGTCCTCCGGAAACGCCGGACTAAATTTCAAAGGTCTCTCCGGTGGTGAGCTGGTGCATTACCTCATCCCCCAGATATTTCTCCATGAGATGGAAGCCCATCGGGCCGGTGCAGTGGCCGGTCCAGATCGCTCCCACCCTGCGGCGTCGCAGGAACTGGGCCAGCCGCTGAATCTCCTGCTCGGTGTAGAGGCAGAACATGGGATTCGGATCTACGCCCCGCATGTGAAGGCCGCCCACGAAGGCCGACACCGGCTGCCCCGGAAAGGCGGCATTCACTTCTTCAATGACCACTTCCAGGCCGCTGTGGGTACAGCTGTTGAACACTGCCAGGCCTTTTTCGGTTTCCATGACCAGACTCATTTCGTGGGAAAAGTCGTCCGGGATCATCTCGTCCCCGGATTTGCGGAACATCTTCACCCGGACGCCGATCCGGTCCAGTCCCGGGGCGGTGTGGGGGAGAAGCCAGACCCCTTCGGTGATTTTTGTTTTTTCACGGACATAGCGGATTCGGTCACTGAAGTGTTCCCTTAGTTCGTCCGGAATGCCGATGTACTCCGGTTCTCCGGAGGCTGCGGAATAGTATTTCGCCCCGGCATGATCCATCATGAACAGCGGTGCGTGATCATTCTCCCGGAAAAACGCTGCGAATCCCCCGGAGTGGTCGAAATGGCCATGGCTCAAGAAGGCCGTGTCCACTTCCTGCAGGGGTATGTTCAGCAGTTTTGCATTCTGGATGAAACGGTCGGAGCCGCCGGAATCCAGCAGATACTTCCGGCCGCTGTGTTCGATATACAGGCTGAGACCGTGCTCGCAGGCGAGCCCTTCCGGCCGGTCACCCGCCGTATTCTCAATCAGTACTGTGACTTTCATATCCTCCCTCTCCTTTCGATTTCCGGTCATTTCTTTCCCGTTCCTCCCTCCGGCCGGAAAGACGGGACAACAGTCAAAAAAAGCCGGGACCAACGGTCCCGGCTTCTGATCACGATTCTCAGGAATCGCCAGCGGCCTTCCGCGGGCCGTTGTTATGGTTATGCCTGTGCAGCTTCCTGCTTCGGGGCCTCTGCCGCAGCAGCAGCCGCCTTCGCTTTCTTCGCCACATTTGCAACCAGTCTCATGTTGATGATGTTGCCGGTCGGGCACTCCTTCTCACACATACCGCAGTTCTTGCACTTCTCCGGATCGATGTAAGACAGGTTATCATTGACATGGACTGCGTCGAACTTGCAGACCTTCTCGCACTTCTTGCAGCCGATGCAGGCATTGGAGCATGCCTTCATGGCCTGGCCGCCCTTGTCCTTGTTGGAGCAGCGTACGAAGACCAGGTTCTTCTCCGGTGCCAGCCGGATCAGATGATTCGGGCATGCCTTCACGCAGGCACCGCAGCTGGTGCAGGTATCTCTGTTGACCCAGGCCACACCGTCTCTGACGTGGATGGAATCGAACTGGCAGGCGTCCACACAGTCCCCCAGTCCCAGACACCCGTAGGTGCAGGCGTTCAGACCGCCGAACACGGACTTCGCAGCCTTGCAGGACTTCAGGTCTGTATACTCCATGACCTTCTTCGAAGCACCGTTGACACCGTTGCACATAACAACGGCTACCTGGCGCTCTTCATCCCCGGCGGAAACGCCCAGGATCCCTGCGATCTTCTCTGCCACAGCCGGTCCGCCGACTGCACAGCGGTTGCACGGCAGATCATGATCTCCAGCCAGTGCGTTGGCATAGTCATCGCATCCTGCGAATCCGCATCCGCCGCAGTTCGCACCCGGCAGCTCCGCACGGATTGCCGCCGCTGTCTCGTCAACTGCCACGTAGAATACTTTCGATGCGAAGGACAGAACCGCCGCGGCAACGAAGCCCACCGCCACTACGAGTATTACAGGAATTACTATAGAACTCATTCTGTTCCTCCTTCATTTATGAGAACATGCCGCTGAAGCCCATGAAGCTCAGGGACATGATCGCTGCAGCTGTAAGTACAATCGGGAATCCCCTCCAGGACTCCGGAATGTGGGAATCATCAGCGAACTTTGTTCTGACACCCGCCATGAGCATCATGCCCAGCATGTAGCCGACGCCGGCGCCGAATGCGTTCAGCAGGGATTCCAGATAGTTATAGTTGCTGTCGATGTTAGAGATACAAACACCGAGTACCGCACAGTTCGTTGTGATCAGCGGCAGGTATACACCCAGCGCTGTGTACAGAGACGGCATGCTCTTCTTCATGAACATTTCGATCAGCTGTACCAGGAACGCAATGACCAGGATGAAGACCACCGTCTGCAGATAACCGATGTTGAAGTGATTCAGCACCTGCATGATCGGCCATGTGGCAGCCGTAGCAACCACCATGACGAAGACGACGGCGTATCCCATGCCCTTGGCGGAATCCAGATCCTTCGATACACCCAGGAACGGGCAGATACCGAGGAACTGGGCCAGCGGATAGTTATTTACCAGCACCATGCTGATAACGATTACAACCAGTGATGATATTGACATATCCCGTTACGCCTCCTTCTTCTTCTGTTTCAGTTCCTGCGCTTCACGGAACAGGTCTGTTTCACCAACCGTCTCTCTGATCTTGGACTTGTCTCTGGTCAGATAGTGGACAGAAGCCATTACCAGAGCGAATACGAAGAATCCGCCCGGAGCCAGATTGAAGATGCCCATGCCCGGGATGAACTTGGACAGGATAGGAATGCCCAGCCAGGTGCCCGCACCGATCAGCTCACGGATGGAACCCATGATGGTCAGCGTCAGCGTGAAGCCAAGACCCATGCCGATACCATCCAGTGCGGAATCCACAATGCCGTGCTTATTCGCAAACATCTCGGCTCTTCCCAGGATGATACAGTTTACAACGATCAGCGGGATATACAGTCCCAGAGCGGCATACAGTGCCTGAACATAGGCCTGCAGCAGCAGCTGGACAACAGTTACGAATCCGGCGATCACAACGATGTAGCACGGGATTCTGACCTTGTCCGGAATGACTTTCCGCAGCATTGAAATTACGATATTCGCACAGATGAGTACTGCCATGGTGGACAGGCCCATTCCGATTCCGTTCTGTACGGAGGAAGTGGTCGCCAGCGTCGGGCAGGTTCCCAATACCAGAACCAGGGACGGATTCTCCTTGATGAGACCGTTGGTCAGGTACCGCAGTTTGCTTTCCTTAGCCATTACTTGACACCTCCCATTAACTTGTACTGATCCAGAGCGCAGTAGACGCCGTAGTGAATCGCACTGCCGGTTACAGACGCACCGGTGATGGTCTGAACAGAATCATCCGACTTGATGTTCGTAGACTTCAGCTTGTCCAGTCCCTTGTACTGGTTCAGATGATCCGGCTCCATATCCTTCGTTCCGACACCCGGGGTATCCGAGTGGTTCGTCACACTGACACCGGTGATCTTTCCGTTCTTGTCGATACCGACCATCATGGTCAGAAGACCGCCGAAGGACTTCGTCTTCACGGTGCAAACGATACCGGACTTATTGTTGGCTGTGTAGCACTCATCAACGTAGACCTTGCCCGCTTCCTCTACCTTCAGCTTGCCGTCATACTTCGTGAAAGAGTCTGCCTGAGAGAGAAGCTCCGTTCTCGTCTTGTCCGCAGCAGCCTTCGTGTTCTTGATGATAATCGGGTTCGCTACACTGTAGGTCAGAGCCAGGAGGGTTGTTACCACCAGGCAGATCACCACCAGTACCACTACCGGCTTGATATATTCATCATAGGTATTGTTTTTCATTACTTCTCACCTCCGAATCTCTTTCTGAAGTGACGCTCTTCCACATACTTGTCAATCAGCGGTGTTGCCACGTTCATGAACAGGATTGCGAAAGAAACACCTTCCGGATAGGAGCACATCAGACGAATTACCATCGTCACAGCACCGCATCCGATACCGTAGATGAGCTTCGCGGACTTCATGTTCGGGGAAGTGGCATAGTCTGTCGCACAGAATACCGCTCCGAACATGGCACCGCCGCCCAGTACATGGTACATAGCCATGTGCAGTGCGCTGTAGTCTCCGCCCTTCACACCGTAGTAGATCAGTGCGATGACGAAGATCGTTGCGATCATGGAGCACGGAATGATCGGGCTGATGATCTTCTTCCAGATCAGAATGATAAGACCGATGAGAATGGCAACTGCACTGACTTCACCCATGGCACCGCCGGTGAAACCGAGGGCCATGTCACTGAGTGCCGGCAGGTTCTTCGGTGTTGCGCCCAGATTCACGAAGGACATCGGTGTCGCACCTGTGGCTGCATCCACAGCCGGATGAACCTTCGAAACCGGCCAGGTGGTCATCTGTGTTGTGAAGGACAGCAGCAGAACGATACGTCCCACGATCGCCGGGTTGGCAAAGTTTCTGCCGATGCCGCCGAACAGCTGCTTCGCCACAACAATCGCTGTGAAGCAGCCGATAATCGCCATCCAGAACGGGAAGTTGGACGGCATATTGAATGCCAGGATCACACCTGTAACACAGGCGGAGAAATCACCTACGGTGATATCCTTGTGCATTAACTTCTCGTAACCCCATTCGAAGAAAGCACATGCCGCCACGCAGACGATGGTCAGCAGAGCGGATCTCACTCCGAAGTTTACGATACTCATGATGAACGCAGGGGCCAGTGCGATCAGCACCCACTGCATTGTTTTCGCAGTATCCAGCTTGGTGACAATATGAGGTGCTGAAGATACTGATAATGTTCCGGTCAATGATTTATTATCCATTACTTCTTCGACGCCTCCTTAACCAGTCCTTTCGCCAGCGTGTTCATGAAACTCAGCGGGCGGTGCGCAGGGCAGATGAATGAGCAGCTGCCGCAGCCCATACACTGCATGATTGCATACTTATTCAAAACGTCCACGTCCTTGTGGAGATAGGCGTCTGCGAACTTCATCGGCATCAGACCGAACGGGCATGCCTCGTGGCATCTTCCGCAGTTAATGCACGGTGTTTCGTCCGGAATGAACGCCTGGGACTCATCGAATACCAGGATGGCGTTGTTGTTCTTCACCAGGGAAATCTCGTCTGTGATCGTCGCACGGCCCATCATCGGTCCGCCCATGATGATCTTCTTCGGCGTTCCCTTGTATCCGCCGCAGAAATCGATGATATCCTTCACCGGTGTGCCGAACAGACCCATGACATTCTTCGGGTTCTGCACTGCATTGCCGTCCACAGTGACTCTTCTCTGAATCAGCGGCATACCGTCTCTGAAATACTGTCCCAGGAAAGCGACAGAAGAAACGTTGGAAACCACAACGCCCACATCCGCCGGCAGAACGCCTGCATCGCAGACACGGCCCGTAACTTCCTGAATCAGTACACGCTCTGCTCCCTTCGGGTATCTGGACAGAAGCGGGAACACATGCAGATTGTCAATTCCCTGCTCCTTGATCATTCCCTGCAGCTTGGCAATCGCATCCGGCTTATTCTCCTCGATGCCGATGTATCCTTCCTTCATGCCCATCCACTTCACGATCGCCTTCGCACCGTCGATGACATCCTGTGGTGCTTCCAGCATCGTTCTATGGTCTGATGTGATGAACGGCTCACACTCTGCGCCGTTGACAATCAGCGTATCAACTTCGTCCAGATTCTTCGGGCTGAACTTGACATGTGCCGGGAAAGACGCACCGCCCATGCCGGCGAGGCCGCTGTCCCTGACTGCCTTCACAAAACTCTGGAAATCTGTGATTTCCGGGGCCTTGATGCCCTCCCACGGGGTCTGCTTTCCGTCTGTCTCAATAACGATCCGGGTATCATACCCGCCGTTTGCAGAACGAATCGTGTCGATCCCCGTAACTGTTCCAGACACGCTCGAATAAATAGGTGCACTCACGAAAGCATCCGTGTCACCGATCAGCTGGCCAACTTTCACCTCATCGCCCTTCTGAACGACAGGATCGCATGGCTTACCAATATGCTGGGAAAGCGGAATTCTCACCACAGCAGGTACTGGCATGATTTCGGTTTCACAAGCAGCCGTGTTCTTATAATGACCGGCATTAATGCTTGGCAAATGCTTAGCATTAGAACTCATCTCTGAAACCTTCCTTTCCTAAAAAAATACTTAATAATTATTCCGACAGATAACCATACGCATACATTATACATCGGTTTATAAAAAAAAGCACGGCAAATCAGCCGTGCCCATCACCTTAATCACACCGGAACCGCAGAAATCTAACACATTCCTAACACATTGGCACATCGTGCACCAAAAAAAGTACATCACTTCATCCCGCAGTACACTGTCCAGCCGCCGTTTTCTGCCGGATCCCTCCGGATGCCCATCACTTCTTCTCCCCGCTCCAGGCATCCCCGGACCGCTTCCAGCGCCGCCTCCGTCATCACTTCCCCCGGGCATACCGCCGGGATTCCCGGGGGATAGGGCGTCACCTGTCTGCCGCAGACCCTTCCTGCCGCCCGGTCCAGAGCCACCCATTCGCACTGCGTCGGAATGTCCCGCTGCTCCAGCCGGAAGGAACCGGGGACAAAACCGGCCGCATTTCCGTCCGTCCCCCCCGCCTTCCCGGCCGCCGCAATCTCTTCCAGTGCGCGAAGCAGCCGTTCGTAATCCCGGCGCTCGTTCCCGATTCCGGAAAGACACATCACGAAATTCCCCGATGCCATCTCACACACAATTTCCCGCCGTTCCAGTTCCGCCGCCAGCTGCTGTCCGTTCAGCCCCCGGCGGCTCATATCCAGGTCGATCTTCGTCCGGTCCAGCATCGGGTGTTCCAGCACCCTGAGCCCGGGGATCCGCTTCGCCCGGGGCAGGAACCAGTCCAGATCCCCTGCCCACCTTCGGACCAGCCCCTCTCCCCGGTGCTCCGTGATTTCCCCGTTCACAGCCAGAGACAGCATCATCAGATAGGAGGGGCTGCTGCTCTCGAACTTCTCCAGCACATTTCCGAACACATCCGGATCCACCCGGTCTCCGTTCAGGTTCACCAGCGCCGTCTGGGTGAAGGAGGCCATGGTCTTGTGGGTACTGTCGATGACAATGTCCGCCCCGCAGTTTTCCGCCGCATACCGGCTTCCCTCCACCCGGTCGAAAAGAACCTGGTGGGCGCCGTGGGCCTGGTCCACAATCAGGATTGCTCCCCATCGGTGGGCCGTCTCCGCCAGGCGCCGGATGTCACTGCGGATTCCGTAATAATTCGGGCTGGTGACGATCAGCGCTGCGGCCTCCGGCATTTCCCGGAACCCACGCTCCGCTTCCTCCGGGGTCAGCGGGCCGCTGATCCCTTCCGGCAGCACTTCCGGATACACCCAACTGGTTTTCGCCCCGGCCATCTCCAGACCGTTAAACACGGCCTTGTGACAGTTCCGGGCCGTCAGGAAAACCGGCCGGATCTGCCGGGCCGCATAGTAAATTGCGGCTTCCAGACCGCAGCTGGACCCGTTCACCAGAGGAAAACTGGCACGGACGCCGTAGATCCGCCGGTACTGCTCCGACATTTCCCGGAGCACGCCCCCTTCTTCCTGATGAAACAGATTGTCCGCCCCCGGAATTTCTGTAATATCCAGATCCGGGAGCTCCCCCAGAAGTTCCCCGTATCCCAGTTTCCGAAAAAAACGGGCCCCCTTGTGACCGGGCATATGAAACCGGACCGGGCCCCGGGCGGCGTAGCCGCCCAGGAAGCGCCCCAGGGCGCTTCCTGCCGCCGAAGCGGCGGCCCGGTCCGGCGGTCGTTTTTCGCTTTGTTTTTTTTGCATACTGGTACCCTCCCCTGGACGGCGGTCAGAACAGCGGGCTGAAGATCCGGAAGAAGAACGCCGCCATCGTGCCGAACGGATGCTTTTTCAAATCGTCCTTCCGGACCTGCCGGCTCCGGCGCAGGGTCTCCCGGCAGTCGGCCGACAGATCCCGGATCACGCTTTCGGTCTCCGTGAAGAGACAGCCGCACTCGAAATGAAGGTAGAAACTGCGGTAGTCGAAGTTGATGGTGCCCACCACGGCCACCTGATCGTCACTCAGACAGCATTTTGCATGAATGAACCCCGGGGTATATTCGTAGATCTTCACTCCCGCCTCCATCAGGCTCCGGTAGTAGGAACGGGTGATGGCAAAGATGAGCGGCTTGTCCGGGATGCCCGGCGTGACAATCCGCACATCCACCCCTCTCTTCGCCGCCAGCCGGAGGGCCCGCTCCATATCGTCGTCGATGATCAGATACGGCGTGTAAATATAGACATAATGACGGGCCTGGTTCAGGATATCGATGTAAGTGTTTTCCCCGGTCTGTTCGTCGTCCAGCGGGCTGTCGGAGAAAGGCTGGATCATGCCGTCCGACGGGAAAGGTTCCGGATGCCACACGTGGGGCCGGTACATGCTGAAGTCGGCGTCGTCTTCCGAGAAGGCATTCCACATGGTCAGGAACATCACGGTCAGGTTCCAGACCCCTTCCCCTTCCAGCCTGACACCGGCATCTTTCCAGTGGCCGAACCGGACGATGCGGTTCACGTACTCGTCCGCCACATTGGCTCCTCCCGTGTAGCCCACCCAGCCGTCAATAACGGAAATCTTCCGGTGGTCCCGGTTGTTATAGACCAGGGAGAGGAAGGGCTTCACGGTGTTGAATGCCATGACCCGGATGCCGTCCGCCTTCAGATCCCGCTGAATGTGCCGGGGGATGTGATGGATGCTGCCGATGTCATCGTAGATCAGACGGACATCCACGCCGGAAGCGGCCTTTTCCTTCAGAATGGCATAGATGGCGTCCCAGAGTTCTCCTCGAGATACAATGAAATACTCCAGAAAGATGAAGTGTTCCGCATGTTTCAGGTCTTCCAGCATATCCCGGAACATGGTATCCCCCACCGGATAGTAGCGGGCGGTGGTGTGATCCCAGGCCGGGAATCCGGCCCAGCGGTTGAGATACCGGATTGTGCCCCGGCGCCTCCGGTCCCGGATCCCGGCGATGTCGGACTGCTGTTTCAGTTCCTGCCGGCTGCGGACATCCGCATCGCCGATTCTCCGGCTCAGGGTCCGGGAACGGCGGCTCATGCCGAAAAGCAGGAACAGCATGACCCCCATTTCCGGGAAGATGGCCATGCCCAGGATCATGCCGATCTTGTATTCCGGATTGGCGGGGCGCCAGATAATGTACAGGGCAAACAGCACCGACACGGCCCGAAATCCCATGTTGATCCAAGTGGCATAGGCTGCGAACCGGTAGATGATGAAGCCGAAGTACATAACCTGGGCCAGGAACAGCACCACGATGATGGTGAGGCGATTGAATATGGATGTGAAAATCTTTGAGAATATGCTTCGAAATCTGTCCATCCCGACGCCGGTATTTCGCCGGCCCGCCTCCTTTCAAAAAGGCCGAAGGAATCATCGATCCATCCGGCCTTTCGTTATCTGATGTTCATTTTCCGTCCGCCTGCCTGGTTGTTCTTTGTCCGGAAACGCAGGCCAGATCAGGCTACTTCTGCGGCGCCTCGATCTTCTCCAGACCGCCCATGTACGGACGCAGCACCTCCGGGATGACCACGCTGCCGTCGGCCTGCTGGTAATTCTCCAGAACCGCCGCCGTGCATCTGCCCACCGCCAGGCCAGAGCCGTTCAGCGCATGGACGAATTCCGGCTTGCCGCCGTCTCTGCGGAAGCGCATGTTCATTCTTCTCGCCTGGAAGTCGGTGTCGTTGGAGCAGGAAGAAATCTCCACGTATCTGCCGTAGCTCGGCATCCAGACTTCAATGTCGTAGGTCATGGCTGCGCCGAATCCCAGGTCGCCGGAGCACAGTCTGACCACGTGGTACGGCAGGCCCAGTTTCTGGAGCAGTGCCTCTGCGTCGTTGGTGAGTTTCTCCAGTTCATCCCAGGAATCCTCCGGCTTGCAGATCTTCACCATCTCCACCTTATTGAACTGGTGCTGCCGGATGATGCCCCTCGTGTCTCTGCCGGCGGAACCCGCTTCCGCCCGGAAGCAAGGTGTATATGCCGTCAGATACATCGGCAGCTCCGATTCGTCCAGGATTTCGTCGGAGTGCAGGTTCGTCAGCGGCACTTCTGCCGTCGGGATCAGGTAGTAATCCCGCTTGTTCAGGCGGAACATGTCCTCTTCAAATTTCGGCAGCTGGCCGGAACCGGTCATGGTCTTCACATTGGCCATGAACGGCGGCAGGATCTCGGTATACCCCTGCTCATAGATATGTGTATCCAGGAAGAAATTCGTCAGAGCTCTCTCCAGTCTGGCGCCCAGTCCCTTATAAACCGTGAACCGTGCGCCGGTCAGCTTGGAAGCCCGGTCGAAATCCAGGATGTCCAGATCCGTTCCAATGTCCCAGTGCGCCTTCGGCTCGAAGTCGAAGGTCGTCGGTTCCTTGAACTTGCGGATCTCCACATTCTCTGTATCGTCCTTTCCGAACGGCACCAGCTCATGCGGTGTGTTCGGGATGTTCAGCATGACTTCATGCAGCTCGTCCTCGATTTCGGAAAGTCTGCCGTCCATTTCCTTGATTTCCTGGGACAGCTGCTTCATCTCCGCCATCACAGCGGAAGTGTCCTCTCCGGCCTTCTTCATCTTCGGGATCTCTCTGGAAACGGTGTTCTGCTTGTTCTTCTTCGCCTCCACGTCAGCCAGCAGGGCTCTTCTCTTCTCGTCCAGTTCCTTCGCCTTCTCCAGACCGAAACTGCCCTTGCCGCGGAATTCGACTCTTTCCTTCACGTGTTCATAGTCTTCTCTGATTCGCTTGATGTCCAGCATATTCTCAACTCCATTCCCCGCCGGAGCGGATGATCCGATTTTTTTGGGTTAGCATGGCCGCGCTGATGCAGCACCCCATATATATTTCAATATTATATTACAAAAAGCCGGAAACTTTCAACGGATTTGCCCGGTTTTTCTGTTATGCTGTAGGAAAAGGCGGGATGACCCGCCGGGAAAGGAGATTACTATGTCTGATCACCCGCAGCTGAAGGAAATGAAGAAAAAGATCCGCACCGAAGCGAAGGCCCTGGCCGCATCTCTGGCCCCGGAATACCGCAGGTCCGCCAGCGATGCCGTCTTCCGGGCGGTCACGGCGATGCCGGAGTACCGGGAGGCAGAAACCATCTTCTGCTTCGTCAGCATGCCTTCCGAGGTCGACACGCACCCTCTGATCCGGGATGCACTGACAAAGAATAAGCGGGTATGCGTTCCGAAATGTCTCTCCCTCGGACATATGGAAGCATACCCGATCACCTCCATGGAAAAAGATCTGGAACCGGGCACCTGGAATATTCCCGAACCCCGGGAAGGGATTCTTCCGGTTTCGCCGGAAGAACTGGACCTGGTGATCGTTCCCTGCTGCGCCGCCGCCCCGGACGGAAGGCGGCTGGGCTTCGGCGGCGGTTTCTACGACCGCTTCCTGCTGCGGACGGATGCCTTCCGGGCGCTGATCTGCTACGGCCGGCTGCTCCGGGAGGATATCCCGACAGGGGAATACGATCTTCGGATGGATGCGGTGATTTCCGAACAGGGCGTCCTTCGTCCGGGCATTTAGCGACGCAGTCGGGCACAGGTCACCCCCTGCCCATCCACGCAGGTCAGCGGACCCCGTACTGTTTCCGCACATAGGTCCGGACTTCCCCGATATAGTACAGGGAGCCGAAGGCCACGATCACCGGCTCTTCACCGGCGGACGTTCTGCGGCGGGCCGTTTCCACTGCGGCATCCACCGCCTCCGGCACAGAAGCGTACGCCTCCGCCGGAGATCCCCCTTCCCGAAGGCGGGCTGCCAGATCCGCCCCCGGAAGTGCCCGATGGCTTTCCGGCGTGACGCAGAAGAACTGCTCCGCCAGCGGCCGGACCAGACGGAACATGGTGTCATAATCCTTGTCCGCCAGCACACCGGCCACAAACAGAAGTTTCTTCTCCGGGAACAGTTTCTGAAGCCCCCGGACCAGGGAGCCCACGCCGTCCGGGTTATGAGCCCCGTCGATGATCATCAGCGGGTTTTCCATGAGACGCTCGAAGCGGCCCGGCCACCGGGCTGCTTCCATGCCCCGTTCCAGCGCCGGTTCCGGGATCTTCCAGCCCCTCCTCTTCATGGTCTCCAGCGCTGTCAGCGCCAGCACTGCATTTCCGACCTGATATTCTCCCAGCATTCCGATATGGATTTCCTTTTCGGCCGGATCATTCTCCGGGGAAGGCCGGAACCGGAAGCGCTGGCCGTGAAGATCCGAGGACAGAATACGCACGTTCTCCAGATCGGCGAAGGTCAGCGGAACGGATCTTTTCCTTCCTTCCCGGACCAGCACTGCCGCCGCTTCTTCCTCCTGGGGCCAGGAAACGCAGGGTGTTCCCTGCTTCATGATGCCCGCCTTCTCCCAGGCGATTTCTCCCAGCGTGTTTCCCAGGAAATTCATGTGATCCATGCCCAGCTTCGTAATGATGCTTACCTCCGGATGGCGGATAATGTTCGTAGCATCCAGACGGCCGCCCATGCCCACTTCCAGCACAACGATGTCGCACTGCCTCTCCAGAAAATACAGAAAGGCCACGGCAGTCACCATCTCGAAGATCGTGGGTGCCGTACTCCCATCTTTCTCCATCTGCTCCACCGCATCCCGGACCCGGGTGGTAATGCGGGCCAGCTCCTCATTTCCGATGCTTTCACCGTTCACCCGGATGCGCTCGTTGAACTGCTCCAGGAACGGGGAAGTATACAGCCCGGTGCGGTACCCTGCCGCCCGGAGCACGCTGTCCATGTAAGCCGCCGTAGATCCCTTCCCGTTCGTCCCTGCGATATGTACATATTTCAACTGATCCTGGGGATTCCCCAGCCGCTCCATCAGTTCCGTCACAGGTCCCAGCCCCGGGCGGGTCTCCGAATATTTCGGTGCGTTCAGAAATTCTACTGCCTCTTCATAGGTCATCAATTTGCTTTTCCTCCCCGTTTCCTTTTACAAAAAGTATTCTTCTATGCCCGTTCGCCGAACAGACGGAAGATGCCGGCCCGCTCCAGTCCCTTCAGCACGGCAAACAGCACGGCGGTCTGAATCGGCCACATGATGATATTCTTCAGTGCTCTGGCCGGGAAGATGACATAGAAAGCCTGGCCGTACAGAATAGTCAGCCACAGGGTGTTCATCACCATGTCCACCAGCAGCATGACGATGAGAGTAGCAACCAGTGTCCGCTTCAGAGAAAGCGGTTTCCGGTAGAGAAGAGCCCCCATGATCAGCCCCTGCACTGCGGCGGAGAGGGTGAATCCCGGAAAGAAGGCGCCTGTCGGCTTCATCATGTAATTGATGATGTCCATGGAAGCGCCCAGCACCGGCGCTGCCACCGGTCCGAACAGATAAGCACACACCGAAACCGGCACAGACGTGAATGTGATCTTCAGGAAATCACCGATCTGGATCGTGAAATACCCCAGAATAATGGAGACAGCCCCCAGCATGGCGCAGGTGGTCAGCGTGCGGATGTCCCGCAGACTGCGGGCGGAACTGTGAAAAATACCTTTTTCTTTCATATACGTACCTCCTGTACGTTCAACAGCTACACCAGAGGTACGAAAAGGGGTGCGTCGAGTTTCACTCTCCGCACCCCGGTCATACAGCAGTGTTGCAGCGGGATGCGATCTGTATACCGCAAGCCTTCGCTTTTCGCCCGGCGGCAACTCCCCGTCCGCCCGGTACTTCACGCATACAGATCTACTCTAAATCCGACTTTCGTCGTCAACACTATATTAGTAATGTTTCGTTAGTTATCATACCACAAAAACAAGCAATATCCATACGAAAATTGACTTATTTCCGGCGGGAACCCTGTGCCCGCTCCGCAGCCTCCACCACATGCTTCATCAGAATGCTGGTGGTGACGGTGCCGACGCCGCCGGGCACCGGTGTAATACTGTGCACCACCGGCTCCGCATCTTCGAAGACCACGTCCCCTTTCATCTTTCCTTCCTCGTCGAAATTGATGGCCACATCGATGACTGTCTGCTTCGGGTTCAGGAATTCCTTCGTAACAGTTCCGATATGCCCCGCCGCCGCAATGAGAATATCCGCCCGGCGGCAGATCTCGTCCATCTTCACCGTTTTCGTGTGACAGATCGTCACAGTGGCATTTTCCCGGAGCAGCATCATGGCCACCGGCTTTCCGATCACCTGGCTCCTGCCGATGACCGCCGCATTCTTTCCCCGAAGCGGAATGTGGTAGTGCCGGAGAATCTCCATACAGGCCTCCGCCGTGCAAGGCGGGTAACCTTTGTCCTCCGTCCCGGCATACACACCGGCCTGGGAGATATCCGTGATGCCGTCCACATCCTTCTCCGGGGCCAGCTCGTTTCGGACAGCCTCATCGTCAATCTGGGGCGGCAGCGGGCGGAACAGCAGCACCCCGTGGATCTGATCATCCCGGTTGATCTTCCTGATCTCCTCCAGCAGTGCATCCTGGGTCATATCCGCCGGAAACACGAACTGCTTCACGGTGACGCCGACCTTTTCGGCCCGCTTCATTGCCCCCCGCTCATAGGCCAGATCATCCGGCCGTTCCCCCAGCCGGACGATCCCCAGCACCGGTTCCGTACCCTGCTCCCGGAGCATCCGGGTCCGCCGGGCCAGATCCTCGTTCAGGGAACGGGTTACTTCTGCGCCCTTCAAAATTTCCGCCATATCACGCCTCCTTCCGGAACTGCTGCAGAACCATTTCACTGATCCGGTCCGCCTTCTGCGTATAAACCCGGATCATCTCCTCCGCCCGGGCATTCAGCTCTGCGGCCCGCTCCCGGTTTTTCATGGACTTCGTGTTGATGAACACATTCAGACTGGCGCCGCCCAGTGCCGCCCGGAGCATCATGGCCGAGACTCCGGCGTCACTGATGGCGATCTTCGTGCCTTTTTCGGCAAAATCTTCCGTCACATCGATCGCCTCACAGCATTTCTCCATGATCTGCATCGGCACGCTGCAGGCGTCCTCCAGGCAGCGCTCCATTACTTCCGCCTTCCTGGCCCGTTCTTCTTCCGTTTCCTTCGGCAGGCCGTACGCCCGGGACAGGGGTTCGAACGCCTCCGCATCCGCCTGCACCAGATCCAGAAGTTCCCCCTGAATCCGTTCCGCCCGGCCCATCAGTTCCGTGATGTCTCCCTGGACGTCGGCGTATTTCTTCTTTCCCGTGGTCAGAGAACCTACCATATTCCCCAGTGCCATGCCGATGGCGCCCACCAGCGCCGACGCACCGCCGCCTCCGGGCACCGGTGCCTTCGACGCCAGCACTTCCACGAATTCCTTCGCCTTCAGTTCTGTAAATATCATTTCCGCCCTCCGTCGATCTGCTGCTGTGAAAAAAGACGGGGCGGCAGAACGCCCCATCCCGTTTCTTTTTGTCCGTTCCTCTTAGAACAGTCCCGAAATTCTTCCCGTGCTGTCCACGTCGATCTTCTCCGCCGCCGGCACCTTCGGCAGACCCGGCATGGTCATGATATCCCCGGTGAGGGCGACGATGAATCCCGCACCGGCACTGATCTTCAGATTGCGGATTGTGATCCGGAATCCGGAAGGCGCTCCCAGCAGCTTCGGGTTATCCGAGAAGCTGTACTGGGTCTTCGCTACGCAGATCGGCGTGGCGCCGAAGCCCAGCTCCGTCAGTTCCTTCATCTGTTTCTTCGCCCCCGGCGTGAAGTCCACACCGTCTGCGTGATAGATCTTCTTCGCAATATCATTCAGCTTCTCTTCGATGCTGTCGTTTACGTCATAGGAGAAGGAGAAATCATTCGGTTCCTCGCAGAGGCGAACCACCTCTTCTGCCAGTGCGACGCCGCCTTCTCCGCCCTTCGCCCATACTTCGGACAGAGCCACATTCACACCCAGCTCTCGGCACTTCGCCTCCACCAGGTCCAGTTCCGCCTTCGTGTCCGTCGGGAATGCATTGATCGCCACCACCACCGGCAGTTTATAGACTTCCTTCATATTCCGGAGGTGCTGCAGCAGATTCGGCATTCCCTTCTCCAGTGCCTCCAGATTCTCCTCGTTCAGATCCGCCTTCGCCACGCCGCCGTGATACTTCAGCGCCCGAACCGTAGCCACCAGCACCACGGCACTCGGATGAAGTCCCGCCATCCGGCACTTGATATCGAAGAACTTCTCTGCGCCCAGATCCGCAGCGAATCCGGCCTCCGTCACCACATAGTCTCCGAATTTCAGCGCCATCCGGGTCGCCATGACGGAGTTGCAGCCATGGGCGATATTGGCAAACGGACCGCCATGGATGAATGCCGGATTGTGCTCCAGCGTCTGTACCAGATTCGGCTTCAGCGCATCCTTCAGCAGCGCCGTCATGGCACCCTGGGCCTTCAGGTCCGCCGCCGTCACCGGCCGGTTGTCATAGGTGTACCCGACGACAATCCGGGCAATCCGGGCCTTCAGATCGTCAATATCCGATGCGAGACAAAGAATCGCCATAATCTCACTGGCGACGGTGATGTCGTAGCCATCCTCCCGCGGAACACCCTGCATCCGGCCGCCCAGGCCGTCCACAATATGGCGGAGCTGCCGGTCATTCATGTCCACACACCGCTTCCAGGTGATCTTCTTCGGGTCGATGCCCAGCGCATTCCCCTGCTGAATGTGATTGTCCAGCATTGCAGCCAGAAGGTTGTTCGCCGCACCGATCGCATGCATATCGCCGGTGAAGTGCAGGTTGATGTCCTCCATCGGAACCACCTGCGCATAGCCGCCGCCGGCCGCACCGCCCTTGATGCCGAACACAGGTCCCAGGGACGGCTCCCGGAGGGCAGCCACCGCTTTCTTTCCGATCCGGTTCAGTCCGTCGGTCAGGCCCACGGAAGTGGTGGTTTTCCCTTCCCCTGCCGGCGTCGGTGTAATGGCTGTCACCAGAATCAGCTTTCCGTCCGGCTGTCCGGCCTTCTCCCTCAGAATGTTATAGTCGATCTTCGCCTTGAACTTTCCGTAGTTCTCCACGTAGTCATCGCTGATGCCCAGACGGTCGGCGATCACATTGATCTTCTCCGGCGTATTCTCCTGGGCGATCTGAATATCGGATTTGATTTCCATGGGTGATTCCTCCTGTTCTTCTCCTGCGCAGCTGCACATCCGGTCCGTTCGGACGGATTTTCAAACGAATTCCGATTTCTCGTACTCTTTTTGCATGTAATCTGATTATACCGCAAATGACGGCGGATTCGTTCTCTTTTCCGGAATAATCATTCACGAAAATTGATGCATCGTTTCTCTGACGCACGATTTTTCCTGAAATGCCCGTTCCACGCTTCGAATCAGGGAGAATGATCCGAAGCAGCAGATAATTTCGTCACGATAGGACCTGCGGCATTTCTCCAGTGCTTCCGAAACGGAAGGAAATGCCTCCGCATCGTACCCTTTCTCCCGCAGCTTTTCTGCCACATAGGAACCCGGAACCACTTGATTTCCTTCCGGCGTGACAGCGAGGACGCGCTTCGTAATCGGCCCCAGTTCCATGAACATCTCCATCATCGTCTGATCCGAAAAGTTCGCCCGGACGAAACCGGCAACGAATGTGATCTGACGTGCAGGAAACATGGTATCCAGCGATTCGTACAGTACCTCTGCCAGTTCCTCATTCTTTGCATTATCAATGATCACCAGCGGCTTCCGGTTCACCACAGTGAGCTGTCCGTCCAGCCGGGTCTCTGCCAGACCCTCCGCCACAACGTTGTTTCCCCGATTCCAGCCGTGCTTCGCTGCCAGATAGCGAAAGACATCCACGGCCAGTGCCGCATTATATGCCTGATAATCTCCGAAAAACGGGATTTTCATAACAGGATCGTCTCCCAGCTGGACTCGCTGCCCGTCCTGCAGGCTGCCCAGCAGAGCGACATCCTCCGGCTGGACGAAGTGAAGCGGCGCATTTTTTTCTTCGCAGACCCGCTCCAGTACGCTCCGGGCCTCCGTTTCCTGCATCCAGGAAAACACCGGGATCCCCTCCCGAACGACACCTGCCTTCGCTTCGGTAATATCAGTCAGGGTATTCCCCAGCCTGCTGAAATGGAAATAGGAAATCCGTGTGACCACCGTCGCCTCCGGCTCCGGTATCACATTTGTGGCATCCTCACCCCCGCCCAGATTCGCCTCCATGATCACAATGTCCGGGCGATTTTCCCGGAAATACAGAAATGACAGTGCCACAAACAGTTCATAAATCGTCGGTGTTTCACCGCCGGCCCGGCGCAATTCGTCCACCGCCTCCCGAAGGACTTCTGTCAGCTCCCCCAGGGTTTCTTCCGGAATGGGCATGTCTCCGATACAGATTCTTTCCCGGATCGACCGGAAATAATGAGCGGTGAACAGACCCGTTCTGATACCTGCCCGCTGCAGCAGGCTCTTCAGAAAAGCGCCCGTAGCCCACTTCCAGTCCGTTCCCACAATGTGGATGTATTTCAAACTCTCCTGCGGATCGCCCAGAAGGTGAAGTAACTCCCGGATGGTATGCAATCCCGGCTTCGTCGCCAGGAACTCCGGAGAATGGAGATATTCCATCGCCTGCTCATAATCCATACACTGCTCCTCCATAGCCGCACTGGTACAACTCTCTTTTTTCCTCGATTATACCATCTTCTCCGATCTTTTCGTTTCTCTCCGCCATGTCATTATTGATCAATCTTGATCAATTCCGGATAGTCTTCGCAAATCTTGACAACCGATGATAAAATATCAAAAAATAAGCATGATGTGAAAAGGACGATACGATTGCGAAAGGAGGGGAACATGAGACAGGAAACGGAATGGGGTTACATTGACTGGGAGTACCTTCCCGAAAAGGACGAAGAGAACCGCTGGATGAGCGTCGGGATTACAACAATTCTCCCCGGAAGCACCCAGTCTCCCCATGTACATTACGGGCACGAACAATTTCTGTATGTTCTGGAGGGGACCGGTATTTCCAGGATCAACGGGGAAGAGGCCCGGATCCATCCGGGTATGTACCGGGCTATCCGCCCGAATTCCATTCATGAAGTCATCAATACCGGAGAGATCCCTCTTCGGGAAATATTGATCTCAGTACCCGTTCCTCTTCAAGTTTCTCCCGGACCCACCGGTCCGGTCAGTTGGCAGGCCTACGATCCCGGTCAGAACGACCGGCTCCGTCATCTTCTGTACAATGCTGTCAGTGAACTGAAACCCCGGCTGCTGAACGACATATGCATTCCTTTTTGTCTGTATGACAAAAAGAAGCAGATTGTTCTGCACAATGCCTCCTACCCCGAACTCTGCCACAAGTGCTGCAATCCCGCATTTCATCCCGAAGCGTGTGCGTGCTATTCCGCATCCCTTACCAATGCCGCTCCGGAGGAGAATCACTACGTCTTCACCTGTTCGAAGCAGATGAAATGCTATCTCATGCCTATCCGGCTCGGGGACAGGATGATCGGTGTACTGCGGGGCGGACAGCACTATTCTTCGCCGAACCCCGCCGGCGGGCAGAGCGAAAACTATGATACGCCGCGCAGCACAGAGCAGGGAATCCTTCATGTGATGGAGCAGATTCAAAACAGCATACAGAGTTACTGCATGATGTGTTCTTCAATATCGAAGCTGGAAGACCAGAAGCATCTGCTGAACGCAAGTGCCCAGGAGAACACGGCACTGAAAAAGAATCTGAATGAAGTACAGGAAAAGATCACAAATCTGAAAATCAATCACCATTTTCTGTTCAACACGCTGAACAGTATGGCAGCCATGGCATTGACCGGAGACCGCTATGACCTCTATACCAGCATCGTCAATCTTTCAAAGATGTTCCGGTACACCATGGTCACAGACATGAAAATGGTGTCCCTGAAACGGGAAATCGAATACCTGCAGACCTATCTGAGTCTCCAGAAACTGCGGTACGGCGACGGTCTCCGGATCGAATACAACATCGACGATCACTGCCTGAACACCCCTGTTCCGTTTAATTTCCTGCAGCCCATCGTCGAGAACGCATTCACCCACGGATTCATGTCTTACGATTACGAAAAGTACGTCTGCATTAACGTGGCGCCGAAGCAGGAGAATATCTGCATTGAAGTCATCAACAACGGGATTCCGCCGGGACTTGCGGAACTGAAGCAGATCCGGGAAGGCTGGGCATCCCATTCCGGTCATGGTCTTTCACTGATCTACGACAAGCTGCAATATTCATTCGCAGGACAGTTCTCCATGGACATCCGCATTCTGAAAGGCGGAAAGACCTGCATACTTCTGCAGATTCCGATCACCACCGGATCATGAGAATTTTCATTTTTCTGATCCCCGTTCGTTTCATCTTTCTGTGTCCGTTCCTGCACGCAAAAACGGGGCTGACCCGCAGCCCCGTTGAAATTACCCGATCTAATCCAGATGATACTCTTTTCTCTTCTTTGCATACTCGTCCCAGACGCCATCCGGATCGTCAATGCCGAACACTTCCGGGTCAAACATCGGATCCACACCCGCTTTCCTCTGTTTTTCATAATCCCGCAGAATCTTTACCGCCTTGTTGGACAGCAGCAGAATCGCAATGATGTTGCACCATGCCATTCCGCCGCAGCCGATATCGCCCATACTCCAGACGACCTGACTGTTCACAACAACTCCGGCATAGCAGGAAACCAGGAAGACGCAGCGAAAAACATAAGTCCAGGCCTTGTTTTCCTTCGACAGGTAACGGACATTGGACTCCGCCTGGTAGTAGTATCCCATCAGACTGGTGAACACAAACAGGATGATAATTACCGCCAGCAGTTTTCCGACCCAGGCTCCCAGCGAACGCATCAGCGCAGTCTGTGTCCACAGCACGCCGTATGTGATGTTCGGCACATTTGCGGTGATCAATTTACCCCCTGCGTCCGCCACGTTATACGTTCCGGTCAGCAGGATGATAAATGCGGTGCAGGAACACACCAGCAGCGTATCAATATATACGGATCCGGCCTGAACCAGTCCCTGTTTCGCCGGATGACTGCACTCTGCAGAGGCGGAAATGATTGCACCGGAACCCTGACCGGCTTCATTGGAATACACGCCGCGCTTCACGCCCCAGGCAATCGTGCTTCCCATGATCCCCGCATAGATTGATTTCGCACCGAATGCGGACTGGAAGATCAGGGCGATGACGCCCGGCAGTCTGCGAATATTGAGTACAATGATGACAATGGCCAGCACCAGATAAATCACACACATGACCGGTGCCAACAGCTCTGCCACACGGCTGATCCGCTTCACGCCGCCGAATGTCACCAGAGCGACCAGGATGACACATGCCACACCGATGACCCAGTACGGAATGTGCCACGCATTGTCGAAGGTGGCAGCGATGGACTGGACCTGCACCCCCGGCATCAGGAGTCCCGGTCCCAGAATGGTCGCACAGGCGAAAACCACTGCCAGCGGTTTCAGATGCAGTCCCCGGTCCATGAAATGGGCAGGGCCGCCCACGTACACTCCTTCATGGATTCTCTTGTAAGCCTGTGCCAGAGCAGTCTCGGAAAATGCGGAGCCTGCTCCGATCAGTGCAATCGCCCACATCCAGAACACAGCACCCGGACCGCCGAAGTAAATCGCCGTCGCAACCCCTGCTACATTCCCCATACCGACCCGGGAGCCTACCGTCGCCGCAAATGACTGAAACGGGGTAATTCCCTTGTCGGTATCCGGTTTTGCCACAATGAGCCGCCCCATCTCCCGGAACAGCCGGAACTGAGGAAACTTCATTCGGATCGAGAAAAAGATGCCTGCACACAGGCACAGAATCACCAGCGCATTGCTCCAGATGATCCCGTTGATCGTATTAATAACGGTATTAAAGGTTTCCATTCTGTTCTCCTTCCCTCTCGTTTCTGCTCACTTATGAAAATCCCGTTTTTTCTCCTGCGCAGAACTCAGACAGAAAATTACCTTACCGATAATTTATCCGAATTTTTTCACTTCAGATATACTCTGATCCCGCATCTTATGTATGTAATTTGATTATTTCTCCGGTTTTCCCCGTCAAATTCATGCAATACCGTCCGCAGAAATCGCTTGCGGATTTCCGTGGACGGTATTGGATTGCCTGGCATCCCAGTATCTGTGTTATTGTTTATCCCCTTTCGAAAAGTGTTCCTTCGTCAGTTTCATGGCCGCACCGGCAAACACCCAGAGGGACAACAGGTTCGGAAGGGCCATAATGCCATTTACCGTGTCCGCCAGATTCCACACAACAGTAATATTGATGATCGCTCCGAGGAATGCGAAGACACACCATATCACCCGGAACGGCTTGACCACACTGCTGCCGAGCAGGAATGACACACCGGTCTCCGCATACCAGGACCAGCCCAGCAGAGTCGAATAGGAGAACAATACCGTGGCCACGATAACAACAATATGTCCCCAGTTCCCCGGAAGTCCCAGCCGGAACGCTTCTGCGCTCAGCGCCGCAGAAGTTGCGCCGGAATGCCAAACACCCGTTGTTATGATGACCAGCGCAGTGGCAGTACATACCACGATCGTATCGAAGAACACTTCGAGAATGCCGAACAGTCCCTGTTCACACGGATTTTTTGCCGATGTCGTCGAATGGATCATGGCTGAGGAACCAATTCCCGCCTCATTGCTCATAATGCCCCGGGAAACGCCCATCCTGACTGCGAATGCGATGGACGCTCCGGAAAAACCGCCTACTGCCGCCTGTCCGTTAAACGCTGCCGAGAAAATCAGTCCGAACGCAGGGATAATGCGATTTCCGTGAAGAATCAGGATGACGATACAGCCTGCCACATAGATCAATCCCATCACCGGCGTCAGCACAGAGGTAACCCTTCCAAGTCTCTTAATACCCCCGAGTATAATCACACCTGTCAGTACTGCAAATAGAATGCCTACAGTCCATCCAGGAACGTGATACCTGCTGAGAGAAGAGACAACCGTATTGGTCTGCAGCATATTACAGCTCACCAGTCCCACAAACACTGCTGCGAAAGCGAATATTCCCCCCAGCACTTTCGCCAGATACGGATGGGATTTCATTCCGTTTTTCCAGATATACATGCAGCCGCCGTGCCACTGGCCGGTTTCATCCTGCTCTCTGAACTTCATTGCCAGTACGATTTCCGTGTATTTCGTCGCCATCCCCAGGATCGCCGCAACCCACATCCAGAAAATCGCACCCGGTCCTCCGGTGGCAATCGCCGCCGCCACCCCTGCAATGTTTCCGACACCAATACAGCTGGAAAGCGCAGAAGCTAATGCCCAGAACGGCCGGATTTCTCCCTCACCGCTGGTTTTCGTCCGAAACATCGACCGAAAAGCCAGCCCTATTTTCCGAAACTGAATGCCCCTCGTTCGAATTGTCAGGTACAGACCCGTACCAAAATAGACCGCCAGCATGTACGGACCGAACAGGACACCGGTGATGGACGTCAGAACCGTATTTATTCCTTCCATCTGTCACACCTCCTCACTTCGAAACATTCCTCAGTATCTTCTGTACTACCGGGCACAGCGCTCCCGCCAGAGCAGCATGCGCATCAGAATTCATATGCACCCCGTCCGCCGGATCTGCACAGACAGCACTTTCTGCATCAAAGAAGGATATGCCTTCCAGATCCGCAATTCGTTTGATCTGCTGACTTAACCCCCTGGATTTTTCCACACAGGACGCTCCCATTTCCTGGCCGATGAAATTATCCATGACCGTTTCTAAAATACGGACAGGGGACACCAGCAGTACGGCGGGCGCTTTTCCGTCCGCCCCGCAGCCCGAATGCAGGATTTCCTCCACCAGTCTTTTCATCGCTTCTCCGACATTGTATGCATTCATGCCGAACCGCTCATGAAGATCATTGGTTCCCAGCATCACAATCACCAGATCCAGCGGCTTATGACTGGCCAGACACGGCGGAAGATATGCCAGCCCGCTTTTGTATCCCTTCACCGGATCATCGAACACGGTTGTTCTGCTGTTCAACCCTTCTTCTATTACATGGCAGTCATCACCCAGCAGATCCTGAAGCCGTCCTGTCCACCGGGTTTTCCAGTCGTAGCGCTCTCCGCCTTTGCCAGGGATATATCCCCAGGTGTTGGAGTCGCCGTAGCATAATACATTTTTCATCCGCACCACCTCCCCACTCTTCTGCACATCTCGCACTTCAGACCTCATCCCGGAACGGGAATCCTAAATGATTCCCATTCCTTCCAGCAGTCCCCATGCAATCAAGGCCGATCCGACGAAAGTTCCGACCATGACACAGAGCGTAACCACAACGCCCCGCCAGCCGATTTTTTTGAATTCCACCCAGTCCTTTCCGATATTCACCCCTGCGAAGGCCAGCACCGGCGTCGCCAGCGGAAGCAAACCGATCTGACCCACATACTCATTCACGACCGTCGCCGTCGGGCTTCCCTGAACGGCCGCCAGAATACCAATGATGGTGATCCAGATAACGCCCGGGATCGGAGTGATATCCCCCAGAAACATCCCGGCAACCGCTATCACCAGCAGAATCAGCATCCCCGGAATCGCCTTCGAAAACTGAATTGCAAATCCGCTGGTGATCCAGTTTCCGACTAACGCAATGGCTGCGGTAATCAACATGACCAGAAGCCCTTCCAGGAATTTATCCAGACTCATTTCTTTCTTCATACTGTTTTCCTCCTGATATCCCGTTCTATTATCCAAATGCCGCACTACTGCTTCCCGGACCTTCTCGACCGATAACGATCCAGCTTTTTGTACCACCAGTTACAGAGCGGCAGGCCGATCAGAATCGACATCAGAATGCCGTCTGCCGTCGAGAACGTGTTGCTCAAACCCGCCAGCGTGGAAATCATATTGTACTGTGCTGATCCCTCTTCAAACATTGCCAGAAGCGGTGCACTGGACGCCGCCATCATACTGCCGGATCCCACCCCGCAGGCCATGGCCAGGGCATACACGTGAATCGGCGTGAATGCCGCCAGAAACGATACGAGAAGATTCATGAAAATAGTCCCGATGACTGTTCCGACCGTATATGTCGTCAGCACTCCCCGGCCTTCCGGTGAATCCAGTCCGTATTTCTGTGCAATCAGCCCCACATTCGGCTCTCTTGCAATCGAATGGGTCATACCGACGGCTTCCCTCTTGAATCCCAGCAGGACTGCAACCGGCAGTGCAACGAGGATCGTGCCCAGATTGCCGAATTCCTGTGCGATGAGCGGGACCACATATCCGCTCTTCGCAATCACGATGATCGCCGCACCGGAGTTCACGGCAACTTTTGCAATAAAAACAGAGATGCCGATTACAACGAATGTATTCGCCTTATGACTCGACTCCACATCAATCCATTTAATCGGTTTGATCAGGAAGCACAGCAAACCCAGAACCATGGCATAGAGCAGCGGAAGAAACATGATATTTGCCTGCCCCACAGGGATGGTGATGATGTTGATCTTCTCACTGATGCAAACGATAACGAAGCAAGTCAGTACCAATGGCCAGGACTGCAGGACTTTCTTAGTGTTTTCAAATTTCATGCATCACGCCTCCTCTGATTTCAGATATTCAATTGCCTTAAATACCGACATACTGTACAGGCCGCCGCCGATCTTCAGACATGCCGGATCGAATTGGAATTTCGGACTGTGCCAGGAATAGACGCAGTCTTTTTCCTCATTTCGTGTTCCCAGCCAGTAGAAGAAACAGTTGGCTCCGGCATCCTGGAAAACAGAGAAATCTTCTCCGCCGGTGGATGGAACCGGATCAACCGGCACAGCCACTTCGGAGGCCGCCGCCAGCCCCACAGGGTACAGTTCCTTCGCCCCTGTCACACTCAGTTCACGGATAAATTCCAGTTCTCCTTCACACTGATAGGCAGCTGCGGTATTTTCGATGATTTCACGCAGTCTCTTTTCGATAAGATCGATATCCTCTTCCCGAAAGGCCCTGACCGTTCCATACATTCTCACTTCATTCGGCGTCACATTATTCGTCGTTCCTTCTCCTGCACGCACATTGCAGATCGAAAGCACACAGGGATCAAACGGGCTGGTGTTCCGGCTGACAATCGTCTGCGCCGATAATATGATGGAAGCTGCACAGACAATCGGATCCACATTTCTCTGGGGAATCCCCCCATGTCCTCCGGCACCGGTAATCTTCATATTGATCCGATTCACCGCCGCCATCAATGGCCCGTTCTTTACGGCCACGGTCCCCGCCGGGATCTCCGGTGAGTTATGCAGACCAAATAATGCATCCACATGCGGGTTCTCCAGACATCCCTGTTTCACCATCAACTTCGCCCCCAGATTTAATTCTTCAGCAGGCTGGAAGAGGAACTTGACACTGCCGTGTATTTCCTCTCTCATGGCAGAGAGGATTCGTGCTGCTGCCAGAAGAGAACCTGTGTGGGAGTCGTGACCGCAGGCATGCATTACCCCCTCATTGAGAGACGGGAAGGGACAGCCGGACTGTTCCTTCACCGGCAAAGCATCAATGTCCGCTCTCAGGCCAATACAGGGACCGTCCGCTGCGCCGCGAAGCAGACCTACTGCACCGGTTTCAAGACCATAATCCAACAGTTCAATGTCCAACTCCTGAAGTCTTTTTTTGATCAATTCTGTCGTATTATGCTCTTGAAAACTTAATTCCGGATGCTGGTGAATATACTTAAAATCCTCGATGACCGCTGTTTCTGTCTCATCCATCAGTTTTCGAACACGATCTCCGATATCTCCCATCCGCTGCACCTCCTTTTTCCTTTGCGGTTGCTTTTCAATAACGGTTTGATTGAATTATAGTTTTTCCAAAGAATATGGATAATTCTGCATTTTATCCCCCTTTAGAACGTTATTGATGCATACAGAAGCAGAGCAGGTCAAAATACGGGAGACACCTATACAGAAAGATCCCCGCCCGTATGCTCACTTCCCGGGCGGGGATCTCTCCTCTGACTCTATATTGGTGAATTATTCAGGCGGTCATATTCTCCAGCCTCTGCTTCGAGTACACAGAATTTGCTCGGCGGAATTTAATCGTCGAAACTGCCTTCCGGATACAGCGGGAATTTCGCAATCATTTCCTGTGCTTCCGCCCGGCAGCGGGCCAGAACCTCCTCATTCTCCGGTTCTCTCGCCACCCGCGCCATGATGTCGGCGATCAGCTTGATCTCCGGTTCTCCCAGACCTCTCTGGGATACCGAAGTCAGACCAATCCGGATGCCACTGGTTACAAACGGTGATGCAGGATCGAACGGAATCTGGTTCTTGTTTACTGTGATGCCGATGTTGTCCAGTGCATTCTGCATCACCTTTCCCGTCACATTCATCGGCCTGAGATCTAAGAGAACCAGGTGATTGTCTGTTCCTCCGCTGACGCAGCGGAATCCCTTCTTTTCCAGTTCCGCCGCAAGGCACTTCGCATTATCCAGAACCCGCTGCATGATCTGCCGGAATTCCTCGGACTGCGCATACTTGAAGGACCAGCATTTCGCCGCCATGGTCTGGAACTGCAGGGATCCCAGGGAGCCCGGAAAAGTCCCTTTGTCCAGCATTTTTGCGTATTTCTCTTTGCAGAACACCATTCCCGAACGCGCACTGCAGAAAGTCTTTGTCGTCGATGAAGATACGAAGTCCGCATACGGAATCGGGCTCGGAATAACTTTCGCCGCAACAAGTCCCGCAATATGGGCCATATCAACCATCAGATATGCCCCCACACCATGAGCAATCTCCGCCATTCTTTCATAATCGATCAGTCTCGGATAGGAAGACGCACCGGCGATAATCAGCTTCGGCCGGAACTGCTTCGCATGCTCCGCCAGAGCATCGTAATCAATCTGCTCTGTTTCCGGATCCACCCCGTAGAACTCATGATGATAGAATTTCGACATCCAGTTCGCCGGGGATCCGTGGGTCAGATGACCGCCCTGATCCAGACGCATGGACAGAATCTTGTCTCCCGGCTCCAGCACCGAGGCGAAGACGCTGTAGTTCGCAGTGGATCCCGAGTAGGACTGAATATTGACATGTTCTGCACCGAATAATTCTTTCGCCCGGGCCCACGCCAGTTCCTCCACCTTGTCGGCAACTTCCGACCCGGCCTGGAATCGTTTTCCCGGGTAACCCTCCAGTGTCTTGTTCGTAAACACCGAACCGCTCAGCTCCATCACTTCCAGCGGGGCAGTACTTTCCGAAGCGATCATCTCGATGTTGTGTTCCTGCCGTTCCAATTCCTCACAGACAAGTTCATAGACTTCCGGATCTGACTTTCTCGTATTTTTCAGCATTTCCAACCTACCCTTTCTCTCGGGAGCAGACCTCTGTCCCCCGTCTCAGCAATACTCCTTCCGGGATTTTCATTTCTGAACTGTCCCCATCGTATCACCGGGCAGACTGCGGGGCTATTCACGCAATTGCGCTGGAATATACCGATCTTGACTATCCCCTGTTCCCTTTCCGGCTGCAGTATGCTGCCGGTGTGGTTTCTGTCAGCTTCCGGAAATGCTTATAAAAATTGTTCAGGCTGTGATACCCTACGGCTTCCGATACGTTTTTCACACTCATTCCCTTGTCCAGCAGCACTTTCGCACTGTCAATCCGGACACGGTTAACATAGTTGATGACGCTTTCCCCCATATACTTCTTGAACAGCCGGGCAATATGGCTGGATGTCAGGAAGAACTGCTCCGACAGATCGGTGAGGGAAATATCCTCCGCATAGTGATGATTGATATATTCCACAATATCGTTGACGGTGTCATTCGCCGTAAAATTCCAGCCCACCACCCGGGACACAGATTGCTTCAGCTGCTCGTAATCAATCGGTTTCAACAGAATATCCATCGCACCGAGCCGGAGAGCCCGCTGTGCATAATCAAATGTGTCAAATGCGGTGACAATGATATACTTCGTGTCCGGCTGATCCCGCATCACTTCAAACCCGTTCTTCATCGGCATCTGAATATCCAGGAAAACCAGATCCGGCTGATACTTCCGGATCAGTTCCTCTGCGATGATTCCGTTGTCTGCAGTTCCCACAATATCCAGCGGAAGATCCCCTTTTTTCACAAAATACCGGATGATTTCAGCGACCATCGGCTCATCATCCACGATTATTGTTTTGATCATGTTATCCTACCCCTGCCCCCGTCAGCAGATCCTCACAACGATTCTCTTTCCTGTAGTCTACCGTAACCCTTTTCGCGGGACCATGTTGATTCTCGGCAAAACATTGACCGATTTTGATATCCTGTACAATCCAGCCACATAAAAAAACTTTCCGCAGCTTTTCTGATGCCGCGGAAAGTTTTCCTGCTGTGTATTCGAATGATGTCATCCCGGCTGATTCTGGTACATACCGGGGCGGAGCGTCCGCCCCGGCACAAACTACAGATACGTTTCCATATACTTCTTCCGGACCTCCGGGGGAACCAGCGCCCCGCCGGTCGCCCAGCCGATGTGGACGGCCTGCTTCATCTTCTCCAGCAGCCCGTTTTCCCGTAGATACGCTGCGGTCTCCGGCGCCCGGGTCAGCTTCTCCGGTCCGATGAATAATGCACAGGAAGAAGGCTCAATGAAGATATCTTCGGTCTCCATGAGATCCCGCATATACTCATATAACTTTCCATCTTCCACCGTGAACGCCCCGCTCAGCAGCGGATCCATCACACTGCCTACGAACCCGGACGGCCGGCCCACCGCCAGACCGTCGGCCTCCGTCATCCCGGTGAGCCCCACGTCGGTCACCGCAATGCCGTTCTGCAGGCCCGTAGCCATCCCGAGGGTCATGCACGGCGCCTGGGTCGGTTCCACGAAGAAGCAGTGAACGTCATCCCCGAACAGCTGCTTCAAACCGAACGTCACGCCGCCCGGGGCGCCGCCCACCCCGCACGGAATATAGACAAACAGCGGATGCGCAGCGTCCACAGTGATTCCCTGCTCATCCAGCTGGGCCTTCAGACGCTCCGCCGCCACCGCATAACCCAGGAACAGATTCTGAGAATTCTCGTCATCCACGAAATAGGACATCGGATCCGCATCCGACTCCTTCCGCCCGTTCTGCACCGCCACGCTGTAATCGTTCTCGTATTCCTTCACGATGACGCCTTTCGAACGGAGCAGATCCTTCTTCCACTGCCGGGCATCTGCCGACATGTGAACGATGACCTGAAATCCCACCGCCGCACTCATGATACCAATGGACAGCCCCAGATTACCGGTGGAGCCCACCTGCACCTTGTACCGGGAAAAGAATTCCATCGCCTCCCCGGACGCCAGTTTCTCGTAGGAATCCCCCGGTTTCAGGAGACCATGCTCCAGGGCCAGATCTTCAGCGTGCTTCAGCACTTCATATATGCCGCCCCGGGCCTTCACGGACCCGGCCACCGCCAGATCGCTGTCCCGCTTCAGCAGCAGCCGGCCCCCGAGATCTGCGCCGTACTTTTCCTGAAGACGCCTCTGCATCTGCGGAATCGGCGTGAGCGCCGACTCGATGAGGCCATGCCGGGGTGCCGTCTCGGGGAACTTCTTCATGATGAACGGAGCGAAGCGGTCCAGCCGGTCCGCCGCATCCTTCACATCAGCCATGGACAAAGGGAGACTGTCCTGAACGTCCGCAAACCGGGGCGCCTTCTTCGGGTTGACCCAGACGACTTCCTCCCCGGCTGCAATCTGTTTCACCACCGGCGCCTTCTCCGCCAGTGCATTGACATCGAACTGATTGTCCATTTCACACCTCCTGTAACACAAATATATCATACACGTTCCCCGGAAAACAGGATTCTCCGCAAGATGCGTTTCCTTCCCGGATCTTCGCTATTTCTTGACACTGTTCAGGGCCTCTTCCAGAGCATCCATCTGTTTTCCGTATTCGCTCCAGTTTCCGTCCTTCAGGGCATCCTGCGCCGCATTGTATGCTTTCTGGGCATCCCGGATATAGTCCATGGTGGTCTTGGTTTCCCCGGAACGGCTTTCTTTCCCGTCGTCCTTGGCATTTTCCTCCGTAGTCGTGCCGCCGGTGCTGCCAAACAGAGATTCCAGTGCATCTCCCAGAGTGGACTCGTAGGCGATCCGGTCACCATAGACCACGATCACCCGCTTCACTTCCGGAATGGCCGAATTGGACGCTTCCAGATAGACCGGCTCCACATACAGCAGGGAATCCTCCACCGGAATCACGAACAGATTGCCCCGGCTGTACTGGGATCCGGAGGAACTCCACAGCGAGAAGTCCTGGGAAATCTTCGTATTCTGGTCGATCTGGGCCTCCACCTGCATCGGTCCGTAGACGGTCTTGGACTTCGGGAACTGGTACAGAATCAGTTTCCCGTAATGATCCCCGTCGTTCCGTGCGATCAGGAGCGCCGTCATATTCTGCTTCGACTTCGGTGTGAACGGAACAGAATTGATGAACTCGGCCTTCTTCTCTCCCGGCAGTTTCACAATGAAGTAGTTCGGCGTCATGGCCGTCTGCTTCGTGCCGTAGATTTCGTTGGCGATGTCCCAGCGGTCCTCATCCTGATAGAAGACCTTCACATTATTCATGTGATACTTACTGTAGATCCGGGCCTGAATCGTGAACATATCATTCGGATACCGGATGTGGGACCGGAGTTCCTTCGGCATCTGATCGAAATCTTTGAACAGTTTCGGGTAGATCTTCTGGTATGTCCGGGCAATCGGCTCATCCTGGTCCACGATGTAGTAATTCACATCTCCGTTATAGGCATCCACCACAACTTTCACGGAATTCCGGATATAGTTGCTGGTACCCACTTCATCACTGTACGGCTCCGAATACGGATACAGCGAGCTGGTTGCATACGCATCCACGATCCAGTAGATCCGTCCGTTCACCGTCACAGCATACGGGTCGTCGTCATACTTCAGATACGGCATGATGGTCTTCACCCGTTTCTCGATATTCCGGTTGATCATGATCCGGGACTGACTGTTCAGGTTGGTGGAGACCAGCAGCTTCAAGCTGTGTTCCCTGAGTGCGAACATGATCCGGGCGAACGGATTCAGGCGGATGCCTGCTTTCCCGGTGTATTTCGTGTAACGGTTCCGGCTGCCGTCCGGGTAATCGAATTCGTCTTCCTTCGTGTCCACCAGGGTATAATCATTCGTCATCTCGCCGAAATAGATTTCCGGACGGCTGATCTGAATGCTCTTCGTAGAGGATTCCGGCGGAATGTTCTTCACCAGAACATCCGGCTGGCCGCTGGCCGTCACGGCATTCACCTGGGACAGGGTCACGCCGTATCCGTGGGTGTACTTCAGATGATGATTCAGCCATGTCCCGCTGATCTTCGACTCGTCAATCTCCCGTGGCGACAGATAAGTCTGGGTCAGCTTGCCGTTAATCTGGTAGCGGTCCACATCCACGTCATTGAATGTGTAATACTGACGGATACTCTGTGTCTGGTTGTAGAACGTTTTCACCGGGTCGTAGTCGTTGATCCGGACATTGGTGAACGTCTGCTCGTTTTTCGAGATATCCGCAGAAGTCAGATTTTCGTCGGCCGGGAACCGGTCCACCTTCACGTGGTCCAGATCATAGGCAAACTGTGTATATTTAATATTCCGGGAAAGATATGCCGATTCCTTGTTCAGTTCGTCCGGAGACACGATCAGGTTCTGGACGCCCACCGCCACAAGGCTGCCGGCCAGTCCCACTGCCATCAGGACCACCGGTACCCGGACCAGTTTCTTGAACTCCCGCTTGTGAATATGATGCACCACCGTAAACGCACCGGCGAGGCAGATCAGCACCAGCAGACGGTACAGCCACAGCCGGACATTCACGTCCACGAATCCGGCGCCGTAGACTGCTCCGGTATGATCATGGAGCAGATCAAACTGCCGGAAAAAGAACTCCAGCGCCAGCATGAGGTAGAAGATCACGCCCAGGGTAATCAGCTGTGCAGAAGCGATGGAACCGAGACCGATCACATTGTCCCGATCGAACCGGCGCCCCCGCTTTTTGCCGAACCGCTCCCGGACCTCCTGGGAAGCCTGCCCCAGCGGAGTTTCCCAGAATGCGCCCTCCGGACCGGTACTCTCCTGTCCCGGCGGCACCGCCGTATAGTCCCGCTCGAAGACATCCGGACTGTGCAGTTTGATCAAGACGCCGTAATACAGCAGGGTCATGAGAATGAAGATCAGAATGACGCTGATCAGCAGCCCGTTCAGGTCCTTCAGGAAGGTCAGGCGGAACAGGTAGAAGGAAATGTCCAGATGGAATATCGGATCCTTCGTTTCCACCTTCGTGCTGTTCAGGAACTGAAGGAGATTGAACCACAGTTTTTCCACCGCATACAGCGAAATGACAGCACCGAAGATGACAGCGATGATCCGGGTAATCCGGGTCAGTCTCTTCAGATCCGTCTCCTCGTGGGATTCGATTTTTTCAAAATATCGTTTCTTCAGGTGCCGCAGATACAGATCAATCAGCAGGGACACCGCAATGAACAGCGGAATCCCGATCTGAAGCTGGGTAATCAGTTTCTTGAAAAATACACTGACGTAACCCATCTCCCGGAACCACATCCAGTCCGTGATAAATGTGGTCAGCGCTGCGAACAGGCCCAGGATCAACAGCAGAACGACAAGCACGATGCCCCATCGGGACCCTCCCCGGGGCTTTCGCCCGACTTTCACAACCTTCATCTTGCAACCTCCTTCACAAATAAAGGACCGGTCAGTATTCACTTCTGACCGGTCCCTCCATTCCGTTCGTATGTACCGGTATTTCCGTGCCGGCTATCCTGTTATGCCGCTGATCAGATCGAAGATCTTATCATAAAATGCCTGAATCTGCAGGCCGAAAGCGCTGTTCGGTGCGAACTGCTTCACACAGATCACAACGACCTCGAAAAGAATGATCAGCAGTACGATGATACCGATGACCGTCAGAACCGGATGCTTCCGCTTCGGCGGCTCCGGCTTGTTGTCATCCGAGAAAATATCGTTGAAATCCTTCCGGCGCGCTTCTGGTTCGTGCGGCTTCGACGTCACGCCGCCCCGGGAAACCGGTGTCTCCGCCTGCTCCCGCTCCGGCGCCTGTGCCGGTTTCACCGGTGTTTCTTCCCGCTTCGCCGGCGATCCGGCAGAAACTGCCGCCGGCAATTCTTCCGTTTCCGCCGGCCGGTCTTCCGGCGCCGCCTGGGTTTCCGCCGCTTCCTGTCCGGCTGTCATTTCCGCTTCCGGCTCAGCGTCCGGCTCTTCCGTTTCCGCAGGCCGGGCTTCCGCCGGTGCCGCCTGGGTTTCCGCCGCTTCCTGTCCGGCCGTCACTTCCGCTTTCGGCTCAGCGTCCGGTTCTTCCGTTTCCGCCGGACGGGCTTTCGCCGGTGCCGTCTGGGTTCCCTCCGCTTCCGGCACTTCTGCTTCTTCCGCCGAAATACCCTCCGCAGGAAGACTCTCCGCCGAACCGGCCGGGGCCGCCGGCGCACTTTCGTCTGCCTTCTTCGCCGAATCCACCAGACCCATCAGCTTATCCAGATCCTGCTGAATTGAAGACTGGTGCGCCTCTGCAATTCTGCGGGTTTCCTGCCGTTCCCGGACGTTATCATCATCCGCCAGTTTGGAATATTCCTTGTCCAGCAGATCCTGGAACGCCGCATTCTTCGTGCTGTAAGTGAAGAACTTATCGATCTTCTCTTCACTGTGTCTCGCATGGTCCGCATCGAATCCGTCTTCCTCTGCCGCCAGCTCTTCTCCGAGATGATCACTTTCCGGCGCCTCCGTGAAGGCCGCCTCTGCTTCGGCAGGCTTATCCTCCGGCTCCGGCCGGAAATCGATCACTTCTTCCTGCTCGACCGGCCGGCTGAAGTCGATGACATCCTCTTCCGGCTCCGGTTTCCGTTCCGGACGCTGGTTATCCCAGTGAAAATCCACTTCTTCCGTCCGGTGGCTTCCCTGGCTCGGGTATCCGTTCAGATCCCAGCTGAAATCATCAATGTTATATGTCTGACGGTTCTTCTTCCGTTCCTGATCTGCCTCATACAGACGAGAGGCCCGTTCCGAACTGATCCGCTCAGCTTCGACATCGAGTTTCGTCTGCGGCTGCGGCCGTTCCTGCCGCGGGGATGACGGCGTTTCCTCCACCTTCGTCCCGCAGTTGGAACAGAACCGGGCGCCCTCGCTCAGCTCCTGACCGCAGTTTCTACAATGTATCACTGACATGCTCTCCTCCAGATTTAACTACTCCTGACTATCGGATCTGTTCTCTCAGCTCCTCCAGTGTATAAGACTTCCCGTGCTTGTCCGTTGCACAGTCCCGCGCATCGTACTTCACAGCGGATGTCGTAATGGCAGACGTTCTGCCGGCCATGGCCGCAGCCGCTCTTCTGCCCGTTCTTTCCGTTCTCGGCTCCTGTCTGACAATTCCCTGTCCCGCAGCAAAACGTGTATCTGCCCGGAGGAACTCCGGATATTCGCTGTCTTCCGGTTTCTGCAGGAACTCCGGATACTGATCCTCCTTCGATTTCTGCAGGAACTCCGGATACTGATCCTCTTCCGACTTCTGCAGGAATCCCGGATACTGATCCTCCTCCGACTTCTGCAGGAATCCCAGATACCGATCATCCTCCGGCTTCCCGGCGGATTCCGGATACCGGTCCTCTTCGTAATTTCCTGCATTCGCCTTCACCCGGCCTGCCAGAACTCTTCCTGCCGCAGGTGTCTCCGGGAGTTCTTCCGCAGGAGCTTCCGTTTCTTCTGCCGCCTTCGGTGCTTCTGCTTCTGCCGGCGCCGCTTCTTCGCTCGCCGCTTCCGCCGCTTCGTTCTCATGACGCAGCGCTGCAGTCAGATTCACAGTCGGATCGATGAAACCTCTGGCCTTCGCCTCCGCTTCGATTTCGGCAAACAGAGCCTCCAGATCCTCCGCATTCCGACGGATCTGCGCTGCGGCATCCGCTGCTTCTGCCGTCTCTGGTTCCGGTGCTGTCTCTGTCCGGGCCGCCGCTGCCGGTACGGTTTCCGGCATTTCCGCAGGTTCTTCCGGTGCTTCCGTTACCTCCGGCACCTCTGCTTCCGCCGACGCTGCCGCTTCCGGCACTTCTGCCGGTACATTCTGCATTTCCGGCTCTTCCGCTTCCTGTACGGCTTCCGCTTCCTGATCAGGCTGCACAGTCACAGAGATCGTGTGCGGCGTTTCCGGCTGCCCGATTTCCTTCACTGTCCATTCCGGTTCCAGCGCCACCAGAATACCTTTCGGTGTCTCCGGCTGCTCCACCACTACCGGAACCAGCGGACGCTCCACCTGAGCCAGTGTGCCTGCCGGCGTCTGCGGCTGCACGAATGCCACCGGCACCAGCGGATGAGCAATCTGTATCCGCACCCCCGCCGGCACAGCCGGATGGGTCACACAGACAACGCGCATCGGACGCGGAACCCGAACCAGAAATCCTGCCGGCGTTTCCGGCTGCACAACGGCAACGATCCGGTAATCCTTCGGCACCAGTTCATGACGCTCCAGCTCACCGTCCCAGTAAATGACATCATTAAATTCATCCGGATGGAATTCTTCCGTCTCCGGAGCCTTCCCGGCCGGACGGTCCGAAGCCGCTTCCGCAGTCGCCGCTTCCGCAGCGATCTCCGGCACTTCCGGTTCCGGTCCGGCATCCTGGGCAGCCGCCTCCGGCATTCCACCCTGCTCACCCGCAGGAGCGCCGGCCATACCCGGCACCCGGTTATCCACATACACAGCTTTCAGCGGGGATTCTGCCTGCTTCTTCCGTTCCGGCTTACCCGGTCCGCCGCCCGCAGGGCCTCTCCCATCCTCCGGTTCCGGCCGGTTCACCTGATCCCGGATCTGATCCACTGACCCTCTGATATCGGACAGCATCTCATTCCGTTCCCGATTTCCCCGGACCACCTTCGAAAGGATGACCGCCAGCAGTATCACAGCAACCGCCGCCAGTCCGAGCAATATTAAGCTGTTAGTCGGAAATCCACCGTTCATCTCGTGATTTTCCCTCCCTCGGCTATCGATAACAATTCAGTTTATTATACAATAATCTCGTGCCGGGTGCAAACAAACCCGCCGACATTTCTGCCGCATCCATGCAGAAATGTCAGCGGGTTTTTGCACGCTGCAGTTTGAAAGCGTATAATGGATTCCATTGACAAAAAAATCCGAACGAACGTCCGTCTGATATTTTTTGTCCGGGAAGGATCCCCGGACAGACAAGGAGAACGACATGGCAGAAAACTTCATCACATGCATCAACACCACACTGCCGGCCTTCGTGCTGATCCTGCTGGGACTGGCACTGAGCAGGGCCGGACTGATGCCGGAGGACTTCACTGCGAAACTGAACCGCTTCGTCTTCCTTTTTCCGCTGCCGGTGATGGTGTTCTATGATCTGGCGTCCAAGAATTTCCGGGAGGCGTGGAACGGGCGGTTTGTGTTTTTTTGTTTCGCCGCCACCCTGCTCTCCATCGGCGGGATCACCCTGATCTCCGGCCCCCTCTGCCGCAAAGCACCGGAGGAACGGGGCGAATTCATTCAGGCGGCCTACCGCAGCAGCGCTGCCATTCTGGGTGTGATGCTGGCCGAAAATATGTACGGGGATGCGGGAATGATCCCGATGATGATTCTGGGAGCCGTCCCGCTGTACAACGCCTTCGCCGTGGTGGTTCTGATCGTGTACGGTCCGAAGGAAAACGAAAAAGATCAGGCGGTCAGTCATGATCTGCTCCGGCACACACTGCTGAACATCCTGAAGAACCCCCTGATCATCAGTATTTTTCTGGGCCTTGCCTGGTCTCTGTCCGGCACCCGTTTCCCTGTGATTGCCGACCGGACCCTTTCCAGCATCAGCGCTACCGCCACCCCCCTGGGCCTTCTGGCTCTGGGCGCTTCCATCCGGGCGGGCCGCATTCTTTCCCGTCTGAAACTGACGCTTATCGCTGTGTTCCTGAAGCTGGCGGGGCTGGGCATGATCTTCATCCCCGTCGCCGTCTGGCTGGGGTTCCGGAATGACACACTGCTGGCCGCCGTCATCATGTGCGGTTCTCCTACCACCGTCACTTCCTTCGTCATGGCGAAAGGCTTCGGCAATAACGGCGATCTTTCCGGTGCTGCGGTCCTCATTACCACGCTGCTGAGTTCTGTGACACTGACCGGCTGGCTGTTCCTGCTTCGCACGCTGGGATACCTGTAGTGCGGGGAGGTCGGCTGATTGGCGGGCATGGTGCGGACCGCGGGTGGACTGCGGGCGGACTGCAGGTGGACTGCGGGTGGACTGCAGGCGGACTGCGGGTGGACTGCAGGTGCTTTATCACATCAAACCGATAAAAGATTATACACCTATACATGAATGCTTCGCCTATTTTTTCCCGATCTATTTATGCATGGTGCGGAATGGACCCTTTCGGCCGATTTCGCATGTAATCCGGCGTACGCCAGTCAAGTCCTGATTTGTGTGTAAATTGCCTTTAGGCATCTTTGGATGCAGGGGATGCCCTGCATCCACTACCTGACCGCCGGCGCACCGGAGCGGGTCTGTCAAGGATGCAGAATGCACCTCGAAGAGGTTTCCTTGACAGAACTGCGACGATGTGCCAGCCAAAAGTCATGCCGCCAGAAGCGCGATCTGTTCTTCTGCTATTCTGACGAGCTTCTCCTTCGTGCCCGCCTCCTGCATCTTCCGGTAGTACTTCTGGCTGAAGATCGATTTTCGGGACTGCCTGATGCTGTTCTGCTCGATCAGTACCGCACCCATCAGGCGGATCAGAGAACCCGTATTCGGGAAAATTCC
>NZ_FNBF01000044.1 GCF_900102225.1 Eubacterium pyruvativorans
CACGACTCAGAAAAACGCTGTTCCAGATCATGGATGCCATGCTCAAGCTTGGCCCACGAGAGGGCGACCCTGTCAGCCAGTTCCTTTTCAAGAAGAAGTCGGAAGGTAAACCCTACCTTGTCTACATGACGGCAGGTGCCAATAAGTTCCTTCGGGTTTACTACGGCAAGGTAAAGGAATGTCTACGGGGTCAGGCTAGATCAGAAGCCTGACTGCATCTATCCATAGGGACAATCTGAGACTGCCTGAATGAAGACAGTCTGGTTTGTTGTGCTCATTTTCATCCCTCCAAATTCTTGTGAATTACACTTGACTTTTACTTAGCAGGCTCCTACTTTGCTATCTTCTGGTCGCCCGTAGACCAGACATGTTTTTCTTTTGCGGCGGCCGGTTTGTTCTGTGCCATAACTCCAGCCAGCGGATGTGGCACATAAGGCTCTTCCAGATACAGAATCTCTTCTGGTGTCAATGAAAGATCCAATGCCTTTACCGTGCCTTCAATATGGTGAAGCTTTGTCGCTCCGACCACTGGGGCGGTCACCTTTGTGAGCAGCCACGCCAGTGACACTTCCGTCATGGTCACGCCGTGCTTTTCGGCAAGCTCAGCAACACGGGAGATGATCACATTATCCTGTGCAGCTGTCGCATCATATTTGAACTTCGCATAGGTATCTTCTTTTGCTCGCTTTGTTCCGCCTTCCCCCGGGCGTCTCGATAGTCTTCCGGAAGCAAGGGCGCTGTAGGGAGTAAGAGCGATATTCTCTTCATTGCAGTACGGCACCATTTCCCGTTCCTCCTCGCGGAAGATCAGGTTGTAATGTCCCTGGATGGAAACGAACTTCGCAAAGCCTTCTTTTTCTGCTACAGCATTAGCCTTGGCGATCTGCCAGGCAAAGCAGTTAGAGATGCCGATGTATCTGACTTTACCGGCCTTTACGATGCGGTTCAGGCCGTCCAGGATGTCTTCGATTGGTGTCTGCCAGTCCCACATATGATAGATGTACAGATCCACGTAGTCCATACCGAGGTTCTTAAGACTGGTGTTGATCATGTTTTCGATATGCTGCTGGCCGGTAATTCCCCGGTCTATCTCTTCCTGGGTTCTTGGCAAAAACTTGGTGGCAACAACCACGTCGTCCCGCCTTGCAAAATCACGCAGGGCCCTTCCGACATACTGCTCGCTGGTGCCGCTCTGATAGGCGATAGCCGTGTCATAGAAGTTGACACCAAGCTCCAGACCACGCTTAATAATTTCTCTTGCATGTGCCTCGTCAATCGTCCAGCTGTGCTGACCGCGTCCGGAATCACCGAATCCCATGCACCCCATGCAGATCCGCGATACATTTAAGTCACTGTTTCCAAGTCTTGCATATTTCATGTGTTCAATCCTTTCAGCAGTCTTATTGCGTTTTCTCCGTAGATTTTTTCTCTTATTCCGTCATATCCTCCATGACCGGATCGCGGAAATCCATCCTCCTCCATTGGATCGATCCCCAGTTCCGACAAAGCCGCCCGGAAAGAAAACCATATGTATTGTTTTTACGGCAGCATCCAGTTTATCTTTTCCTCGAGTAGTCATCACAACCTTTGTCCCTTCTTCGGCAAAAAGCTCTGCCATCGTCTGTCCCATTCCATAACTTGCCCCTGAAATGATCGCTACCTTTCCATCAACATTTTTGCATCCATAGTTTTTGCCTCCTGTCACATACTCTCCCTAAGAATTTTCACTACTTCCTCATGGGTTAAGACTTTATATCCGCCATCCAAAATAATCGTGCCATCCGCTATGCCTTCTATCATGTCCTCCGTTACACCAAGTTCACTGATTTTAAGGGTGAGCCCCAGTTTTTTCATCCAGTTTTCCATCGCGAGAAGTCCTTCCTCTGCCACTTCCCTGTCTGATTTATCTTCCGCGCGGATGCCCCATACTTCCTCGGCAAACCTCTTAAACTTCTTCAAACCATACGGCATAATAAAACGATAATACGGCAGGGAAACTGCGGCAAGCGTCATGCCATGTGTCGCATCCGTATACGCTCCCACAGACTGCCCGATCATATGCACCATCCAGTCCGTCGATTTTCCTCTGGAAATCAATGTATTTAATGCCCATGTCGCCGTCCACATAATATTGGAACGCGCCTCATAATCCTCCGGATTCTCAAGGGCAATCAGAGAACTATTCACCACCGACTTCATAAGCGCCTCCGCAATATAATCGCTGGTATTATCATCCTCACCCGAAAAATACTGTTCACAGATATGGTTGAAAATATCATAGATGCCGGCAACCATCTGTTTTTTCGGAAGAGAAAATGTGTACTTTGGATTTAGAATTGAAAACTTCGGCATCACCTCGTCCCCAAATACATGACCGATTTTTAGTTTGCTCTCATGATTTGTGATAACCGCTCCGCCATTCATCTCCGAACCTGTTCCCGTCATCGTAAGAACACATCCGACCGGAACGATCTCACACTCCGGTTCCTCAAACCGAAGATAGTATTTTTCCCATGGATCTTCCTCGCAGTTTACCGATACGGATACGGCTTTTGCATAGTCGCAGCAGGAACCGCCACCGACTGCAAGCAAAAGATCAATTTTATTCTCTCTTGCTATCTTCACGCCCTCACGAAGCTTTTCCACGGTAGGATTCGGCATGACTCCCGCATCTTCAAAAATCTCTTTTCCATTTTCCTTCAAGATTCCTATGATCTCATCATAGATACCGTTTTTCTTGATGGAACCACCGCCATAGATCAGCTGTACATTCTTTCCGTACTTCGGAAGTTCCTCATTCAGATAACTTAAGGAATCCTCGCCAAAATACAGCTTTGTTGCATTGTGATAACTAAAATTTCCTAACATGATGTTCCCCTTTTTCTTTGCCTAAGATTATTTATCCTTTTTCTTCGGGATGGAAAACTGCACTTTAGTTTCTCTGTCCATCTCCTTTGTATATTTCATCATCAGAATCACATAATTCCCGCAGACAGCGATCAGCGCTCCGATCAGGAATCCGTCCTACTTTCTTTTCCTTAACCTTCATGCAGACATCTCCTTGTAAGCAGCTTACATAACATGATCAAGCCACTTTTTAATCTCCGTTTCATTCGGGCGGTTGATCTGAACGCCCTTTTCCCATTTCACATCACCTGTCACATTTTTATGCAGTGCAGTATCACTTCTCCCAACACCACTTCCTCCTGAAGTGCAGAAGGGGACAATGGTTTTCCCGGCGAAGTCATAACTTTCCAAAAAAGTTTCTATGATGCGAGGTGCAACACCCCACCAGATAGGGAAACCGATGATCACAACATCATAATCGCCCATATTCGGAACTGTATTTGCGATCTCCGGTCTTGCGGACGGGTCATTCATTTCTACGCTGCTGCGGCTCTTCCTGTTCATCCAATCCAAATCAGCAGATGTGTAAGGTTCTTTCGGCATAATATCAAAGAAATCACCGCCGCTGATACGGGCAATCTCTTCGCCGACACGCCTGGTCACACCACTTGCAGAATATACAGCCACTAAAACTTTCTTTGGCATTCTATACCTTCTTTCTATGCGTCTTAGACTCTGACATCACAGACAGAGCCTTGTCCCTTCGCAATTTTATTGATTCATCTTTCCGCAGTCGCCGACCTTCTCACCGGTCACAAAATACTCATAGGTCGGGAACTCAAAAAGTACTGGCTTAAAGGTGTGATAGTCGATCTTGCCTTTCTCATTCAGGACACTCTCCTCCGCATAGGTCGCAAGAATCTTGCAGATGAAGTGGTCAAAATGTTCCAGTTCATAATTGCCGTCAACTTCACATTCAATAGAAACCTTCGCCTCATCGATCAAGGGAGCGCCGTTTTCACCCATTGTCCATGCAAAGGCGTTAGATTTATCCACCTTATTGCCGCTGATGGTTCCCATCCGGTCCGCATCCTTCAGCCAGGACTCGTCGACCACATTGACGGAAAGCTTTTTGTTCTCACGGATGCCCTGATTGATGTAGTGTGCCTGTACAAGAGACACCATCAGGTGGCTGTGTGCCATGGTTCCGGCATGGGCAACAAGCGTCCAGGTCGGCTTACCATTTACCATTGCCCCTACCACGATGATCGGGCAGGGATACAGTGCGAGAGTTGCTCCGATATTTTTCTTGCTCATCTTATTTCATCTCCTTTTCCCAGAAACGGATCACTTTCAGTCCAAGATTGTCAGCCACTCTTTCCAGTTCGATAGTTTCTTCTGCTGTCAACGTTATGTTCGCAGCTTTAACCGCATCCTCAACATGGGCAGTTTTTGTCACGCCGATTTTATAGTCGCGTGCCCTTACTCTTTCAGCAGCCGGATCAGACAGCTGTAGGTGAGTTCGTAGACGCTTTGATATACATAGTTGATTCCGGCCTCCTTCATGGCCGCTCTCTGTTTTTCTGTGACTGCGGTGTATGGGTAGATTCCGAACATAAAGGGATAGAAGATATAGATGAAATTCTGAATGTCAGTCACTCCCATGTCCGGGCAGAACTTCTCCAGCAGCATGCACATCAGATGCATAGAGCGTCCATAAGACTGTTTGAAGGCAGTCAGAAGCTCCTGTCGGCTGTTTGCCTCCATATCATAGTTGTTCATGGAAAGGAGCTTTAAGAGCTGTTCACGTCCTGCAAGGGAGTTTGCAATGTGATCCGCCAGTTCCTTTTTCGTCAGCTTCTCATTCCCGTTCAGGATGGCAGTCAGATCCTCATTCCAACGGTCATATTCCCTCTGGAAAAGGCCCAGAAAGATCTCTTCCTTTGTCTCAAAGTAGTTATAAATGGTGGGACGGGAGAAGGATGTGATATTCCCGATCTCTTTAAGCGTGATCTCCCGGAAACTCATTTTCTGGTAGAGCTGCTCACAGGCATTGATAATCTCTTCCCTTTTCTGAACAATCTGTTCACGCGTCGCTTTTCTCATCTTATGTACCTTATCATTTCACACATTTCTGACACCGTGTCATCATAGTCAGTATATGCGTATTCTGACACTGTGTCAATATAATTTTATTTTATTCGTATGTGATTCTCACACTTCCAGAGATGTAATTCTGAAGCATGCAACGGACTGCCTGTGGAAAACTTCAAAACGTCATATCGATCGTCAAATTCCGCGATCCAGAACGCATCATCATTCAAAACGCATTTCTGTATCTTCTGACAAACGAGACATATCAAGCTTCGCGAGGATGAAGGTTGTAGCGTGAAGGAAATTCATGAAATGCTGGATCTTCCCAGCAACACAATCTATTCCGACCGCAAGCGGATAAAGAAGCTGGAAAGTGAATTCTTCAAAGAGGATTAACACGATGGGAGGCGGGATAGAGTACAATATTGTTCGCAAAAGTGAATAGTAGAAAAGCCATTGAGGCTCGTGTAAAATGATTAGCGACCAAACTTCTCATTCACAAAGGAGAACTCTCAATGGCTCACAATCAGATTAACACAAATCTCACGAATTTACTATTCAGCTTTATGAATCAGCCGGATCCCATGCTCAGCATGCTGGAGTGGCTCTGCAACCAGATGATGGAGGCAGAGGTCACCACGCAGCTGAATGCTGAGAAAAGCGAACGGACGGACGACCGCTCGGGCTACCGCTGTGGCTATCGTCCCCGTAAGCTGAATACCCGGCTTGGGACGGTTT
>NZ_FNBF01000013.1 GCF_900102225.1 Eubacterium pyruvativorans
TGTCTTCTGAACCGCTGCGGTATGCGGCTTCGATGCTTTCGGATTCTTCGCATTCGGCGTACTCGGTGCAGCCGGCACTGTCGGAGTATCGACGGACGGCTTGGATGGTGTCGTCGGCGTCGTCGGAACTACTGTTGACGGCGTTGTTGGCTGTGCCGGCGTTGTTGGCGTTGTCGGCTGTGTCGGTGTGGTCGGCGTTGTCGGCGTGGTCGGCGTGGTCGGCGTGGTCGGCGTGGTCGGCGTGGTCGGCGTGGTCGGCGTGGTCGGCGTGGTCGGCGTGGTCGGCGTGGTCGTATCAGTGGACGGCGTATTTTGCGGGATAATGCTTTCCGGAGAAGTTGGCTTGAATTGGTAATGAGAAATATTGTGCCATTCTCCGCTCGTGATGTTTACCTGGTTAGCAACAATCCATCCCGAACTCGTCGCATTAACATTAACGATTGCGTTAGGTGCGTAAATTACACCGGCAACTGATCCATTAATATTCAAAGTATTTACATTAGGCAAATTCCAAATTACTGATGTTGCCAATGAATCATCCGGTTCGAACGCTTTGTCTTTTTTGTCTCCGAGATACTTCTTAGCATCGCTTCCCGTTCCGTTCCAGTTGAATTTCTGAAGTTGGAAACTACTATTATTATCCAAAAAATCTTTATCTACGTTGAATACAATGCTTTGACCTTTCTCTGCAGTGATCCAAAGACTCTCAGCTTGTTTGAATTTTTCCTTCGTGTTCTGACCATCGGCATTGGAATCAAAAATAGTATTCTTCAGTGTGACATAATATGTCCCCGGCGCATTTTGTGGTAATTCCAAGTGGTATTTCTGATCAGTCGACCGATATTCAATCGTTGCTTTCAGACTGGTGTTGTCTGCAGCCCTCTGAAGACATGCATCTGATTGGATCCTCACATTATCTCTCAGCGAATCGATCGCATTATTAATGTCTTCTGAACTATAGTTATTTACCGTTATTTTCACAACGTCTAAGCCCGTTACTTTGCTCTGTTCAGTCGATGGTGTGTACACCGTAGTAGATTTATTTCCTTTGATTTTGAACTTATCATCAACTGTCCCTAACATGAATTCCTGTTTGACTTTTTCGGAAGTCAGATCATTTCCGGTTTGAGTTTTACATACTCCGGTTTTTGCTGCCACATTTGTCTCGGCATCCCCCTGGTTTAACTCAAATCTGTTTGCTACGATGCCATAGTTTACTGCTTGTCCAAGGAATTTGTCTGCAGTGTAGACAGTATTTACATCATTGTTCTCCGTAGAAGCTTCTGTTGTTGTAGACTGCTCGCTTACCTGTTGTCCGGAATTTGTGACAGTCGTGTCCGTTGCTGCCTCCGCCATCGCCGGAATGGACGAACATACGAGCGTGATCGGAACGCAAAATCCGAGGATCAGCATCTTCTGTACGAATTTTTTCAAATTAGTTTTCTTCATGCCTTGGTCCTTTCTTTTTCTTTGATTCGATTCGTGCGGCTTTTCGTGCAATTCGGGTAAACAAAAAAGCCGCAAGGACATCATCCTCCGGCAGCTGGCTGTCTCGCACGGTTCACGGGCGAGACCCTATAGTTTTGCGTCTCAGCATCACTGCTGATTTGCTCTTTTCACTTATGATTTCCTTCTTAACTTAAATGCATATCGCAACTATGCACCTTTGATGATACCACTTTTTGACCATCTGTCAATATCTGGCGCACAAAATCAGGTTCAAATCGGATATTCCGGAGCAGCAACAGGGAGGTACGATGATGAAGAAAGTATTAGTGACATATTTTTCGGCCAGCGGCGTCACAGCGGGGGTTGCAGAGGAACTGGCAGCAGGCGCCCGGGTTGCGGCAGAGGAATTAACCTATCGTTTCCTCAGACAGCTGTTCTGAGAAGGGAGGCGGTATCCTTCGATGCAGCAGCTTCATTCCGTGTCGAAGGCGTAGACCGTTTCTGTCCGGAAGGTTTCTCCCGCCCGCAGAATGGTGGCGGGATGCGCCGCATAGTGAATCTCATTGGGCGGGAACTGGGGCTCGAAGGCGATGCCCGCCCGGTTGCTGTAGGGCAGTCCCTGCCGGGAGCGGGGACCGCCGGACAGGTAGTTCCCGGTGTACACATGAACCGCCGGCCGGTCGGTGAATATCCGAAGACGCCTCCCGGAAACGGGATCCGACAGAATGACCGCAGGGGTATCCGCCGGCGCTTCCGTGAGACGGAAAGAGTGGTCGATGCCCCGGGTGCCGCAGTGACTGCAATAGTCATCGTTTAACGCCGATTGAAGATGGGTTGGCATGCGGAAGTTCAGCGGGCTGTTTTCCGTCTGCAGTAATGCACCGGTGGTCAGGCCGTTCTGATCCACCGGATACCATGTGTCCGCTCGGATTTGAAGCATGTGACCGCCGATGTCTGTGCCGGTGCCGTCGGTCAGCAGCGGATGACCGGTCAGGTTGAAATAGGTGTGGACAGTGGGATTCAGCAGTGTGTCCCGGTCGGAGCGGCCCGTGATCAGGATGCGCAGGCAGCTTCCTTCCAGCCGGTAGGTGACCTGCAGCGTTACCGTGCCGGGATATCCCTCTTCGCCGTCCGGGGAGGTTGTGGTGAAGGTGACTGCGGCGCCTTTCCTGTGCGGCCCGGAAGAGCAGGCGGGTTCAGATGAATCGTCGGTTTCGGAAAGATCCGGGTCTGTCGGCAGGATGCGGAATATTTTTTTGTCGAAACCCCGGCGTCCGCCGTGCAGATGGTTCGGTCCGTTATTCCGGGCAAGGCGGAATTCCTGTCCGTTCAGGGTGAACCAGCCCCCGGCGATCCGGTTGGCAACCCGTCCCACACAGGCGCCCAGCATCCGGTCGCAGTTCAGGGCATCCCGGACGTCGGCATAAGAGAGGACGATGTCGTCCCGGTGTCCGCTGCGGTCCGGGGCCTCGATGCTCATGATGCGGGCGCCCAGAGGAGAGAGGCGGACTGTGAGCTGGTTGCTCCGGAGTGTGATGCAGGTGTCTTTCACGGGACTTCCCCTTTCTGTTTCAGTGGAATATGGAATGCGGTTTCGGCAGCGGATCCGGCCTGCCGCTGGAATCGGACACCCCCATTATACAATCTTCGGCCCGGATGGAAAATAGATCAGCGCAGGAAGTACGTCCGCTTTCTGCGCTTTTTCATTGAAATTTCAACGATGCAAGCAGGGCTTGACAGCCGAGAAACCGTCTGGAAAGAGCGGGTTGCTTGTGCTATCATGGACTCTGCCCCAGAATGGGATTCGTCAGAGGGATGCGGCGGCGCCGATCCTTTGCGCAGAAACATTTTTTTCAAATATGCAGAAGGAGAAACGAATGGAATTCAGTGAACAGATCCGGCAGATTCGAAAAGACAGCGGTCTGACCCAGGAAGCATTCGCCGAAAAGGTGCATGTGACCCGGCAGGCAGTTTCCAACTGGGAGAATAACAAGAATCTCCCGGACATCGAAACGCTGATCGTGATCTCTCAGACCTTCCATGTTTCTCTGGATGAATTGATTCTGGGAGGAAAAGAAGACATGAACAAGATGACAGAAAAACTCATTAAAGACGGAAATGAAGGAAGAAAGGCGAAGATGAACCTGGTTTCCACGGGGATCGGCGGTGTGCTGATGCTGATGGGGCTGATGTGTCTCTTCATCAAGGCGAACTCGGTGGAATACGTGGACAAGCAGGGGATTCTGCACGAGAATTTCTACCTGCTGCCGGTGGGTTTCCTGTTTCTCGTTGTCGGCGCAGTGGTTATCCTGACCACGGGAATCGTGTTTGCGGCAAAAAGAAAGAAGGAGGCCGATCGGGAAAACTGTTAATAATATATCTAAATTGACAGAACCGATCCGGTTCGGATATAATCGGCGTATGAAATGCTCCGGAAAGGAGCCCCGCTGCAGTACTGGCGGAAGGTGAATTGACACAGTGTACTGCAGCGGGAATACGCCGACCGCCTGGGCATCTCGGGAGAGATGTCCTTTTTTTATTTTTTTCTCTCCCGGGACAGTGAAGGATTCCGTTTCCGCAGAATGCGGAAGCGGAGGCGAAAGAGGTGCGCGATGGAACGAAAAACGCCGCTCTATGATCTGCATGTCAGCTTAGGCGGAACGATGGTGCCCTTCGGCGGGTATCTGCTGCCGGTGCAGTATCCGGCAGGGATCCGGAAGGAACACATGGCAGTCCGGGAGGGCTGCGGTCTGTTCGATGTCTCCCACATGGGGGAATTCACGCTGCGGGGATCGGATGCGGCCGGGAATCTGAACCGTATTCTGACGAACCGGTATGATGATCTGACAGTGGGTAAGGCCCGGTACAGTCCCATGTGTTATGAAGACGGGGGCACGGTGGACGACCTGATCGTATACCGGCGGGGAGAAGAGGAATTCTTCCTCATTGTCAATGCGGACAACCGGGAGAAGGATTTCAACTGGATCAGGGAGCATCTTTCCGGGGATGCGGATCTGGGGGATGTTTCAGAGGATCTTGCGCTGATCGCTTTTCAGGGGCCGAAGGCAGAAGACGTTCTGAGCCGGTCCGCCGGCCCGGACAGCATTCCGGCGAAGAATTATTCGGCGGTTTTCGACGCCCGGATCTGCGGGAATATTCCGTGTATGATCGGACGGACCGGATATACCGGCGAGGACGGATTCGAAATCTGTCTGCCGAAGGAATATGCGGAAACGGTTTTCCGGAAGTTCCTGGAGGACGGCGAAGAGTACGGTATTCTGCCCTGCGGGCTGGGTGCCCGGGATACGCTGCGGCTGGAAGCGGGAATGCCGCTCTACGGTCACGAACTGAGCCGGGAGATTTCTCCGGTGGAAGCGGGACTGGATTTCGCCGTGAACTGGGGCAAGCCGGATTTCATGGGCCGGACGGCGTTGATGAAGCAGAAGAATGCGCTGGCGGAACCGGGGAAGGGCATCCGGAAGCGGGTCGGCATCCTGGCGGAAGGCCGGGGGATTTTCCGGGAGCACTGTCCGGTTCTGATCGGAGAAGAAGAGATCGGGGTCACCACTTCGGGAACATTCCTGCCGTACCGGAAAGTATCCGGCGCCATGGCGATGGTGCCGGCGGAATGTGCTTCGCCGGGGACGGCAGTGGAAGTTCTGGTCCGGGGGCGGAAGATCGGAGGAACGATCACCCCGCTGCCTTTTGTCCTTCCGGCAAGGAAGAGAAAGTAGCATCATCACAGAGAAATAGAAGAAAGTTATACAGGAGGAAAATGAAATGGCAGGAGAATACAGATACACAGAGTCCCACGAATGGGTTCGCTTCGAAGAGGACGGCACCGCTTATGTAGGCATTTCCGATTATGCGCAGACCACGATGGGGGACATTGTTTTCGTCGGGCTGCCGGAGCCGGAGGAGGAAGTGACTGCCGGGGAGGTCTTCGGGGACATTGAATCCGTGAAATCCGTTTCCGATCTGATCTCGCCGGTGACCGGTGTGATTCTGGAAGTGAACGATCAGCTGACCGAGGAGCCGGAGCAGGTGAATGCGGCGCCGCTGGATGCCTGGTTCATTCACGTGGGCAGCATCACGGATCAGGCAGAGTTCATGGATGAGGAAAGCTACCGGACATTCACAGAGGAGGCGTAGCGGATGGGTAATTTCATACCGGGAACAAAAAAAGAGCAGCAGGCCATGCTGCAGGATATCGGCTTCCGGGACTGGGAGGACCTGTTCCGGGATATTCCGGAGGATACCCGGTTCCGGGGGGAACTGGACATGCCGCCGGGCCGGTCCGATCTGGAAGTGGAACGGGAGATCCGCCGGATGGCGGGGAAGAACCGGATTTTTCCGGTGATGCTCCGGGGTGCGGGCGCCTATGATCACTATGTGCCGGCGGCGGTGGACGAGGTCAGCTCCCGGGAGGAGTTTCTCACCGCTTACACCCCGTATCAGGCGGAGATCAGCCAGGGCATCCTGCAGTCCATCTTCGAATATCAGACCATGATCTGCGAGCTGACGGGCATGGATGTGTCCAATGCATCGCTGTATGACGGCGCTTCTGCGGCGGCGGAGGCCTGCGGCATGGCGTGCGACCGAAAAAAGAAGGTTCTCCTCCTCTCCGAAACCCTGGATCCCCGGGTGGTTCGGGTGATCCGGACCTATGCGGCGGGCCGGGGACAGCGGATTGTGATGGTGCCGGCAGTGAACGGCGCCGCCGATCCGGCGGCGCTGGAGAAGCTGCTGGGAGAAGAGCCGGAGACGGCCGGGTTCCTGATGCAGTACCCGAACTACTTCGGGATTGTGGAGGATGCGGACAAACTGGCGGAAATCACCCGCCGGGCCGGGGCAAAATTTCTCATGCATGTGAATCCGTTGGCGCTGGGCGTGCTGAAGACGCCGGGCGAGATCGGCGCCGACATTGTCAGCGGAGAGGGCCAGCCCCTGGGACTGGGCCTGGCCTATGGCGGCCCGTACCTGGGCATCCTGGCATGCCGCAAAAAGCTCATGCGCAGCATGGTGGGCCGTTTAGTCGGGGAAACGAAGGACTCCCGGGGGGACCGGGGGTATGTGCTGACCCTCCAGGCCCGGGAGCAGCACATCCGTCGGGAAAAGGCTTCCAGCAATGTCTGCTCGAATCAGGCCCTCTGTGCGCTGAAGGCCTCGGTGTACCTGGCGGCAGTGGGGCCGGCGGGGCTCCGGCAGGCGGCGGTGCTCTGCTCCTCCAAGGCCCATTATCTGGCGGAGCGGCTGGCCGGCGCCGGGCTGACCCCGGCTTACGACAGACCGTTCTTCCATGAGTTCGTCACCGTGTCCCGGGATCCGGCGACAAAAAACATCCTGCATGCGCTCGCCGACAACGGCATTCTGGGGGGATTCCCGCTCTCGGATCACGAGATCCTGTGGTGCGCCACCGAAAAGAATACGAAGGAAGACATGGACCGGGCAGCGGCGATTGTGGCGGAAACACTCTCCGGGCTTTCCGGCCGCCGGTACGGGGCGGCTCCGGGTGAAACCATGAAGGAAGCTGCGAAAAAAACGTCGGATAAAGTCATGAAGGAAGCCGCAGAAAAAATCCCGGGAAAGGAGGTACAGGCATGATGAAACTGATTTTCGAACGAAGTGTGCCGGGAAGAAGGATGTCCCTGTTCCCGGAGTGTGATGTGGAGGAATGTCTGCCGGAAGTACCGATGCGGGAAGCGCCGCCCCGGCTGCCGGAAGTCTCTGAAAATGAACTGGACCGGCACTACACGGCGCTGGCCCGGGAGGCCAGAGGACTGAACGACGGTTTCTATCCGCTGGGCTCCTGCACCATGAAGCATAATCCGCTGCTGAATGAACGGATGGCCGCTCTGGAAGGATTCACAGGGGTTCATCCGCTGCAGCCGGCGGAGACGGTGACCGGCTGCACGGAAGTCATCGACACACTGGAGAAATATCTGAAGACAATCACCGGAATGGACCGGGTGACCTTCCAGCCGGCTGCGGGATCCCAGGGAGAATTCACCGGCCTTCTGCTGATCCGGGCTTATCATGAAGCCAGGGGAGAAGGAGAACGGAATGAGATTCTGATTCCGGATTCCGCCCACGGCACGAATCCGGCCAGCGCTGCCATGGCCGGCTACCGTGTGGTGGAGCTGGTGTCCGATGAAAACGGAATGATCGATCTGGAGGACCTGCGGCAGAAGGCGGGACCGAAGACGGCGGGACTGATGCTGACGAATCCAAATACGGTGGGGATCTTCGACACCCATATCCGGGAAATCACAGCCATCGTTCACGACGCCGGCGGACTGTGCTACTACGACGGTGCGAATCTGAATGCGGTGATCGGTCTGGTCCGGCCGGGGGACATCGGCTTCGATGTGACCCACCTGAATCTGCACAAGACCTTCTCCACTCCGCACGGAGGCGGCGGTCCGGGTGCGGGTCCGGTGGCCTGCAAATCCTTCCTGGCGGAATATCTCCCGGGACTTAGGGCAGTCCGGGGGGAGGCCGGCTCTTCAGATACCTGGCAGTACGTCCGGGAGAAGCACAGCATCGGCAATATGACCGGATTCTACGGAAACTTCCTGATTCTGGTGCGGGCACTCTGTTACCTGGAGAGCCTGGGGCGGGACGGCGTCCCGGAACTGGCCCACAATGCGGTGCTGAACGCAAACTATATGATGGAGAAACTGAAGGACATCTATCCGATGGCCTATTACAGAATCTGTATGCATGAGTTCGTGATGAACCTGGATTCCTTCCGTGAGAAGGCCCATGTGTCGGCACTGGACGTGGCCAAAGCCCTGCTGGACTTCGGCATCCATCCGCCAACAATGTATTTCCCGCTGATTGTGCCGGAAGCACTGATGGTGGAACCGACAGAAACCGAAAGCCGGGAAACACTGGACGGAGCGATCGCCGCCTTCCGGGCGATCTACGAAGCGATGGTGAAAAATCCGGAGCGGGTGAAGGCGACGCCGGCCACCACGCCGGTGCGGCGGCTGGACGAGGTGACGGCGGCACGGAAGCCGGTGCTGAAATACGGCTTCGGCGGAGCAGAATAGGCTGGAAGCTGCCGGCGAAAGCCGATGGGGAGGGGAGGCAGGATGGAAACTGCCGTTGCGCCGGGTGCGGAATTCGAATTTTTTCGGATTTCGCACTCAATTTCCGCTGAAATGGCCGGAAATCCGGGGCGACACGGATAGGGAGGGTGCGGAATTACGAAAATCTGATGTTTCGCACTTCACTTCCCGAATGTCAAAATTTTACATCGTGTTTATTTTACTCAAAGCCGGGGATTATATCTAATCTTCGGCTTTTCTGTTTACTCTCTCGGCGCACTGTCGTTTCAACCGGAATGGTCGGACGACTGCTGCGTTATTTTTTGTCTAACTCAACCAAAATGTATACAATCCGTCTGACCATTCAGGTGCGAAAATCCTGTTTTATCCAGAATCGCACCCTCAGAGGAGGCTGGAATATATTAATCGGGATTTTCTTTCGGTTTCGCACCCTGCCAGCCGGCATTTTGGATGCGGATCAGGACTTTATAGGCGATTCCGCACATTTTCCATACAGTATACACGAAAATCACGGCCAAACCGTCTGCCCGCCGCACAGGTACCGGCAGTGCGACCGCCTACTCGGCGCACCCTGGTATTACAATCGTGATTTGTATACAATCTTCGGCCGGATCTCCGAACGACCGCCCACCCGTCGACCGCCCACCCGGCCCCGGTTTTACGAAGATCTTACAATTCCATGATAATGAAATTGATGTAAAGTCTCTATGATCTTAGTTGTAACAAGAAAGCAAGTGAAAAGACGGTTACAGTCTAAGGAGGGAATGAAGAATGAAGAAGAAATCTTTGAAAAAAGTGATGACAGGAGTCACCATTCTGACGCTGGCATGTGCCATGCTGCTGACCGGCTGCGGGAAGTCCGGCGGCGGTTCTTCCGCCAAGTCCGGCGGGGATCTGTCCGGGAATGTGTCCACCAACGGGTCCACATCCATGGAGAAGGTGATCGGCGGTCTGTCCGAGCAGTTCATGAACGACAACAGCGGTGTGAAGATCACGTATGATGCGACAGGATCCGGAACCGGTATCGAAGCAGCGAAGAAAGGAACCTGTGACATCGGTCTGGCGTCCAGAGACCTGACGCCGGAGGAGAAGAAGGCCGGTCTGGTTCAGAAGACGATTGCGCTGGACGGTATTGCCATCATTGTGAACGAGAAGAGCCCGGTGAAGGATCTGACGGTGAAGCAGATCGCAGATATCTACACCGGAAAGATCACCAGCTGGTCCCAGGTGGGCGGCAGCGACAAGAAGATTGCGGCCATCGGAAGAGAAGCCGGTTCCGGAACGAGAGACGGATTTGAATCCATCACCAATACGGCAGACAAGTGCAAGCTGTCCCAGGAACTGACCTCCACCGGCGGTGTGATTGAGGCCGTCAGAAACAGCCAGAACGCCATCGGGTATGCGTCCTTCTCCGATGCAGAGAATCAGAAGGGAATCCGCATTCTGACAGTGGGCGGCGTGAAGTGCAGTGAAGAGACCATCTCCAACGGTAAGTACAAGATTCAGAGAAACTTCAACCTGATCACGAAGAAGGGTCAGAAGCTCAGCAAGCAGGCCCAGGCATTCTATGACTACATGACATCCAAGGATGCGAATGACCTGATCATGAAGGCAGGAGTCGTCCCTGCGGGAAAGTAGCGAAATGAAGAGTAGAAATAAGAAAAAAATCTCAGAGGCGGTGCCGCACATGATCTTCCTGATCTGCGGCCTCGTCGCTGTTACCTTCGTACTTTGTATTTCGGTCTACCTGGTTGTTTCCGGCATCCCGGCGATCCGGGAAATCGGGCTGATTCATTTTCTGGGAGGCACGAAGTGGGCGTCCACGGCGAAGAATCCGAAATTCGGCATTCTGCCGTTCATCCTGACCAGTGTCTACGGCACAGCGGGGGCGGTGCTGATCGGTGTGCCGGTCGGCCTTCTCACGGCAGTGTACCTGTCCAAGTTCGCGAAGCCGAAAGTCGCCGGAATCATCCGGATGGCGGTGCAGCTCCTGGCCGGTATTCCGTCTGTGGTTTACGGCCTGGTGGGTATGATCGTGCTGGTTCCGGGAATCCAGCACGCATTCCACCTGTCCTCCGGCGCCACGCTGCTGGCGGCGATCATCGTTCTGGCGATTATGATTCTGCCTTCCATCGTCAATGTTTCGGATACGGCGCTCCGGGCGGTGCCGAAGGAGTATGAAGAGGCCTCCATGGCGCTGGGCGCGACGGAGACCGAGACCTATCTGAAGGTTTCCGTTCCGGCGGCAAAAAGCGGAATCGCAGCGGCGATCGTCCTGGGCGTAGGCCGGGCCATTGGCGAAGCCATGGCGATTATCATGGTATCCGGCAATGTGGCCAATATGCCGGGGCTGCTGAAGTCCGTCCGGTTCATGACCACGGCAATCGCTTCCGAGATGTCCTATGCGGCAGTGGGATCGCTGCAGCGGAATGCCCTGTACAGTATCGGTCTGGTGCTGTTCCTGTTCATTCTGCTGATCAATGTGATCCTGAACGTTATCATCAAGGGAAAGGACGGAGGCGGAAATGAGTCGTAAAATCTGGAACGGCATCTGGAAAGGGGCGCTGTATGTTTCGGCAGCGGTGACGGTGCTTCTGCTGATTCTCCTGCTGGGATATATTCTGGTGAAGGGCATTCCGAATCTGTCCGGAAAGCTGCTGACCTCGGTCACCAGCTACCTGACGAATACCATCGGAATTCTGCCGAACATCCTGAACACGATTTACATTGTCATCGTGACCATGGTCATTGTCACGCCGATCAGCGTGGGTGCGGCGATTTATCTGACAGAGTATGCGAAGAACCGCAGGCTGGTCAGCGTCATCGAGCTGGCTTCCGAGATTCTGACCGGTATCCCGTCCATCATCTTCGGTCTGGTAGGTATGCTGCTGTTCACCCAGCTCATGGGAATCCGGCAGGGTATTCTGGCCGGTGCACTGACTCTGGTGATGATGACCATGCCGACGATCATCCGGACCACCCAGGAGAGCCTGAAGACGGTGCCCCGGAGCTACCGGGAAGGGTCCCTGGCCATGGGCTCCGGAAAATGGTATATGATCCGGACGGTGGTTCTGCCGAATGCGATCGACGGAATTGTAACCGGCTGCATCCTGGCAGTCGGAAGAATTGTGGGAGAATCCGCCGCCCTGCTGTTCACTGCAGGCTTCGGACTGGCGCTGAACGGCTTCTGGCATTCTTTGACTTCTTCGTCGGCGACGCTGACGGTTGCGCTCTATGTGTACGCCAGCGAGCGGGGGAAGACCGATGTGGCATTCGCCATTGCGGTGATTCTGATCCTGCTGACGCTGCTGATCAACTTCATGGCGGATTTCGCAGCAAAACGTCTGAGGAAACAGCAGAAATCGAACTGAGATATATTGAACTGAGGTAATCTATGGAACATATGGACATTTCAATCGAAGCGGCGCACCTGAATCTCTGGTACGGCGACCATCATGCCCTGAAGGATGTGAATGTGTCGATCCCGAAGAATGAGATTACAGCGCTGATCGGTCCTTCCGGATGCGGCAAGTCCACATTTCTGAAGACGCTGAACCGGATGAACGATCTGGTGGACGGCTGCCGGATTGAGGGTGAAGTGCGATACGAGGGAAAGGACATCTACGACCCGAAAGTGGATGTAACACTGCTCCGGAAGAAGATCGGTATGGTCTTCCAGAAGGCGAATCCGTTTCCCATGAGCATTTATGACAATATTGCTTACGGTCCCCGGATCCACGGGATCCGTTCGAAAGCGAAGCTGGATGCAATCGTCGAGAAATCTCTGCGGGACGCAGCCATCTGGGACGAGGTGAAGGACCGGCTGAAAACCAGTGCCCTGGGCATGTCCGGCGGACAGCAGCAGCGGCTCTGCATCGCCAGAGCGCTGGCAGTGGAGCCGGATATCATCCTGATGGACGAATCCACCTCCGCCCTGGACCCGATCTCCACAGGAAAAATCGAGGATCTCTGTCTGCAGCTGAAGGAAAAGTACACGGTCATCATGGTGACCCATAACATGCAGCAGGCGGTTCGAATCTCCGATTACTGTGCCTTCTTCCTGCTGGGAGAACTGGTGGAATTCGGAAAGAGTGAAAAGATATTCTCCACACCGGAGGATAAGCGGACAGAAGATTATATTACCGGGAGGTTTGGTTAATGCGTGCGAGATTTGACAGACAGCTGGATGAATTGAATGAACAGATGACGAGAATGGGCATGCTGTGTGAGACAGCTATCGAGCGGTCCTCTGAGGCACTTTTGAATCATGATATCAGCATGGCGGAAAGTGTCCGGAAACTGCAGGAACAGATCGGGGAGATGCACCGGGACATCGAGAACCGCTGTTTCCGCCTTCTGATGCAGCAGCAGCCGGTAGCCCGGGATCTTCGGACGATTTCTTCTGCTTTGAAGATGGTGACGGATATGGGCCGGATCGGTGTGCAGTCTGGTGAAATCGCAGAGATTGTGACAATGGATGCCATCCGCTCCGTGGATCCGGAACTGCCAATCCGGGATATGGCCCAGAGTACCATCCGGATGGTGACGAGAAGTCTGGATGCCTTCGTCCGGAAGGATGTTGACATGGCCCGCAAAGTGATTAATGATGATGATGAAGTGGACAGCTACTTCAATCAGGTGAAGAAGAAGCTGATCGAAGAGATCAGGACGACCGAAGAAGACGGCGCCATGGTGCTGGATCTTCTGATGATCGCCAAGTACCTGGAACGGATCGGAGATCACGCAGTGAATATTGCGGAATGGGTCGCCTACTCCGTTACCGGAGAAATGGAAGGATTGGACATCTAAGATATGATCTATTGTGTAGAAGACGATTCCAGCAGCAGGGAGCTGATGCTGTATACCTTGAAGACCGCTGGGTTCCGGGCAGAAGGATTCCCGGATGCCGGCTCTTTTCATCGCGCTCTCCGGGAGCGGGTGCCGGATCTGGTGATCCTGGATATCATGCTGCCGGATGAGGACGGCATCACCATTCTGAAGAAACTTCGAAGAGACTCCCGCACGGAAGACCTCCCCGTCATCATGGCCACGGCCAAGGGGACGGAATATGACAAGGTCATCGGGCTGGATCTCGGCGCAGATGATTATCTGGCGAAGCCCTTCGGTATGATGGAAATGGTTTCCAGAGTGAAAGCGGTGCTCCGCAGGGCCGGCAGGGAGAAGGAGCAGAAGCAGAATGTGCTCCGGATCGGCGGGGTGGAAATGGACACGGCTTCCCACAGCGTGAAGGTGCATGGGGAAGAGACCGAGCTGACATTGAAGGAATACGATCTTCTGAAACTGTTCATGGAGAATCCGGGGCGAGCGTTCACCCGGGAAGCTTTGTTGATGAATGTATGGGACAGCGAGTACGCCGGGGAAACCAGAACGGTGGACGTCCATGTGGGGACGCTCCGCACGAAGCTGGGGGATCAGGCCGCCTTGATCCGGACGATCCGGGGTGTAGGCTATCGAATGGAGAATGAATTATGACAAAAAAGATATTCCGTGCCATACTGCTGGGAACCATAGCGGTGCTGGTGTTCACCACGGTCATGCTTTCCGGCATCATGTACCGGTATATGACACAAGTGTCAGAGCGGCAGCTCAGGACCCAGCTGAACCTGGCCTCCCGGGGACTAACACTGGAAGGAACGAAATACTTCCGCAGCCTGAATGATGAAAACGTGCGGATCACCTGGATCGACCGGAACGGAAAAGTTCTGTACGACAGCAGCCGGTCGGATGTTTCCGGCATGGAAAATCACAGAGACCGGAAGGAAGTACAGGAGGCGCTGCAGAAAGGGTACGGGGAAAGCGAGCGGTATTCCACAACCTTGACCGAGAAGATGCTGTATGCGGCCCGGAGGCAGCCGGACGGCACCGTGCTGAGAATGTCGGTCAGCCAGTACTCCGTATGGATGCTGCTGGTGGGCATGATCCAGCCATTTGTCATCATCATCATCGTGGCGGTGCTGCTGTCCCTGCTTCTGGCCTCCCGTCTGTCAAAACGTGTAGTGAAACCGCTGAACGACGTGGATCTGGATCATCCGCTGGAGAATGAAGGCTGCGACGAAATCGCTCCGATTCTGCGGAAGATCGACTACCAGCAGCGCCAGCTGGCCCGGCAGGAGCAGTCTCTGGACCGGCAGCAGGATGAACTGAACACCATTCTGCAGAATATGGCGGAAGGGATGATCCTCCTCCGCCGGGGCGGAAAGATCATCAGCATCAACAATCCGGCGGCGGAAATTCTGGGCATCACCGGCGACCACACCGGAGAAAGTCTTCTGCAGATCTGCCGTAATCTGGAACTGGAAGAACTGGTTCGAAAAGGACTGGATGGAACGCCGGCGGAGCAGGTTTTGGCGCTGGAGAGCGGCAGATACCAGGTGCAGGTCATGCCGGTCAGGGAGGACAAAGAGGTCCGGGGTGTCACGGTCGTTCTGTTCGATGTGACAGACCGTGAACTGGCGGAGCAGATGCGCCGGGAGTTCACGGCGAATGTCTCCCACGAACTGAAAACGCCCCTCCATGCGATCTCCGGCTACGCAGAGCTGATGCACAGCGGCGTGGTCCGTGAAGAGGACATCCATCACTTTTCTGGAAAGATCTACCACGAGGCCCAGCGCACCATCCGGCTGGTGGAGGACATCATCAGCCTGTCCCATCTGGATGAGAGCCCGGAGGACCTGGAATTCACGGAAGTACACCTGCTGGAAACGGCAAAGGACGTCTCCGTACATCTGGCGGAAAAGGCATCAGAGAGAGATATCGAAATCGTGGCGGACGGCGAAGACGCTGTCATGGAAGGCAATCCGTCCCTTCTGGCCACCATCATCACAAACCTGGCGGATAACGCAGTGAAATACGGCCGGTCCGGTGGGCGGGTGCGGATCCGTGTCGAAGACGACAACGATTCCGTGCACCTCACCGTCAAAGATAACGGCATCGGTATTCCGAAAGAAGATCAAAAGCGCATCTTCGAACGGTTCTACCGAGTAGACAAGAGTCATTCCAGAGATGTGGGCGGTACGGGACTGGGCCTCTCCATTGTGAAGCACGGCGTCCTGCTCCATCACGGAACGATCTCCCTTCAGAGCGAAGTCGGGAAGGGCACTGAGATCCGGATCACCTTCCCGAAGAAGCAAACAGAAGAATAACCAATTTCCCTCTTGTACATTTAAAGAAAGCCGAAGCTCGGAGCATCATCGCTCCGGGCTTCGGCTTCGCTGCGTATGGGGCGGATGACCGGCAGGCCGTCCGAAACGCCGAGACCATATACAATCTGCCTGCCCGATCAGAATCCGATCAGCATCCGATCAGCACCCGATCAGTGGAACGCCGCAATTTCCTGGAACGGCAGACTGCCGCCGAACAGATCCAGTGCGCTGCCGACGGTGAAGTCCAGCCGGCCGGAAGAGAGTTCTTCCAGCTCCCGGAGGTGATCCATGGAGGCGATGCCGCCGGCGTAAGTGATTCGGTTCCGGCGGTGGGAGGCCAGGATGCGGATCAGGTCTTTTTCGAAGCCGGCGCCCAGGCCCTCGGAATCTACGCCGTGAATCAGGAATTCATCGCAGTAACCGGCCAGTTCGTCCAGGATGCCGCTGCCCACTTCCAGATCGGTGAAGGTCTGCCAGCGGTCGGTGACGACATAGTATTTCCCGTCCCGCTTCCGGCAGCTCAGGTCGATCACCAGGTGGTCCCGGCCGGCTGCGGCGCAGAGTGCGTTCAGTTTTTTTGGGGACAGCGCCGGTCCGTCGAAGATGTAGGAGGTCACGATGACGTGGGAAGCACCCAGGTCCAGGAAGTCGGCGGCGTTCTCCGGTGTCATGCCGCCGCCGATCTGCATTCCCCCGGGCCAGGCGGAAAGCGCCTTCACCGCCTGGGCCCGGTCTGCCTCGTATTCCGGAGTCCCTTTCGGGTTCAGCAGAATGATGTGACCGCCGGAAAGGCTGTATTTCCGATACAGATCGGCGAAATACGATGCATCCTGGGAAGCAGTGAAGTTCTCTGTTGCGGAGACGTGACTATCCGAAAGACTTCCGCCTACGATTTGCTTGACCTTCCCGTTGTGGATATCGATGCAGGGTCTGAATCTCATTTTTTCTTCCTTTCTAATCTAAGTTCCGTCTGCGGGCGCGCCGGCTGTGCCGCCGCTACAGGCAGCGGGCTATTCGGTCCGGAGGGCGGTCACCGGATCGCTTTTTGACGCTTTCCGCGCCGGGATCAGTCCGCCCAGCAGGGTCAGGCCGGTGCTCAGGAGGATCAGGACCAGCGCCGCCAGAGGCGGAAGGGAGGCATGGATCGCCGCCCCGGAGGTCACCCGACCGATGACCAGGTTCACCGGAATCAGCAGCAGCCCGGTGATGGCCACGCCCATAAGGCCGGCCAGGGCGCCGATGATGAAGGTCTCTGCGTTGAACACGCTGGAGACGTTGCGCTTCGATGCACCGATGGCCCGGAGGATGCCGATCTCTTTTCGCCGCTCCAGTACGCTGATGTAGGTGATGACACCGATCATGATGGAGGAGACGATCAGGGAGATGGACACGAAGGCGATGAGCACGTAGCTGATGGCGTTGACGATTTTTGTGACAGAGGACATCATGGTGCCCACAATGTCGTTGTAGGCGATGACCCGGTCTTTCTGCCCGGCGGCCCGCACCCGGTCGTTGTAGCGGTCGATGAGTTTCGTGATCGATGTTTTCGCTGCGAAGTTTTTTGGATAAATCACGATTTCGGCCGGATCGTCCTCGTCAGCATATCCCATGGACCGGAGATTTTCCTCGTAGGAAGCGGTCTCCGGGGACATCATGGAAGTCAGCATGGACTGAAGCTGTTCTTCGGACAGGTTGGTTTTCATGGCACCGGCGAAGGCGGAGGCGTCGAACTTCATGCTGCCCGCCAGCGCCGAGGAGAGCCGGGATACGTACCGGGACATATATCCGGTCATCTGCTGTCCAATGGCTTTTGTGAGCTGGCTGCCCAGACTGGCGGAGATTTTTTTCGTGTCGATCATTTTCGACAGCCCGGCGGTCAGGCGCTTCTGGCCGTCCCGGGACTGCAGGTATTTTGTGAATCCCCCCAGGATGGTCTCCGGTGTGGTCAGATGGTATTTCTCAGCATAAGGGCCGTAGCCTGCGGCAATGGCGGCGGTTACCTGACGGATTTCGTCAGAGGAGACCGCCGGCCGGCTTTTCGCCAGGATTTTCTTCAGTCCGTTGGTGAGCGCCTGCCGGGCTGCCGGGGTTTGAAGGTACTGCGCCACATATTCTCCGGCCTTCGTCACATCGGTCAGATGGTTCTGTTCCACGTAACTGCTGAAGCCTTTCATGACGTCGTTCACCAGGGACTGTACATCGTCCTGGGAAACGCCGGAGGCGGCGATTTGGTCCAGCTTCTTCTCCATTGCCTCCCGCAGGATCTGCTGCACTTCTTCGGATCGTAAATAGGCGCTGTATCCCTGGGACAGTGCATCCAGGCCCGGTTCGCCGGACTTTCCATATCCTGCGGCCAGGTCCCGGAACAGAGTTTCCATGTTTTCCTGTGTCAGCCCGCTGCCGGCCTGCTTGAGCAGTTTCTGCATGTCTTTGTTACTGAAGCCCGGCAGGGTACCTGCCTTGAGCGGATTTTGTCCGGATGCAAGGTCCGGAAGGGACCCCGGGGCCAGTGCGGACTGCAGCGCCGACGGGTTGAACCGGAAGGCCTGGCTCAGTTTCTGGGGATCCAGGTGGAACAGCTTCTTCAGATCTGCACCGTTTTCTTTCGAAGTGAAAGCCTTGCCGGTCAGAACATTTTTCGCCGGCTGGGTTAGCTGCTGCCGGACCACTTCGCTTGCGGAAGCATCCGCAATAATATGGCTGCGGAGGGATGTCGGGAATCCCAGGCCGGTGCGGAGCATTGTGATGTCCGAGTTCTTCTTCGGGCTGACCACGCCTACGATCCGCAGCGTTTCCCCCTTTGCCGCCAGACGGCTGGTAAATGCAGTATCCCGGGACATGTCAGTCCAGGTCTGGTAATCTGCGTTGTACCGGTACAGGTCCGCATTATTCACCAGCTTGAAGTGGGTATGCATCAGATCCCTGTAGTCATACCGGGAGAGCTTCGTCCGGAACCGGACCTTCTTCCCGGCACTGAAATTCTTCGCCGCCTGTTCCAGTTCTTCCGGATTCTTCAGGCCCAGGGTGTACAGGGTCATGTCGCTGATCCGGTCTCCGGAGGAGAGCACCACGACGATCTCGTTGTATTTCCGGGGCCAGCGGCCCGCCTTCACCGTATACTGACGGCTGTAGAGCGCCCGGTCTTCCGGAAGAACGAAGAATGAATCACTGCCGGAGAACCCGCCGATGGAGGACAGGGAATCGCTTCCCAGACTGCTGAATGTGATGTCCGGATTGACCTGCCGGTAGGTTTTCGCTCCGGTCTTCCGATAAATCCGGGGCGTGATGTTATAGTGGTATTCCACGGATTTCGCGTATTTCTTCAACGTGGCGCTGTCCCGGTCCAGATACTGCTTCAGGGATTTCAGATCATTAGAGTTCATCCGGGAAAACGTCCGGGTCACTGTCTGGTATTCCTGCACACGGCCGGATTTTTCGGACTGATTCTCGGTGCTTCCGGTTTCACTCGTCGCATCCTCCGAAGAACGGTTTCCCGCCATCGGCATCATGGAACTGAAATCAATATTCGTCTTCTCGATCTGAACCGGATACTGGGACAGGGTTTCCTCTTCGATGCCGTTGATATACCCGTTGACCCCATTGGACAGAGAAAGAATCATGGCGATGCCGATGATGCCGATACTGCCGGCGAATGCCACCAGCAGGGTGCGGGCTTTCTTCGTCAGCAGGTTGTTGAAACTCAGGCCCAGGGCAGTCAAAAAAGACATGGATGCCCGGCCGAATGCCCGGTGTTCGCTGTCGGCATGCTGATCCGGGAGCGGATTGGAATCCGAGATGATCCGGCCGTCCCGCAGGTTGACAATGCGGGTGGCGTACCGCTCTGCCAGCTCCGGATTGTGGGTGACCATGACCACCAGACGGTCCCGGGCCACCTCCCGGAGCAGATCCATGACCTGCACGCTGGTATCACTGTCCAGCGCACCGGTGGGCTCGTCCGCCAGCAGAATGTCCGGATCGTTCACCAGCGCCCGGGCGATGGCCACCCGCTGCATCTGGCCGCCGGAAAGCTGGTTCGGCTTCTTGTGAAGCTGTTCCCCCAGCCCCACCTTCTCCAGAGCCTCTGCCGCCCGCCGCCGTCTCTCCTCCTTCGGAATGCCGGAGATGGTCAGTGCCAGCTCCACGTTGGACAGGATCGTCTGGTGGGGAATCAGGTTATAGCTCTGGAAGACGAAACCGACGGTGTGGTTCCGGTAGGCGTCCCAGTCCCGGTCCCGGTATTTCCGGGTGGAGATGCCGTTGATCACCAGATCCCCGCTGTCGTACCGGTCCAGGCCGCTGATGATATTCAGCAGGGTGGTCTTGCCGGAGCCGCTGGGACCCAGAATAGCAACGAATTCGCTGTCCCGGAGATTCAGGCTGACGCCGTCCAGAGCGTGCTGGACGAAACTGCCGGTCCGGTATTCTTTCCTGATGCTGCTGAGGTTGAGCATAAAAATTATTCTCCTGAATAGTATCGCCGGATCTCCGCATCATAGAGCTGCATTATGCGGCGCAGGGCTGTGTCGTTTACATCCAGTGTCTGCTCCCCGATCCGGGCGATGGGCAGAACCTTCGGGGATGTGCCGCTGATGAAGGCGGCATCGAAAGAATTAAGAGTGTCTGCCGGAATGATCTCTTCCTTCAGCACAACACCACCGGCTTCCGCCGCATGCAGAATGTGCTTCCTGGTGACCCCCAGCAGAACCCCGGACGCCGGGCTGGTGACCAGTTCCCCGTTTCGGACAAAGAAAATATTCGACTTGCTCCCCTCCGTGATATTCCCATGGTCATCCACCAGGATCGTCTCGAACAGGTGGTGGGCAGCGATCTGCGCATCCGCCTGCTCCCGGAGGGAGTCATTGATAATCTTCGCATGGGGGTTCTTCCGGACGGAGCGCATCAGCTCCGTGGCCACTCCCTGCCGGTACATCTCCTCCGTCGGGTAGGACGTGTGGGTGAAGAACAGGTAGAAGTTTCCGCCCGCCCGGAAGTCGTTATAGATGACCTTGACGTTATAATTCTGCACTCCGTTCCGTTCCGCCAGTTCCGTGATCATCCGGCCCAGGGTGTCGCAGCTGACCGGTGGCTTCTGCCCCACCGTGGCCAGGGTATGACAAAAACGATCATAGTGATCTTCCAGAAACAGTGCTTTCCCGTTGATCACCCGGATCACCTCATAGCAGGAAGGCTGAACCTCCCGGTAAACTTCATCGAAGCAGGCGGCATCCATCTGCGCACCGTTCAGCAGAAAATACTGCAGCATTGCATGGTCTTTCATGATTATCACCTCTTCCTGATAGTATACCCCGCCGCTTCACTGATGAAAACCGGGATAAGCGGTTCCAGTGCTGTGTCCGCCGCTTTGTCATTATTTCGTTCAGCACATCAGATTCGAATGACCCCGAATACGTTCAGCACGGAACTGATCAGAATGATGACCAGGAAGACCGGTGCGAGGTACCGGATCACGAAGTTATACATTTTCTTCATGCGGAAGCGGGAAGAGATGGTCACTTCCTCCTCGATCACCCGGGTTCCGGCCACCCGGACCACCAGCAGACAGGTCATGAAGGCGGCCACCGGCATCATGACGGAATTGGTCAGAAAATCGAAGAAATCCAGAATCGCCATGCCGAGGATCGTGACACCGCTGAGAGTGCTGTAGCCCAGAGAAGACAGGGAGCCCAGTACAATCATAATGAGCAGCATGAAGCCGCAGGCTTTCTTCCGGCTCCAGCCCAGTTCGTCCTGGAAGGTGGAGGCACTGGTCTCCGCCAGCGAAATGGCACTGGTCACGGCGGCGAAGAGAACCAGAACGAAGAACAGCAGGCCGAACCACCGGCCCAGTCCCATGCTGGCGAATACCTTCGGCAGTGTGATGAACATCAGTGACGGCCCGGCATTGAGCACTTTCGGCGCTCCGCCGTAGAATGCGAAAACCGCAGGGATGATCATCAGGCCGGCCATGATGGCGATGCCGGAGTCGAAGATCGCCACCTGACAGGTGGCAGACTCAATGTTGACCTCTTTCTTCATATAGGAACCGTAGGTGTACAGGATGCCCATGGCGATGGACAGGGAGTAGAACATCTGGCCCATGGCTGCCACCACGGTCATGATGGAGAAATGGGAGAGATTAGGTACCAGCATATACTTCACGCCGGCCAGCGCTCCCGGCCGGGTGATGGAGTAGATCATGACCACGGCAGCCAGTATCACCAAAACCGGCATCATGAACTTGGAAACCCGCTCCACACCGCTTTCCACACCGCCCAGGATGACCAGAATGACGATGGCTGCGAAAATCAGGAACCAGATTTCCGCACTGGCCGCATTGCTGATGAACTCCGGGAAGAAGCTGTCTCCCGCAATCCGCTTCTGATCCCCCAGTGCGTATTCCGCCAGATACTTGGTGACCCAGCCGCCGATCACACTGTAGTAGGGACAGATCAGCATCGGAATGACGGCGTTGATCCAGCCGCCGAACTTCGCTCCGCCGCTCCCGGAGAAGTGGCGGAATGCCCCCACCGGGCTCTTCTGGGTCAGTCTTCCGATGGCCTCTTCGGATACCATCATGGTGTACCCGAAGGTGAAGGCCAGCAGAATATAGACCAGTACGAACATACCGCCGCCGTACTTGGCAGTCAGGTAAGGGAAACGCCAGATATTGCCCAGTCCCACTGCGCTGCCTGCGGTGGCCAGAACGAATCCCAGCTTTCCGGAAAAATTAGCGCGGGTGCCGGTGTTCCCGGAAGATGCACCCGTTTTTTTTGTTACTTTTGACATTGTTATACCTCTCTCTTTCACAACAGAATGACTTTTCCATTGTAACACTGCACAATTAATTTGCAATTGCTTCCTGAATTGTTAAGTTTTTTTTCGCTTTATTGTGCACGAATACAATGTTCGGGGGAAGAGGGAGTTCCGGGAAGAAGGAAAAGCATGTAAGGGAAATAGTTCAGTGTTCTTGAATTATGTTTGGGATTCGATATAATCATATATAATTGAAGCAATCCGGGCTGCCGGAAGAACAGACGGGAGAATGCCGTCGGGCGGCCGGGATGGGCAGGGTATTTTTTGTCTGGGAAACAGGAGGGAGCGTATGCTGAACCGCAATTTGGCCCGGGTATATCGGAAATGCAAGCTGTCGCTGTACGCCCGGGTGATGCAGAGTTTTGCGGATGACCGGGAGGATGCGCTGTCCGCCATGGAAGTGATCTGTATGGAGCTGATTGTGGCGCTGGAAGAGCCGACGGTGAATGAGTTCGCCCGGTACGCCAGTCTGTCGGCGCCGAACGCAGCCTACAAGGTGGGACGGCTGGTGAAGAAGGGATATCTGGAGAAGGTGCGGAGCGAGAAGGACCACCGGGAGTATCATCTCCGGCCGACGGAGAAGTATGACCTGGAGTACGGCGAGGTGTTCGGTTACACGGATGAGGTGAGCCGGAAGCTGCGGGAGAAGTTCAGTCAGGAGGATCTGGCGAAGTTCGATGTCATGCTTCGTTATGTGGGGAATCTGGTGATGCCGGATGCGAATTCCGTCCGGGATTTGAAATAGGGGAAAATGGAAGAAACCGCTCCGGCCGATCGGGCTGACGGGGCAGGGAGGTCCGCTGTGAGAAATCATGGCGGATCTTTTTTTGTGTTGTTTCTGTGTTGTTCGCGTTAAGAACCGGAGAAATCCGGCTCTACGGGGAAATGAATTCTTAACAAAAAGGGCAACGTTTATGTCTTTTTCGTGAAGAGTGACCGGCGGTCATTTACATCCGGGGGAAGGTGGGTAAAATGAGTTTGCTCGAAAAAAATTGTATACACGATCCGGAGCAGGGAAGGAGGAGATGCCTTGATTGATCTGAATCATATCGGACCCAGAATCATACTGACGTTCGGTAACGGACATATCTATCTGACGGAAAGCGTGTGTCTGGAAATCATCGTCTGTGCCGTGATCGCCGCCCTCGGTATCTGGATGGGAAGCCGCCTGGAGCGGGTCCCCCGGGGGAAGCAGGTTGTGGCCGAGACTATTGTCAGCGCAGTGTACAAGCTGGCGGAGGACAATCTGGGGAAGGAAACCGGAGAGCGGTATGCGCCCTATCTGGGGTCGCTGATCGTCTTTCTGATTTTCGCTAACAGTCTGGGGCTTCTGGGGCTCCGGCCGATCACTGCGGATCTGAATGTCACATCTGCACTGGCCGTGATGTCCTTCCTGATCATTCAGGTGAGTGCTGTGAAGAAGCTGGGATGGAAAGGAAGGCTCAGCGCCATGGGAGATCCTTACTGGTTCATGATCCTGATGAACATCATCAGCGCAGTGGTGCTGCCGGTAACGCTGGCACTGCGGCTGTTCGGCAACATCTTCGGCGGCATGATTGTCGTTGATCTGTGGCTGAACTTCATGGGGAATCTGAGTATGCGGTTCTGTTCCGTGCCGATTCTCCGTTGTGTGACCGGGATCCCGCTGAATCTGTTCTTCGACATTTTCGAACCACTGATCCAGGCATACATTTTCACAGTACTGACGGCGGTCAATCTGAACGAAGCCCTCAGCGGAGAGATGCCGGAAACGGCCGAAAAACGCCGGCGGAAACGTCTGGCCCGTCAGGAAAAACGAAGGTTGAGAGAAGAGAAACAGGAGGCATAATTATGCATGCATTCATCGCAATTGGTGTGGGTCTCGCCATGGGACTCGCTGCACTGGGTGTTGCCATCGGACAGGGTCTGGTGGGCAAGGGAGCTATGGAAGGCATTTCCCGACAGCCGGAAATGAGCAACAAACTGATCGCTTATATGATCGTGGCCATGGCCGTCATGGAGACCGCGCTGGTACTGGGGTTCGTCATCGCCCTGATGCTGCTCGGCAGAATGTAAGGAGCAGCCTATGCGGATGACACAGGGATTATTTGAATTCGACTGGAATTCGCTGTTCGCCCTGATTACATTCCTGGTGCTGTTCCTGATCCTGAAGCATTTCTTTTTCGAGAAGATCCATAACTTCATGGAGGAGCGGGCCGCATCGGTGCAGAAAACGCTGGATCATGCGGCGGAAACCGACCGGAAGGCGGAGGAACGCCTGAGAGCCTATGAAGAGAAGATCGACGGCGCCGAGGCAGAGGGCCGGCAGATCATTGCGGATGCCAGGAAAACAGCGGATGCGCAGGCAGACCGGATCCTGGAAGATGCGAATGCGAGAGCGGAGGAAGCGCTTCGCCATTCCCGTCAGGAACTGGAGCGGGAAACCGCCGGCGCCCGGAAGCAGCTGCGCCGGGAGGTGGGAGAACTGGCCACAGAGGCTGCGGGCAGAATCCTGCAGAAGGAGCTGAATCCGGAAACCCATCGGGAAATCATCGACCGGGTGCTGGAAGAAGCGGACCGGAAATACCGCAGCGAAAATGCGCCGGGAGAGCCGCCTGCGGAAGCGCAGAAGGAATGAGGTGGATGAATGGAACGGGCAATTGCGGATATCTATGCGCGGGGGATGTACGCCGCCGCCCGGGATGCCGGGAAGACCGATGAGGTGCGGGAAGAACTCCTGGGCCTGAGAGATATTCTCCGGGCAGAGAAGCTTTTCCGCCGTTTTCTGCAGGATCCGGCGATTTCCCGGGACGAGAAAAAAGAGAAGATCCACACGATCTTCGACGGAAAAGTGACGGATGAGACGAGAAATTTCCTTTGCCTTCTGGTGGACAAAGGGCGAATGGCGCTGTTTCCGAAAATCACGGAGCAGTACATCGCCATCGACGATGCGGAGCACGAGGTGGCGGAAGGCGTGATTCAGTCGGCCGTGCCGCTGACGCCGGATCAGCTCAGCCGCTTCGAAGAGCAGGTTGGTGCATTCTACGGGAAGAAGATTGTTCTTCGAAACCGGGTGGAGCCGAAACTGATCGGCGGCGTGAAAATCTACGCAGAGGACAGACTGATCGATGCTTCGCTGGCGAGCAGGCTTGAGGAATTGAACGAAAGAATACAGAGGGGGTGATCGGTGCATGAATCTGAAACCGGATGAGATCAGTACCCTGATCAAGAATGAGATAGAAAATTACAGCAATGAACTGGACGTTTCGGATTTCGGACGTGTCATGCAGGTAGGAGACGGAATCGCGAGGATCTACGGGCTCCGGAACTGTATGTCGGGGGAACTTCTGAAATTCCCTCACGATGTATACGGCATGGCCATGAACCTGGAAGAGGACAACGTTGGTGCTGTCATATTAGGAGATGATTACACCATCGGCGAAGGGGATATTGTGAAACCTACCGGTACCGTTGTACAGATGCCGGTGGGGGAGAACATGATCGGCCGTGTGGTGGACGCCCTGGGGCGTCCGATTGACGGGAAAGGCCCGGTGGAAACGGAAGAAAGCCGGCCGGTGGAATGCCCGGCGCCGGGGGTGCTGGACCGGCAGCCGGTGACGGAACCGATGCAGACCGGCATCAAGGCCATCGATTCCATGGTGCCGATCGGCAAGGGTCAGCGTGAGCTGATCATCGGAGACCGGCAGACCGGGAAAACGGCGCTGGCAGTGGATACGATCCTGAACCAGAAGGGAAAGAATATGATCTGTATCTACGTGGCCATCGGACAGAAACAGTCCACCGTGGCCCAGCTGGTACAGACCCTGACGGACCGGGGCGCCATGAAATACACAACGGTGGTATCCGCCACAGCCAGTGCCGCTGCACCGATGCAGTACATTGCGCCGTATGCGGGATGCGCACTGGGAGAATATTTCATGTACGGCGGGAAAGATGTGCTGATCATTTATGATGATCTGAGCAAGCATGCGGTGGCGTACCGGGCCATGTCCCTGCTGCTGAAGAGACCGCCTGGAAGAGAGGCGTATCCGGGAGATGTTTTCTACCTGCACAGCCGGCTGCTGGAACGGGCGGCCCGGCTTTCCGATGAACTGGGCGGCGGGTCCATGACTGCGATTCCGCTGATTGAGACCCAGGCGGGGGATATCTCTGCGTACATTCCGACGAATGTCATTTCCATTACCGACGGGCAGATCTTCCTGGAATCGGATCTGTTCTTCTCCGGACAGCGGCCGGCCATCAATGCAGGTATTTCCGTGTCCCGTGTCGGCGGCAAGGCCCAGACGAAGGCCATGAAGCAGGTGTCGTCCCAGATCAAGCTTATTCTGTCTCAGTACCGGGAACTCCAGTCCTTCGCCCAGTTCGGGTCCGATGTGGATCCGGCCACGAAGAAACGGCTGGCCCACGGCGCCGCACTGATGGCGGTGCTCCGGCAGAGACAGTATCAGCCACTGGATCTGGCGGACCAGGTGATGATCCTGTATGCGGCGGTGCATAACATGGTGGATGATGTTCCGGCGGACCGGATGCCGCAGTTTGAAGAGGCGTTCCGGACTTATATGACGGAACGGTACCCGGAGGTCCGCCATTCCATCGAGGATACCGGGGAATTGACGAAGGACACCGAGGAACTGCTGGTGAAAGGGATCCGGGCATTCCGGAAACAGTTTCTTTCGTTTAATCAATAGAAGAGAATCAATAGAAAAGGAAAGAAAGGCGGTGTGAAGCATGGCGGAACATATGCAGGATATCAAGCGGCGGATCCGCAGTGTGGAGAGCACAGGGCGGATCACCGGCGCCATGAAGCTGGTTTCAGCATCGAAGCTCCGAATGGCCAGAAGCCGGTATGAACACAGCCGGGCCTATCTGGAACGGCTGACCGATTCTGTCCGGGATGCATTCGCAGACGCCGGGGCGGTTCCGGACGCCTATATTCTGGGGCGGAGAGAAATACACCGGACCTGCTTCGTGATCATCACCAGCAGCAGCGGCCTGTGCGGATCGTTCAACGGCGATGTGATCCGGGCGGCGCAGGATATCATCGACGGGTGTGAGCATGAGAAAGTGCTGATGTGCATCGGCTCCCGGGGGGAGGAGTATTTCCGTCGCCGGGGATACACCCTGTCGGACAGTGCTTCGGACGCCGGCGCACTGCTGGAGGACCGGTCTTTCCGGGAAATTCAGAAGCTGACAGGGCCGCTGGGCAGACAGTATCTGGATGGGGAAATCGACGAGATCGTGTTCATCTACACCCACTACGTGAACCCGCTGGTGCAGAAGGTGGTCAGTCAGCGGCTGCTGCCGGTGGATATAAAAAAACTCCGGCGGGATGTCCGGGAGAGCTATGGGGATACCGGTGCATATCGTCACATCATTGAATACGATCCGGATCCGGATACCCTGTTCCGGTACCAGATGGAGCGATATGTACAGCTCAGGCTCTACGGTGCGGTTATGGAGTCTGTCACCTGCGAGCATGCCGCCCGCAGACAGGCGATGGAGAGCGCCAGCGACAATGCCTCCGATCTGCTGGGCAGGCTCCGGACCAGCTATAACCGGGTCCGGCAGAGCCGGATCACAGACGAGATCATCGAGATCGTCTCCGGAGCGGAGGCAATGAAATAGAAGGAGGAATGACCATGAACAAAGGAAAAATTCATGAGATCATCGGGCCGGTCATCGATGTGAAATTCAAGAGAGGAGAACTGCCGGAACTTCTGAATGCCATCGAGATCACGAACGACAAGGGAGAAAAAATCGTGGCGGAAGTTGCCCAGCACAAGGGGGACGACCAGGTCCGGTGTGTCGCCCTGTCCTCCACGGACGGGCTGTCCAGAGGCATGGAAGCTGTGGATACCGGAGCACCGATCCGGGTGCCGGTGGGGAACGAAGTGCTGGGAAGGCTGTTCAACGTCACCGGAGACCCGATTGACCGGAAGGGTGCGGTGGAGACCCGGGAAAAATGGCCGATTCACCGGAAGGCGCCGGACTTCGAGGATCAGGACACGAAAGCACAGATTTTCGAGACCGGCATCAAGGTCATCGATCTGATTGCGCCGTACACGAAGGGCGGAAAAGTCGGTCTGTTCGGCGGCGCCGGGGTCGGGAAAACAGTTCTGATTCAGGAACTGATCCATAACATCGCCACCGAGCGGAACGGCATCTCTGTTTTCACCGGCGTCGGAGAACGGACCCGGGAGGGCAATGACCTGTATGGTGAAATGTCGGAATCCGGGGTGCTGGAGAAGACCGCCATGGTTTTCGGACAGATGAACGAACCGCCGGGAGCCAGAATGCGGGTGGCGCTGACCGGCCTGACCATGGCGGAATATTTCCGGGACCACGAGAAAAAAGATGTTCTGCTGTTCATCGACAATATTTACCGTTTCACCCAGGCGGGATCGGAAGTCTCCGCCCTGCTGGGCCGGGTGCCGTCCGCCGTGGGCTATCAGCCGACCCTGGCCAATGAAATGGGAGATCTTCAGGAGCGCATCACCTCCACAAAGGACGGATCCATCACCTCCGTGCAGGCAGTCTATGTACCGGCGGACGATCTGACGGACCCGGCGCCGGCCACCACCTTCGCCCATCTGGATGCGACCACCGTGCTGGATCGTTCCATCACAGAACTGGGCATCTACCCGGCGGTGGATCCACTGGCCTCCACTTCCCGGATTCTGGATCCGCTGATCGTGGGAGAAGAGCACTACCGGACGGCCCGGGAGGTACAGGAGATTCTGCAGAAATACAAGGATCTGCAGGACATCATTGCAATTCTGGGCATGGATGAACTGTCGGAGGAAGACAAAAAAACCGTTTCCCGCGCCCGGAAGATCCAGCGTTTCCTGTCCCAGCCGTTCACCGTGGCGGAGCAGTTCACCGGAAACCCGGGAAAGTACGTGCCGCTGAAGGACACGATTGCCGGGTTCCGGGGCATTCTGGACGGGGAATATGATGACATCCCGGAAGAGCTGTTCCTCTTCGCCGGCGGCATCGACGATGTGACCGCCCGCTGGGAGAAGGCAAAGCAGGAGAAAGAGGCGTAGCATGGCACAGAAAGTGAAACTGGAAATCATGACCCCCCGGGAACTGCTGTACCGGGACGAGGTAGATTCCGTTTCGGTGAAAACCGTCAGCGGTTCGGAGGGCTTCATGGCCGGTCACACCTGGGCTCTGAAGCTGCTGCCGGAGCAGGGGGGCGTGACGATCCGGAACGGGAAGAACACCCGGAAGGCCAGACTCCGGGGCGGCTGCCTCTACGTCAGAGACGATATCATCATTCTCTGTGACGAGGCAGAGTGGGTCAGCTGATTTCGGAAGCGAATTGAATACGAAAAAGCTGCTTCCCGGGGGACGAAACCGTTCGGGAAGCAGCTTTTTTACGTACGAAACCATTGCTTCGGCCTGCGTCGGTGGCTTGTGTACGGGCTTTTGCGTGTATACTGTATGGAAAAGGTGCGGATTTGCTCCTTTGGTCCATTTTCGCAGGCAATGCCACGTTCGGAAGGGTGCGAAAATGAAAGAAAAACCTGGTTAATTAATTCCTGCCGCCTCCTCAGGTGCGATTCGGAAGAAAATGTGATTTCCGCACCCGGACCTGAGGGCAGACTGTATACGATTTAGCTGTTTTCGAATTCGTTAGACAAAAAATGACCCGGCTTCCGATCGGTCATTCCGGACATCGCTTTGCTGCGGCAGAAAAGCGGACGGAAAAGCCGGAGCTTGGCGTCCATACGTGGGCGTTGGGAAAATAAACTACAGTTTCAGAACTTGACGTTCATACAGCAATGTGCGGAAATAAAGATTTTCATATTTTCGCACCTCACTGAATCGTGTCGCCTCGATTTCCGGCCGAATCGAGCGGAAATGGGGTGCGAAATCGAAGAAAATGAAGATTTCGCACCCGCCCGGACCGCACCTGTTCGGCCGCCCGCACCTGCCCGTATATATAGGAAGAGAGGGCGTCACATGAAGCATGGTGTTTGCTTCATGTGACGCCCTCTCTATTTGCAGCCGGAATTATAATTTTGCGATAGTGTTCCGGTAGAGACGCCGGAACAGCATGATAGTGATGCAGAGAGACACGACTTCCGCGATCGGGAATGCCCACCACACGTTGGACAGCACGCCGGTGCGGGACAGCAGCCAGGCCACCGGAATCAGTACCACCAGCTGCCGGGTGACCGAGACGATGAGGGAGTTCACGCTGCGGGAGAACGCCTGGAAGATGGATCCCCCGATGATGCCGATGGAGGCCAGCGGGAAGGACAGGGCGATGATCCGCAGGGCGGGATCTCCCAGTTTTGTCATCTGCTGCGAAGCGCTGAACAGAGCCAGGAGCTGGGACGGGAACAGCTCGAAGATCACCGTTCCGACGACCATAATGCTGAAGGCCAGCATAAAAGCGAACTTCAGCGCATGGACGATCCGCTCTTTCTTTCTGGCACCGTAGTTATAGGCCAGCACCGGGATGATGCCGTTATTCAGTCCGAACACCGGCATGAAGAAGAAACTCTGGAGCTTGAAGTATACGCCGAATACCGCAGTTGCCGTGGTGCTGAACGTGATCAGAATCCGGTTCATCAGGTAGGTCATGACGGAACCGATGGACATCATCAGGATGGACGGTACCCCCACGGCGTAGATGCGGCCGACGATCCGGGCCTTCGGCTTCAGGATCAGTGCGAAGGAGAAATGAATTTCTTTGTTCTTCTTCAGGTTCAGGGTTAATCCTGTGCAGGCGGCGATGTGCTGTCCGATGCAGGTGGCGATGGCGGCGCCTGCGACGCCCAATTTCGGCGCACCCAAAAGCCCGAAAATCAGGATCGGGTCCAGGATCAGGTTGATCACTGCTCCGGTAATCTGGGAGATCATGCTGAGGTGGGTCAGGCCTGTGGACTGAAGCAGACGCTCGAAGGTCACCTGATAGAAGAGCCCCAGGGAGAAACAGGAAATATAGTGCAGGTACGTGGTGCCGTATGCGATGATTTCCCGGTTATCGGTCTGGGTGGTCATAAACCAGCGGGCGCCGAAAATGCCAAGTAACAGGAACAGGATGAAGTTGCAGAACGTCAGCAGCAGTCCGGTATTCGCCGCTGCATCCGACCGGTCGGTCCGCCGTTCTCCCAGAGATTTCGATAGCAGGGCATTGATACCCACGCCGGTTCCGGCACCCAGAGAGATCATCAGATTCTGCACCGGGAAGGCCAGTGAAACAGCGGTCAGTGCATTCTCTGAAATCTGGGCGACGAAGACACTGTCCACAATGTTATAGAGAGCCTGCACCAGCATGGAGATCATCATCGGAATGGACATGGTGATGATCAGCTTCCGGATTTCCATGGTTCCCATCTTGTTTTCTTTCGGAGCGCATTCCTTCGCCATTTTTTCCTCCAGAGCGTGATAATCATGAATGTTATTCTTCTCTGTCATTACACCAAACCTTTCTTCTATTATATATCATTTCAAATTCACTTTGAGGCATACCAAACTATTATATCGAAGATCGAAAAGATGTCAAATGTGGTGCAGGGACAAAAAATGACCGTGCATGCGTTCCGGAAGAACTGATATAATGAAAGAAAATACAGTCATTTTTTGTCCCTGCCGGAAGGCGGGATGAAACAGTTCACATCCGGCAGTGAGCCGGGGGAGGTGCGGATGAGTCGATACATGCTGGAGCCGGAATACACACTGGCGGTGCTGGTGGATTATCAGGAAAAGGTCTGCCGGCCGATCTGGAAGACAGAGGAACTGGAGCAGAAGCTGGTTCATGCGGTGAAGGGACTGCAGATTCTGGAGGTGCCTCTTCTGGTGACGGAGCAGTATCCGAAGGGCCTGGGGCAGACCACGGAGCCGCTCCGGAAGGCGCTGGAGAACTATGAACCGCTGGAAAAGGTGACATTCAGCTGTATGCGGGATCCGGTTTTCCGGAAGAAGCTGGTGGAAAGCGGGAAGAAAGATATCATTCTGATGGGAATTGAGGCCCACGTCTGTGTGCAGCAGACGGCGCTGGAGCTGATGGAAGAGGGATACCGGGTGTTCCTGGCGGCGGACCTGGTGTCCAGCCGGAATCCGTATGACCGGGAAATGGGCATTGAACGGATGCGGGATGCGGGATGTGTGATCACCACCATCGAATCTTTGTACTTCGAGCTCATGGGCAGTTCGAAGGCGGATCATTTCCGGGAGATTTCCCTGCATATCCGGTAAATAACCCGGTACATATCCCCGCATATCGGCAGCGCAGGGCGGGGCAGGGAGCACGCCTTCTTCGGACGCAAAAGCGGGACCCCGCAAATCGAGGTCCCGCTTCCGCATATAGAGGCGTTAGTTGTAGATTGCAAATTATTTATTCTGGAATACCGGATCCCTCTTTTCGACGAATGCGGACATTCCTTCCACTCTGTCTTCAGAAGCGAAGCACTGCTGGAATCCCTCAATCTCCAGACGGCAGCCGGTTCTCAGATCGGTGTTCATGCCGTTGTTAATCGCCATCTTGGACTGCTGCACTGCAATCGGCGCCTTCGCAGCAATGCCCTTCGCCAGCTTCTCCACCGTCGGCATCAGTTCTTCCGCCGGCACAACCTGCTGAACCAGGCCGATCCGAAGCGCTTCATCTGCCTTGACGTTCTTCGCAGCCAGGATCATGTATTTCGCCATGCCCTTGCCCACCAGACGCGGCAGTCTCTGGGTGCCGCCGAATCCCGGGGTAATGCCCAGGCCGACTTCCGGCTGGCCGAACAGCGCCTTCTCGGATGCGATGCGGATGTCGCATGCCATGGACAGCTCACAGCCGCCGCCCAGAGCGAAACCGTTCACTGCGGCGATGAAAACCTTCGGGCTGTTATCGATCTTGTCCATTACCTTGTGACCCAGTTCTGTGTAATCATGTCCCTCCAGAACCGGCTTCGTCTGCATTTCGCTGATGTCCGCACCGGCGACGAACGCTCTGCCTGCGCCGGTGACGACGACCACATGCACATCGTTGTCCGGTGCGATTTTCGTATCCAGACAGTCGTCGATCTCTTCCAGAACGGCGGTGCACAGTGCATTCAGCGCCTTCGGACGATTAATGGTAAGGTAACCAACGTGATCCTTCACTTCATATAGAATATTCTCGTACATTTCAATGATCTCCCTTCTGGAAAACTCACTCTGATCCGATGCCGGCGCCTTCCGCCGGCGGCCTGTTAATAATATAACATGTTGTTGCGGCTTATACAATAGATTCTGACAATTCCTGGCGGGAAATTTTTCGATGATTTTCGGACAAAAAGTACCGGGGAAAACGCTCGGCACTTGTTAGAATAGTATTAAAAAACTGAGATGAAAAAATTGTGTGAAGATTGGGTGATTATACTGGATTATTGTGTGCAACTTGTATATACTGAGATTCAGCGGGTTTCAGTCAAATTTTCCGAAGATTGACGATACCGTGAAAATAATACTTGTTAAAGAATAATCAATGTGCTATAATTCAATACAGCCAGGGGGGCCGAAGAGCGGGACGCCTCGGAACCCTTGAAAATACAAGTGAAGACGCGCATTTCAGATGATGCGGGTTGCGCATCATATATTTTTTCCAATGATTTGTTAAAAAAACAACAAATCATTGAAATAAACGAATTGCAGCGTAATCGCAGTTGAAAAATTCTATTGCTGAAAATGGTTCATAACCGCCTGCGGGTGGTCTTGATACTAAAATCGTCTACTATTTGTTTAGATAGGAGGGTTTTTATGAAAGTAGCAATTTTTGGTGCCGGCACGATGGGATCCGGTATTGCTCAGGTCATGGCTTCTCATGGTCACGTTGCTCTGATGTACGCAAGCAGCCTGGAATCTGCACAGCGTCACAAGGACAAGCTCGCGAAGTCTCTGGAGAAGAAAGTCGCGAAGGGCAAGATGACAGAGGAAGTCAAGGATGGCATTCTGAACAACATCCTTGTAGAAGAGAAGTCTGCTGCTGCTGACGCAGATCTGATCATTGAATGCGTCAAGGAAGACATGGCTACGAAGAGAGTTCTGCTGAAGGAACTGGATGAGATGTGCAAGCCGGAGACTGTCTTCGCTTCCAACACATCCTCTCTGTCTGTTACAGAAATGGGTAACGGACTGAAGCATCCTGTAATCGGCATGCACTTCTTCAACCCGGTTCCGGCGATGAAGCTGGTAGAGGTTATCCGCGGTGCGAACACGACACAGGAAACTTTCGACTTCATCTACAACCTGTCCAAGGAAATCGGAAAGGATCCTGTGGAGGTTTCCGAAGCACCTGGATTCGTTGTAAACCGTATCCTCGTTCCGATGATCAACGAAGCTGTGGAAGTTCTGCAGAACGGCATCGCTTCCGCGGAAGACATCGACAAGGCTATGAAGCTCGGTGCCAACCATCCGATGGGACCATTACAGCTCTCCGACTTTATTGGAAATGATATCGTTCTCGCAGTTATGGAAACGATCTATAACGAGACCGGCGACTCCAAGTATCGTCCGTCCCTGCTCCTGAAGAAGATGGTTCGTGGAGGACTGCTCGGTATGAAGACAGGTAAGGGATTCTACGACTATTCCAAATAAACTAAAGTGAAAAGGAGATAGAAATTATGGATTTTCAGCTGACTAAAGAGCAGCAGATGCTTCGTAAGATGTACAGAGACTTCGTAGCGAACGAAGTTGAACCGATCGCTGCTGAAATCGATGAAGAAGAGCGCTTCCCTTCCGGGACAATTCCTAAGATGGCGAAACTCGGCATGATGGGAATTCCGTTCCCGAAGAAGTACGGCGGCGCAGGCGGATCCAATCTGGACTACGCAATGTGCATCGAAGAGCTGGCGAAGGCCTGCACAACCACATCTGTAATCGTCGCAGCTCACACTTCTCTGTGCTGCTATCCTATTTACAAGTTCGGTACAGAAGAGCAGAAGATGAAGTATCTGCCGGATCTGCTGTCGGGCAAGAAGGTCGGTGCCTTCGGTCTGACAGAGCCGGAAGCCGGTTCCGATGCTGCGGGACAGCAGACAGAAGCTGTTCTGGAAGGTGACCATTACGTACTGAACGGCACGAAGTGCTTCATCACGAACGCTTCCGAAGCGAGCACATTCGTTGTATTCGCTATGACAGATAAGACCAAGGGTAACCATGGTATCTCCGCTTTCATTGTCGAGAAGGGATTCGAAGGATTCTCCATCGGCAAGCACGAGAAGAAGATGGGTATCCGCGGAAGTGCTACTTCCGACCTGGTATTCCAGGACTGCATCGTACCGAAGGAGAACCTGCTGGGTAAGGAAGGTAAGGGATTCAAGGTTGCGATGGGTACTCTGGAAGGCGGACGTGTCGGTGTTGCGGCACAGGCTCTGGGTATCGCAGAAGGCGCCATTGCAGAGACCGTGAAGTACACCGGTGAGCGTATGCAGTTCGGCAGAAGAATCAGCCAGTTCCAGAACACACAGTTCAAGCTCGCAGATCTGGAATCCTCCACAGAGGCTGCACAGCTGCTCGTATACCGCGCTGCAGTAGCGAAGGATAACAACGATCCGATGACCGGATACTATTCCTCCATGGCGAAGCTGTATGCCGGCGGAAATGCCTCCACAGTAACACGTGAGTGTCTGCAGCTGTTCGGCGGATATGGATACATCCGTGACTTCCCGATCGAACGTATGATGAGAGACGCTAAGATCACAGAGATCTACGAAGGTACTTCCGAAGTACAGAGAATGATCGTATCTCGGGCAATGGGAGTGAAGTAAATAAGCATTATGGAAGATTTTCAGAAAATATATTCCGAAAAACTGACTACCCCGGAAGGGGCGGCGAAGCTGATCGAAAGTAATTCCTGCATCGCAGCGGACATCGCTCTGTCACAGCCTTTCACATTATACAAGGCGATTGCAGAGAGAGTGCGTAAGGGCGAATTGAAGAATCTGACACAGCACTCGCTGCTCGACACTGAGGCGGCACCGTTTATGACGGATGCCGAACTCGCAGAGAACTACAGGGGTATCACCTGGTTCTCTCAGGCTTTCGCCAGAAAGGCAGTGAATGCAGGGATTATGGATGTCATGCCTGCGTACTACAGAGACATCCCGCATCTCCTGGGCGATGTGGTAAGTCCGGACGTCTACGTCGGAGTTGTCTCGCCGATGGACAAGCATGGTTACTTCACAACCGGTACGTCCCACTCGGTGAGCGCCGGGATTCTGAAGTCTGCGAAGAAGGTAATCCTCGAAGTGAATCCGAACATGCCGAGGAGCCTTTCGTCGAAACTGATCCATATTTCTGAAGTAGACGCTCTGTACGAGAATGACGCGCCGCTGCCGACCGTGCCGGCGCCGCATATCGATGAGACGTCGAAGAAGATCAGTGACTACATCGTTGGTGAAATTCCGAATGGCGCCACGCTGCAGCTGGGAATCGGTTCGATCCCGGACGCCGTAGCTCTGGGGCTGAAGGGACATAAGCACCTTGGTATCCACACCGAGATGTTCACGAACAGCATGATCGATCTGATCAAGTGCGGCGCTGTCGATAACAGCATGAAGCCGATCCACACAGGGAAGACGGTTGCAACCTTCGCACTGGGATCCAGAGAGATGTATGACTATATCGATGACAACCCGGCGATGGAAATCCTGCCGGTGAATTATGTCAATGATCCGGCGGTGATCTGCCAGCATCCGAATTTCATTTCGATCAATGCGGCTCTGGAAGTAGATTTCTACGGACAGGTTTGTGCGGAAGGCCTTGGCACGAAGCACATTTCTGGAACCGGCGGACAGGCTGACTTCGTAAGAGGAGCAATCCAGTCCGAGGGAGGAAAGAGTTTCATCGCATTTTCATCCACAGCGGCCCATGGAACAGTCAGCCGGATCACACCGACGCTGACACCGGGATCGCCGGTATCGACGAGTAAGAACGATGTGGATATGATCGTAACGGAATACGGCATTGCGAAGCTGAGAGGCAGATCGCTGAGCCAGCGCACGAAGGCGCTGATCGCCATTGCGGATCCGAAATTCCGGGATGAGCTTACATTCCAGGCGAAGAAAGAGAACATTATCATTTAAGAACTAAAGGATGGTTAGATATGAAAATTCTTGTTTGTGTCAAGCAGGTTCCAGACACCTCCGGTAAGGTAGCTGTGAACCCAGATGGAACACTGGATCGTGCGTCCATGCAGACCATCATCAATCCTGATGACCTGAACGCTATGGAAGCTGCGCTGCAGTTGAAGGACGAAACAGGCTGCAAGGTTGTGGCAGTCACCATGGGACCACCGCCGGCAGAAGGAATGCTGCGTGAGCTGCAGGCGATGGGTGCGGATGAAGCTGTTCTGGTTTCTGCTCGTGAATTCGGCGGATCCGATACATATGCTACATCCCAGATTATCGCTGCTGCACTGCACAGAATCGGTGTTGAAGATGACGACATCGTAATCTGCGGACGTCAGGCGATCGACGGAGATACCGCTCAGGTAGGACCGCAGATCGCTGAGAAGCTGAATCTGCCGCAGGTGACATACGTTGCGGAAATGCACAAGGATGGCAATACCATCACATGTAAGCGTATGCTGGAAGACGGATATATGACAATCAAGGTCAAGACACCTTGCCTGCTGACCTGCATCAAGGAACTGAACGAGCCGCGTTACATGTCCGTTAGCAGAATCGTTGATTCTTACTCCATGCCGCTGACAGTACTCGACTACGAAGCACTGAAGGATGAGCCGCTGATCGACCCGACAACGATCGGTCTGAAGGGTTCTCCGACAAACATCCTGGTTTCCTTCACACCGCCGCAGAAGGGTGCCGGCGTTATGCTGGAAGGCGCAGGCGAAGAGACATGTGCAAAACTGGCGAATACGCTCGTCGACAAGCACATCATCTAATGGAAAGGAGAAGAATTAGCTATGGCTAAAGAATACGCTAACACGAATGCTGCTCTGTACAAGAACGTTTGGGTTTTCTGTGAGCAGCGTCAGGGCAAACTGATGCCTACAGATTTCGAGCTTATTTCCGAAGGACGTAAACTTGCCGATGAGCTGGGTGTTGACCTGTGCGGAATCCTGCTTGGTGATGACGTGAAGGGCCTTGCCAACGAGCTCGGCGGTTATGGTGCGGATGAAGTAATCGTTTGTGAAAGCCCGCTGCTGAAGAACTACACAACCGACGGTTATGCGAAGGTTATGTGTGATGCGATTGAAACGCTGAAGCCGGAAGCCGTTCTGATCGGTGCTACGAATATCGGCCGTGACCTGGGTCCGCGCTGCGCAGCCCGTCTGCACACCGGTCTGTGCGCTGACTGTACACACCTGGATGTGGATATGCCGATCTACATGGACTTCCTGAAAGAAAATTCCACTCTGCCGGAAGACAGACTGAAAGTGATCGAGGGCCACACAGTTAAGGTTCTGGGCGAAGATCATGATACAACCCGTGACCTGAAGATGACCCGTCCGGCATTCGGCGGCCACCTGATGGCATCCATCATCTGCCCGAGATTCAGACCGGCTATGGCGACCGTTCGTCCGGGCGTAATGACCAAGTCCAAGTTCGACGAAGCGAAGGCGAACGCTGTGAAGGTTACAGAGTTCGACGTTCAGCTGACCGATGCGGATATGAACACTGAGGTTGTGGAAGTTGTCAAGGCAGCGAAGCAGCTGGTTGACCTGGTCGGCGCAGACTATATCGTCTCCGTAGGCCGTGGTATTTCCAAGGATGTTGAAGGCGGCATCAAGCTGGCAGAAGAGCTGGCGGATGAACTGGGCGGCGTTGTCGGCGGTTCCCGTGTAGCGATCGACTCCGGCTGGCTGACAGCAGACCATCAGGTAGGACAGACCGGTAAGACGGTACATCCGAAGGTCTACATCGCACTGGGTATTTCCGGATCCATTCAGCACAAGGCAGGAATGCAGGATTCCGAGTGCATCATCGCTATCAACAAGAACAAGACGGCTCCGATCTTCGAAATCGCGGACTACGGCATTAACGGGGATCTGTTCAAGGTAACTCCGCTCCTGATCGAAGCAATCAAGAAGGCGAAGGCTGAGAAGGAATAATCAGCATCGAAAATAGTATCATTGTCGTCCACATATGACCGGCCGGGCAGGCCGTCCGACCGGCCAGATTATGGAGGTTTTACATGGAAACAAAGAATGTTGTAATCGTAAGTGCTTGCCGTACAGCAATCGGTAAATTCCTGGGTGAATTCAGCAAGGTTCCTGCAAAGCAGCTGGCTGTGACAGTCGGTAAGGAAGCAATCAAGCGTGCTGGCGTTGATGCAACAGCAGTTGATGAAATCGTTATGGGTCAGGTTTATGGCGGAATGCAGGGTTCCCTGCCTGCTCGTCAGGTTGGTATGGCCTGCGGTCTGGCAATTGAGAGCAACGCATGCAACGTCAACCAGAACTGTGCTTCCGGTATGAGAGCTCTGGAGATCGCCTGCAACGACATTCAGCTGGGCAAAGCTGACATCGCTCTGGTTGTCGGTGCTGAGAACATGACACAGGCTCCGTACATGCTCCCGGATATGCGTCAGGGTCACAAGATGGGTGCTATTCCTGACGAAGGTGCTGCGAAGATGTACGACTCCCTGCTCCACGATGCGCTGTATGACACGCTGAGCGGCGGCCACATGGGTGTTACAGCAGATAATGTTGCGAAGAAGTACAACATCACACGGGAAGAGTGCGATGAGCTGGCCTGCATGTCTCATCAGAGAGCAGCTGCTGCTACAGCAGAGGGCAAGTTCAAGGACGAGCTGGTTCCGGTGATCACCACGAAGAAGAAGCACGGCGAGAAGATTGAAATCGCTCTGGACAAGGATGAGCACTTCATTCCGGACTGCAACATGGAGACCATCTCCAAACTGAAGCCGGTATTCACCAAGGATGGTGTTACAACAGCTGCGAACGCTTCCGGTATCAACGACGCTGCTGCAGCAGTCATCGTTATGTCCGAAGACAAGGCGAAGGAACTGGGCGTTAAGCCGATGGCGAAGATGATCTACATGTGCGCTGCCGGTGTTGATCCGAGCTACATGGGTATCGGCCCTGCGGAAGCAATTCCTAAGTGCCTGGACAAGGCTGGCGTTAAGTTCGAAGATGTTGATTACTGGGAGGTCAACGAGGCATTCGCTGCGCAGTTCATCGGCGTAGAGAGAAAGCTGAAGGAAGATCACGGCTACATCGTCGACAGAAACAAGACGAACCTGAACGGTTCCGGCATCTCCCTGGGTCACCCGGTAGGATGCTCCGCACTCCGTATCATCGTAACCATGCTGTACGAGATGCAGCGTCAGGATGCCAAGATCGGCTGCGCTTCCCTGTGCGTAGGCGGCGGCCCGGCTATGGCTTCCCTGTGGACGCGTGAATTCTAAGCGAACTCCGAATCTGGACTAAATATTAGACGTAGGGAGGGACTCCTTCGGGAGTCCCTCCCTATCGTTTTTTTTTGGGTAATGACAAAAATAAATAAAAAGCCTTCCGGAAAACCGGAAGGCTGAAGTGCTCAGACTCGGAATTGAACCAAGGACACGTAGATTTTCAGTCTACTGCTCTACCAACTGAGCTATCTGAGCATATCATCAGAAAAAAATTGGAGCGGAAGACGAGATTCGAACTCGCGACCCTCGCCTTGGCAAGGCGATGCTCTACCCCTGAGCCACTTCCGCATGGGTTCGGCTGACTATTGAACCGACTTCGTCATTATAACAGGTTTCTCCCGGTGTGTAAAGAGAAAGAACGGGAAGAAGCACATTTTCGCAGATGCGGACCGGGTCGCTTCAGCGGGATAAATAATGTGGGAACTTTGCGAATTTAATCCGTTGAATTGTGTTACCTCTCCGGGATACGGGGTATCAAAGAGTAGATACGTTCGGTCGGCACAGACCGGAAATATAGTGGAGACCATGCAGGGGCAGGGGAGTGCCCGGCGAATGCAGAATTTCAGGAGGATTGTCGAATGACGAAGTTAGACATCAGTAAGCTGGATCTGAATGACCTCTGCCGTTTTTGTGAAGACGGCGCAGAGATAGATGAAGAGTCGTTGAATGTGGAAATCAACGGGATCATGAAGGAGATCCTGGGAGATTACAGCAAGGGGCGGGATATTGACAAGATGAACGCCTTCGACCAGCCGGATCAGGGCGTGGTGGTTGAAATCATCAACGAACTGATGATGATTCTGTTCCCGGGATATTACCGGGAGAAGGCTTACCGCACCCGGGATACCCATACGAAACTGTCCGTGCTGATTGAGGATGTCATGTACCACCTGCGGAAGCAGATCGAAGTGGCGCTGCTCTATGATGATCAGTATGCCGGCACGAAGAAATACGTTCGGAAGCGGGCCGCCCAGAAACTGTGCCTGGACTATTTCCGCAAGATCCCGGCGATCCGGGAGTACCTGGATACCGATATCCAGGCGTTCTATGACGGTGATCCGGCGGCAAACAGCAAGGATGAGATCGTTCTGGCGTACCCGGGACTCTACGCCATCGCCGTTTACCGTCTGGCCCATGCACTGTTCGAACTGAACGTGCCGCTGCTGCCTCGCATGATGACGGAGTATGCCCACAGGGAGACCGGCGTGGACATTCATCCGGGCGCAACGATCGGAAAATATTTCTTTATCGACCATGCTGTGGGCATCGTGGTGGGATCCACTTCGGTGATCGGAGACCATGTGAAACTGTATCAGGGGGTCACCATCGGAGCACTGTCCGTGAAAGAGGGACACAAGCTGCACGGAACCAAGCGTCATCCGACGATCGAGGACAACGTCACCCTCTATGCCGGAGCCACAGTGCTGGGCGGAAACACCGTGATCGGCGAAGGCAGCGTCATTGGCGGCAACTCTTTCGTGACGAAATCCGTGGAGCCGCATACAACCGTGACGATCAAGACCCACGAGATGGTATACGATTCAGAAGGAAAGAAAACGAAGGAAGACCGGGAACTGGAGCAGGACGCCTGGTTCTATGTGATTTAACCGAAATACCGGGGACAGGAGCGTGTATGGGGCTGTTCAGGAAGAAAACCATCATCTACATATCCAAGGGTACGAAGGAGGACTGGAGGGCGCTTCGGGACGGCCTGAAGAAAGCGGGAATCCGTGCCAGCGCCTCTTCCTACGAGGACGAAATACCGGTGGGTGGCTGCGGTGCGAAAATGGACATCCGGGACTTCGGACCGGAGGGAAAGATTGACCGGACCGTGTACGTGGTCAGGGTGGCGGAGGCTGACCGGGCGGCAGCGTCGAAGATTACCCGGGAAATCCTTCCGGATTACATTCCATACGAGAAAATCGGCGGAAAACAGTAGCTCCGCCTGTTAAAGATACAATCAAGAAAAAGAAATTTGCAGCAGGCCGTTTGGTTCAGACCGAACAGGCCTGTTTTCATGTCCGCTCGTCCCTGGACTGCTTCAATGAACTGGGCGTTGTTGCCGTTAAAACTATCTAACTTGAAAGGATAAAAAAATGAACACACAACCGTTGTAATTGCAACAGCTGTGTGCTCACATCCGAAGTGGCCCATACAAGACTTGAACTTGTGACCTTCTGGTTGTCACCCAGACGCTCTCCCAGCTGAGCTAATGGACCGTATTCAGTTCAAACAGTAATATTAATATAGCATAGATAGGGGAGGCACGCAAACAGAAAATGGAATGTTCCCGGAAAAACACAATGGAAAGGCGGCATCGGGGGGGATCTCGTGTATACATACCCTGAGGCGGTGGAATGTACCTTTTTGTGGAGTGGGATAAATGGTAAACTATGTATGTGAAGCAGGGCGGCCGGGGGCTGTTGCTTTTGTTGCGAAAGGGGTGGGGAAAGCGTGAAGGACAGGGCGTACATCTGTATTGATCTGAAGTCGTTCTACGCATCGGTGGAATGCCGGGAGCGGGGGCTGGACCCCATGACCACCCATCTCGTGGTGGCAGACCGGTCCAGGACAGAGAAAACCATCTGTCTGGCGGTGTCTCCGGCGCTGAAGGCCTACGGAATCTCGGGAAGGGCCAGGCTTTTCGAGGTGGAGCAGCGGGTGAAGGAAATTAATGCGCTAAGGCAGATGCGGCAGGGTGGAAGGCCCCTGGGGGAGACGTGCACAGATGCGGAAGAGCTCCGGCGGGAACCGGGAAGGAAGCTGGGGTTTCTGGCTGCGCCGCCCCGCATGGCGCTGTACATGAAGTACAGCACGGAGATCTACCGGATCTACCTCCGTTATGTGTCTGCAGCGGATATTCATGTGTATTCCATTGACGAGGTATTCATGGATGTGACGGATTATCTGGGGCCGCTGGGTATGACGGCGGAAGAACTGGCCCGTCATATGATGGCGGAGGTGCTCGGGGAGACCGGTATCACAGCCACGGCGGGAATCGGCACGAATCTGTACCTGGCGAAGATCGCCATGGATATTGTGGCGAAGCATAAGCCGGCGGATGAGGACGGAAGCCGGATCGCCGTACTGGATGAGATTTCGTACCGCAGGACGCTGTGGGACCACCGGCCGCTCACGGATTTCTGGCGGCTGGGCCGGGGATATGCCCGGAAACTGGAGGCTCATGGCATGTATACCATGGGGGATGTGGCCCGGTGTGCACTGGAAAGGGATCAGCTGCTGTATGATCTCTTCGGTGTCAATGCAGAACTTCTCATCGATCACAGTTTCGGATGGGAGCCCTGCACCATGGCGGATGTGAAGGCATATCGGCCGAAGGATACCAGTATGGGGACGGGACAGGTTCTGCACTGTCCGTATGATGTTCAGAGCGCCGGACTGGTGACCCGGGAAATGACGGATATGCTGGTGCTGGATCTGGTGGACCGGAAGCTGGCGACCGATCAGCTGATTCTGGACATCGGATACGACCGGGAGAGTCTGACTGATCCGGAAATCCGGAAGTGGTATCACGGGCCGCTGGCGGCGGACGGTTACGGCCGGGTGGTGCCGAAGCACGCCCACGGCACGGTAACTCTTTCGCACCGGTCCGCATCCACGAAGGAGATTACCGAGACGGTGATGGGACTCTATGACCGGATTGTGGAGCCTCATCTTCTGGTCCGCCGGATTACGATTACTGCGAATCACCTGGGTGAGGAGGAATCCCCGGGTGCGGGGGCGACGGAACCGGAGCAGCTGAATTTTTTCACGGATTATGCCGAACGGGAGGCGGAAGCCGCCCGGGAAGCAGAGGACCGGGAACGGGAGAAGCGGGAGCAGCAGGCGGTTCTGGATATTCGGAAGAAGTTCGGGAAGAATGCTCTGCTGAAGGGAATGGACCTGGAGGAGGGGGCCACGACAATCGCCCGCAACGGGCAGATCGGAGGACACAAAGCATGACGGGAATGGATCGGAACGACGGGGCGTGGAAATACAGTGATATTCTGTACGTCAGACATCCGGAGCCCTCCCGGGCGCGGATGTCCCGGGAGAAGCGGGCGGCACAGTTCGCCCCTTTTGCTGCTCTGACAGGCTATGAAGAGGCCGTACGGGAGACTGCCCGGGAGACGGAAGCAGCTCCGTCTCTGGATGAGGACCGGCGAGAGGAACTGGACCGGATCCTTCACCGGATTCTGGCGCAGCCGGACCGGCAGGTGACCATCGTCCGGTTTCAGCCGGATGAACGGAAAGAGGGGGGAGCCTATGCGGAGAACCGGGGCCGGCTGCGCCGGCTCGATCCGCAGAACAGAACGCTGGAACTGGAGGACGGAACGGTCATCCCGCTGGAAGATGTGGTGGAGATCCGTCCGGGGACGGACGGGAGCAATTATTAATTTTGTCCTCCGGAAACGAACTATGTTCCGGAAGATTGGCGTTTTGGATTATTTTTCTCGATTTGAGAAAGAATCCGGGCCGGAGGACAGAAAAGTCGCAATTTGGGCGCAATTTTGGCTCGGTTTTTGCTAAAATTATATGAATGGAGAGGCGATATTCGCCGTCGAAGTGAGGGCTAGAAAGAATGACAACGAATGTGATGAAGAAGCGGTTTCTCTATCTGATGAAACTGCTTTATGAGAGAACCGACGAGAATCATCCGCTGAACACGAATGAAATTATTGCTTATCTGAACAGTGTGGGATGTTCCACGGAACGGAAGACACTGAAGAGTGACATCGATCTGCTGATCGATTTCGGCATCGATATCGTTTTCGTGAAGAGTTCCCCGAACAAGTATTACTGGGGAGAGAGAACGATACCGGTTCCGGAAATGAGTATGCTGATCGATGCGATCATGGCGTCTCAGGTCATCACGGCGGAGCAGAGTGAAGAACTGACCGCCAAACTGATGACTTTTGTCAGCACATACCAGGCGCAGAAGTTCCGGGAACTTCTGGAAGAAGGAGAACCTCTGGCCGGGGCGTATTCTGTTTCCGGGGCGGATGGAGATGCAGCCCGGGTTACAGTGGAACTGGAATGTGCTGAAGACACCAGAGAGGACGTAGTGAAACAGTTCGGTAAGGCAGCCGAACTGAGATGCAGCATGCCGCCTCGCAGCGGCGGGCAGGCAGGCCGGTTCATCGCCAGAGTGGAGACAGCGGCGGATCCGGCGTTTTATGCCTGGGTGTTCCGCTTCGGCGGGAAGATCCGGATCACGGCGCCGGAACATGCCGTGACCGGCTATCGGGAGCTGGCGGTGAAAGCGCTTCACGCCAGCGATATGCCGGAATAAGCCGCCGGCTGCGAAGGGAGAATGCGGCCGGCATGGAGGAAGTTGTGTATGGGTGTGAAAATGAATTTAGGGACAACGTCGCTGGATCGGAAGGAACTGGAACGGCGGAAAGAGGAGAATCCGTTCGCCCGGATCAGTGACATCGTCTATCAGATGCTGGAAGAGGCGATCCTCAGTTCCGAACTGGAGCCGGATACCCGGCTGAATACGGCGAAGATCGCAGAACATCTGGCGGTCAGCGGTACGCCGGTGAGCACGGCGATTCAGCGCCTGGCGGATAACGGTCTGGTGACGGAAACCGTGGGAGATAACGGAAAGTACCACAACTACTACGTATTTGACATTACGAATGAATCACTGGCGGAACTGTTTGAGGCCCGTTCCTCGCTGGAGGCGGAAGTCGCCATGATCTGCGCCAATCGGGCGCCGGTCATCGACCTGAGCGCCATGGAGAAACTGGCTGTGGATTTCCGGGACGCCTGGGAAGAATGCGCATCGGATCCGGAATCGGCTGTGCCGGTGGCAGAACGGGCAAGGCTGGACGCCGATTTTCACGAGTCCCTTGTTTATGCCACGGACAATAAATATATCATCGATATGTATGAGGCCATCAAGTCTTCCATCCGGTATACATCGATCCGGACAGCGGAGTTCATTACGGGGGCGGATCAGGAGAAGGGGATGCGGCTTCTGGGGGCGCAGCATCTGTCCATCTGCAAGGCCATCCGCAGCGGGTACCCGGAAACGGCCCGCTCGGTGATGATCCACCACATTGAGTACAGTTTCCGCCGGTGCCTGATGGACCGGATCGAAAAGGCAAGAAAAAAAGAGCGGAAATAATCCGCTCTGATCATCGGTTTCGTCCGGGTCTGTGTGAGTCAGATCTGGTCCGGACGCCTCTGACTGCGGCCGCCGGTGGAGAGCCGGTGGCCGCACCCTGTATGCGGGGTGTGAGTCCGTCGCACACAAATAAAGAGGTTGTTGTGTTAGAGGATTGCTGTTTTCCGGCCGGCTGTCCGCCTGCTGCCTGCAGCATCTGAGTTGGAGATGGATGATGCTGAAGGCGCGCACCGCCGCCGTGATAAACATTGAAAAACCCCGCACCCGTACGATCTGATTCGTTCGTGATGCTTCGGGTTTTAGAGCATTATATGTTAGTTTTCGGGTTTTGTCTACTTGCGGAAAAAACCGAAAGAAAAAGATGAAATATTCATCTTTCAGAACGAATTAACTCATCTTTAAGGAATCTTTTTGCTACATCGGATTACAACGGGTGCTCCGGGGGAATTGACAGCCGGCACCAATCTCATTATCCTTTTTTATAGAGTGAAAAAAGAAAGGAAGGATGATCATGGAAGTAGGTGTTGCACTGGCAGGGCTGATGCAGCTCGCCACATCGGATCCGAGTGTCCGCAGACAGCTGGAGGAGACCAGGAAGACAAAGGAGCCCATGGAAGAATTCTGCCGGCTGAGCACGAAACTGGGGTTTCCGATTGCGGAAATGGATCTTCTGACAGAGGGAGAGGCGATGTATGCCCAGATGAAGCGGAGTGTGAACGGCGGCGGAGACAGTGATCCGATGCTGGATTACGAGGACGATTATTATGAGCAGTTCTTCGCAGATCTGGAGCAGCGAAAATGACGGTGCGGGAAGAACGGGGAGTGAAAGCGCCTTCGCTGCCGTACCGGCTGGCGGTATTCGATCTGGACGGAACACTGCTGGATACCCTGGATGATCTGGCGGATGCAGTGAACTACGGGCTCAAAACATGCGGGTTTCCGGTTCGCAGCCGGGAAGAGATCCGGAAAATCCTGGGGAACGGCATGCGGAACCTGATCCGGCGCAGCGTTCCGGAAAATGCGGAAGCGGAGTGGGAGCGGGTGTTCCGGGTATTCGTGCCCTACTATGAGGCCCACTGCCGGGAGAAAACCGGACCGTATCCCGGAGTTCCGGAGACCCTTCGGGCGCTGCGGAGCGCGGGGGTGAAAACGGCGGTGATCTCCAACAAGGCGGACCCGGCCGTGCAGCTCCTCATCCGGGACTACTTCCCGGATCTGTTTGATTATATTGCAGGGGAGAAACCGGGAATCCGCCGAAAGCCGGAGCCGGACGCTGTGGACCGCTGTCTGGAGACGCTGGCCGTTGCGAAGGAGGACGCCGTATATATCGGCGATTCCGAAGTGGATATTCATACTGCGGCGAATGCGGCGGTGGATGGTCTGATTGTCACCTGGGGGTTCCGGGACGAGCCGGAGCTAAAGGATGTGATCCGCCGGGAGGCTGGTCGAAACCGGTTCTCCATCCTGCGGACGGCGGCGGAACTTCATCAGGCGCTGCTGCCGGAAAAGTAAGCGGGAACCGGTGCCCGGAGGACGATGCCCGGACGACGATGCCCGGACGACGAAAAACGATGTTTTTCGTCGTCCGGGCTTTTTGCATGGGCGGAGATGGGCGGAGATGGGCGGCAGGTGGGTGCGAAAATCAATTATTTTCGGATTTCGCACCCACCTGCCGCCGATTCAGCCGAAAAACGGGGGCGACACAATCGGAAGGGGTGCGGATCTGCGAAAAACTTCATTTCCGCACCATGCCGCTTGAACACCAGAGTCAAGTCCTGATTTGTGTGTAAATTGCCTTTAGGCATCTTTGGATGCAGGGGATGCCCTGCATCCACTACCTGACCGCCGGCGCACCGGAGCGGGTCTGTCAAGGATGCAGAATGCACCTCGAAGAGGTTTCCTTGACAGAACTGCGACGATGTGCCAGCCAAAAGTCATGCCGCCAGAAGCGCGATCTGTTCTTCTGCTATTCTGACGAGCTTCTCCTTCG
>NZ_FNBF01000005.1 GCF_900102225.1 Eubacterium pyruvativorans
AAACAGAAACCCCGCAAAGCACTGAATTTCAATGCCTTGCGGGGTTTCAAACGTTGGTACCGCCACCGGGACTCGAACCCGAGATTCAGCCGTGAGAGGGCTGCGTCTTAACCACTTGACCATGGCGGCGAAATGAATATCTCTCACTTTCTGTCGGCCCTTGCGAACTGACAATGACTATAATACATGAACTGGGAGCGGGTGTCAAGAAGGAAATGAAATTATTTTTTGGCGGGGATATGGCTTGCAGAATCCGATGAAATGTTGGATACTGTAACATAAACAGGTATGAAATTTGTAGTGACAGAACAAGGGGAGTGTTTTGATGAAGTTCAGAAGTACCAGAGGATATGAGCGGGAGATGACCGGTGCGGAAGCGGTCATTCAGGGGATCGCTCCGGACAGGGGACTTTTTGTCCCAACGGAAATCCCTGAAATGCCCTTCGACATAGCAGAGATGCAGGGGAAGTCGTATCAGGAAGTTGCAAAGGCGATTATCGGTTTGTTCTTCGATGACTATACAGAGGAAGAGATGCAGTGCTGCATCGACGGGGCCTATGACGGAAAGTTCGAGGCGGAAGAGATCGTTCCGGTTGTGAAGGCGGGAGATGCCTGGTTCCTGGAGCTGTATCACGGGAAGACGGCGGCGTTCAAGGATATGGCGCTGTCGATTCTTCCATATCTGCTGACGACAGCCATGAAGAAGCAGCAGGAGGACAAGAAAATCTGCATTCTCACCGCCACCAGCGGTGACACCGGGAAGGCCGCTCTGGAGGGGTTCGCAGATGTGGAGGGGACGGAAATTATTGTGTTTTTCCCGAACCACGGCGTCAGTCAGATTCAGCAGAAGCAGATGACATCCCAGGAAGGTTCGAATGTGCATGTTTTTGCCATTGAAGGAAATTTCGACGATGCACAGACGGGTGTGAAGAATATCTTCCAGGATGAATCCGTTCATGAAGCGCTGCTGAAGGAGGGTGTGAAGCTGAGCTCCGCCAATTCCATTAACATTGGACGCCTGGTGCCGCAGATCGCCTACTATGTATATTCGTACATCAAACTGCTGGAGCAGGGGGCTCTGAAATGCGGGGATCCGGTGAATGTGGTGGTGCCGACGGGGAACTTCGGAAATATTCTGGCTGCCTACTATGCCAAGCGCATGGGGCTGCCGGTGAAGAAACTGATCTGTGCCTCCAACCGGAACAACGTACTGACGGATTTCCTCCGAACCGGCGTCTATGACACGAACCGGGCGTTCTATCAGACGAATTCTCCATCCATGGATATCCTGGTTTCCAGCAATCTGGAGCGTCTGCTTTATCATCTGAGCGGGGAGGATGCCGGTGAAATCCGGCGGCTGATGGCGGATCTGGACGAGAAGGGACGTTATGAAGTGCCGGATTCGATCCGGGCAGGACTGTCCGCATTTAGTGCCGGTTTCGCCGGTGTGGAGGAAACCGATCAGACCATCGGTGCAATGTACCGGGAGAATCATTATTTGTTTGACACCCACACGGCAGTGGCATACAAGGTCTATGAAGACTATCGCCGGTCCACCGGTGATGAAACGCCGACACTGATCGCCTCCACGGCCAGTGCTTATAAGTTTGCATCCAGTGTTGCAGAATCGCTGGGCGTTCCGGAGACAGACGGGTTCCGGGCCATCGATGCGGTTCATGAGTATACCGGTGTGCCGGTGCCCCGGGCGATGTCCGGTCTGGAGGAGAAGCCGGTGCTCCATGATCAGGTGATTGACCGGACGGAAATGAAGGAAGCGGTGCTTCGAGCGCTGTCCTGAAATTGCTCAGGGACAAAGGGAAGGGGACTCCGGTCCTCTTCCTGATCGCCCGGGAATCCATAGAGGATCGGGGGGGACCCCTTTTCTGCAAGTTCGGAGGTGTTATTTCTTTGAAAAATGAAATCGAAAAGAATACGGATATTGACGGATACGGCAATCGGATCGCGGTCGGTTCTTCCGCCCTGCACAGGCGCAGGGTGGCGGGACTGACCGCGTTGATTCTTCTCTTCGCCTTAGGCCTGCTGAATGAGCCGGAAGATTTTCTGGGGCCGAAACATACATCCTGGGTCCGGTACATGGAAGTCTACAGTTCCTTCCTGCTGCTTCTGGTCTACATCGTGCCGTTTTTCCTGTTCATGCGGTGGTTCTGCAAAAAATACACAGTCAGCGGTCTTGAACTTCTGCTGGCAGGATTCTGCGGCGCCTTCATAGCCTCTCCCTATGCAGGGGACTTGAATGACGATTTTACCCGCATTATGACCCGCCTTCTGGGACATTATTACTCTGATGCGTGGATGGGATCTTTCGAGGTGGGGATCGTAGAAGAACTTCTGAAACTTGGTACGACAGCACTGGTTCTGTACGTGCTGGGGAGGAAAACTTTGAAAAGTTTTCTGGGCATCGGGATGTGTGTCGGCATGGGATTTCAGATCGATGAGGATATTTCCGATATCACCGAAAGCGGCTTCCGGCACGTGAATGAAATCATTCTGATCGCTGTGGACAGGATCCAGGTTGCGCTGGGGTCCCACTGGTGCTACGCCGCAGTCACTGCTGCAGGTTTGTATTTCATGGCCACAGCCATGGGAGACAGGAAGAGACGGCGGAAGGGGCTCGGCCTCATCATTCTGATCATGGCGGATCACTTCGTGTACGATACGCCGATCGGCGATGTAAACCTGTTCAATGCCCTCCTGACCGCTGCCGTACTGGTGCCGCTGGTGCTGATCTTACGAAGCTCTGAAATGTCTCCGGAGGAAAGGATATAGAGTATGGGACGGAAAAACGTTTTTGAGATGAACCTTCCGAGAATCTGCTGAATGCCCTGCTTGGAAATTTATTACAATAAGTATGCCGCAGGAGATCAACGTTCCGGCGTCACTGAATGAAAGGACAGTGGCCTTGACCGGGGATATCGGAGAAGACATCTGAAGCTGACGGATGCGGGAGCTATACTGCAGCGCAGAACCGAAGAAGACACAGAAAACGCCGCCGGCTGAGATACAGTTGGCAAGAGACAGAAGAAAAGATTATCTACGCAGGAAGGAGGATTCCAAATGATACTTCTTGCTCCGGTCAGTCAGAGAGATCCGGCCCCGAGAGCAGGGCATCCTCCAGCTTTCGGCGGATCCGGAGATGTGTTCCGGCACAGCCCATGGCGAAGCAGCTGCCCCGCAGGACCTTTGGGCCGAAAAACAGAACGATGCCACTCGATTCACCAACATGGAAGGAAGCAGGTGAAGCAGTCAGCTGCAGAATCGGTTCTATCTGCAGAGTCCGTGTCCGGCGGATCCCGGCTTTAGAAAGAGGATTTCCCTGGGCGTCTACGGCCTGGTAGCCGAAGCCTGCGGCAGGGGAGTCACCATCATTCGGGAGATAGAGTGCGGCCTGACCGTCCGTGGTAACAACTTCATTCGCCTGGACTTCTGCGCCCCGGAACGAGAAACAGTCCAGCATCTGTTTTATTTCCCAGTCCGGGACAGGACCGAGCCAGGCCCGGACAGCAGGGAGCTTCATCAATTCTTCTGCGTTGATACGTTTCATTGTTTTCCTCATCTGCTTGCTGTTTCCTTCTTCACAGCGGACATCACAATCCTGCTTTCATGTGAATGTGCAAAACAATTGTTTTACTTATCATTAAGCGTAGTATATATTGAAGTTAACGAAATAACAAGGAGAGTGAGCGGATGAATCATACAACGATTGGAACCTTTTTTGAACTGGGTGGCCGGGGAGCAATGGAAGCACTGACCCGGACAGGGCTGGACTATGTCGTCATTGACACAGAACATGGGTGCTTTTCTGAGGAGAGTACGGCGGATTTAATCCTCGCAGCCGAACGCGGCGGGCTGCTGCCTTATGTACGCATCGGAGATATGCGCAGGCCTTATGTGCTGCGAATGCTGGACATTGGTGCAAGGGGATTGATCGTTCCCAATATCCGTTCTGTGGAACAAGTCGAGGAATTGATAAGCTATGCGAAATTTCCTCCCCTGGGAAATCGGGGATATTGTCCAAACCGCACCAGTGGATGGGGTTTCGATGACTGGGCGGCAGATGCCGGAAACTATATGGCGGAATGCAACCGTCGCTGTAAGGTGATCCCGCAATGTGAGACAAAGGAGGCATTGGAGCAGATCGAACAAATTGCGGGGCTTCCCGGTGTAGATGGGATCTTTGTCGGTCCCTGTGATTTGTCCATCGACCTGGGGATTTCTCTACAATTCGACAATCCGGAACTTGTAAAAGCGATTGAAAGAATTCTCGCTGCCTGTAAACAGAATGGCAAAGAATCCTATATCTTTGCCGGGAATATGGACGATGCGGTGAAGTGGTCGCAGCTGGGCTTCGGCAGCATTGCTTACAGTCTGGATGCCAGTGTTTTCATCAGCACATGGAGGTCTCTCGTAGAAGATTACCATGAAAAATGTGAGAACGAGATAAGACTGTGAAGAAATGCGGATTGGCTGATTAAAGGACGTGATCGACCGTTTATTTGTTCCAGCTTGGGTGAAGCCCATCCCACACAATCCGGCGATAATTTTCCTGATCGGTATCTCCACAGCAGAGGCCGGTCATGATGGAATTCATGTCACCTTTCACATAATGAAGTTTTCCGTCATCCGCCTTCGCAGTGCGGTAGATGCAATCGGCTTTATCAGGTTCCACAATGGTGATGATGGGACGTTCTTCATTCTGATATACAACGGTTATTCCTCCTGTCCCGCAGATACGGACTCTGCGAGAACGATTGCTTTTCCTTCCACTGCTTCGGCCATTTTGGCAGTCTGCGGGTTGTAATCGATGACAAAAGTCTTATACATGGCAGTTCTCCTCCTTGCTCAAAAGATAACAGGCCGGCAAAACGTCCTCTACCTGTAGTGGGAAAATTTTAAGTCAATTTTTTGTAAAAGGGTATGCAACTGCTTCTTTACAATGAGGATAATCAATCCTGCAAACTGGATCATGTCCAGGCTGGTGACGACGCACCCCGTACGGGGCGAGAGTGTTGAAATCGTCTGGGTGAAATGTGACAATAGAATAATAATGTCAGGGGTTTGCCGCAGGGTGCGGGCATCTCAACGACGTTTTTCGTCGGAAAGTTTTCAGGAATATCTAAACAGGAGTATGGAATGAAGAAAATATTGGTGGATTGTGATCTGACCTTTGGTGTGCCGCAGCACCCCATGGATGACGGGCTGGCGATTCTCTACCTTCTGGGGGAGCCGGATGTGGAGATCGTGGGGATTACCTGCACATTCGGCAATGCGGATATCGGCACCACGTTTGAAGCCACGAAGAAGATGATGCGGGACATCGGGCGTTCTGATATTCCGGTTTTTGGCGGCGCCATGCCCACCGGACTGGATTATCGCCGCAGCGGACAGCGGTATGAAGTGATGGAAATAGAGGCGTCGGACGGGGAAGGGAACCGCTCCAGGATCTCCGATGCGGCGCTTTTCATGGCGGAAGAGGCAAGGCGGCTGGACGGGGAACTGCTGATTCTGGCCCTGGGCGCTCAGACGAACCTGGCCGGTGCATGGGAATCCGATCATGATTTTTTCGATCATCTGGCGGGGGTGACCTGTATGGGATGCATCACAGAACCGCTGATTCTGAACGGAACGGTTCTCGGAGAGCTGAATTTCTCGGTGGATCCGGAGGCGGGGTATACGGTGTTGACCAAGGGCCGCAATGTTACCCTTCTCACCGGCAATCATTGTCTTCCTTCTTATACGAAGCATGAGACTTACGAGAGCAGGCTGCTGGGAAGCGGCCGGCCAGTGGGGAAGTATATCTACGACAGAACCTCGGACTGGTTCCGGGAGAAGGTCCTGCGTTTCGGTCTGGACGGCTTCTACAACTGGGATGAGGCGGCGGCAGCCCGGATCTGCGGAAAGCCGTATTTTTCGGATCAGAAGCTGTGCTTCACGCCTTCTGTGGAGGATCTCCGGCGGGGATTTATCGGCGGCACCTCTTCCGGGAATGAAGTGTGCATCAATACGCCGGTCATCACAGATCCGGAGGGGCTGGAGGATTCCTATTTCCAAAATTGGCTGTGTCTGGATATGTAGTTTCTGTCTGCGTTCGTTTCGGCGGGCGCAGGCGGTTTTATTTTTTGTCCCCATCGTCACCCTGATTCAGGCATTATAGGTTGACGAATCCGACAGGCGTGTTACAATAAAGAGGTTGACGATTGAGTTACGAGGAGGGTGACAATATGATCATGGAATTGGCCCGGGAGATCACGGCGGGGCGCCGGCTCACTTCCCGGGAAGAGTGCGAACCGCTGCTTTCTGAGGAACTGGGAGCATTAAACGAGGCGGCGGACTATATCCGGCGGGAGATGACCGGGGACAAGGTTGATCTCTGCTGTATCATCAACGGACGGAGCGGGCGCTGTTCGGAGGATTGTAAGTTTTGCGCCCAGGCGTCCTGCAATCACACAGGAGTTTCGGAGTATCCGTTTCTGGATACGGAGACGATTCTCCGGGATTGCGGGAAATATGCGGCGCTGGGAGTGGACCGGTATTCTATCGTGACGGCCGGCCGTTCCCTCAGCGGCGGGGATCTGGATCATGCGGCAGAGGCATACCGGGCGCTCCACGAACGCTATCCCGACATGAAGCTCTGCGGGTCCCACGGTCTGGAGTCGGATGAAGCGTTCCGGCGCATGAAGGAGGCGGGGGTGGATACCGTCCACTGCAATGTGGAAACGTCCCGGCACTACTTCCCGCAGATCTGCTCGACCCATACTTATGAGGACAAAGTCAGGTCGATCCGGCGGGCGAAGGCCGCCGGGCTGCATGTCTGCTGCGGCGGCATCATCGGCATGGGGGAGAGCTGGGCGGACCGGATCGATATGGCGCTGGAAATTGCGGAGCTGGATCCCCAGTCGATTCCGCTGAATGTGCTGATTCCGATTCCGGGGACGCCGTTCGAAGATCTGGAGGGAATGAAAAATGAGGATGTCCTCCGGACCGTTTCTATTTTCCGGTTCGTGAATCCGGAGAAACAGATCCGGATTGCGGCGGGCCGGTTCCGGTTCGAGGACGGCGGTGCAGCGCTGTTCCGGGCAGGAGCCAGTGCCACCATAACGGGGGATATGCTGACCACCGTCGGGAATAATACCCGGGAGGACAGGGCGATGTTCCGGGAGATGGGATTCCGCCTGAAGCCGGCGTCCGGTGAAGAATTCTGAGGGATATGAAGCAGGAGGTAATGAAATGAATACAGGAAGCACTTCGAAAGTGAGAGAAATGACCATCACGGCGCTCATGGCTGCTGTGATCTGTGTGCTTGGGCCGATTTCCGTCCCGATCGGGCCAGTGCCGATCTCCCTGACGAATCTGGCGATCTATTTCGTACTGTATGCGGTGGGAACGAAGCGGGGGCTGAGTGCATTCCTGATCTACCTGCTGCTGGGACTGGCCGGTCTGCCGGTGTTCTCCGGTTTCACCGGGGGGCCGCAGAAACTGTTCGGACCGACCGGCGGCTACATTATCGGTTTTCTGGGAATGACGCTGGTGGCGGGATTGTTCATTGACCGTTTCACGGAGAAGCGGATTCGCTGCATCCTGGGAATGTTCCTGGCCACGTTGATTCCGTATGTGTTGGGAACGCTCTGGCTGGCCGTCTCTGCCCATATGACGTTCAAAGCGGCGCTGGCCGCAGGTGTTCTGCCTTTCGTGTGGGAAGATGTTCTGAAGATGGCTGCCGCCGCCGCTCTCGGTCCGGTGATCCGGAACCGGCTCCGGCGGGCGGGGCTCTGCTGCTACGAATAGCCGGCGGGATATTTTCCGCAGGAAGAGCAGCCCTTCGATTCCACTCGCGAAGGCTGACCCGATGTGCTACAATAATACGGATAGAGATGCGTAAACATTTGGTCGGTTGGTATCGGGTGAAGGTATGAGAAGAACGATTTACAGAAAAGTCCACGAGTTGTACGGAGAAGAGCTGCCGCCGGAGATTCGTCACCGGGTGGAGGGGGAACTTCGCATGATGGATGCCTTCGGGCTGGAGGAAGATTTCCGGTTCGTGGGGGATCTCACGAAGTATCTCCGCCGCAGCGGGATTCCCTATGTGATGGGAGGAGAGACGTCCAACTCGTTTCTATTGTGGCTGCTGGAGGTCACTTCGGCGAATCCGCTTCCGGCCCACTACTACTGTCCGGCGTGTGGAAAACTGGAATTTGTGGAGGAACCTTCGGACGGATTCGACCTTCGTCCGAAGGTGTGCGGGACCTGTCAGGTGGAGATGATCCGGGACGGTCATGATCTGAAACCGGAAATATTCTGGGGAACGACCACCGATATTGCCCGGAATGTGGTGACGCCCCAGATTTTCATGCGGGTTCCGGACGGTGCGATGAGCCGGGTCCGTCATTTCCTGGAGGCTGATCCGGTATTCGGGGAGAAGGAACGGAAGACCGGTCCCCGGGGGCTGGGGTTCTACTGCGGCTGTCTGCATGTATTGACGAATCTGGCACTTCCGGAACAGGATGACCACTGGTATGATCCCATTTCGGCGGACAGTGTCCGGGAATTCACGCTTCGCCACTACCTGTCCATCCTGCGGATGGATCCGGACACGAAGGCTGTGCCCCGCTCTTTCCGGGGCGTTCTGAAAATGTTCGGGCTGACACGGGGGAGCTGGTCCAAGATCAATAACCAGCGTACGGATGAAGCCGACGGAGGAAGCGGGGATGCGGTATACAGTCTGAACGACTTCGGTTACTCCATCGATATCGTTCCGGCGTTCTACGACGACGTCTTCAAATTGCTGCTGGAGATCGGCGTGGAGCGGGACAGCGCTTTTCTGGAAGCGAACCGGGTTCATTTCGGACGGGGGCTTTCGGACTACATTACGGATCAGTTCTACGAGAACAACGCACTGCCGTGGTGTAATTTCGCCATCCGCCTGACCAGCAGGGGCCATGCGGTGGAGTATCTGATCATGCAGTGCCGGCTGCACCGGTATGATCCTCCGCAGCATGAGCCGGAGCCGCTGCTGGCAGAGGAAGCCTTCGAAGACATTCCGCTGCAGATGCGTTACGCTGATCCGTTCAGAAACCGTTCCACCATTGCTGTGTGGAATGCGTATCTGAATGAGCCGCTGGCATTTGCCTTCCCCCGCAATCAGGCGCCGGTGGTTTTCGTAACCCGGCCTGCCGGTGCGGAGCAGAAGGATGAAAGAACTGAATAGAGGACGGGGCGCGGCACGAATGAGGTGACATCATGATTCGTGGCTGCGCCCCTCTTTTTTTGTGGGAGAAGGGGCTGCATCCGGCCCTGTCTGGGCGGTGCGGCCGTTGACAAAAAACGGCGCAGTAGTATAATTTACTCTGTACAATTGCAAGTTGTTTGGACATTAGTATAATTACGGGAACCGGCGGATTCCCGCATGTTCGGAGGCGCAGCGTGGGGCGGAGGGTGACCCGAAAACTGAAGAGCGAAAGCGGCGTGACACTGGTTCTGGCGTTGGTTTTTTTTCTGATCTGTGCCGTGATCGGTTCTGTTGTAATCGCAGCCGCCACCTCGGCCTCCGGAAGAATGGCGGGACTGGTGGAACAGCAGCAATCCTATTATACGGTCTCTTCGGCAGCGGAGTACTTCCGGGATGTGACGGAGAGCCGGACGGTGACGCTGCGCCAGACCGGAGAGGAGAAGGACGGTATGCTGGAGCCGAAGTTCGGGGATCCGACGCTGGAGCTGTCTTCAGAAGAAGAGAAGAGCCGGGTGATTACCGCTGCGGTGGAAGGACTTCTTCAGTCACACGGCAGTTCGTATCAGCGGAATCTGACCGTTCATGTGGACGGCAGTTCCTTCCGGGATGTTCGAGTCCGTTTTTCCATGGACCCGGACTATACAATCCGGGCGGTGTTTACGCTGAAGAATGAGAAATATCCTTCCCGGATGACCTGGAGCGCCCGGGCCGTGGTGAACAGTTCCGATTCTTATGGAGAAGAAACAGGGAAGGACGGGAAATCCGTCGTTCGTACCACCACGATCCGCTGGGAGAAGGGCGTCATCACGAAAGGCTGACGGATATAGTATGAAAGAACGAAGGAAGAAACAATCTTTTTCATTGATGCCGGAACTTCTGAAGAGCACGAGAGGCGAATCCATTGCGGAGGTTCTGGTGGCGGTGCTGATCGCTGCTCTGGCCATGCTGCTGGCGGCAACGCTGATTGTAAACAGCACCGGGATGGTGAAACGCAGCACTGCCCATATGTCGAAGGCCTACGATGGGATTTCCCAGATGGAGCAGGGCAGTGCTTCCGGAACGGGGATAGCATCGGACATTACCATCCGGGATGAAGAGGGAGGACAAGTGCTGGAATCCGGAAAGGTCCGGGTGATTCGGTCCGGAGACCTTTCCCGCTATACAGCGCCGGAGGCAGATAACGCCGGAGCGGACGGAAGCGGCAGCCAGGCAGGAAACGCATCCGGCGGGAACGGAAACCGGTAGGAGGCGGCCATGGGCAGAAGTAGAAATCGAAAAACGGCCGGCTTCACATTGGCGGAAACGCTGGTGGCGGTACTGATTATTTCCCTGGTTACGGTGATTGTGGCCGGCGGCATTACGGTGCTCCGGGATACCTATCAGAAAATCACATTGAAGGCGAATGCGGAGACAGCGGTTTCCACCACCCTGACAGCGGTGGGAGACACCCTGCGGTTCGCCCGTCCTGTTTCCGGCGACGGGGAAATGCAAGGCGGAGAGAATCCGTTCTTTCAGGACAGCGCCAGCGGAATGAAAGCAAGATTCGTGGATACGGAGCCGTCCGGCGGGGACGACGGCAACATCGCCATGCAGTACGGCAGTCCGAAGGACGGCCAGAAGATCCCGGTGATTTCCAGTCAGGCAGTGACAGATCAGTTTCATACGAAAATTGCTTATACATATGATGCGAGTACGAAGTGTTACCGGGTGACAGTCACTGCCGTGAATCAGAGCGATGCCGGCGGGAAGAGGGCCGGCGCAGCTGCTGCGGAGCATACGGTGTACTTCCGCTGTCTGAACGGGAGTGATTCTTCCGGCAGCAGTGAGAACGGTTAGTGCCGCAGCGGGCGCAGGGCCGGCGGACGAACGGCAGAGAGATTGATTTTTTGTCCGCAGACAGAACAGTCGCAGGAACGAGAGAGCGGCAGAGGCCGCAGGAGTTGCATGATGAAGAACAAGAGACTCGGGGAGATGCTGGTTTCCATGGGCCAGCTGACGGAGGAACAACTGAAGGAAGCGCTGGATCTGCAGAAGAAGCAAAAAGGCCGGTTCGGCGAGATCCTGATTGACAACGGATTTATCACGGAGGAGCAGCTGATCGAGACGCTGCGGATCCAGCTGGGTATTGATTTCGTGGATCTGACGAAGACGGAGATTGACCCGGCGATGTCCAAGTATGTTCCGAAGGCGATGGCGAAGGAGTACCTCATTATTCCGGTCAGGGTGTCCAATGACAACCTCTTTCTGGCCATGGAGGATCCGCTGAACTTTCTGGCCCAGGAGGAGGCAGCCCACACATCGAAGAAGAAGATTGTGCCGATGATCGCTTCCCGGTCCGCCATCGAGCATGCCATCAGCACATTGTACGGCAACGAGGGCGCTGTGGAGGCCATGGCCCAGATGCGGGCGGAGGCCGGTTTCCGGGAAGAGGAAGTGACGCCGGCAGAGGAGAACAGTGAATCGAATGCGCCGACAATCCGCCTGGTGAACTCGATCATCGAACGGGCGCACAACGAAAACGCTTCGGATATTCACTTCGAACCGACAGATCAGGAAATGGTCATACGCATGAGAATTGACGGCAGGCTGCACAAGGTTCTGACGATCCCGAAGGAACTCCGGGATTCTGTCATCTCCCGCATCAAGATCATGGGCCGGATGGACACGGTGGAGAGAAGGATCCCGCAGGACGGGAGAGCCTCTGTGAAGCTGAACGGGGATACGGTGGATATGCGGCTTTCGACGCTGCCGACGATGCACGGGGAGAAGGCAGTAATCCGGATTCTGGGAGGCCAGGCAGCCATGCTGGACCGGAAGGCGATCGGCATTCCGGAATCGGAGAACCGGAAGCTGGACCGGCTGACCTCGCTCACCAGCGGCGTCATTCTGATCGTGGGTCCGACGGGCAGCGGCAAGTCCTCCACCATGTACACCCTGGTCAACGAACTGCTCAGTGAGGAGACGAATCTGATCACCCTGGAAGATCCTGTGGAATACAACATCCGGGGCGCCTCCCAGGTGCAGATCAACGAAAAGGTGGGACTGACTTTTGCCAGCGGACTGAGAGCGATTCTGCGGCAGGACCCGGATATCGTCTGTGTCGGCGAAATCCGGGACGGAGAAACGGCGGAAATTGCCATGCGGGCGGCCATGACCGGCCATCTGGTCATCACGACGATTCACACAGAGGATGCGATTTCGGCCATCGACCGGCTGAAGGATATGGGTGTGGAGCCGTACATGATCGCATCGGCGGTCCGGGGCATCATCTCCCAGCGTCTGGTACGGAAGATCTGCCGGAACTGCCGGACGGAGTACACACCGGAGCCGGGAGAACTGGAATCAGCCAGACTGAAGCCGTATCCGGGAAGGAAATTCTACATCGGGAAAGGCTGTGAGTACTGCTTCCATACCGGTTACCGGGGACGCATCGGTGTGTTCGAGATCCTGATGATGAATGACGAGCTCCGGCGGCTGATTGTCAGCGGCGGTACGAAGCAGGCATTCCGGGAAGCATCGGCGAAGACGGATTTCGTGCCGATGATCCAGAATGCGGACCGGTTGGTGCAGTCCGGCATTACTTCCATCAGTGAAGTCATCCGGATGATCAGTAATCTGGAGTGATTCCGGTACGGGGAAAGCCCTGAGGAAAGCGCAGCAAAATGAATGTAGAAATGTTGATTGCGAAGGCCGCTTCGGAGGGGGCATCGGATGTCCACCTGATTGCGGGCCTTTCGCCGAAATATCGAAAAAACGGTGTTCTCCTGGACCTGGAAGAGTACATTCTGACTCCGGAGGACTGCGAGGAAGCGGCCCGTCAGCTGGCCGGAGAAGCTTATGAACAGATGCGGCAGATCGGGGAGCTGGACATGGCAGGAACCATTGCCGGAGAGCGGATCCGTATCAATCTCTTCCGCCAGCAGGGCCATGTGTCCCTGGCGCTCAGAATCCTGAGTTCCCGGATCCCGGAGCTCACCGGTCTGGGGCTGCCTCCGGCGGTTATGGATTTCCCGAAATATCCCCGGGGAATCATTCTGGTAACCGGAGAGACGGGAAGCGGAAAATCCACCACCCTGGCGGCCATTCTGAATGAGATCAACCACACCCGCCGGGAGCACATCATCACGCTGGAAGATCCGGTGGAGTACATCTATCACCCGGACAAGTGCATTATCAACCAGCGGGAAATCGGCACGGATACAGAAAGCTATGCGTCCGGCCTCCGGGCGATCCTCCGGGAGGACCCGGATATCATCCTCATCGGGGAAATGCGGGATCTGACCACCATCGAGACGGCCCTGACCGCTGCGGAGACGGGACATCTGGTTTTCGCCACGCTCCACACCAATTCTGCTGTGGACTCTGTGGACCGGATGGTCAGCGTGTTTCCAGAGGACCGGCAGGCCCAGATCCGCATGCAGCTTTCCACCACACTCCGGGCGGTGGTGGCCCAGCAGCTTCTGCCCAAGGCCGACGGCAGCGGCCGGGCACTGGCCTGTGAAGTGATGATGGTGACGCCGGCGATCTGCAATCTGATCCGGGAAGGAAAGACGCCGCAGATGCGGAATTCTCTCCTGTCCTCAGCTGCTTCCGGCAGTGTTTCTATGGATAACGCACTGCTGGAGCTGGTGTCGGAGAGACAGATCACCCCGGAGACTGCGCTGGAGGCAGCCCAGGATGAGCAGTTCCTCCGGAAGCGCATGGGTTTCCCGGCAGGGGGAGGACAAAGAATATAGGGCAGGCGGCCGCAGAAGCCGGAAGGTCCTGGGTGATCTGCCGGGAAAAACGGCAGTCACCGGAATATGAAGTGAAAAGAAACCGCACAGGAAGGGAGACTGGATAGCGTGATCACATACCGATACAAGGCGCTCAGCAGCGACGGAATAGAGACCCGGGGCGTTGTGGAAGCTCAGGATGAATTCTCCGCCGTACAGAAGATCCGGGAGACTTGTCCGGTCATCACCGAGATTCGGGAAGTGAAGGAGAAGAAGGGGATTTTCTCCCGGGACATCGGGAGCTCGAAAATCAATGAGAAGGAACTGTCAATCATGTGCTCTCAGTTTTCCATCATGCTCCGGTCCGGGATGTCTGCAGCCCGGTGTCTGGAACTGATCGCCCGGCAGACGGAACGAAAAGTGATCCGGAAAATGATGGAAAGTGCTGCTGAGGATGTTTCCGAGGGAAGCAGCCTGGCGTCGGGTTTCGAACGGAATTTCAAGGGGCTGCCGCCCACCTTCGTGGAAACCATCCGGGCCGGTGAAGAGGCCGGAACGGTGGAGGATTCCTTCGAAAGGATGGAGAAGTATTACCGGAAGAGTTTTCAGAACAAGGAAAAAATCCGCCGTGTCATGATCTACCCGATTTTCGTTGTGATCATCGCCGTGATCGTGCTGATGATCGTCATGGTGAAGGTGATTCCGACCCTGACCGCCACCTTCCGCCAGCTGGGCGGGAAACTGCCGGCCATGACCCGCTTCATGATAGCGGCATCGGATTTCTTCAGCAAGTACTGGATCCTCATGGTGATCGTCCTGGTGGCGGCCGTTCTCCTGCTGAAGTTCCGGCAGACCACGCCGTCAGGCAGAATCCGGCATGCGAAGAACATGCTCCGCATGCCGGTGCTGGGGAAGATCAATACGTTCCGGGGTGCTGCCCAGTTCGCCGGCACCATGGCGGTGATGCTGTCTTCCGGCATCACGGTGAATCGGGCCGTGGAGATCACTTCCCGGGTCATGGACAATGCCGTGCTGGGAGAGGAAACCGCCGGCATGATTTCCCGGGTGGAAGAAGGGTACCCCCTGGGGGACTGCATGATGAAAACAAAGTTTTTTCCGGAGAGTCTGAAGGAAATGTGCTCCATCGGAGAGGAATCCGGAGAACTGGATCAGACCCTGGAAACGATCAGTGAATATTTCACGAACGAGGCGGATCATGCCACGGCGAAGGCGATTTCGAAACTGGAGCCGGCGATTCTGGTTATCCTGGCGATTTTCGCCGGATTCATCGTCATTTCCATCTATCTGCCGATGTTCCGGATGTACAATCTGATGTAGCAGAAGCGACAGATCTGTGGTGGCTGTATGAATGGGATGAGGCGAAAACTGGAGGAGAATGCAGGGATGGCGCTGATCACGATCCTGCTTCTGACAGGGGTGATCACGCTGACCCTCATGATTCTGTGGTCCGGCTATCAGCAGCATGTACGGGACCGGAACCGGACGTTCGACCGGGATCAGGTCCGGGAGGCGGAGGCGCTGGCCCGGCACGATTACCTGTCGGAGGCCCGGTCCGGCGGGGTGACGTACTGTTACGACGGGATCCACCACCGGATGGTCCCGCCAGACCGGGCCGGCAGGATCCGAGGGTATGGCAGAACCGCCGGAGCAGATAATCGCCATCAGGAAACCGGCGCCCGGGGCATTCCGAACCGGGGCGGCCGAAACGGCGCCCAGTTCCTGGCGGTGAGTGTGGAAGAAGACGGCACGGTCTCCGCCTACTGGCGGGGGAAAACCCTGACCGTTTATGACTACAATCATATGACCGGGGGAGAGCGGAAACGGCTGACCCTTTCCCAGTACCGCGAGATCCGCCTGGACCGGCAGCGGCTGGCGAATCAGAGAAAACAGCCGGAAAGTGAAGGAAAATAATTCCCGGCGCATGCCGGGAGGAGGCTTGGCATTGTTACAGATCAGCGGTATCATAACGGCATACTGTACCGTGCTGGCGGCGGTTCTGGGAGCGGTTTTCGGCAGCTTCCTGAACTGCATGGCCTGGCGCATCGCCCACCATGAGAGCGTGATCACGGGAAGGAGCCACTGCCCGGTCTGCGGTCACGTGCTGGGACCGGGGGATCTGGTGCCGGTCTTCAGCTGGATCTTCCTGAAAGGGAAGTGCCGCTACTGCGGTGCGCCGGTATCCGTCCGGTACCTTCTGACGGAAGTGTTCTCCGCCGCCGGATTCGTACTGATTCTCTTCCGGTTCGATGTGAGCTGGACGCTGCTCCGGTATCTGGTGCTGTTCTGCATTCTCCTGACCCTGTCTCTGGTGGATCTGGAGATCTTCGAAATTCCGGACCGGTTCATCGCAGCGGGGATTCTGTGGTGGGCGGTCACACTTCTGCCGGCAGCGGAATCCGGAACCTCCTTCGGCCGTCAGCTTCTCACCGGTCTGACCGGGGGTGCGCTGGTGGGCGGCGGCATGCTGCTTCTGACGCTGCTCTTCGACCGGGCCACCGGGAAAGAGAGCATGGGCGGCGGCGACATCAAACTGTTTTTTATGACCGGGCTGTATCTGGGACCGGCGGGGGCCCTGCTGGGGCTGATCCTGTCCTGCGTCCTGGGCCTGGTGTTTGCGGCGGCCTCCCGTCGGCGGAAGATCCCTTTCGGACCGGCGATTTCGCTGTCGGCGATGCTGGTTCTTCTCTGGGGCCGTCCGGTGATCGAGTGGTACATGGGGTTTTTGTCCTGAGGAAGAGGTTCCCCGGGGCATCATGGAGCAGGACAAAAAAATACAGGGCGTGCGGCCCCGCAATATATTGTAAAGGAAAAGATTGGAGTAACCGATGGCATCAAGGAAGAAACTGCTTGGCATCGACATAGGGAACTACAGCGTGAAAATTGCGGTGAATCAGGGAAACGGACCGGAAGAACTGATTCAGGCCCGGATCCCGGATGGTCTGATGAAGGAGGGCCGCATCATGTCAGGAGACGCAATGGGGGACTTTCTGAAGGAAGTTCTGCGGGAACACGGTGTCCGGATCCGCAGTGTATTCCTGGGTGTGCCGAACAGCCGGTGCTTCGTCAGGAGAGTGCATCTGCCGCTGATGACGGTGGGTCAGCTTCGGGTGAATCTGCCCTACGAATTTCATGACTATATCTCCCAGGATATGGACCGGTACATCTATGATTATGCGGTGATCGGAAAGACGGAGAACAGTATGGACCTGATTGCTGTGGCGGCGGAGAAACGTCTGGCAGAAGAAAGTACCCTAATGATGCGGCGGGCCGGTCTGAAGCTGGTGGGTCTGGCGCCGGATGTGGCAGGTTTCTCCCGGGTACTCAGCGTTTTCGAGCAGGTCAACGGCATGGAGCCTCATCAGGCGGACTATGCCGTGCTGGATCTGGGGGACCGTTCCATCAAGATTCATTTCTTCAGCAGAGGAGTCTATGATGTTACCCGGAATATTGAGCCGGGTCTCCGGCGGCTGGTGGACGCTGCTGCGGAGCAGATGGGACTGGACCGCCACATCGCCCGGATTCGGATGGAATCCGGTGCGCCGGAAGTGCTTCACAGTGAGGCAACGCAGTCTCAGTACACGGACATCGCCGTGGAGATCATGCGTGTAATGAATTTCTACAGTTTCAGCAACCGGGAAAATAATCTGACCCGGCTGTACTACTGCGGCGGCGGAGCGCTGAACCGTCCTCTGGTGGAGGAGATCCGGAATACAGTGGAACTGGAACTGGTTCCGTTCGCCTCTCTGCTCACCGGCGATCCGGAAATACAGGAATCCATCCAGATTGCCCCCCAGAGTTACGGCTTTACCATGGATCCGGAAGGAGGCGCACGGTAATGGCGAGTTTACGAAGCATCCTGAATACACCCATCGGCGGGAGGAAGAGCCGGGATAGCGCCGGAAACAGAATGGGGCCGGAGAAACCGGAAGGCGAAAAAAAACGACGGTTTTCGTTCGGCAGTTCCGGTCGTTATCCGGAGAAAACAACCATTAATCTTCTGTACCGGGAACCGGATGAGAACCGGAAATTCACACTGATCCTGTTCGGGGTCTTTCTGATATTCCTGATTCTGTTCACGAAATTTCTGGTGATAGATCAGCTGCAGCGGGTGAACCGGGCGGAGGCCCGGTATAACCAGCTGAAGAGTGACATCAGCCAGTTGAAAGAAGAGAACCAGGTGTATGAGAAAGTACAGAGGGAATACAGCCGGTACGGCAATGCGGCGCTGACCGAGAAGGAAGCAGAGTGGCAGGACCGAATGGATATGATGGATACTCTGTATCGGGTGGTGCCGGACACGACGGACATCGCCGGCATTTCCATTGAGGGAAACCGGGCGGAGCTGACGCTGGACCGGGTCCGGCTGAAGGAAGTATCCACCGTCGTCGCTTCTCTGGAAAATGACCCGATCGTCTCCTATGTGTCGGTTTCAACGGCAGCGAAGAACGGCGGAGAAGCGGTGACAGCCACAGTGTCGGTGAACTTCAAGTCACCGGACGGGAGGGATACGGAAAACAGTGCAGAGAATGACAGTACGGGAGGCGGAGAATAATGAATTGGAATCGGGAACTGAACCGCAGAGAGAAAGTGGTGATTCTGGTACTGGCCATTCTCCTGCTGGTGCTGGTGTATTACCGGTTTGTGTATAGTTATGTGCAGTCCCGGCTGGCCCAGTATAATACTTCCGCACTGGAGTCCGAACTGCTGGTAGAGCAGGGAAGAGCGCAGCAGATCAGTTCGATGGAGGCGCAGATCCGTGCCGGAAAAGGTTCTTCGGAAGGGATTGTGGCGCCGTATAACAACCTGAAGCAGGAGATCCGGGAGCTGAACCGCATTTTCCGGGGCACAGAGAATTTCAATATGGACTTCAAACATGCTTATGCGGACGGTACGAATGTGCGCAGGAATATCAGTATCACGTTCACAGCAGGAAGCATGAACAGTGCCCGGTCTGTGATCAACGAACTCTACGGCTGCCGGTATAAATGTCTGATCCGCAATATTCAAGTCAGCCGGGGCGGAGGGACGTACGACTATGACTATCAGGCTTCCGGAGGCAGCACTTCCTCCGGCAGTGTCAGCGTCACTTTGGACGTTACCTTCTTCGAGACCACCTATGGAGCCTCCTCCACCAGCGGGTTGACAACCCTGTCGAATCAGCAGCAGGATCAGCAGTAACCGGGACGGACCGCCCCGGCTTCGGACGAAATATGGATGATATTCGGACGATAAGAGTTGAGGAAAATGAGTAAGTACGAGAACGAAAAACAAAACAGAATGATATTCCGGGGAAACCGCAGGAAAGGCGGCTTCACGATGGCGGAACTTCTGATGACGGTGGCGATCATTCTGATCCTGTCGTCCCTCGTTTTCGTGGGTATTCTCCAGATCGTCAATCATATGAAGATGATGGAGATGAATCAGACGGCGAAACAGATTTTCATCGCCGCTCAGAATCATCTGACGCAGGTCAAGGCAGGGGGAAAACTGGAAATTGAACTGGCAGAAGCAGAGGATTCCTCCGATCCGGAGGCAGCTGCTGCGAAAAGCTGGTTCGGTCAGGAAGTGACCAATATCCGGCTCTCCGACGGGAAGCAGACCTCTGCAGGAGAGGGAACCGGGGCGTCCGCAGAAACAACCGTTGAGAAGCAGTACTACGCCGTGGATCAGACCGGTCTGTCCGGCGGAGCGGGAAAAGGTTCCGGCATTCTGTCCGGTATGCTGCCTTTCGGTTCCATTGACGAAACCGTGCGAAAAGGCGGCAGCTGGATCATTCAGTACGAGGCTTCCACCGGCACGGTGCAGGGCGTGTTCTACACTGACGGTTCCCACGGCCTGTTCGGGAAGAGCAGTGCGAAGCTGACTGTGACAAACGACCAGGAGAGCCTGCAGAGTGCGGTGCGTAACGGGGCTTCGGACAATTACGGAGAAGCGGTCCGTATGCGCTATGTCCCGAAACAGACCGGTAATTCCGACCGAGTGATTGTGGGATATTACGGCGGGGCAGAAGCAAAGAAACTGGTTCTGAAAAAGATCAAGGCCCCGGTGGTGGAGATTGATAACAAGAACTATCTGAAAGTAAATGTGTACGATCCGAATTCCTCGACATTGAAGGATCCGAAGGTGAAACTGGTCGTGAAAGTGCATGGGGAAACCAGCAACAAAACAGTCTCCATCGCCCTGAATACAGATCAGAAAAGCGAAACGGGGGATTCCATCGACCGGGATCAGGTGCTCCGCTATGTCTCTTCGTCGAACCGTTCCGAGCAGATTGTGGACCGGAACGGAAAGACGGCGGATGGTGAGACAGTTGAGAAAATCACCGGAGACCATCTGGTTTACACCCTTGTGTTTGACGATATCACAAAGAAAAACGGACATTTCGCACAGATTTTCGGGAAGAAGGGGTTTCTGCCCGGGGAAGACATTGCCGTTACGGTGTCCGCCCAGGGAGAGAATACCGAGCTGCAGGAGAGTCTGCCGAAAACCGGAAACAGCCTGTTCGAGTCAGTCGGAAATATTGATTCCGGGAAAGATTCCGGCGCTTCCGATACGTCCGGTATTTCCATGATACCTTCTCAGGCAAATATCTCCAATACCCGCAACCTGGAAAATCTGGATCCGAATGTGTCCGGATTGCCGCAGAATAGAAAGGAAGTACAGGAATACCTGAATCAGGGGTCGGGAGACAGCCGGAATCCTGCAGAGAACAGTCCGGTGCGCCTGATCCGGAAAGCGGTGCAGACTGCGGATATTGCCTGGAAGTATGACGAACAGACCGATCAGACGGAGCATACAAATCAGATACAGACTGCATCCCGGGAAACCGATCCCCAGGTGTTCGGCAGCACGCTGGGCGCCAGAGGATTCGTGAACGAAGTACGTGGTCTCCGCGAAGCAGAGGGAAGGTTTCAGAATGGGATCCCGACCGAAAGCAGTTACTCCCTTTCGGATGAAGAGAATAAGATTGTGATTACGCGGGTAAGGAGCAGTGAGGACGATAATAAGCCCCAGGAAGATTCTTACTACAGTATCCGGAATGACCAGCTGCGGGAATATGACGGGGGAAACTGTATCATTGCCAATATGGTGATCCGGGGTGTGGCAAATGCGGAAACGACTTACAACGGGAGGATTGTGAAAAGCGAAGCGGAAGCAGGACTCTTCCGGGGATTGTACCGTAAAATTTCCGTCCACGACCTGATTCTGAAGAATTTTCATGTTAAGGCAACGGACGGCGATGCCGGAACCCTGGCAGGGACGATATCCTCCTCTGAGGAAGTTACGATCGACCATGTGGTTTCCTATGGGACGGAAGGGAAAGTGTCTGCTGAAGGGCACGAAGTAACTGTGAATAGGAATGCCGGAGAAGTGTATTACCCGGTAGGCGGCGGTCTGATCGGCAGTTGGAAAGGAAAAGGAACGGTCTCCAACTGCGCCGCTTCGGTTTCGGTAGCGGGAGTTGTCTCCGGCGGCCTGATCGGTGATGTGGAGGATCAGAACGGGAGTATCGAGATCCGGAACAGCTACTCCGGGGGGATGATTGACAAAGATAAACAGAAGTATTCGACGGACCCCTTCAATGTAACGTCTAAAAGTAACGGAAGAGGTTTGAATGGATATTATTATGCCGGTGGATTACTGGGATACGTGTCCTTCCAGGACGGAAATTCCGTTATTCAGGACTGCTATTCCACCTGTTCGGTGGGGGGAGCGTCAGACGAAAAAAATGTCTGGAAGGAGAGTTTCGTACGAGGCGGTTTGATCGGGTATTTGACAACCAAAGGAGCGAACGGGATCAAATATTCAATAGTAAATTCCTATGCAGGGGGATATGTCGCTCCTGCAGAAAACAACGATAAAGCAGGTGCTTTCCTTGGGTCCATTAATGGATGGATCGTTGTGCTAAGTGGAAATATGTATCTGCCGGATATAAACGGGGTTATGCCGGCAATTGGCGGAAGCATCGGTTTTTCTCTTGGCGACTTTGTTGAGAAAGCCGTTCCGAACCCCATGCAGACGAGATCGGTAAAGACAGTATATTATAATCAGAGAAGGACAACATATCCATTCCGCACGGTGACCGATGCGGGAGAAAGGGCTGCCAAACTGGAACGAAATGCAGTGGGACAGGGCCTTTCGGAAACGACCAGTGCGGGAGTTCATTTCGGCGACTGGGTGAAGCCGAAAAAGTTAGCTTCAAGATATTACCTGGCTTACCGGGAGGGGAATCGCTGGTTTGTCTATGACCCGACGAAACAAAAGGCGGTTGATCTGGGATCTGCGAAGAAGCTGGAGAACGATAAGTACATTGATAATAGTACGCCGAAGTATGGAGTGCTGGTTCCGCAAGGAGAAGACCCGGTACTTTACATCTGGAACGGCAGCTGGCAGAGTCAGAATTACAGCGGATGGACTCTTGGAAAACTGAAGGATGAAAGGGATCAGGATGCCATTGAAATCGCCGGCCAAGAATATGATTACTTTGATTTCGACATCGATCAGGAATCCGGAACCGGACTCATTGTAGCGGATGGAAATGGAAAAAACGCTGTAAACGTGGAGACCGGTTTCGCCAGGGCATTCTGGAAGTATGCTTACGGAAAAGGAAGATATGAAAACCAGCTCATGCTGGGATCTGATCGGAATGACCCGATTATCATCCGCACGGCGAAACAACTGAAACGTATCACTGATTACCCTGATGATTACCCTGGCCGGTATTACCTGCAGACGGCCCCGATCGATCTCGGTGTTGTAAGAAAAGCATTGTCGCAAGCCGGAAATGATGTGAAATACAGCAGCAAAGTCGGATAGAAAGAAAAATATGATGAATGTGAAATCCGCAGCGTGGCATTGACGTGAGATAAGTGTTGCTAAACTGTGCGGATGTGCGGCAGGAGCGTGATCGACTGACGGATGTAGGGTGGACAGGTGCGAAAATCCGTTTTCTGCGTATTTCGCACCTGTTTTCTGTGGATTTGGCCGGAAAGCAAGGGCGACACGATTCAGAGGGGTGCGGATCTGCGAAAACCCTCATTTTCGCACTGGGCTAACTGTATGGAAAATTTTTATATCGTAATTATTTAGGTCAGCATACACATCTCGTATCTAATTGCCGGCTTTTCAGCCTGTTCTCTTGTGCTGCCATAATTGTTCCCGGAATGTTCGATCGGCAGCCGGGATATTTTTTGTCCAATTCACCTAAAATGTGTACAATCAGTTCGCCGGACGAGGTGCGGAAATCCTGTTTTTTACTGGTATCGCACCCCCGGAAGGGGCAGAAATATATTAATCAGGTTTTTCTTTCGGATTCGCACCCGGAATACTGTGTTTCTGGTGCGGTAAGGGCACATTTGGGCAATGTCGCACCCTATCCATACAGTATACAAGTGATCCCCGTGTGATCTGCCCGTCCGGCTCCATGAGCGGCTTTGATCGTATACAATCCGCCCCGCACAGTTCTCCCACACACGAAAAAAGCCGCAGCGATTCGGGGGCAGCCTCATTCCGCCGCCAGTTCCGGTGCGATTCGTTTCAGGAAGGCGATCAGGAAGGCATTGATCTCCAGGTAGTTGACAGCTCTTCCCTGCTTCAGCACCAGGTAGCCGCTCTGGAAGGCAGGATAGGAGGCCAGATCGGATTGCTCAGTGAAGGCGGCGTCGGACGGAAAGCCCAGAAGGGACGATGCATCCAGAACCAGCGCAGACCGGCCGATCCGGCGGGCCGGGAATTCGAATTCGCAGGTGCTGGTCACGGAAGAGGCCTGCACGAGCACTGGAAGGGATTCTGTGGGGAATGCGATATAATCCCGCAGGGGGCCCAGTCTTCCGGTGCGGGCGGACGCGTGCAGGCTGTCCTTTGTCACTCGAATCTCTGTGAGGATCAGTCCCGCCGCCGGAAAGCCGGTCCGGAACATGGCCCGGTGCAGGTCGCAGTTCAGGAGCACAGGCAGGATTCGGCGAAGCTGGATGATGTCATCGTGGTTGTGCAGCAGGATGCGCTGTTCCAGAGCAGGGCTGTGGGTGTCCAGGTATTCCAGGAAGAGCCGGACGCTTTCGCCGCCGTCTATTTCGTCATAGCGGCTGTCGGCCACACCCATATAGTACTCGATGTTTTTCTGGCGAAGGGAGCCCAGGACTTCCTTCAGAGGAGAATCGTTCCGGATGATCGGGTATAGGTCCAGATTGTACAGTCCCAGGAGATCCTCCCGGCCGGGGATGTCCAACCGTTTCATGCGGGTCTCCAGGAAGGGAAGGTCGAACCTCCTGCCGTTGTAGGTGAGGACGCAGTCCGCCTCCTGGAGCTTCTCCAGGGTCCGCAGGATCAGATCCTCTTCTTCTCTCGGGTTTTCCATGAAATACTGGATGGCGTTGAAATGGCCCTGTTCCGGCTCCAGAATTCCGGAGAGAATCAGGCTGCTGCGCCGCGGATCCAGACCGGTGGTTTCGATGTCGAAGACAAATATCTTCAAATCGCCGAAGTAGAGATCGAAGGCGCGGCTGTGAAAATCGTCCAGATAGAGTTCGTCGGTAATCTGTTTCATAGGAATGCTTTCTGAAAGATGGTCTTTCCTTCCGGCGCCAAACAGCCGGAAGAGCAGATAACAAAATAGACTGCACAGGCTGCAGTCTACTTTGTTCAAAAGGGGTATTGGGATTAGAGATTAATGAGGCTATCAGGGGGATAACCTCACGGTTATTATATAATGCTACCTCTGAAAAATCAATAAAATTTATGAAAATCCGGGGCGCCGGAAGACCGGAAAATTCCGTTTTTTTCCGGGGAATAATAAATGGGAAATGTAAACCGGTTATGCTATAATCATACTGATACGATGGGAGGTTCTGATGACGTACCGAGAGAAAAAATTGGATTCGACCTATTCTTTCCGGGGGCATATCGTGAATGTCCGGGTGGATCATGTGGAAGCCGTGGGGGGAAGGACGGCGGTTCGGGAAGTTGCGGAACACGCAGACGGCGTAGTGATGGCAGCGCTGCTGGATGACGGAAGAATTCTGCTGGAGCGGCAGTTCCGTTATGCTGTGGGGAAAGAAGTGCTGGAGGTGCCGGCCGGGAAGATGGATCCCGGGGAGGAACCGGTAGGTTCCGCCCTGCGGGAACTGCGGGAGGAGACCGGGTACCGGGCCGGGAAGATCCGGGAACTGACTTCCGCCTATTCCTCTGTGGGTTTCTGCACTGAGAAACTGCACATTTTTCTCTGTACGGACCTCACGCAGGGGGAACGGGATCTGGATGAGACGGAAGATATCGAGATTATTCCGTACCCGCTGGAGGAAGCGTGGAACATGGCCATGACGGGTGAGATTGAAGATGCGAAGACCCAGATTGCAGTACTGATGACCATGGAACTGGTCAGAAGCGGAAAACTGGATGAATATATGGAGAAGAGTGAATGACATTAGATGTTTTTCTGGATTATCTGAAGAATACGAGGAATATGTCCGAAAATACCATCGAGGCGTATAAGCGGGACATCATGGCATTTCGGGATTTTGCAGCCCGCAGCGGGGTGAAGGACCTGCAGGACGTGACAAATACGAATATCGTGGCCTATCTGCTGGAATTGAAGAACAGTGGAAAATCTAAGTCTACGGTGAGCCGGAAACTGGCTTCCCTTCGGGCATTTTACCGCTACCTGCAGAGCCGGGGGATCATTGAGGAAAACCCGACGGATGACATCCGGTCCCCGAAGATCGGACGGAAGAAAATCTCGTATCTCAGTGTGGAATCGGTGGAGAAACTGCTTTCTCTTCCGGATGATTCGATCAAGGGTAAGCGGGACCGGGCGATCCTGGAGCTCATGTACGCCACGGGCATCCGGGTCAGTGAGATCATCGAAATGCGGCTGTCGGACCTGAATCTGAAGGTGGGTTTCGTGGCGCTGAACGGGAAGCACGGCGGCGCCCGGATTGTGCCTATGGGACGGCCGGCCCGCCGGGCGGTGACGGAATATATTGAAACCAGCCGGCGGGCGCTGATGAAGGACGGGGATCCGGAGGATCCCGCCGGAATTCTGTTCGTGAATTATCTGGGGCAGCCTTTCACCCGGCAGGGGTTCTGGAAAATCCTGAAGAAATACGGGGAAGAGGCGCATCTGGAAGAGAAACTGACCCCTCAGACACTCCGGAACTCCTTCGCCATGCACATGGTGCAGAACGGGATCGACATCAAGTCCCTGCAGGAACTGATGGGTCACGAGGATATCGCCGCCACCCAGATGTATTTCGGGGACGTGCGGAACCGGATCAAGGACATTTACGACCGCTGTCATCCCCGGGCGAAGTAATGGGGGAAACCATGAATTTTCCCTTGCGGAGAAGGAGCGGATATGGTATACTCTTCAAGTATTTTACGGACGGTCCTCTGGATGGGCGCCGGGGCGCTGGATTCATCGCATGAACGTCTATGGAGAAAGGGAGGAAATATCCAATGAACGTAATTGATCAGATCACGAAAGACTACATGAAGAGTGACATTCCTGAATTTGGTGTCGGCGACACACTGAGAGTCCACATCAAGATCAAGGAAGGAAACCGCGAAAGAATCCAGGTCTTCGAAGGCTATGTTATGAAGATCCAGAACGGCGGCATTGCGAAGACATTCACCGTTCGCAGAATCGCTTCCGGTGTCGGCGTCGAGAAGACATTCCCGATTCATTCCCCATGGATCGATCACATCGATGTAGTGCGTAAGGGTGACGTCAGAAGAGCGAGACTGCACTACATGCGTGAGAGAACTGGTAAGGCTGCCAGAATTAAGTCCAAGGAAATCAGAAAACAGAAGTAATCGGACGAACACAGAGATTGAAACGGAGGCGGCTGTCTCCGTTTTTTTCATATTTCCGGACGTTTCCTGCGCTCCGGAAACAGATGAGTGGAAACAAGTGAACAGAAAGGATAGAGATGGATCATATCAACTGGTACCCGGGACACATGAAGAAAACCCGGGAGCTGATCAGAGATAATCTGAAACTGGTGGATCTGGTGGTGGAAGTGATCGACGCCCGGATCCCGGTGTCCAGCCGCAATCCCATCATCGATGAGCTGGTGGGCGGAAAACCGCGGCTGATTGTTTTGAACAAGAGCGACCTCTCCGATGAGGATGCCAACCGTGCCTGGACGGCGTATCTGAAGGAGGACGGTGTGGATGTTCTGTCCATGAACTGTATGACCGGTGCCGGCGTGAAAACGCTTCTCCGGGAGCTGGACCGCATCGAGAAGCAGATCCTCCGCAAGAAAGAAGAGGTACGGCAGGCATCCGGTCAGGACGTCCGCAGAGAAGATAATGCGGCTGTGCGGAAGCGGAAGCCCCTCCGCATGATGATCGTGGGTGTGCCGAATGTGGGCAAGTCCTCCCTGATCAACCGGCTCACGGGAAAGAAAAGCGCCAGAACCGGAGACCGGCCGGGGGTGACCAAAGGAAAGCAGTGGCTGACCCTTTCCAACGGCATGCAGCTTCTGGATACGCCGGGCATCCTGTGGCCGAAACTGGAAGACCCGATGACCGGGCTGGACCTGGCCTTCTGCGGTTCCATCCGGGATGAAATTCTGAATATCGCCGACCTGGGGCTGGAACTGATCCGGCGTCTGATGCAGGACTACCCGGATCTGCTGGCGGCGCGCTACGGACTGGAAGAAATTCCGGAGGATCCGCTGGCCTGCATGGAGGAGATCGCCCGAAAGCGGGGAGCGATTCTGCCGGGGAAACGCATCGACTACGACCGGGTGGCCAAGATTGTCACCGATGAATTCCGGGCCGGAAAGATCGGCCGGATCACCCTGGAACGGCCGCCGGAGGTGCAGGCATGACGAAGGCGGAGCGGGAAAAGAAAATGATGGAGCGTCTTCTGGCGCTCCGGGGCTTCGACGACCGGTTCCGGAAGTCGGGGGAACTCTACCTCGCCGGTGTGGACGAGGTGGGAAGAGGTCCTCTGGCCGGACCGGTGGTCACGGCGGCTTGTGTGCTGCCGGCAGATTTCGACGTGCCGGGCATCGATGATTCCAAGAAGCTGACCGACCGCCGCCGCCGGGAAATGAGCCGGATCATTCTGGACCGGGCACTGGCCTTCGGCTTCGGCATCAGCACCAATGAACGCATCGACCGGATCAATATTCTGGAGGCGACGAAGGAAGCGATGTACCAGGCTGTGCAGGAGGCGGAGAAGATGCTCCGGGAACGGACCGGCTGCGGGCTGGACCGGGTTCTGGTGGATGCGGTGAATCTGGACATGCTGCCGGTGCCGGTGACTTCTATGACAAAGGGTGACGCCACGAGCCTGTCGATTGCCGCAGCATCCATTATCGCGAAAGTCCGCCGGGACGATATGATGATCGCTTACGAAGCAACCTATCCCGGCTATGATTTCGCCAGCAACAAAGGTTACGGGACAAAATCCCACTATGTCGGCCTGAAGAAACAGGGTATTTCCCCGATTCACAGGCGGACCTTCCTGCGGAACTTGGAGGATCATTTTTAATTTCGCATATTTTTTCAAAAAACGGTTTGCATATTCACTCTGAACGGTATATTATAAATTATATTGAATAATTATTAATATTGCTGGTTGCCGGCACCCTGGGTCCGGCGGAATCGGAGTGGAAACATGGAGAAGAAAAACAATAACGACGGCGGGACCGTTCAGAAAAAGGTCCGGAATCCCCGGGTACCGAAATTGTGGGAGGCGTGCATCTCATTTCTGGGTCTGATCCTCGTCATGTCCCTGGGCATTGCCGTGTTCCATGCGGCACCGCACATCCCGATGTTCATCGGAGTCATCATCGCTGCAGTCATGGCGCTGCATCTGGGATACCGCTGGGAAACCGTCGAAAAAATGATGGTGAACGGCATCACGAAAGCGATGCAGTCCATTCTGATTCTGGCCATTGTCGGCATGATGGTGGGGGTGTGGCTGCTCTGCGGTACCATCCCGACGATGATCTATTACGGTCTGAAGATCCTCTCACCGAAGATCTTCCTGCTGGCCTCCGTCCTGATCTGCTCCATCACTTCCCTGGCAACGGGTACCTCCTGGGGCACCATGGGAACCATGGGTCTGGCTCTCATGGGCATCGGCCACGGTCTGGGCATGCCGGTGGGTCCCACGGCGGGGGCCATCATCTCCGGGGCCTATTTCGGGGACAAAATGTCACCGCTCAGTGATACGACAAATCTGGCGCCGGCAATGGCGGGCACCGATGTATTCACACATGTGAAGTACATGATGAAATCCACCATTGTTGCTTACGGAATCACCATCATCTTCTTCACCGCCTACGGATTCATGACAGCATCCGGAAACGGAGCCGATACTTCCCAGGTAACTGCACTGACGGAAGGAATTGCAAATACCTTCCATGTAAATCCGCTGCTTTTCCTGCCGCCGCTGGTGGTTATTCTGGCCATCGCATTCCATGTGCCGGCGATTCCGGGCATCACCCTGGGTCTGCTGGTGGGAGCGGTGATGGCACCGATTTTCCAGGGCAATCTGCCGATCTTCATCCAGGGGGACAGCGGCCTGGCCCTTTCCCATACCGGGGTCACCTTCGGTGACATTCTGACCTGCGCCAAGGACGGGTTCCTGTGCAACACGAAGATCGATGCACTGAATGATCTTTTGTCCACCGGCGGACTCATGAACATGTCAGAGTCCATTCTGATGACCATCATCGCCATGATGTTCGGAGGAATCATGGAAGAGTCCCGGCAGTTGGAAGTCATTATCAATGCGCTGACCCGGGTCGTAAAGGGGGATGCGGCTCTGGTGGGCGCCACAGAGCTGACCTGTATCATGTCGAATATCGTCATGCCGGAACAGTATATTTCCATCCTGATTCCGGGCAGAATGTATGCACCGGCTTATCGGAAAAAAGGTCTTCACCCGAAGTGTCTGTCCAATGCGCTGGAGAGCGCCGGTACAGTCACATCCCCGCTGGTTCCGTGGAACACATGCGGTATGTACATTTCCGCCAACCTGGGCGTGACGCCGTTCGTCTATGGCCCGTGGGCGGTCTTCAACCTGGCGATGCCTGTGGTCACACTGGTCATGGCGGTGCTGGGCATCACCGTCACTAAGATGACAGCGGAGGAGCAGCAGCGTGCCGATGCCGGAGAGCTGGTGTAAGGGTCGGCCAAGGCACAGGCGGTCGGCCGGGAGAGTGCGGTCGGCCGGGAGGGTGCGGTCGGTCGGGAGAGTGCGGTCGGCCGGGAGGGTGCGAAATTACGAATATTGCGGATTTCGCACCCGGAACACCTGTCGTTTGCCTCAGAAGCAGACGAACAAGAAGAACGAGGGTGCGGAAATTGCCGAAAAGGCCTTTTCCGCACCTTCTTCCTTTCAGAACAGAATCTGTAATCGCTGGTTATCTATTCAGGATTGCATATTCATTCATTTCTTCTTGTAATATTGTTGAATTATGCGAAGGCACTTTTCTTGAGAAGAGTAGTTTAATAGTAAAAAAATGGTAATCGACAAATTAACCTTCCTTTTCCGGGTGCGAAAATGAGGAATTTGTCTAATCCGCACTTCGTGGAAGCGGTCTAATAGATTAATCAAGAAAAAGTTTGATTTTCGCACCCTTTGGATGCTGTTTTTGGTGCGGAAACGGCCAATTTGCCTGATTCCGCACTTTGCAAGCGTATGCATGACTTTAATCATGTACAATCATCAAGATGATCATTTCGCTGTGACTTATCTGGGCGAAAATTCGGGCAGTCCGTGTTATCGGTTTAAATTGATAACACGTAAACCGCAAAAAAACCGCCGGCATCATGATGCTTACATCAAAGCCGGCGGTTCATCCGATCGAGTGTGCGTTGCCCGGCCGGCGGTTCATCCGATCGAGTGTGCGTTGCCCGGCCGGCGGTTCATCCGATCGAGTGTGCATTGCCCGGCCGGCGGCGGTCTAAAGCATGAGAGAGAGTGACTCGTCGGTCATGAAGGTGTTGTCGTTGTATAGGAACAATACATCTGTGACACCCTCGTTTCGGATCAGGTCCTTCACGTTGCCGAAGTAATAACGGGGATCCACCACCACGATTTCCCGGAAGTCCTGGGTCAGGAAGGGGAGGAAACTGTTGGCGTAGGAATCCTTGATCAGCAGCAGACGGCGGCGGGAACGGACCGGCGTCTTGACGGTGTAGAGCGGGTGGTTGCTGCCGCCGAACACGGTGTAGGCATCTTTTTTCTTCAGATTGTTCAGCTGGTAGAATTCCGTAGTTTTCTGTTTCGTGTCGGCGTAGCTGATCACGGATGGTTTTGTTTTTGAGGACGGCAGGTACAATGTGATGTTGTCATAGCGGCCGCCGGTGAAGCCGCTTTTTGAATAAAGGGTGCCGGTGAAGTCGTTTTTGACGATGTACGGCTTGTATTTCACTTCTGAACGAAGCTTCAGAGGTTTTCTGGCATAGCGGTAAGCTGCGTAAGCGCCCTGGGTGGTCCAGTGGTGGTCGGTGCGGTAGTACACCTGCTGTTTCCGGGATGCCTGGCGCAGGGTCTGGCGGGTGTCTACCGGTGTGACGCCGATTTTCTTCATTTCCCGGAAGAAGCGGTCCATGTCCCGGTTCTGGTCATGGACCCGGACTGTCATGGGCAGTTTGTCCTGCAGGATGTTGGCGGCATTAGGGGCCAGCAGGAAATACATATGGAGGCGGGGATACTGTTTCCGGAAGCGGGCGATGCTGCTCTCAGTCTTACGGAGAACAGTATTCTTCGGGGCACTGACGGTTTCCATCAGGTAGTGATCCCGGCAGCGGATGACGCCGTTGGAGATACATTTCCCCAGGGTCACATCCGCTGCGGTATTCAGACGAATGAACTGATCCCGGAGCGGGAACTGGTCGTTCGCATATTTGTCCAGTTTCGTCTCCATCCGTCCCTCCATGTACTGCAGGAGGCTGACGGGCGGCAGCTGCTGGAGAATCCGGTTCTCCTGAGGGGAGAATGTCCGGTCCGGCAGCAGGATGTTCAGCACCAGGACGGCCATCAGCAGGGCGGTGAAGCCCACCGAGGCGATTTTCATGATTTTTGGATCGTGTTTCATGCGTTATCTCATCTCTTTCAACAGGCAGGTATTAGAACCGGTGCCATAGCCGGCTGTTTGGTATACCGGTATCAGAACCGGAAATACAGGAACGGGTTGTAGGAACTGTAAACCAGGCTCGCTACCGAAAGCAGGAACAGGGCCAGCAGGATGAGCAGTCCGGCCGCCGGCACCACTTTCAGGATCCGCTTCCAGAAGCGGATGGGTTTCTCGGTGGAGCAGACTGCGGCGATGATCAGCAGGATCAGGTTCGTCCGGAGCAGATACAGTGTGGTCATATTCGCCAGAGCGTATTTTCCCGGCAGGAACATGGCAGCAAGCATCCGGCCTGCCGCCGTCATATCGGATGCGCTGAAGAAGGTCCATCCGACCATGACAATCAGCATGGTATAGACATGCTTCAGCCACTTTGGCGCCTTTTCCAGATACGGTCCGTAAACGTATTTCTCCAGGATCAGGATCACGCCGTACCAGGCGCCCCAGAGGATGAAGTTCCAGTCCGCTCCGTGCCAGAGGCCGGTGAGGGACCAGACGATCATCAGATTCAGCATGTGCCGGGGCACCGGCACCCGGTTTCCGCCCAGGGGAATGTACAAGTATTCCCGGAACCAGGAGGACAGGGAAATATGCCATCTTCTCCAGAATTCAGTGACGCTCTTCGAGATGTACGGATAATTGAAGTTCTCGGAGAATTCGAACCCGAACATTTTCCCCAGGCCGATGGCCATATCGGAATATCCGCTGAAGTCGAAGTAAATCTGCAGGGTGTAAGCTGCGATGCCGATCCAGGCGCTGACCAGGGAAAGCTGATTGTCACTGTATCCCGAAATGTCGGTGAAAACCGCACCGCAGGCATTGGCCACCAGAACCTTCTTCGCCAGTCCGAAGGAGAAACGGATCACACCTTCTCCGAACTGCTGGAAGGAGAAAGTCCGGTTTTCCAGCTGCAGTGCGATGTCCCGGTATTTCACAATCGGCCCGGCGATCAGCTGCGGGAACATGGAAAGATAGAGCATGAACCGGAGCAGCTTTCGCTGGGGCGGGACCTCTCCCCGATAGACATCGAAGATATAGGACAGTCCCTGGAATGTGTAGAATGAGATGCCGATCGGAAGTGCCAGTGCGGTGTAATGAATGTGCGCTCCGGTGAGGGCATTGATCTGATCCATCACGAATCCGAAGTATTTGAAGAAACCGAGGATGAACAGGTTCACGATCACCGTGAAAACCAGATCCTTCTTTCCGGTACCGCCCTTCTTCCGGGCCGCATCGATTTCCAGCGCCATGAAATAGTTGAAGAAGCCGCTGTAGATCATCAGGAATACGTAGACCGGCTCCCCCCAGCTGTAGAATATCAGGCTGGCGATGAGCAGTACGATGTTCCGTCCGTTCAGGAAACGGTTCGGAATGATGTAGTAGGCCAGCAGCACAAGGGGCAGAAACCAGAACAGAAACAGGATACTGCTAAATAACATGCAGGAACACCTCCTCGTATACGGAAGGATCCTTGGCGGTGGCGTAGAAGAGGAAGTTTCCTCGTTTCGTCACCACTGCATTCTGCAGGCGGGATACCTGTTCCGGCCCATATCCTTCATAGGTCCGGATCTGGTTGTCGATCCGGTCTTCCACGGCGTCTTCCACTGCGCTCAGGTCAGACTTCTGTCTGGCCTTCACCACCAGAACTTCATCCACGCCCAGGGCTTCCCGGCTCCGGTAGTAGAGGAACCCGTCGTAATGGGATGCATTCAGTCCCATGAACTGCATCAGCTGGCGGGAACTGCATTTCTGCATTGACTTGATTTTCGTTTCGCTGCGGAGTGCGTCGTCAATGCGGGAGACGGACACGTCCCTTGCGCTGTTCATGTGGTATACCGCTGCCAGAAAACCGATCAGAAGCAGTATTAGTATGATTTTTGTGACCCGGGAATCCGTGATCCGGGCGAGAATTTCGTTTTTCTTCGTTTCGTTCATCATTCATCCAATCCGGCCGCCCGGATCATTTCATCCATCCAGAGCGGGTAATATGCTGTCGACGCATGGATGCCGTCACCGGCATAGAAATTCGGGTGATCCCGGAAAATATCGGTGGTGTCGACATAAGTATAGGAAGATTTCCGGCAAAGGGATTCAATCGCCCGGTTGAACCGGGTGTATTTCCTCAGATTCTTCCGTTTCGCCAGTGTCTTCGGGGAAGGCGGAGCGATACTGTTCAGAAAGATTTTCGTGCCGGGAGACGCACGGTGGAACTGCCGGAGCAGTTTCTCGTACTGACCGGCGAAGGCCGCCGCATCCCCCCGGAAGTTGCCGATATCATTCAGTCCGAAGGAGAAGAATGCTTCCTTCGGCTGACCCTGGGCGGCCTGGGTGAAGAGGCTTCCGTCCCGGAGCAGTGTGGCGCCGATCCGGCTGTAGACCTGACCGTCCGGGAGCCATCCGTACACGCTGAATCCCTCGGTGACGGAGTCTCCGACGATGACTGCGCCGGACAAAAGTTTCATGTAGTACGCCCGGGATCCTGCCGTATATCTGCTGCCGGAGGAGGACGCCTTCTCGTCCAGGGCGTTGATTTGTTTTTCGACACTGGATACCGTGCCGTAATGGAACTGCTGCACGGTTTCGATGTTTTTCTGTACGGTTCTGCTGTCCGGGCCGTCTACATGATTCATACGCAGCAGGTTCCGGGTGAAGAGGAGAGCCAGCAGAATTGTGAACAGCAGTCCGATCAGCTGCCAGTTCAGTGTTTTTCTGTCCTCCCGTTCCAGAATGAAGCAGCGCCGCAGGAAACGGACGGCGTGCCGGAAACGTGCAGGATCCGAAATATTCATGTTCAATGTTATCTGCCTCCGGTTTTTCGATCTTCGGAAGACGGGAATCCGGGTAATCTCCGCCTTCATGACACCTCCCGCGGAAACTCCCAGAGAGAAGCCGCGGGAAGAAATGAAATGTTTAACAATCGACTCATATTATCAAAAAGACGGCGGGATATCAACCCCGCCGCTCGAAACTTCAGTTCTGTTAAGGATATTTAGAATTCTACTGAATGCCGATGAGGATCTGCTGGATGAACTGCTTCGCTGTCCGGGGGCTTCGGCCGTTGCTGCGAATGGCGAAGGCCTCCGCCTTCCGGCAGAGTTCTTCTTCCGGCATTGTCACTTCTTCCTCGGCCGCCAGTTTCTTCACGATCTCCAGATAGAGGTCTTTCTCCGGTTTCTGGAAGGTAATGGTGAGTCCGAAGCGTGCAGAGAGACTCATGGTCTGCTGCAGTGTGTCATTCAGATGAATGTCGGAGCCGGCCCGGTCTTCATTCAGCTCCCGCACCAGATGGCGCCGGTTGCTGGAGGCGTAGATGGCAATGTTATCGGACTTTCCGGTGCTGCTGCCTTCCAGCATGCCCTTCAGGTAGGAGAAGTTGTCATCTTCCGTGGTGAAACTCAGGTCGTCGATGAAGAAAATGTATTTCAGCGGTGTGTCGTAGAGCTGGTCGATAATTTTCGGGATCGCATTCAGCTGTTTTTTGTCAAACTCGATGAGCCGCACCCCCCGGTCTGCAAAAGCGTTGGCGCAGGCCTTGATGGTGGAGGATTTTCCTGTGCCGGCGTCACCGTAGAGCAGGACGTTGGCGGCACCGATGCCTTCCGCCAGTGCCCGGGTGTTCTCGTAGACCATGCGCCGCTCCCGCTCGTAGCCGTAGAGCTGATCCAGGGACTGGGGATCGGCATATTTCACCGGGTCCAGGGTGCCGTTTTTTACCGTGAAGAAACGGTAGCGGGCGAACTTGCCGTATCCCCGGGTCGGGATGTTATTCAGCATTTCGTGATACTCTGTCGGAATGTCGCATTCAGCGGTATCCCATTCCGGCAGAAATCCGCTGCATCCGATCTGGCTGATGAGAACAGAGGGCGGAAGGGAAGCCAGTTCCTGCATCACGTCCAGTTCCTCTTCCAGACAGCGGTGCATGTTCTCGCTCATTTCCCGGCGTTTCACCGTGTTGCGCAGGTAGAAGTTCATGTCATCCTGCAGGAAGGTACGGACATAGGTCGTGATGTTTCCCCCCGCCTCGAACAGTGCGCCGGTGAAATCACCGTACCGGCGGAGCTGCTCCTCCAGGGAGCCGGTGCCGATGCTGTCGATCAGGGCCTGGAGCCGGCCCACCACGTCGTCCTCCAGAATGGACCGGAAGATGGACAATGTATTCAGCCGGCGGTTCAGCCGGGATAATTCGCTTTCTTTCTGTGCCATGAAGACCTCACTTTCCTCGGTATATGTGTGATATGTGCTGCCGGTCAGAAATGCTCCGGAGGGAGGGCGGAACGGGCATTTCAATGTTTTGTTACGGAATAGTCCTTATTTTAAATTGGGAGTTGTTGTGTGTCAACAAAAAATATATGATAGAGTTGTGTTTGTGTACATTGCGGGCGGCGCCGGGATTGCCGCTGATTCGTGCTTTTCACACGTTGTCTTTCGTGCTAAAATAATACGATAGGCTGGACGGGTGGAACCGAACGGGAGGAAACGGGCCGGCCTGACACACAAAAATCAGATGAAATACTAAGGGAATAGAAGGAAGTATGATCATGAAAAATCTTTCGAAAACGTATGATCCGAAGGAATTCGAGGATCGGCTCTACGCTATGTGGGAGGAGTCCGGCTCGTTCCATTCGGATGTGGATCCGGACAGAAAACCGTTCACCATCGTCATGCCGCCTCCGAATATCACCGGAAAGCTGCACATGGGACATGCGCTGGATCAGACGCTGCAGGATGTGTTGATCCGGTATAAACGGATGCGGGGATACAATGCCCTGTGGATTCCGGGATCCGATCATGCCAGTATCGCCACAGAGGTGAAGGTGGCGAACCGGCTGCGGGATGAGGAAGGTCTGGAGAAGGAGGACCTGGGCAGAGAGGCGTTCCTGGAACGAGTCTGGGACTGGAAGCGGGAGTTCGGCGGAACGATCACCCGTCAGTGCCGCAAGCTGGGAGACTCCTGTGACTGGTCCAGGGAACGGTTCACCATGGATGAGGGCTGTTCCAAGGCTGTTCGTGCGTTTTTCGTCAGATTATATAACCGGGGTCTGATTTACAGAGGAAAGCGTCTGATCAACTGGTGTCCGAGCTGCAAGACGTCTCTATCTGACGCGGAAGTGGAGCACGAGGACAAGCAGGGCGAATACTGGTATTTCCGTTATCCGGCAGCGGAAGAAGGCGGAAAGGACATCGTCGTGGCGACGTCCCGGCCGGAAACGATGTTCGGTGATGTGGCCATCGCCGTGCCGGAGAACGATCCCCGTTATAAAGACATGGTGGGGCAGAAGGTAGTTCTGCCGCTGGTGGGCAGAGAGATTCCGATTGTGGAAGACCCGTATCCGGATCCGGAGAAGGGAACCGGTGCCGTGAAGATCACACCGGCCCACGACCCGAACGACTTCGAGGTGGGACAGCGTCATGATCTGGAAGTTCTGAGCTGCATCAACGAAGATGCAACCATGAACGAGCTGGCCGGCAAGTACGCCGGAATGGACCGCTATGAATGCCGGAAGCAGTGGGTTGCCGATCTGGAAGCGGCGGGCTATCTGGTGAAGGTGGAGAACATGACGATTCCTGCCGGTACCTGTTACCGCTGCCATACCGTCATCGAGCCGATGCTGTCCGAGCAGTGGTTCGTGAAGATGGAAGAACTGGCGAAGCCGGCGCTGGAAGCGGCGGAGAAGGGGGATCTGGAGTTCGTTCCGGATCGTTTCGTGAAGATCTATAATCACTGGCTGGAGGATATCCGGGACTGGTGCATCTCCCGTCAGCTGTGGTGGGGCCACCGGATTCCTGCATGGTACTGCGATGAATGCGGTGAGACGATCGTATCCGAGGAGGATCCGACGGTCTGCCCGAAGTGCGGGTCGAAACATCTGCATCAGGATGAAGATGTACTGGACACCTGGTTCTCCTCTGCGCTCTGGCCGTTCTCCACACTGGGCTGGCCGGAGGAAACACCGGAACTGAAGTATTACTATCCGACGGACGTTCTGGTGACCGGATATGACATTATTTTCTTCTGGGTTGTCAGAATGGTATTCTCTGCGCTGGAAGAGACGGATCAGGTTCCATTCAAATATGTCTATCTCCATGGTCTGGTACGGGATTCCCAGGGCCGGAAGATGAGTAAATCCCTGGGGAACGGCATTGATCCGCTGGAGGAAATCGACCGCTTCGGTGCGGATGCGCTGCGTTTCATGCTGAGCAACGGCATCACGCCGGGCAACGACATGCGGTATCAGGAGTCGAAGATCCTGTCTGCACGTAATTTCGCCAACAAGCTCTGGAATGCGTCCCGGTTCGTCATCATGAATCTCCAGGATGAAGAGGGAAACTTCCTGCCGATGGCGGACGGAGAAGGTATGGGACTGGCCCGTACTGCCGACTTCAGCGGCATCGCTCTGAAGGATGAGGACAAGTGGATGATCAGCAGGCTGAACGACGCCGTTCAGTATGTGACAAGTGCGATCGATAACTTCGATCTGGCGCTGGCCAGCCAGAGAGTGTACGATCTCATCTGGAATGAATTCTGCGACTGGTATATCGAGTTTGTGAAGAAGAGACTCTGGAGCGATGACGAGGAAGACAAGGCCGTTGTGCGGTTCGTCCTGGTTATGGTGCTGAAGGAAGAACTGAAACTGCTGCATCCGTTCATGCCGTTCATCACAGAGGAAATCTGGGACTTCCTGCCTCATGCGGATGCGGAGAAGGAAGGATGCCGGAACGAGTATCTGATCAGTGCGAAATGGCCGGAGTTCTCCGAGAGCAGATGCTTCAGTGAGGAAGAGCAGATTGTGAATATGGCCATGGAAGCGATTACTGCGATCCGGAATGCGAGGGCGGAAGCGGAAGCGGCGCCGTCCCGGTCACTGACTGCAGTTATTCAGGCAGACGGAGAGGACCTGGACCGGATCAGAAGCGGAGAGCGTTACATCCGTGACCTGGCCAATCTGTCCGACATGACCTTCATCAACGGCGGTCAGGAAGGACCGGAAGACGCTGTGTCGAAAGTCATTGCAGGTGCGCAGATTTTCATTCCGATGGCAGATCTGGTGGACTTCGAAGAGGAATATCAGAGATTGTCCAAGGAAAAGAAGCGTCTGGAGGGAGAAGTGGCCAGAGCCGAGAAGAAACTGGCGAACCAGGGCTTCCTCGCCAAGGCTCCGGAGAGCGTTGTGAACGAAGAGAAAGAAAAGAAAGTCCGTTATGAAGAAATGCTTCGTAATGTTTCGGAACAGCTCCAGACTGTTGCAGCTAAAATTCAGAAATAATTAAATCGATCGCGGATGCGCGCCCGGAATAACCTGTGCCGGACGCGCATTCGTGCTGGTAACAGAATCAAAAACATACCTTCGGGGAGGAAAACTTGGAGCGAATCTACGATTATAATAAGATTCTGCAGGGGATTCTGGACATCGGGGAAGCGATGCTGTTCAGCGGTGCGGAGGTCAACCGGGTGGAGGACAGTATGTATCGGATGTGCCATGCGTACGGCTTCGTCCGGTGTGATGTATTCACCATGGTAACGAATCTCCAGGCGACGATTGAGACGAAGGACGGAGAAATTATCACCCAGATCCGTCACGTGTGGAAATCGGACACGAACTATGACAGGCTGGATTACCTGAATAACCTGTCCCGCTATGTGGTGGCCCACAAGCCCGGTGCGGAGGAGCTGCACCACCGTTATCTGGAAGTGATGGAGCGGCAGCCCCAGCCGGTCTGGCAGCGCTACCTGGGAGGAATAATGGGCGGCGCCGGGTTCAGCGTATTCTTCGGCTGCAACCTGATGGACACAATTGTGGCTGTCATTGCGTCGTTTTTCGTGGTATTTCTGGGGCGGAAAATTGCGAAGTATGAAGGAAATCCGTTTGTGTACAACTTCGTGATTTCATTTCTGGTGGAACTGGGCATCATACTGTCCGTTCATCTGGGAATCGGAGACCACTCCGGCCGGATTACCATCGGCGTGGTCATGCTTCTGATCTCCGGGCTGGGCACCACCAACGGCATCCGGGACCTGCTGCACAAGGACATTGTTTCCGGGTTCATGAACATTCTGGATTCGATTCTGGGTGCGGGGGCGATTGCCATGGGAATCGCCTTTGCCATTGTGATTCTGAAAGGGGTGATGGTCTGATGTATCTGGCGCCAAGTCTGACGGTACAGCTCATCTCCTGCACCATTGCCTGCGTCGGATTCGCAGTCTGGTTCAAGGTCCGCGGTCTGCAGGTTATGTGGTGCGGCATCGGTGCGTTCATTACGTGGCTGATCTATGCACTGATCTATGATTACAACAGCAGCAACTTCATTGCCACCTTGGTGGCGGCAATGTTTGTATCATCCTACGCCAGCGTCATGGCCAGGGTGAATAAGGCACCGGGCACCATATTTATGACAGCCTGTGTCTTCCCTCTGATTCCGGGACCGAATCTGTATTACATGATGTACGGATTGGTGGAGCATGATCAGGGGATGTTCGCAAAGGAGACCTATGTGCTGTTCGAAACGTGTTTCGGCATTGCCATGGGCTTCATTGTGATCGACATCGTTGTCCGCTATATCAAGCTGTTCATCCGTCTGTTCCGCCGCTGGAAGCGGAGACGGAGGAAACTGGCACTGGCGAAGAAGCTGAGCCGTTATCGTAAGGAAATGGATGTGTAATGTTTTTACAGGAGGTAACGAAATGCTTGACAAGACAGGAAAAGACAGTTCGAATTACAACGCGGAAAACATCCGGCTGATTCAGGAAGCTTCCCCGTTCGTCGGTCAGTGGATCGAGAAGGAATACGAGCGGCAGAAGAACAATGTAGAGCTGATTGCTTCCGAAAACTACTGCTCCGATGCGATTCTGGCAGCCTGCGGCAGCTGCCTGTCCTGGAAGTATGCGGAGGGATACCCGTATGAGAGAAATTCCGGGAACAAGGGAAGATACTACGGCGGAACAGAGAATGTGGACCAGATTGAGGAATACTGCTGCGAGCAGTGGCGGAAGGTATTCCACACGGATTATCATGTGAATGTTCAGCCTCACAGCGGCTCCCAGGCCAATTTCGCAGCATACCGGGCGCTGATCCGTCCGGGAGACACCGTGCTGGCCATGAGTCTGGATAACGGCGGCCATCTGACCCACGGTTCTTCTGTTAATTTCAGCGGAAAACTGTACAACATGGTGTTCTACGATGTGGACGAGAACGGCTATATTGACATGGAGGATGTTCGGAAGAAAGCGAAGAAGTACCGTCCGAATCTGATTGTGGCCGGTGCATCCGCCTATTCCCGGATCATCCCGTTTGAAGAATTTGCGGAAATTGCGAAGAAGGTGGGCGCCTACTTCATGGTGGATATGGCTCACATCGCCGGACTGGTGGCGGCGGGAGAACATCCGACGCCGTTCGGATATGCGGACATCGTTACGACGACGACCCACAAGACACTCCGGGGTCCGCGGGGCGGCATGATCTTCGGCCGGCCGGAATTGGCGAAGAAGATCGACAGCGCCGTGTTCCCGTACGCCCAGGGCGGTCCGCTGGAGCACATCATCGCCGGAAAGGCCATCTGTGCAGAAGAGGCACAGCAGCCGGCGTACCGGGAATATATTCATCAGGTGGTGCTGAACTGCCGCGCCTTCTGCGATGAGTTCCTGAAGATGGGATACACCGTGGTGACCGGCGGCACCGACAACCACCTGTTCCTGCTGGATCTGAGAGACCATCGTTTCTCCGGCAACGACCTGCAGAAAGCCTGCGATGAAGCGGGAATCACGCTGAACAAGAATGCCGTGCCGAATGATCCGCGTCCGCCGAAGGAGACCAGCGGTGTCCGTGTGGGAACAGCGGCGATGACGACCCGGGGCTTCCTGGAGGAGGACTTCCGGGAGGTGGCGAGACGGATCGACCGGATCGTGAAGAAGCTGGACGAGGAGTTCGAGGAAAAATAATTCGAGGAGAAACGTTATGAGAATTTTACTGGACGGCATGGGCGGAGACAATGCGCCGAACTTAATCGTGGAAGGCGCTGTCATGGCACGGCGGGAAGTGCCGGAAGACGTGGAAATCATGCTGGTTGGAAAGGAAGATCTGCTCCGGGAAGCGCTGAAGGAAGCGGGAGGATCGGAGGAAGAAATCCGGATCATCCCGGCCTCGGAGGTCATCACCAATGATGAGGCGCCGGTCCGGGCGGTTCGCCGGAAGAAGGACTCTTCCATCGCCGTGGGCATGCGCATGCTCCGGGACGGGGAGGCGGATGCCTTCCTGAGTGCCGGCAGCACCGGTGCCATTCTGGCGGGAAGCCTTCTGATTGTGGGGCGGATCCGGGGGATTGACCGACCGACTCTTGCGACGGTCTATCCGGTTATCGGTCATCAGCCTTCACTGCTGGTGGATACCGGTGCCAATGCAGAATGCCGGCCGGGAAATCTCAGAGATTTCGGTCTCATGGGCAGCATCTATATGGAACACGTGCTGAACCGGGACAATCCGTCTGTGGGTCTGGTGAACAACGGCACCGAACCGGGAAAGGGTACAGAGCTGACCAAGGAAGCATATAAGCTTCTGGACGAAAGCGGGCTGAACTTCATCGGCAATGTGGAAACCCGGGAACTGCAGAATGCGGTCTGCGATGTTATCGTCACAGACGGATTCACCGGCAATGCCATCATCAAGCTGACGGAGGGACTGGGTCTCATGATGCTCCGGGAACTGAAGCAGATGTTCACGGCCAGCGGCAAGACGAAGCTGGGGGCTCTGCTCATGAAAGACCAGCTCCGGGGCATGAAGAGGCAGTTCGATTACAAGGAATACGGCGGTGCGCCGATTCTGGGTGTGAAGAAGGCGGTGCTGAAGATGCACGGCTCTTCGGACGCAACGGCGGTGTGCCAGACGATCCGGAAGGCAGTCCCTTACGTGGAGCATGATGTCTGCGGCATCATTGAACATGAGGTGGAGGCCCTGACGGACAAAGCGTAACGGGGCGAACGTTCGTCGGATTGTTTTTTGTCCTTCCCCGGGAGGACATACCGCAGCGTAAGGATAAGACGAGGGGTCCGGAATCATCCGGGCTCCCCGTCTCTTGACAGAAATAATCGGGAGGAACCATGAACCGAAAAGAATTCGAACAGGAACTGCAGTATGCATTCCGGGACAGCTCCCTTCTCACGAAGGCACTGACCCACAGCTCATACTGCCGGGAGAAGGGCCTGGCGCCGAATCAGAGCAATGAGAGACTGGAGTTTCTCGGCGATGCTTTTTTGGATGCCATCACAGGGGCGGAACTGTACAAGCGGCTTTATTCGGTGAACGAAGGGAAGCTGACGAAGACAAGGGCTCTCGTGGTATGCGAAAAATCATTGGCGAAAGTAGGCAGAAGGCTTCGGATCGGCGAAGTGCTCCGGATGGGAAACGGAGAGGAGAAAACCGGGGGACGGGACCGGGAGTCCATCGTGGCGGACGCCACGGAGGCCGTGATCGGTGCCATCTATCTGGACGGGGGATATGAGGAAGTGAGCCGTTTCGTGCTCCGGGAATTCGGATATCTGATCGACCAGGCGCTGAACGGCAGACTGTTCAGTGACTACAAGACGGAGGTTCAGGAAATTCTGCAGCAGGGCGGCGCAGAACCGCAGATCGAATATAAGGTGACGAAAGAATCGGGACCGGATCATGACAAGACGTTTTATGTGGATCTGATCGTGAACGGCGAATGCTGCGGCTCCGGCGTCGGAAAGACGAAGAAGGAGGCGGAGCAGAACGCCGCCCGGGCGTCACTGGAGAAAGGGAAGAGAGAACATGTACTTTAAGCGTCTTGAAATACACGGATTCAAGTCGTTCGCAGACCCGGCAGTGATTGAATTCAATGAGGGAATCACGGCGATTGTGGGACCGAACGGCAGCGGAAAGAGTAATATCAGCGATGCGATCCGCTGGGTGCTGGGAGAGCAGAGCGCGAAGGAACTCCGGGGCGGGAAAATGGAAGAGGTCATCTTCAACGGTACGGAGAGCCGGAGAGCCCGGGGCATGGCGGAGGTGACGCTGGTCATCGACAATGCAGAACGGAAACTGAATGTGGATTACACAGAAGTCGCCGTGACCCGCCGGATGTACCGCAGCGGAGAGAGTGAATATCTGATCAACGGCAATAACTGCCGCCTGAAGGATATCCGGGAACTCATCATGGATACAGGCATCGGTGTGGACGGTTATTCCATCATCGGGCAGGGAAGGATTGCGGATATCATCAGCAACAAGACCGAGAGCCGCCGGAAAATTTTCGAAGAAGCGGCCGGTGTGGTGGCTTACAAGACCCGGCGGGCGGAGGCGGTGAAGAAACTGGAGACCACCTCCTCCAATCTGGAGCGGATTGACGATATTGTTTCCGAGCTGGATGACCGGATGGGCACCCTGAAGCGGGAGAGCGACAAGGCGAAGAAGTTCCAGAGCCTGAACGAACGGTATCGGGAACTGGAAGTCAATATTCTCCTGAAGAACATTGAGGATGCCCAGGAAAAGGCCGGGAAATTCAAGGTGGACATTTCCGACCTGAAGGCGAAGGCGGAGTTCACAGAGGATAACCGGAAGCGGACCGGAACGGATATTCTGGACGCCGAGAAGCGGATTGAACGGGTCCGGAAACAGATCAGTGAGATCCACGAGAAACTGCCGGAGGTGGCGGAGGCCCTGAGCAGCGCCCGGAAGGAGCAGCAGTTCAATCAGGAGCGCCGGAAGGCCATCGCCGCAGACAAGCAGCGGAACCGGGACCAGCTGGCAGCGCTGGAAATACGGATTGAAGCGGCAGAGAAAGAAATGGGGAGTCTGAAAGATGCCCGAGGGGATCTTTCGGCCCGCCATCACGAACTGAATAATGATCTGGAGGAGAAGAAGCGGGACTATCAGCGGATTTCCCGGGGATCGGACGAGTCCAGGAAGATCATCGATGAAGGAAATGACCGGCTGTACCACCTTCACAGCGAAGCTGCAGCGAAGAAGAGTGAGGCGGAAAGCATCGAGAGCTACAGCAGCTCCCTGGAGAAGCGGAAACGGCAGCTGCGCAGCGACTCCGAAGCGGCGGAAAGCCAGAAGAAGGTTTACGAGCAGAAGCTCCGGGAACTGGAAAACCGGATGAAGACGGCCCAGAACAACCGGGAGCGGATCGAAGGAGAAGTGCTGGAAGCGGGAAACCATTTCCGGCAGATCCGGGAGAAACGGGAGGAAGCCCGGAAATCCGCAGACCGGCTCCGGATTCAGATCGGTCAGATGGAATCCCGCCGGAAAACCATCGAGGAGATGGAACATAATTTCGAGGGATACAGTAATGCGGTCCGCTACATCATGCAGTCCGGCCTGATCGGAGTGGAAGGCGTGGCGGCGGACATGCTGGACGTGCCGGCGGGCATGGAGACGGCCATTGACACGGCGCTGGGTGCCGGAAGACAGAATATCGTGATCCGGGATGACCGGGCGGCGAAGAAAGCGGTGACGGCATTGAAGCACAACCGGGCCGGCCGGCTGACTTTCCTGCCGGTGGACACCATTGAAGCGAAGGCCGCCCAGGTGCCGCCGGAAATCGCAGAGGACGAAGGGTTCATCGGCCTGGCGGTGGAGCTGGTACATTATAATGAGCGGTACCGGAATATCTTCCGCTACCTGCTGGGACGTACCGGCGTCGTGCGGGATCTGGATGCGGCGATCCGGCTGTCGAAGAATCACGGTGTACGCCTGAAGTATGTCACGCTGGAAGGCGAAGTGGTGAATGCCGGCGGTGCCATCACCGGAGGAAGGTACCGGAACCAGGGTGCCACGCTGAGCGGCCGGCGGAATGAGATATCCCGTCTCGGCAATGAGATCGGTGCGGCCCAGGATGCCCTGCGGAAAACAGAGAATAACATTGCGGACCTGGACCGGACGTTGAAGATGCTCACAGAGAACATCAACCATCTGAACGGACAGCAGCGGGAAAATGATCTGAAACTGACCGCACTGAAACCGCAGATCCAGGCGCTGAATACATCGGCGGACCGGATCGACCAGGTTGTGAAGAAGAATGGGGCGGAGATTGAGTCCATCGACCGGGAACTCCGGGAAACGGAACATATGGCGGAGACCCTGATGGAGGCCAGCCGGAATGCGGAAGAAGGGATCCGGAAGATCACCCGGGAGATCAGCGAGGCGGAAGATGCGGTGGCGGCGAAACTGGACGCCGTGGAGGCAGCCCGCAAGGCGCTGACGGAAGCCCGCATCGCCCTGCACGAGCTGGAAAGCGAGCAGAACGGACAGGAGTCGATCATCAGCCGGGCGAAGAAAGAACTGGAAGAGCTCCGGCGGGAGCGGACCGGTCTGAACGACCGGGGACAGGAACTGGAACGGGAGGAAAACCGCCTGAACACCGGTTCCTCGGATGCTTCCTCGGAAGTCCGGAAGCTGGAGCAGCAGATGCAGACTCTGGAGGACCGGCTGGACGAGTTTGAGACAGAGCAGGGAGAGATCGAGAAGAAGAAGACGGCACTGTCCGGTGAGATCATCCGGTATGAGCAGGAAATCAACGCCTGCCGGGATCAGCAGTACCGCCTGGAAGTGAAAGCGGCGAAGAACGAAACCCAGCTGGAACACCTGAAGGACAAACTCTGGGATGAATTCGAACTTTCCATGGCCCAGGCCATGGATCTGAAATGGGAGGTATTCGTCCTGTCCACATCGATCAATGAGGCCAGGGATCTGAAGAACCAGATCCGGGGACTGGGGGATGTGAACATCAGCGCAATCCGGGAATACGAAAGCGTCCGGGAGCGGTACCGTTTCCTGCAGGAACAGCAGACCGACGTGAAGATGGCCCAGGACGAGCTGAATGCCATTATCGATGACATGGACCGGAAGATCGACCGGAAATTCAGAGAAAACTTCAACCATGTGGAATATAATTTCGAGCGGATCTTCACGGAACTCTTTGGCGGAGGCCACGCAGAACTCCATATGACGGACGAACGGCATCCGCTGGAGTCGGACATTGAGATCGTCTCCCAGCCGCCGGGAAAGCGGCTGCAGAACATCAATCTGCTGTCCGGCGGGGAGAAGACAATGACGGCACTGGCACTGATGTTCGCCGTGCTCTGTGTGAAGCCCACGCCGTTCTGCATTCTGGATGAGGTGGAAGCGGCGCTGGACGACGAGAACATCGCACGGTTCTCCACATATCTGAAGAATTTCCATCAGACCCAGTTCGCCCTGATTACCCATCAGAAGGCGACCATGGAGCATGCGGATACCCTGTACGGCATCACCATGGCAGAAGAGGGGGTTTCGAAGATCATCAGCCTGAAGTTAGGAGATCCGGAAGCGGAGAACTTCGTGGAATAGAGACAGGAGGCATATATATATGGCATTGACAGCGAAGAAGAAAGGCTTTTTCGGCCGGCTGTCCCAGCGTATCGGTGACGTGCTGCTGATGCGCGGAAAAGTGGATGAGGCCATGCTGGATGAACTGGAAGAGGTGATCATCACCTCCGACATCGGCATGGACACCACCATGAAAATCATGGACCGGCTCCGGGAACGGATCCGTTACGACCGGATCGAGGATCCGGAGAAGGTGAAGGAAGTCCTGACGGAAATTATTGCATCCCTGATGGACAAAGGGGAGCGGTGTGCGCTCTCTGAAGAGTATCCGCTGATCATCATGATGATCGGCATCAACGGCGGCGGAAAAACCACCACCATTGCGAAGCTGGGTCACCGGCTCCGGGAACAGGGAAAAACCGTTATGTTCGCTGCGGCAGACACCTTCCGGGCGGCGGCCAGCGAACAGCTGGAGATCTGGGGAAACCGGATCGGCATCAATACCGTGCGCCATCAGGAAGGTGCAGATCCCAGTGCGGTGCTGTTCGACGCTGTTCAGAGTGCGAAGGCGAAGCACATCGATGTGCTGATCTGCGACACGGCGGGCCGGCTGCAGAACAAGAAAAATCTGATGAATGAGCTGGAGAAGATGAACAAGGTCATCGACCGGGAGTATCCGGAAGCAGCCAGAGAAACCCTGCTGATTCTGGATGCCACCAACGGGAAGAATGCAATCTCCCAGACGAAAGAATTCAACGAAGTGGCGCCGCTGACCGGAGTGGTGATCACGAAAATGGACGGAACAGCCAAGGGCGGCATCGCTGTCACCGTGGCAGACCAGTTCGACATGCCGATCAAGTTCATCGGCGTGGGCGAGACGATCGATGATCTGGAAGCCTTCGATGCGAAGGCCTTCGCGGACAGCATTTTCGAAGGCGAGGAGATCGGCGTCCCTTCTGAGGATTCCCACCCAGAAAGCGAGACAGAGACAGAGAACCGGGAGGAAGAACATGAGTAAACCAATCGTAGCAGTTGTCGGAAGGCCGAATGTGGGGAAGTCCACCTTCTTCAACCTTCTCACCGGCACGAAGAAGGCGATCGTGGAAGATACGCCGGGGGTCACCCGTGACCGGATCTATGCGGAGACCGACTGGAACGGACGGGAGTTCGCAGTGATCGATACCGGCGGCATCGAGGCGAGAACTGATGATATCATTCTCTCCCAGATGCGGGAGCAGGCGGAAGTGGCCATGGATATGGCAGATGTCATTGTCTTCATGGTGGACGGAAAGGAAGGCCTGACCGCCGCAGATGAAGAGGTGGCCGGTATGCTCCGCCGCACCGGAAAGAAGATCATTCTGCTGGTGAACAAGGTGGACAAGGCCAACCAGCTGCCGGACACTTTTTATGATTTTTATAACCTGGGGATCGGCGAACCAATTCCGATTTCCTCGGCGAACCGTACCAATGTGGGAGACGTGCTGGACGACATCGTGGCCAGCTTCCCGGACGGATCCACCGAGAAGGATGAAACCATCGGCATCGCCGTCATCGGCCGGCCGAATGTGGGGAAATCCTCTCTGGTGAATGCGCTGATCGGAAAGAACCGGGTCATCGTCTCGCCGATTGCCGGCACCACCAGAGACTCCGTGGACACGCCGTTCCGCTGGGAAGGCAGAGAATACACGCTGATTGACACGGCGGGAATCCGCCGGAAATCGAAGATCTATGCGGACGTGGAGAAGTTCAGTGTTCTCCGGGCCGTGGCTGCCATCGAGCGGGCCGATGTCTGCATCGTGATGATCGACGGAACGGCCGGCGTCACGGAGCAGGATAAGCGGATTGCCGGCCTGGCTCACGAAGCCGGAAAGGGTGTGGTCATCTGCGTGAACAAGTGGGACCTGGTGGAGAAGGAAACCAACACCATGAAAACCTACACCCAGGTCGTCCGTTCGGAACTGCCGTTCCTGGGGTATGCGCCGGTGCTGTTCATCTCTGTGCTGAACAAGACCCGGCTCCGGGACGTTATGGTCTATGCGGAAGCTGCAGCGGAAAACAGTGCTCTCAGAGTGCCGACAGGACAGCTGAACAGTCTGATTGCCGACGCCATGATGATGCAGCAGCCGCCGGCGGACAAGGGCCGGCGCCTGAAAATCTACTACGCCAGCCAGATCGGCGTGAAACCGCCGCTGTTCAGTTTCCAGATCAACGACCGGAAGCTGATCCACTTCTCCTACAACCGGTACCTGGAGAACCGGATCCGGGAGGCCTTCGGCTTCGACGGAACCCCGATCAAGTTCGTGTTCCGGGAGAAGAGGAAGAGAGAACAGTAGCATGGAACAGATCAGTCTGAGTTTCGTCATCGCCATGATTGTGGCCTATCTTCTGGGGAATATTTCTCCTTCCACGATCCTCGGCAGGATGCACGGAATTGATATCAAGAAAGAGGGCAGCGGCAACGCCGGTGCCACCAATACTCTTCGCGTCCTGGGGCCCAGGGCAGCCGCAGTCACCTTCCTGGTGGATGTGATGAAAGGGGTCATGGCGGTCATTCTCGCAGAACAGATGGCCGGTCCGGCCGCCGGACGATGGGCGTGTCTTTTCGTCATGCTGGGCCATGTATGGCCTGTGGTGCTCCGGTTCCGGGGCGGCAAGGGAGTGGCAGTGTCCTTCGGCGCCATTCTTGCCGTCAACTGGAAGCTGGCGCTGCTGCTGCTGCTGATTGTGGTGGTGGCCGTGGTGATCACCCGGAAGGTATCCTTCGGCTCCATCGCTGCGTGTGTGAGTTTCCCGGTGCTGGGATATCTCCTGGAGCGGGAATTCATGCCGGTGGGGGTCATTATGGCGCTGATCATTCTGTATGCGCATCGTTCCAACATCGGCAGACTTATGCGGGGAGAAGAGAATTCGATTCACTTCAGCCGGAAAAAGGAGGATCATCAGTCATGAAAAAAACAATTGCGGTGATCGGTGCAGGAAGCTGGGGCACCGCTCTGGCCATGACCCTGGCCCATAACGGCCATACGGTGAAACTGACCACCAGAAGCAGGGAACATATTCAGCAGATGCGGGAGACCCGCAGAAATGAGCGTTATCTTCCGGGGATTCGCCTGGAGGACGGCATTCAGGTTGTGGATACAGATTATGAGGCGATTGAAGGGGCGGATATGGTGGTATTCGCCGCACCGGCCCAGCATTTCCGGGACGCTTTCGTTCACGCCGTATCCGCCATCGACGACGGAACCATCATCGTCAACGTGGCCAAGGGAATCGAACGGGGAACCCTGATGACTTTGTCCCAGGTAGCCCACATTCTCCGGCGGGATCTGCCGTACGTCACCCTGTCCGGTCCTTCCCACGCGGAGGAAGTATGCCGGTTCATGCCCACTACGGTGGTGGCGGCATCCCGGGACCAGGAAGCGGCCAGGGCCGTGCAGGATGTATTCATGTCGGAGCGTTTCCGGGTGTACACCAGCAGCGACGTGATCGGCGTGGAGCTGGGAGGCGCACTGAAGAATATCATTGCGCTGGGCGCCGGCGTTTCCGACGGAATCGGGTTCGGTGACAATGCGAAGGCGGCGCTGATGACCCGGGGTATCACGGAGATGACCCGTCTGGGAGTGGCTATGGGAGCGAAACCTTCCACGTTTGCCGGGCTGTCTGGTGTGGGGGACCTGATTGTCACCTGTACTTCCATGCATTCCCGGAACCGCCGCTGCGGTATTCTGATGGGACAGGGCAAGTCCCCGGAGGAAGCCCAGAAGGAAGTGGGCATGGTGGTGGAGGGAATCACCACCTGCGAGGCGGCCTTCAAGCTGCGCCGGACGAAGCACGTGGAGATGCCGATCACAGAATGTATTTACAGATGTATCAAGGGGGAGATCGGACCGGAGGAAGCGGTGAGTCTCCTGATGACCAGAGAGAAAAAGGACGAGGTCCAGCCGGATCTCGATTTCGGAGAGGTTCATGGATAAAACATTTCATATTACAACATTCGGATGTCAGATGAACGAGCATGACTCGGAGATTATGGCGGGTATGCTTCTGGAGCGGGGCTACCGGCAGGAAAAGGAACGGAAAGACGCGAACATCGAGATCATCAATACCTGCAGCGTCCGGGAAAATGCGGACAAGCGGTTCTTCGGAACCCTGGGACAGCTGAAGCGCCGCCACGAGAAGGACCCGGACTTCGTGGTCTGTGTGTGCGGATGCATGATGCAGCAGCAGCGCATCATCGACCAGCTGAAGGCGAAATATCCGTGGGTGGACCTGATTTTCGGCACCCACAACATCAGCCGCATGCCGGATCTTCTGGAGAACGTGCTTTCCCGGCGGGACCAGGAAATTGAAATCTGGGACGGGGGGAGAGAGATCGTGGAAGGTCTGCCTGCCCGGCGGCTGTTCCGGAGCAAGGCGTTTGTGAATATCACATTCGGATGCAATAATTTTTGTACATACTGCATCGTACCGTATACCAGGGGCCGGGAGCGGAGCCGGGCGCCGGAAGAAATTCTGAAGGAAATCTGCGGCCTGGCTGCGGACGGGGTGAAGGAAGTGACGCTGCTGGGGCAGAATGTGAACTCCTACCGGGGGACATATGAGGATCCGGCGACAAAGGACAGGGCGGCGGACCGTTCGGCCGACTATGATTACTGTTCCTTCAGCCACCTCATCCGGCTGATTGCGGAGATCGACGGCATCGAAAGAATCCGGTTCATGACTTCCCACCCGAAGGATTTGTCCGACGAATTGATCCGCACATTTGCGAATACACCGAAGTTGTGCCATAATATCCATTTGCCGGTGCAGTCGGGATCCGACCGGATTCTGAAGCGGATGAACCGGCACTATGACAGGGAGAAATATCTGGGTCTGGTGGAGAAGCTCCGCCGGGCCGTGCCGGACATGACGATTTCAACGGATATCATCGTGGGGTTCCCGGGAGAGACGGAGGAGGACTTCGAGGATACCCTGGATATCGTCCGTCGGGTGCGGTATGATTCTGCGTTCACGTTCCTCTATTCGATCCGGAAGGGAACGCCGGCCGCAGAGTATGAAGACCAGGTTCCGGAAGAAGTGAAGCATGAACGGTTCAACCGTCTGGTGGAACTGGTGGATCAGATCAGCGCCGAGAAGAATGCGGCGTATGAGGGTACGGTCCGGCAGGTGCTGGTGGAGGGCCGCAGCAAGCGGAACCGCGGCTCACTGTCGGGAAGAACGGACGGCTTCAAGCTGGTCAACTTCCCTGCGGATCCGAAGAACCTCCCGGAGGAGGTCAGAGGCGATGCCCGGACGGTGCAGGAGATGGAAGACCGTCTAACCGGACATTTCGTGAATGTGAAAATCACGAAGGGGAAGACATTCAGCCTGGAAGGGCAGATCGTTTCAGAGAATTAATACGTTACATGTAACAGGAGGCTGAGTTTACTATGAAATTCATTATCGCGCTCTGGTACGGCAAGCTGATCAACAAACTTGTCAATCTGATCGATAAGTCCCGGGGATCGAATGTGGCCGGTCAGCACGCCATGAAGATCGATCCGGAAATGATCCGTCATTTCAAGGGAATCGATCCTGAGAAGGTGCTGTTCATTACCGGAACGAACGGAAAATCTACGACAAACAATCTGATCAATCACGTGCTGACGACCAACGGAAAGAAAGTGGTCACCAACCTGGAGGGGGCGAATCTGATCTGGGGTGTCACCACGGCGCTGATCAAGGCATCCACGCTTTCCGGAAGAGTGGATGCGGACTATTACGTCTTCGAGACGGACGAACGCTATATCGGCCTGATCCGGGAACAGCTCCCGGCCTGCAACGTACTGATTACCAATCTGCAGAAGGACCAGGTACAGAGAAACGGTGATCCGGATTTCATCATGCGGAAGTTTGCGAAGATGATGGACGGCGCCGGCATGAGAATGTTCCTGAACAACGAGGAACCGCGTTCCCGGGGATTCGACCGGTTCGCATCGAAAGTGGTGACCTATGGAGCAGAGAAGCATTCCCGTGCATTCATGAAGGGAACAAGCTATGTCACCATGCCTTGCCCGAAGTGTCATCACAGAATCAGCTTCGATTTCTATAACAACGACGGTGTGGGACAGTTCCACTGCACCCACTGCGGCAACGCCAGCCAGCCGGAAGCGGATTACTGCGCAAAGAATGCAGATTTCGAAGGCCGGACGTTCACAATTGACGGTGTTCCGTTCACAATGCCTCTGAACAATCCGCACATGCTGTATAATTATGCGGCCACGGCCGCAGTGGCGAAGGAAATGGCGGGAATCAGCATTGAAGATACTGCGAAGTCCTTCGAAACGTTCCATAATATCGGCGGACGGGACGAAGTGCTGCATTATCAGGGAAAGACCATCACCTATATGCGGATCAAGCAGGAAAATCCGGAGACTCTACAGACGATCCTGAACATTATCGCAGCGGATCCCCGGGAGAAGATGGTGGTTCTGGGCTTCGGCACCGTTTCCGACTTCACTCCGTACTACTCCAATACGTTCTACACTTATGACTGCGACTGGTCCCGGATCGAGGCGTCTCATGTGGAAAGCTACTACTGCTTCACGGAGGATGTCTGCTGCGATGCGGCTAACCGTCTGATCTACGAAGGGGTTGATCCTTCGAAGATCATCATTGAGGATACGGACAGCAACGATAATCTGTTCCGGGCCATCGGAAATGCGAAGACCGACACGGTCTACATGATTACGAAGCTGCATTCGTTCGAATCCATGGAAAAATATATTGAAGAACACGAAGGAGGCAGATAAGGATGAGTGAGTTCAAGATCGCATGGCTGTTCCCGGATACAATGTATCTGCACGGGGAACGGGGGAATATTCTGGCCCTGGCGAGATACGCAGAATTCGCAGGATATATGCCTTCTGTGGTGAAAGTGGACTTCGATACAGAGGACTTCGATCCGGCGGCGTACGATATCCTTTTCATGGCTCCGGGAGAGGTGGTGTCCTTCCCGTCCGTCATCCAGTGGCTCAGACCGTATCGGGACAAGCTGGAGGCTTATGTTGCGTCCGGCCGGCCGATGCTGGTGACCGGCACATCTATCGGTCTGTTTGGCCGGAAAATCACCAGAGAAGACGGCACCGTTTTCGAGGGACTGGGAATGATCGGTCTGGAAACAAAGGAAAGGGATTCTGTATACGGTGACGATGATTACTTCCGTGTGAACTATAACGGGGAGGAAATGGAGATCATCGGCAGTACAATTCAGATGTGCGACTTCCGGATGGAGGATGAGAAACCGTTCGGAGAGCTGATCTACGGATATGGCAACAACGGGAAGGACCGTCAGGAAGGGGTGCAGGTACGCAATGCCGTGTTTACCAATGCACTGGGACCGGTACTGGTGTGCAATCCGTGGCTGACGAAGGAAATGATCCGGGTGGCAGCAGCCGTCCGGGGGGATGGAGACGTCCCGATCGATGCGGATATGTCTCTGGAGAAGAAATCTTTCGAAATGAAGAAGGATTTCAATCTGCACAAGAAGACGAATCTGACGAACTGCGCCGGATAAGAGGAAAATAATATACGGGAAAGTACATTGCAGCCGGAAAGAAATTTCCGGCTGTCATGCTATCAGGAGGAAAGAACATGAATCAAATGAGAAGAAACCAGATATTCTTTCTGGCGGTCATCATCATGATGGTGGTGACGAATCTGCTGAACGGCCGGTATTCCAATCCCGGGGCATGGCTCATGGAAGAACTTCTCATGCTGCCGGGCATTGTGATCGGCCTCAGTTTCCATGAGTTCGGACACGCCGCTGCATCGGTTCTGCTGGGGGATCCCACGCCGAAGCAGCAGGGGAGGCTGACACTGAATCCCGCGGCTCATATGGACATTTTCGGCTTCGTGTGCCTGCTGTTTGCAGGATTCGGCTGGGGTGTGCCGGTGGAGATTGATCCCCGGAATTATAAGCATCCCAGACGGGATGAACTGATTGTTTCCCTGGCAGGGGTTGTGATGAACTTCCTCACTGCAGTGGTTTTCGCTCTGCTCATGCGTCTGATGATCCGTGGCGGGCTGGTGCTGGACGAGGCCTCCCAGGCGGCGGATCTTCCGACCATACTGTTCGACATCCTTCGCTACGTGGTGCAGATTAACGTGGTGCTGATGGTATTCAATCTGCTGCCTTGTCCTCCTCTGGACGGATTCGGCATTCTGACTCAGATTTTCAACCTTCGGAAATACCGGTGGTATTATCCGCTCTATTCGAACGGCGGTGTGATTCTGATCCTGCTGATTTTCCTCAGAGGTGTGGATCTGGTGCTGGATCCGGGCATTCGGATTGTCTGGAGCTGGCTCATGAATACGATTGTACTCGGTTAGCGAACAATCGTATTTATGAAAAATACAATCGGTTTACTCATTTTTGTTTAGGTTAACTCTTGTTCGCCGTGTGGGGGTGCTGTTTTCAACACCCCCCCGAAGGCTTGATTTCATGCGGTTTCACCGTTTTCCACATGAGATTTGAAAATTGTATACGATTTCATCGACATTTGCATGTTGATAATTGAACGACTTGAAAACATTGAAATTTCAATGTTGATATTAAAAACGAGATTTTGTCAAGTTCGAGTTATCCACAATTTTTATCTTTTGTAATTTTGTTCGCAGTTTGTTCCGCCGGTTTCCGGGAACTGTCGTAAAATTCATGCAGACATCCACTTTCTCTCGAAAAAAAGAACAGATATGCGAGCTTTTCTGACGACGAAAATAATCGCTCGGTTCGTTTTCGGAGAATGAAAAAGGCCTTCCTCCCACCTGTCCGATGGGGGAGGAAAGCCCTGTATGAGGTTATTTCTCTGTTTGCTGTGATGTCAGGAAGGGACTACTGAAAGTCTTCTGTCAGCTCCAGTGTGTGCGCTTCATTCAGGCTGCGGCATACTTCCACAAACTTGTCCAGCGGCACATTCTGAATCTGCCTGTTGGACCCTCTGACATTGATGGAGACGGTGTTTTCTTCGGCTTCCCGGTCACCGACAACCAGAATGTACGGATCCTTGTAGTGCTTGAAGTTCTTGATCTTTTCCTTCATGTTCTTCTCTGCGTAATCCGCTTCGACACGGACGCCCGCCTTGGTCAGAACTTCTTCCACGTGCTTTGCATATTCGTTATGCTGCTGACGGATTGGAACGACGGCAACCTGCTCCGGGGACAGCCAGAACGGGAACGCTCCCTTGAAGTTTTCTGTCAGGATACCGATATAACGCTCCATAGAGCCGAAAATCGCACGGTGCACCATGACCGGCATCTTCTGGGTGCCGTCCTGGGCAGTGTACTTCAGTCCGAAATTCAGCGGCAGCTGGAAATCCAGCTGGATGGTGCCCATCTGCCATTCTCTTCCCAGTGCATCTGTCATCTTCAGGTCGATCTTCGGACCGTAGAAGGCACCGTCGCCTTCATTCAGCTCGTAATTACCTTCTCCGTACTTGTCGTTCAGGATGGCCTTCAGATCCGCCTCTGCCTGATTCCAGGTTTCGATGTCTCCCATGAAGTCCTCCGGTCGGGTGGAGAGCTCTGCCTTGTAAGTCAGACCGAAGGTGCCGTAGATCTGGCCGGCGATATCCATGATATCATTGATTTCGTCTGCCACCTGTTCTTCTGTGAGCAGGATGTGTGCGTCGTCCTGACGGAACATCTGAACACGGAAGAGACCGTTCAGCTCACCGGACTTCTCTCTTCTGTGAATGACGTCTGTCTGGGAGATCCGGAAAGGCAGGTCCTTGTAGCTTCTCACATTTCTCTTGTAAACCAGAATCGCATTCGGGCAGTTCATCGGCTTCACTGCGAATACTCTGCCGTCTTCGTTGTCATCCGGAATAACGAACATGTTTTCCTTGTAGTGTCCCCAGTGACCGGAGGTCTCCCACAGATCCGAGCTGCTGATCACCGGTCCGGAAATTTCCATATAGTTATGTTCTCTGTGGATGCCTCTCCAGAATTCCTGGAGTGCGTTGAAGAGCTTCCAGCCTCTCGGCAGCCAGAACGGCATGCCCGGCGCACTCGGGTCGAACATGAACAGATCCAGTTCCCTGCCCAGTTTCTTGTGATCTCTTTCCTTTGCTTCCTGAACCAGCTTCAGGTGCTCCTTCAGCTGTTTCTTGTCCGGGAAAGCGTATACATAGATGCGCTGCAGCTGTTCTCTGTTCTCGTCGCCCTTCCAGTAAGAACCGGATGCGGACTTGATCTGGAATGCAACGTTCATCAGTTCCTGGGAATTGTCCACATGAGGACCGGTGCACAGATCCACATAATCCTCACCTGTATAGTAGATGGAAATGGTTTCCCCTTCCGGGAGATCCTGAATCAGCTCTGTCTTGAATTTCTGGTCCTTGAAAATCTCCAGTGCTTCTTCTCTGGATACTTCCTTCCGGGTCCAGTCTTCTCTGCGCTTGATGATTTCGCGCATTTTCTCCTCGATTCCCTTGAAATCGCTGTCCTTCACAGTTTCCGGAAGGAGGAAATCATAGTAGAATCCGTCTGCAATCTGCGGTCCGATCGCATACTGTACGTTTTCTTTTCCATAAACTTCGATTACCGCCTTGGCCAGAATGTGGGCCATGGAGTGACGGTATACGTTCAAAAATTCTTCTCTTTCCATACGTATCACCTTATTATATGTATTTTATTCATTGTAACAACTTAAATACTGATTATATAGCACCATATATGAAAAGTAAAGTTATCCGGAGGAATTCGGAAGGAACCGGGGGAGCGGCCTGCGGAAGGACCGGAGAACCAGAATTTGCAGGGCTTTGGAGGAAGAGATTCGTTGACACGAAGTGTGCTTTGTGATACTATACCTATGGTTATTCATTATTGTCTCGTCGAAAGAGTGGGGGTTCCCCACTCTTTCCGTTTTGTATAGGAGGATTCAGATGGCGAAAGCGCAGGAAATCAGACAGTTTACAGAGAATGTTCTGGCTGATTATCTCACGGAGCACGGTCTGGAACTGTACCATGTGGATTTCAGAAAAGAAGGGAAAGACTGGTATCTGAATGTCTTCGTGGATCGGATCCAGAACGACCCGGAAGGGAAGGAACTCTACGTCAGCAGTGATGACTGTGAGATGGTCAGCCGGTATCTGAGCGACCGGCTGGATGAAAGTGATCCGATTCAGCAGGAATACATGCTGATGGTCAGTTCTCCGGGAATGGACCGGACACTGTATGAGCAGAAGCAGTACGACCGCTATGCCGGCCGTCCGGTGGATGTGAAGCTGTACAGCAGTATCAATAAGAAAAAAGAATTTCACGGCGAACTGGTCGGCCTGATCGACGGGGAAGTTGTGATCATAGATGAAGACGACGGTGAAACGAAGAAATTTCCGCTGCAGCAGGTGGTCAGAACCAGCCTGGCAGTAGTATTCTAAGGAGGAAGCAGAATGAACAAGGAATTTATCGAAGCTCTCGAGGAGCTCGAGAAGGACAAGCATGTCTCGAAGGAAGTGATTCTCGATGCAGTGGAGCAGGCATTGGTTTCCGCATACAAGAAGAACTACGGAAATTATCAGAACTGCTCTGTGGCCATCGACAGGGAAACCGGAGAAGTCCGGGTGCTGATGAGCAAGGACGTGGTGGCAGATGAGGATCTGATCGACGATATGCTGGAAGTGTCTTTGACGGAGGCGCAGCAGATTGACCCGCGTTATGAGATCGGCGACGTGATCCGTTTTGCCGTCATCCCGAAGGATTTCGGAAGAATTGCCGCCCAGACGGCGAAGCAGGTGGTGGTTCAGAAGATCCGGGAGGCGGAACGCAGCATGGTCTATGACGAGTTCATCACACGCAAGGAGGAAATCGTAAATGGAACAGTATCCCGGAAGAGCGGCGCCACGCTGTTCGTCAGCCTCGGCAGTGCAGAGGGCATTCTGTCCGCCAATGAACAGGTACCGGGGGAGACCTTCGAGGTAAGAGAACATCTGAAAGTCTACATCATGGATGTGAAGAACACCGCCAAGGGACCGCAGGTATTCCTCTCCCGTTCCCATCCGGGACTGGTGAAGGGTCTGTTCGAACAGGAAGTGCCGGAAATCCAGGACGGCACAGTGGAGATCCGGAGCATCGCCAGAGAGGCGGGTTCCAGAACGAAGATGGCCGTTTCCTCCAATGACGAAAATGTGGATCCGGTGGGTGCCTGCGTGGGTACGAGAGGCAGCCGGGTGCAGACTGTGGTGGATGAACTGAGCGGTGAGAAGATCGACATTATTTTCTGGAGCGATGATCCGGCGGAACTGATTGCCAATGTCCTGAGTCCGGCGGATGTGGAGATGGTCATTATCGAGAATGAGGAAGAGAAGAATGCCACTGCGGTGGTGCCGGACTTCCAGCTTTCCCTGGCCATCGGCAAGCAGGGACAGAATGTTCGTCTGGCGGCAAAGGTCAGCGGGTGGAAGATCGACATCAAGAGTCACTCTCAGTACGAGCAGCTCCGTGCGGAAGGCGCCTATGATGATGCCCGTGACTACGACGAAGAAGAAGATTACGCTGTGCTGGAAAACAGCGGGGAAACGGCGGAAATGCCGGAAGAGGATGTGCTGATTGCGGAAGATCCGGATGGAGATGCGAAGGAGACGCCGGAAGAAGCACCTTCGGAGGAGGCAGCCGGTGAGCAGGAGGAAGAATAAGCAGCATACGCCGCCCATGCGGCGCTGTGCAGGCTGTATGGAATCGCATCCGCAGCAGGAGATGATCCGCATCGTTCTCCGGGACGGCGTTCTGGTGCCGGACCCGGAGCGGAATCTGAACGGCAGAGGCGTTTACCTTTGTCCGAAGGAATCCTGCTGGGAACTGGCGCGCAGGAAACGGGGCTTCAGCCGGGCATTCCGCCAGGGCATACCCGATGAGGCGGTACAGACGCTGATCGAAGAGATCCGCGGAATCCGGGAGGTGAAGTCCGGTGACAGCCAGCAGTAAGATGTTGTCCTATCTGGGATTTGCCCGCAAGTCGGGAAACCTGATGCGGGGATACAACACCTGCCTCTCTCTGGTGGAGAGCGGGAAGGTCCGTCTGCTGATTGTGGCGGAAGACGGCGCAGAAGGAACGAAGAAGCGATTCCGGCAGAAATGTGCAGTATCGGGGACTGCATTCAGAATATATGGAAACAGTGATGAACTTTCGAGAATGACCGGCGGCGGGGGCACGGTATATGCTGTGACAGACGAGAATTTCGCGAATGTGATCATCAGAGAGATAGATCGAACCGGATCGGAAGGAGAGATGTGTAATGACGAAAAAGGTATTTGAACTTGCCCGGGAATTGGGGGTTTCGAGTAAGGAACTGATCTCGAAAGCCGCAGAAGCGGGTATCAAGGTGAAGACGCATATGAGCGTCCTGTCTGACAGCGATATCGAGACAATCGGAAAGGTGATGCACAAGGATACCGGCGCTTCCGAAAAGAAGAGCAGCGGCATCGGCGTTGCGGTTGTGGATGAAGAATACCTGGCAAACAAGCACAAGGGGCCGAAGGAACAGCCGATCGTGGATGAGGCATATTTCGAACGGAAGAAGGAAGAAAAGAAAGAGAGCGAAGAGCTGAAGACCGCGCCGGAGAAACCGGTGACGGAAGGGAAGCCGGAGGCTGCAGCGAAGGAGCAGAAGGCCGAAAAGCAGGAGGCGCCGGAGAAGAAGCAGGAAACCGGGGAAGAGGAGAAACCATCCGCCGGAAAGCCGGCTGCCGTGAAGTCCGAGAAGGCGGAGAAGACCGAGAAGGCAGAAGAGAAGAAGACCGGGAAGCAGGACGAAAAGGCAGAAGAGAAGAAGAAAGAAAAGAAACCGGAGGAGCCGACCATCAAGATGGCGGAGTCCGAGCGGATCAGCATTCCGAAGATCAAGATCATCAGCCGCGGTGCAGACCGGAAGAAGGCTGCGAAGAAGAAGGCTGAAGAAAAGAAGAGTCAGGGACAGAATAACAAGCGGGGAGACCGAAATGAACGGGGTTCCCGGAATGACCGCCGCAGCAGCAATGAGGGCGGAAACCGCAGAAGGCACAGTGGCAGTACCCCGGCTGCGTCTTCCGGCGGAGAGAATGCCGGCGGATCTTCCGGAAACAGCAGAGGAAAGAAATTCAAGTCCTTCCATGACAGACCGCACAACAAGTTCGAGAAGTTCGAGCGGAAGTCCCTGGAGAAGAAGGAACGGAAGAAGTACGTCAGCAAGCAGAAGGAAGTGGAGCCGGAAATCATCGAGGAAGTTCTGCCGGAAGGTACCTTCAAGCTGGATGTGCCAATTACGGTGGCGGGCTTCTGTGAACAGACTGATATGTCCACATCCAATGTCATCATGACGCTGATGAAGATGGGCATCATGGCGAACATCAATCAGGTGCTGGACGAGGATACTGTGCAGCTCCTGGCGGAGGAACTGGGCATCACCGTGGTTGTCGGTGAGGTTGAGCAGGAAGAAGTGGAAGAAGGCATCGAGGACTTCGAAGATGATGAGAAGGATCTGAAGCCGCGTCCGCCGGTCATCACCGTCATGGGTCACGTTGACCACGGTAAGACTTCCATTCTGGATGCCATCCGGAAGACGAATGTCACCGCTAAGGAATACGGCGGCATCACCCAGCACATCGGTGCTTCTGAAGTACAGATCAATGGCAAGAAGATCGTGTTCCTGGATACACCGGGTCACGAAGCGTTCACGGCCATGCGTGCCCGGGGCGCCCAGATCACGGATATTGCGGTTCTGGTGGTGGCGGCAGACGACTCCGTCAAGCCGCAGACCGTGGAATCCATCAGCCACGCGAAGGCGGCCGGCGTTCCGATGATCGTCGCCATCAACAAGATGGATAAGCCGGGTGCGAACCCGGATCGGGTGAAGAAGGATCTGGCTGACCACGGCGTTCTGGTGGAAGACTGGGGCGGCGAGGTCATCAGTGTTCCGGTTTCCGCCAAGACCGGAGAAGGCATCAAGGAACTTCTGGAAATGATTCTGCTGCAGGCGGATATGATGGAGCTGAAGGCGAATCCGGACCGTCTGGCCATGGGATCTGTCATCGAAGCGAGACTGGACAAGGCCAGAGGACCGGTTGCGACCCTGCTGGTAACCAACGGCACCCTGAAGGCCGGACAGAGCATCGTGGCGGGAACCTGCTCCGGCAGGATCCGTCTGATGACAGATTACAAGGGAAAGAAGATCCGCAAGGCAGGACCGGCCACCGCTGTGGAGGTTCTGGGACTGACCGATGTGCCGCAGGCCGGTGATAATTTCAACGCCGTGAAGGACGACAAGACCGCCCGGTCCATCGCCCAGAGAAGATCCGAAAAACTCCGGGAAGAGACGATGACGAGAAATTCCAGCATGTCTCTGGAGAAACTCTTCAGCCAGATCAAGGAAGGCGAAACCAAGGAGCTGAATCTGGTGATAAAAGCAGACGTACAGGGCTCTGTCGGCGCCATGGTCACTTCTCTGGAGAAGCTGAACAACGACGAAGTGAAGGTCAATGTCATCCACTCCGGCGTGGGTACCGTGAACGAATCCGACGTCATGCTGGCGGGCACATCCAATGCGGTCATCATCGGCTTCAACGTCAGACCGAGCAGTGCTGTCAGTTCCATGGCGGATCAGCAGAACGTCGAAATCAGACTTTATACTGTTATCTACGACGCACTGAACGATGTGGAAGCAGCCATGAAGGGTATGCTGGAGCCGGATGTGAAGGAAGAACTGCTGGGTAAGGCGACGATCCGGGATACTTTCAAGGTGCCGGGTGTGGGCATTATCGGCGGTGCATATGTCACCGAAGGAAAGCTGGCCAGAAATGCTCAGATCCGTCTGGTCCGGGACGGCATCCTGATCCACGAAGGAAAGATCTCCTCTCTGAAGAGATTCAAGGACGATGCCAAGGAAGTCAACCAGGGATATGAGTGCGGTATCGGTATTGAAGATTACAACGATATCAAGGTGGATGATACCATCGAGTGTTTCCACATGGTTGAAGTGAAGAAGGAAGATTAATCACATTATGATATTCTGTTTCAGCGGAACCGGGAATTCGCTGCATGCGGCGAAGCGGGTTCAGGAAAAATTCGGCGGAGAGCTGGTGGATATGGCCGCCGCTCTCCGGGGCGGAACGGTGTCGTACGGATTCAAGCCCGGGGAGATGGCGGTGTTCGTCTTCCCGGTGTACTTCGATGCCCTGCCGGTGCCGGTTACTGATTTCATTCAGGCATTCCGCATTTCGGAAGGAGAACCGGACATTGTGGGCATCGCCACCTGCGGGGGCAGCGCCGGGGGAACGGACCGGATATTCCGGAAGCTGATGCGCCGGAAGGGGCTTCGTGTCCAGGCGTTCTACGATGTGAAGATGCCGGACAACTGCATCTTCTGGCTGAAACCGCCGATTCGGGAAGCCGCCCTCATGACACTGAAGCACTCGGATGACAGATTGAGTGATATTCTGGAATCCATGCAGTATAATTACCGCGTGCCGTACCGGTCCTCTGGTGCGGCGGGGGTGGGGAGCGCCCTGGGAAGTGCCGTCTCCGGTGCACTTCTGGGAACCGGGTCCTTCTCTGTGGACGATACCTGCGTGGGCTGCGGACTCTGTGCGAGGATCTGCCCGGCCGGCGTCATCCGGATGGAGGAAAACAGACCGGTGTGGGAGAAGTCCCGGTGCTGGAAATGCGCCGGCTGTATCAACCGGTGCCCACAGGAGGCGATCCAGTACGGCAGAGGTTCCCGGAAGAAATTCCGGTACTGTCATCCCGACCTGAAATAAGTAATAACCCGATGGAGGGGGACAAGAATGGGAAATGCATACAGACAGGGCATGCTGGGTGAGGAAATCAAAAAAATCATCAGCCGCATGCTGCTCCGTCAGCTGAAAGATCCGCGTCTCGACCACATGATCAGTGTGGTGGATGTGGAAGTCACGAAGGACGGAAGTTACGCCACCTGCTGGATCACCGTGCTGGATCTGGCCGGAGACGAGGCGAAGAAAAAAGAACGGGAAGAGGAAGTCATCAGCGGCCTGGAGAGTGCGAAGGGAAAGATCCGGCAGGAGATCGGCCGGGAAATCAAGCTTCGCCGGGTGCCGGATCTGATTTTCAAAATCGATCATTCCGAGGACTACGGCCGTCACATAGACCAGGTGCTCCGGGATATCGGAATGGAGTAGCGAAATATTCATGAAAAACAATACCTTTGAAGAAATCGGCTCTGTACTGGAAAGGGCAGATAACATTCTGATTTTTCCCCATCTGAATATGGACGGAGATGCGATGGGATCTTCCGCAGCGCTGTGCCGCATGCTCCGGAACATGGGGAAAAACTGCTGGATCATGCTGAACGACGGTGATGTGGCGGACAATCTCACGTTTATGGACAAAGGCTACTGTACCTGCGATCCGATGACGGTTCCCGCCCCGGAGCTGGCTGTTACCGTGGACTGCAGCGAACCGAAGCGGTTTCCGGAAGTCGGGTGGAAGTACGAACAGGCGCCGGTGAAGATCAGTATTGATCACCACATGATTCAGGAAACGGCCAGCGACTACAATTATATTGACCCGTCCTCCTGTGCCACGGGAGAACTGATCTGGCTGTTGATCAAGGCCATGGGGCAGCCGGCGGACCGGGAGATTGCAGAGGATATCTTCGCTGCCATCACCACCGACAGTGGTAATTTTCAGTATTCCAATACCACGAAACGGACCCACGAGATCGTTGCGGAACTCTTCGACTGCGGACTGGACTGTAACCGGGTGAGTACGGCGCTCTACGAATGTGTCCGTCCGGAGAAACTCCGGCTGAAGAGCCGGGTTCTCTCGGCGGTGGACCTCTTCGGTGACGGGAAACTGGCCATGGCCCGGGTGAACCAGGCATTGCTGAAGGAGACCGGTGCGGTCATGAGTGATGCGGAAGGCATTGTGGCGGAACTCCGAAGCCTGAAGGGCGTGGAAATCGCCGCATTTCTGAAAGAAGGAGAAGAAGGGGAAGTGTACGTCAGTCTCCGGGCCAAGGGATCTGCGGATGTACAGAAAATCGCCGCATCCTTCGGCGGCGGCGGCCATGTGAAAGCGGCAGGCTGCACGCTTCACGGTGCGAAGCTGAACGAAGTGTATGAACAGGTGAAGCAGGCGGCGCTCCTGGCGCTGGAAGCGCAGGAGGGCAGATCGTAGCATGGCGGGAGAAGGCATTATCAACATCCGTAAACCCGGCGGCATGACATCCCATGATGTGGTGGGCCGGGTTCGGCGGATTGTAGGAAAGAAGCGGGTCGGTCATACCGGCACGCTGGATCCGGAGGCCGAAGGGGTTCTGCCGGTGGCCATCGGATCTGCGGCCCGGGTCATGCAGTTTCTGGATCTTGATTTGAAAACTTATCGCTGTGAACTGACACTGGGAAGGGAGACGGACACCGAGGATATCTGGGGAAAGGAAATCCGCCGTGCGCCGGAGGAGCAGGTCAACCGCATCACACCGGAAGAGGTGCTGCGGGTCATGGACGGCTTCCGGGGCGTCATTGATCAGGTTCCGCCCATGTATTCCGCACTGAAAGTGGACGGGAAGCGGCTCTATGAGTATGCCCGGGAAGGGAAACCGGTGGAGGTGAAATCCCGCCGGATCTGTATCCCGGAAATTCATGTGGAGGAAATGATGCTGGGCCGGGGAACCGACAGCCGGATCCGGTTCGAACTCACCTGTACGAAAGGGACGTACGTGCGCACAGTCTGCCACGATGCCGGCGCTGCACTGGGGGTTTCCGCTGTGATGAGCAGCCTGACCCGGACGGTGAGCGGCGCATTCCGCATCGAGGATGCGGTGACTCTGGAAGAACTGGAGGCGATGAATCCCGAGGAAAGGGACCGGGTGATTCGCCCGCCCCAGGAGGCGATGATTCATTTCGGCGAAGTGGTTTTCGAGCCGGAATATGCAAAAAAACTGGTGAACGGACTGAATGTCATGGAGCGTTACGGCAGGATCACGAAAGCGCCGGAGTATCAGGACCGGGACTTCTGGCTGCCCATGGACGAGGCGTACCGCCGGATGTACCTGGCGTTTGACCCATCCCGGCGGTTCCTGGGGGTCGTCCGGGCGGACCGGGACAAAAAATACGGGCAGGTATTTCGTCCGGTGAAAATATTCCTTCAGGGAGGATATGTCATATGATCATCTACAATAATTGGGAGGATGTGAAAGAAATCGAGAAGTCTGCCGTGGCGCTGGGCAATTTCGACGGGGTACATCTGGGTCACCAGAAACTGATCGGAGAAATGGTGCGGGAGGCAGAGAAACAGGGACTGACTTCTGTGGTGTTCACCTTCTCCAATCACCCGCGGAATCTGATCAAGGGAAAAGGCGGCGTGAAGAACATCCTGTACCAGAATGAAAAAGCGAAGATTATCGAAGGTCTGGGTGCCGAGGTGCTGGTGGATATTCCTTTTACAAAGGAAATCATGCAGCTGGACCCGGTGGCTTTCGTGGATCACCTGCTGCTGGAGAAACTGAACATGAAGGCCGCATTTTGTGGATTCAACTACAGCTTCGGCTACAAGGCCCAGGGAACTCCTGAGATTCTCCGCAATATCGGGCTGGACGAGGGTTTCACGGTTTATGAGATGGATCCGTTCAAGATTAACGGCAATATCGTGAGTTCCACCATGATCCGCACCATGATTGCCGCCGGGCAGGTAGAAAAGTGCCCCACCTACATGGGACGTCACTACGCCATCGGCGGGGAAGTGGTGGTCGGCAACAAACTGGGCCGGAAACTGGGTTTCCCCACTTCCAATCTGATGATCGACGAGTCCATGGTGACGCCGCCGAACGGTGTCTACGTGACCTACTGTGTGTATAACGGGAAGCGTTACAAGAGTGTGACCAATGTGGGGGTGAAACCGACCATCGGATCATACAAGAAAAATGTGGAAACCCATATCTTTGATTTTGACAAGATCCTGTATGGTAAACGCATCGTTGTGGAATTTCTGAAGAAGACCCGGGACGAGGTGAAGTTCGACTGCGTGGAGGACCTGTCGGATCAGATCATGCGGGACTGCCGGGAGGCGCTGCAGATTCATCGGGAGATCGAACTGAAAGCCGCAGCGGGAAATGCAGAAATAGAAAAATAACGGCTTGTGACACGGGGTTCCGCATGCTATACTAAATAAGTTGATTTTTTACCCGCACTGGGTTTTGCGCCGCTCCGGCGGATTCTCAGTCAGGGCGTACAGAACGAGAGGAGAAACAGACATGATTACGAAGGAAAAGAAAGAGGCCATTATCGCAGAATACGCTACGAAGGAAGGGGACACCGGCTCTCCGGAAGTTCAGGTAGCGATCCTGACTGCGAGAATCAATGAGCTGAATGAGCATCTTGCCTCCCATCAGAAGGACTTCCATTCCAGAAGAGGTCTGCTGAAGATGGTTGGTAAGAGAAGAAATCTCCTGAACTACCTGAAGGAGAAGGATATCGAGAGATACAGAACGCTCATCAAGCGTCTTGGTCTGAGAAAGTAGTTTCTGTACAGAATCTGGCGGGGCACTGGTGTCCCGCCGGTTTTTTTAGAATCAACCGCATGCCGGAAAACAGAAATGACGGAAGACTGACTGCGTACTGGCAGGTACCGGACAGTTTGTTATAAGGAAGTTAATTAACAGGAAGGAGTTGTTAATTAGAAATGGCGAGATTTACAGATTACCGCACATTCAAGATGGCACTGGGCGGCAGACTTCTCCAGCTGGAGATCGGCAAGTACGCAGAACAGGCAAACGGTGCAGTGATGGTGAGATACGGCGATTCTGCCGTGCTGGTCACCGCCTGCGCATCCAAGGAGCCGCGGCCGGATGCGGATTTCCTGCCGCTGAGCTGTGATTATGAAGAGAAGATGTATGCTGCCGGAAAGATTCCGGGAGGCTTCATCCGGAGAGAGGGAAGACCGGGGGAGAAGGGAACACTGTCTGCGAGACTGATGGACAGACCGCTTCGTCCGCTGTTCCCGAAGGGATATTATCATGACATTGAAGTGATTGCGACGGTCATGTCCGTGGATCTGGACTGTGAAACCGATATCATGGCGATGATCGGTTCCTCCGTTGCACTGGCGATTTCCGATATTCCGTGGGACGGCCCGACGGGATCCGTCCGTGTGGGCAGAGTAAACGGGGAGTTCGTTCTGAATCCGACACTGGAACAGCGGGAAGCATCGGATCTGAACCTGACTGTTGCGGGTTCTGAGAATGCGATCATGATGGTGGAAGCCGGTGCGGACGAAGTGCCGGAGGACGTGATTCTGGATGCGATTTTCTTCGCCCATGAAGAGATCCGGAAACTGGTTGCCTTCATCAACGAGATCGTTGCGGAAGTGGGCAAGGAAAAGCAGCAGCCGGATCTGGCCACGGTACCGGAAGAGATCGATGCGGCGGTCCGTGCATTTGCAACAGATAAGATGAAGGATGCGATCCGGAACACAGATAAGCTGACCCGGCTGGATGCCATGGACGCTGTGGAAGTGGAGACCCAGGAGCATTTCGCTGAAGAATATCCGGACAACGAGAAGGATATCGCATCGGTTCTGTATGACATCACGAAGGAGAGAGTCAGATCTTTGATCCTGGATGACGGCATCCGCCCGGACGACCGGAAGACAGACGAGATCCGTCCGGTATGGTGTGAAACCGGTGTGCTGCCGAGAGTTCACGGCACCGGCCTGTTCAAGCGGGGACAGACACAGGTGCTGTCTTCTGCCACACTGGCACCGCTCAGCGAGGCGCAGCGGATCGACGGCCTGACCGAGCAGACGGAGAAGCGTTACATGCACCACTATAACTTCCCGGGCTACTGCACCGGAGAAGCGAAGAAGCCGAGAAGCGCCGGCAGAAGAGAAATCGGCCACGGCGCCCTGGCAGAGAGAGCGCTGCTGCCGGTGATTCCGTCTCCGGAAGAATTCCCGTATGCGATTCGTGTCGTGTCGGAGGTACTGTCCTCCAACGGGTCATCCTCCATGGCCTCCACCTGTGGTTCCTGTCTGGCACTGATGGATGCAGGTGTTCCGATCAAGCGTCCGGTTTCCGGTATCGCAATGGGTCTGATCACGAGAACGGAAGAGGACGGATCCACGAAGATGGCGATTCTCAGCGACATCCAGGGCATGGAAGACTTCCTGGGCGATATGGACTTCAAGGTTACAGGAACAACGGAAGGTGTCACAGCGCTGCAGCTGGACACGAAGATCCACGGGCTGTCCAGAGAGGTGCTGTCCCAGGCACTGAAGCAGGCGCATGAGGGAAGAATGCATATCCTGAATATCATGCTGGAGGAAATTCCGGAGCCGCGTCAGGAACTGTCCAAGTGGGCACCGAGATGTATTTCCATGCGCATCGATCCGGATAAGGTTCGGATTGTCATCGGGCCGGGAGGAAAGACGATTAACAAGATCGTGGACGAGACCGGCGTGAAGATCGATATCTCCGAGGATGATCCGGGGCTGGTGACCATTTACAGTGAAAACGGTGATTCCGCAGCGGAAGCCCGCCGCCAGATCGAACTTCTGACGAAGGATGTGGAAGTGGGTGAAGTTTACGAAGGCACCGTGAAGCGGATCATGCCGTTCGGCGCATTCATTGAAATCCTCCCGGGCAAGGAAGGACTGCTGCACATCTCCAAGATGGAGAATTACCGTGTGGAAAAGGTGGAAGATGTGATGAACATCGGTGATACCGTGAAGGTGAAGGTGGTTGAAATCGACAACCAGAACCGCATCAACCTCTCCCGCAAGGAGCTGCTGAAGAAGCACCGTTAGTTCTGCGGGAAAAACAGAAGAATATTCATGACGGAGTGCGGAGCTGTCCGTCCGGGGGAATAAACGCCGGGCGGCCGGCCCCTTTTTTGTGGGCAAAAGTGCGGAATCTTGACACGGAATGTGGGGCGGCGCTATAATGTCAAAGACGATTTTTTGTTCGTCGATGGCAATCAAACCTGGAGGGATACATCAGAACGGACGTCCAGGTGATTTTTTGTCATAAAGCACAGAGAACACTTTTGACAAGAAAGGATCAGTTAAGATGTTTGAGAAACTATCAGACAAGCCTGTTGCCGAGGTACAGAAGGCACAGGTCAAGGAATGGAAAGACAATGATCTGCTGACGGAATGTGCGAAAGCACGGGAAGGCAGACCGGAGTTCATTTTCTTCGAGGGACCGCCGACAGCGAACGGCAAGCCGGGCATTCACCATGTGATGTCCCGTACACTGAAGGATTCCATCAACCGCTATAAGCGGATGAAGGGCTTCAAGGTCACAGCCCGGGCCGGCTGGGATACCCACGGACTTCCGGTGGAGATCCAGGTGGAGAAGGACCTGGGCATGAGCGGAAAGCAGGACATTGAGAAATACGGAATCAAGGAATTCAATCAGAAGTGCCGGGAATCGGTATTCACCTTCACGAATATGTGGAGAGATATGAGTGAACGTTCCGGCTATCTGGCGGACATGGATCACCCGTACATCACCCTGGACAACAATTATATTGAGTCTGTCTGGTGGGTCATCGACCAGTTCTTCCAGAAGGATATGATCTATGAAGGTCACAAGGTCCAGCCGTACTGCCCGCGCTGCGGAACCGGACTTGCTTCCCACGAGGTCGCTCAGGGATATAAGGCAGTGAAGGTCAACACATTGACTGTGAAGTTCAAGAGAGCGGACCGGGATAATGAATATTTCCTGGCATGGACGACGACCGCCTGGACCCTGGCTGCGAACGAAGCCCTGACCGTGGGTCCGGACTACACCTATATCCGGGCGAAGATGCTGGAAGGGGATGAAGCCGGAAACGTCTTCATTCTGGCGAAGGATCTGGCAGACCAGAATCTGGGAGAAGGCAAGTACGAGATCCTGGAAGAAATGAAGGGATCTGAGCTGGAAGGGATCAAGTATGAGAAACTGATGCCTTGGAATGAAGTGGAAGATGACCAGGCGTTCTTCGTCACCTGCATGGACTATGTCAGCGTGGAAGACGGTACGGGAATTGTTCACTCTGCCCCGGCATTCGGTGAAGACGACTATAACTGCGGCATGAAGTACGGCCTGCCGGTTTATGAACCGGTGGACGAGAGAGGCCGCTACACCACGACGCCGTGGAAGGGCCGCTTCATCATGGAAGACGGGCTGGATGTGGAAATCATCAAGTGGCTGTCGAAGGAGAAGAAGCTCTTCAAGAAAGTGAAGATCGAGCATGATTATCCGCATTGCTGGCGCTGCGGCACGCCGCTGGTTTACTATGCGAAGCCGGGCTGGTACATCCGCATGAGTGATCTCCGGGATGAACTGGTTGCCAACAACAAGACCGTGAACTGGTTCCCGCCGTTTGTGGGAGAAGGCCGGTTCGGCAACTGGCTGGCGGATGTGAGAGACTGGAATATTTCCCGTCAGAGATACTGGGGAACGCCGATTCCGATCTGGCGCTGTGAATGCGGTCACCTGGAGTGCGTCGGTTCGAAGAAGGAACTGGCGGAGAAGGCCGTGGAGACGGTGGATCCGGAGACGGTGGAGCTGCACCGTCCGTATGTGGATGACATTCATCTCACTTGCCCGGAGTGCGGCAAGGTTATGACCCGGATTCCGGAAGTCATGGACTGCTGGTTCGATTCCGGTTCCATGCCGTATGCCCAGTGGCACTACCCGTTTGAGAACAAGGAAGCGTTCGAGAAGAACTTCCCGGCCGACTTCATCTGCGAGGGGATCGACCAGACCAGAGGCTGGTTCTATTCCCTGATGGCCATCAGCACCTTCCTGTTCCACAGAGCGCCGTACAAGAACGTGCTGGTAACCGACCTGATTCTGGACAAGAACGGAAAGAAGATGTCCAAGTCCAAGGGGAATACGGTCAATCCGTTCGAAATCTTTGATACATACGGAGCAGACGCAGCCCGCTGGTACATGCTGAGTGTTTCCCCGGCCTGGACGCCGACGAAGTTCGATGAGGACGGACTGAAGGAAACCAACAACAAGTTCTTCGGAACGCTGCGGAACGTATACAACTTCTTCGTGCTCTATGCGAATATGGATCACGTGGATATGGCAGGGATCGAAAGTGATCCGAAGAGCCGTCCGGAGCTGGACCGCTGGATTCTGTCCAAGTACAACCGTCTGGTGAAGGATGTCACGGATTACATGGATCACTATGACCACATGAAGACCGTGAGAGCGGTGCAGGACTTCGTCATTGACGATCTGTCCAACTGGTACATCCGCCGGGCCCGCCGCCGTTTCTACGGAAATGAGATGACGGAGGACAAGAAGGCGGTGTACGCTACCACCTATGAGGTACTGGAAGGTCTGACGAGAATGATCGCACCGATCGCCCCGTTCCTGTCCGACGAAATGTACAAGAAGCTGGTGGATCCGGAGAAGTCGGTTCACACGGCATTCTTCCCGGAGGCAGATGAATCTCTGATCGACGAACACGTGGAAGAGAGAATGGATCTGGTGAAGCAGATCGCCACACTGGGCCGCGGCATCCGTGAAGAGGAAGGTATCAAGGTCCGTCAGCCGCTGTCTGAAATTCTGGTGGACGGCAAGTACAAGGCGCTGATCTCCGATCTGACGCCGCTGATCATGGAAGAGCTGAATGTGAAGAATGTGGTGTTCGCCGAGGATCTGACCACCTACATGAATTACGTTCTGAAGCCGAACTTCCGGGCAGCCGGTCCGGTCCTCGGAAAGAAGATCAAGGCGTTTGGCAAGGCCCTGGCCGCCGAGGATCCGATGACATTCCTGAACGGACTGGAACGGAACGGTTCTGCGAAACTGGTGCTGGAGGGAGAAGAAACCGAGATCACGAAGGAACTGGTGGACGTTCAGATCAATGCCAAGGAAGGATTCTCTGTGGCGATGGAAGGCGGCGTGTTCGCTATTCTGGACACGGAGATCACTCCGGAACTGGAAGTGGAAGGTCTGGCGAGAGAGCTGGTATCCAAGGTACAGCAGATGAGAAAGTCCAATGACTACGAGATGATGGATCATATCCGCATCTTCCTGGACGCAGACCCGGCGGTTCTCCATGCTGTGGAGGAATACAGGGATTATATTCAGACCGAAACACTGGCGGATGCTGTGGAAGAGCAGAAAGATGCCGGCGAAAAGGTCAGTCTGAATGGTCACGAGACCGGTCTGATGATTCAGCGCGTGTAGGCAGAGACAGCCTGCGTCTGAACGAAGGTTTTTTTGAAAGAATATCCGATGAATTATTTGTCCGGCGTCTCCTGCGGGAGGCGCCGGCGGCAATTCGGAAAGCAGCGGTGAGGAAATGACAGAACTCAGAAACCTGACAAGGAAAGAAATGGAAGAATTCGCAAAGGAACTGGGGCAGCCGGCTTTCCGCGGCCGTCAGCTTTTCGGCTGGATCTATAAGGGAAGGACAGACTTCCGGGAGATGACGAACCTCCCGGAAGTTTTCATTCGTTCACTGGAGGAAAACGCCCGGGCAGACTGCCTGAAGACCCTGCGCCGGCAGTGTTCGAAAATGGACGGAACACAGAAGTTTCTGTTCGGTCTTCCCGACGGAAATGCCGTGGAAAGTGTTTTCATGAAATACAAGTACGGCAATTCGGTCTGTGTATCTTCCCAGGCGGGCTGCCGGATGCACTGTTCATTCTGTGCCTCGGGCATCAACGGACTGGTCCGGAATCTGACGGCGGGAGAAATGATCTCCCAGGTGCTGGACATCGTCCGGGAGACAGGAGAGCCGGTGAACCATGTGGTGATCATGGGCACCGGGGAGCCTTTCGACAACTACGAAAATGTGGCGAAGTTCCTCCGTCTTCTGAACGAGAAGGACGGGTTTAATCTGGGAATGCGGAACATCACAGTGTCCACCTGCGGTGTGGTACCGGGAATCCGGCGGTTTGCCGAAGAGTTTCCCCAGGTGAATCTGGCGATTTCGCTGCACGCCCCGAATGATGAACTGCGCAGCCGGCTGATGCCGGTGAATCAGCGCTGGCATATGGACGAACTGCTGGCGGAATGCCAGCGGTATACGGAGAAAACAAGCCGGCGGATTACGTTCGAATATTCCCTGATCCGGGGCGTGAATGACCGGGAGAAGGATGCGGCGGAGCTGGCCGGACGCCTGCGGGGCATGCTTTGTCATGTCAATCTCATTCCGCTGAATGAGGTGACGGAGACCGGATATCTCACCGCCGGAAGGCCCAGGGCTCTGGAATTCATGAAGATGCTGGAAGAACGGGGCATTACCGCCACGGTCCGGCGGCAGCTGGGGGCGGACATCGACGGCGCCTGCGGACAGCTTCGGCTGAATGCGGCCCGGGAACAGCAGAAATAAGAAACAGGGGCGGAAGCCGGTTTACAGCTCCGCTTCACGGGAAAAAATACAAGAGGAATACGTTGAACCCCTTAGGGGCATAGTGTATAATATTCTTAATCTTAGAACAACAGGAGGGATGAAATATGGTTAAAGTATTAGTAGGTCACAAGGGTTCCGGAAAGACGAAGATGATGATCGATTTAGCCAACCAGCAGGTCGAGAAAGCATCTGGCAGCGTGATTTTCATTAACAAGAATTCCAGACTGACGACGGATCTGAACTACAGAATCAGAGTTGTCTGCATGGAAGAGTACGCACAGATCACCGACAGTGACGAATACATCGGCTTTATCTACGGCATCATCAGTTCGGACCACGACATTGAGACCATCTATATCGACAGCATCCTGAAATTCAGCAATTTCTCCCTGGGTGACCTCCCGAAGTTCCTTGAGAGACTGGACGGGATCTCGAAAGTGCACGGCATGGACTTCGTCGTCAGCCTGTCTGCCGATCCGGAAGAAATGATCGGCGTGGACTTCAGCAAGTACGAAGTTCTGAACCAGTAATCCGAGAGGATAGATCATTCATGAGAGGGCTTCTGCGCCCTCTTTTTCTTTTTCCAGGAAGAATGGAGGACTATGAATATCACGAGTGAAGCAGTTCATGTTACTTTCGAGCAGCATACGCCGGAACCGATCGGGGATCACCGGATTTTTGCGGTATTGGTGCCTTTCGTGGAGCGGGGCGGGGAACTGTATCTGCTGTATGAGACAAGGTCCCGGAAGATGAAGACCCAGCCGGGGGAGACCTGTTTCCCCGGCGGTCATGTGGAGCCGGGGGAGGAGCCGGTGGACTGCGCCGTCCGGGAGACCTGTGAGGAGATCGGCATTCATCCGGGGCAGGTTCATGTGGCAGGGCCGGCGGACTATCTGATCGGGAAGGCGGACTTCACCCTCTTTCCTTTCGTTGCCACGGTGGATCCGGATGCGGTGGAGCATATGACGCTGCAGCGGGACGAGGTGGACGAGGTGTTTCTGGTGAAGGTCAGTGATCTGGCGAAGGTGAAACCGGAAGTCTATATCGAACGGATGAAAGCGGTGATTCCAGAAGACTTCCCGTATGAACGGGTGGGGATTTCGGAGAACTACCGCTGGCGGATCGGTCAGAACAAGGTGCTGGTGTACGAGGTGAACGGACGGATCATCTGGGGCATGACGGCCATGATCACGAATCAGGTTCTGGCGGAGATGGGACTGACAGATCGGGTGAAATAAAGCAGGTGAGATGAGATGGGCGTACTGAAAGATCTGGAGCAGGTCATTGGCAGGGCAGGGGCTGAGCGGTCCCTGGTGAAACCGGGGCATTACCGGCGGGTGATGTGCCTGGAGAGTGGTTCCCGGCAGAATGCGTCCCGGCGGGAGGCGCTTCGTCAGGCTGATCTTCCTCCCCAGGATGCATCCGGGCAGGCTGCCGAAGGGGAGATCCGGTTCGAGAATACTCTCTGTCTGGGAGATAATCTGAAGCTGATGAAGGGACTGCTGGAAGGTACGGAGGCTGCCGAAGGAGGCCGGTCCCTTCGGGGGAAAATCCAGATGATCTATATTGACCCGCCGTTTTTTTCGAAATCCGACTATGATGCGGTGCTCTCCGTACAGGGGAAGAACATCCGTCACAAGGCCTATCAAGACCGGTGGAAAGCCGGCATGTACGGCTATCTGCGGCAGCTGACGGCCCGGCTTCTCTGCATGAAGGACCTGCTGGCGGAGGACGGACTGATCTTCCTGCATCTGGACTGGCACGCAGTGCATTATGCGAAGATCATCATGGATGAAATTTTCGGTGAAAAGAATTTCGTCAACGAAATCATCTGGACCTATAAGTCCGGTGGCTCCACGAAGAAGCGGTTCGCCAGAAAGCATGACAATATTCTGGTATACGGGAAGAGCGGAAAATACAAGTTCCGGGCGCTGCAGGAGAAATCCTACAACCGGGGACTGAAGCCCTATCGTTTCAAGGGTGTGGAAGAATTCGAGGACGAAATCGGCTGGTATACGATGGTGAACATGAAGGACGTGTGGGCCATCGACATGGTGGGACGAACCTCCGGGGAGCGGACCGGATACGCTACCCAGAAGCCGGAGCAGCTGATCCGCCGGATCATACAGTGCTCCACAGAGGAAGGGGACCTGGTGGCGGATTTCTTCTGCGGCAGCGGCACCCTCCCCCGGGTGGCTCTGGAAACAGGCCGCCGGTTCATTGCCTGCGATGCGGAGGAGCTGGCCATTGAGAGCACCCTGGGGCGGCTCCATGAAGGAATGGAAGAAATGGGAGAAGATGCGCCGTCCCTTTCGGTTCTTTCGGAGTCGGAGCCGGGATGGGAATCGGAAGGGAAACTTCCTCCTTTCGACTGTGAGGTGGAAGTTACGGAGGGTGAGCGAACCCTGCTGGAGGATCCGCCGATTCAGATCCGTATTCTGTCTGTGAAGGAAAGGCGGCTTCAGTCCCGGATGGATCAGGGGGATGCCGGGTTCATCCGGGAAATGAGCCGGAAGGACCCGTTGGCCCTGGTTCGTTCCTGGAGCATTGACTTTCAGTTTGACGGAACAGTGTTCCGCCCCGGGGTCATGGCGGTCAGGAAGGGCAGCGGACTGGAGACGGTCTTCCGGCTTCGTCATCTCCCGGAAAACAGCCGCATCATGATGCGGGTGACGGATGTACTGGGCCATGTAGTGTACCGGGATCTGACAAAACAAATCCGGCAGGCGACCGGAATGCCGGTAAAAAAAGAACAGATGGATGTATAAATATGCGGTTTTTCGGATTTATTTCGAAAAACCGCTTGTTTTCTTTTCAACGCTGTAGTATGATAAACCCATTGATGAAAGTATATGCGAAATAGTGGAAAATAATTCATAAGGCTGCGGCAGCATGCCGGCGGGAAGGGAGTTCTATCGTGGGATACAAGGTTTTCATAGACGGCGGTCACGGAACCACCGGACTGAAGATTCATGAGAGACTCGATCAGCGGGACGATATCGAGATCCTCCGGATCGATGAGGCACATCGGAAAGATCTGGATGCCAGAATTGAAATGACGAAGCAGGCGGACATTTCGATCCTCTGTCTGCCGGATGCGGCTTCCCAGGAACTTGCCCAGGCGGCGCCTCCGGATGTGCGGCTGATCGACACGTCCACCGCCCACCGTACGAATCCGGACTGGGTGTACGGCATGCCGGAGCTTGCTCCGGGGCAGCGGGAGAAAATCCGAAATGCCGCCCGGGTGGCCAATCCGGGCTGTCATGCCACCGGATTTATCCTGCTGGTCCGTCCGCTGGTGGATGCGGGAATTCTGCCTCCGGATTATCCGCTGGATGCATTCTGTATCACGGGATATTCCGGCGGCGGGAAGAAGATGATTCAGAACCATGAGAAGGCGGACCGGGAAGCATACCTGTCCAGCCCCGGCCAGTACGGTCTGACCCAGAAGCACAAGCATCTGCCGGAGATGGTCATGATGACGGGAATCTCCCGGGCGCCGGCATTCAGCCCGATTGTGGGAGACTTCTACAGCGGCATGGTGATGACCGTGCCTCTTCATACCGGGATGCTCCACGGGAGTCCCGGCCCGGAGGAGATCCGTCAGGTGTACCGGGAGCGGTACGGCGGAGAGAAACTGATCCGGGTCATGGACAAGGATCCGGAGGACGGGTTTATTCACAGTAACGTCATGGCGGGATCCGATGAATTCCAGATTTTCGTCACAGGAAATGACGAGCGGGTGCTCCTTCTGTCCCGGTTCGATAATCTGGGAAAGGGTGCGTCGGGCCAGGCCGTGCAGAACATGAACATTATGCTGGGAATTGAGGAAACGAAAGGGGTATAGAAATGGAAAAAATTCAGACAGTGACCGGCGGCGTAACCGCAGCGAAGGGATTCCGGGCGGCAGGCGGATTCGCCGGGATCGGAAAGAATGCCGGCAAGGGGGACATTGCCCTGATCGTCAGTGATGTGCCGGGCAGTGCGGCGGCAGTTTATACAAAAAATAAAGTGAAGGCGGCCCACATCGCCGTCACGAAGGATCATATTCAGGACGGCATCGGGCAGGCCGTCATCTGCAACAGCGGCAATGCAAATACCTGCACGGCCAACGGGGTGGAAATCGCCGAAAAGGAATGTGCGCTGGCGGGCAAACTGACCGGCATCGATCCGAAGAACGTGTTCCCGGCCGCCACCGGCGTGATCGGCGTTCCGCTCACTTTCGAACCGTTTGAGAAGGCGATTCCTAAGCTGGTGGAGAATCTGTCGGAGGACGGATCTTCTGCAGCCGGAAAGGCGATTCTGACCACAGATACCTACAAGAAGGAATATGCCGTTCAGTTCACCATTGACGGAAAGACCGTGACGCTGGGAGGCATCGCCAAGGGAAGCGGCATGATTCACATTAATATGGGCACCATGCTCTGCTTTCTGACCACCGACCTGGCCATTTCCCATGAGATGCTGCAGAAGGCGCTGTCGGAGGAAATTATCGACAGCTTCAATCAGGTCAGTGTGGACGGCGACACGTCCACCAATGACACCGTCTCCATCATCGCCAATGGCCTGGCGGGAAATCCGGAAATCACAGAAGAAGGTCCGGACTATGACCTGTTCTGCGAGGCACTGCATCAGGTCAGTGTATACATGTCGAAGAAGATCGCCGGGGACGGAGAAGGCTGCACGAAGCTGCTGGAGGCCCATGTCACCGGGGCGCCGGAGAAGGAAACCGCCCGTCTGGTGGCGAAAAGTGTGATCTGCTCCAGCCTCTTCAAGGCAGCGGTCTTCGCCGCCGACGCCAACTGGGGCCGCATCCTCTGTGCGATCGGGTATACCCCGGCAGATTTTGACGCCTCCGACATCACGGTGAGCATTACGTCGAAGAAGGGCACAGTCCTGGTCTGCGAGCATTCCGCAGCGGTGGCCTTCGACGAGGACCTGGCGGCGAATGTCATGGGAGAAGAAGCAGTGACCGTGGAAATCGACCTGCACGACGGAGACCAGGAGGCGTACGGCTGGGGCTGTGACCTCACCTACGACTATGTGAAAATTAACGGATCATACCGTTCATAGGGAGGAGCAGACCAAATGACAGACAGAGAGAAAGATCAGGAAAAAGCACAGATCCTGATCGAGGCGCTCCCGTATATTCAGCGCTTCAACGGAAACACGGTGGTCGTGAAGTACGGCGGCAGCGCAATGAAGGATGAAGATCTGAAAATGCATGTGATCGAGGATGTGGCCCTTCTGAAGCTGGTGGGCATGCGGCCGATCATCGTGCACGGCGGCGGAAAAGAGATCAGCCGCTGGGTGAAAAAATCCGGTATCGTTCCGGAATTTTACAACGGCCTCCGCATCACAGACCGGGAGACACTGGAAGTGGCGGAGATGGTGCTGGGAAAAGTAAATACCGACCTGGTTTCTCTGGTTCAGCAGCTGGGCGTTAACGCCATGGGCATCAGCGGCATGGACGGAGATCTGCTGAAGGTCAGGAAAGTGATGCCGGACGGACAGGACATCGGTTTTGTCGGCGAAGTCACCCGGGTGAATCCGGACATTCTCTGGAAACTTCTGGACGATGACTTCGTTCCGGTGATCTTTCCCATCGGATCTGATAAAGAGGGAAACGCATATAATATCAACGGAGATCATGCAGCGGCGGCCATTGCCCAGGCTATCCATGCAGACAAGCTGATCTACCTCACAGATACCCGGGGGGTTTACCGGGACCCGTCGGATCCGGACACACTGATTTCGGAGCTGGACGAGGACGAGGCGCTGCGCCTGATCGACGAGGGCGTCGTGCAGGGCGGCATGATTCCGAAAATCCGAAACTGCATCGACTCCATCCGAAACGGCGTGCGCCGGGTGCATATCCTGGACGGCAGCGCAGAACATTCGATTCTGCTGGAGATATTCACGGACCGGGGCGTGGGCACCGCCATTATGGAACGGGAGCAGCAGCGCTACTACCGGGGGGCGTAGAAGGACAAAAAGCGAGCAGGAGGGCGTTCCTTCTGCTCTTTTTCTGTTTCCGCCGGGTATTCTCTTGAAAGGGAAAATGTAATGGAATATAATGATAAAGTATGTGAGATCCGCCGGGACCCGCCCGGGGGATTTCGAGAGAATGACTAATGTATCAGAAATGATGAAGGAGATTTTCAGATGAAAGTATTGGTAATCAACTGCGGAAGCTCCTCCCTGAAGTACCAGGTTCTGGATATGGAAGGTGAGCAGCTGCTGGCGAAGGGCCTTGTGGAGAGAATCGGCATGGACGGTTCCGTAATTACACATACGAAGGTCGGCGCTGACGAGAAGTGGAAGAATGTCACACCGATGCCGACACACAAGGAAGCGATCGCCCAGGTTCTGGGTGCCATCGTGGACCCGGAGCACGGTGTACTGAAGAGCATGGACGAGCTGGATGCGGTAGGCCACAGAGTCGTACATGCCGGTGAGCACTACTCCCACTCTGTAGTGATCGATGATGCGGTTCTGAAGGTACTGGACGAATGCTCCGCCCTTGCGCCGCTGCACAACCCACCAAACATTCTGGGAATCAGAGCCTGCCAGGAACTGATGCCGAACACACCGATGGTAGCGGTTTTCGATACAGCGTTCCATCAGACAATGCCGGCAGAATCCTATATTTACGCTCTGCCGTATGACTACTACACGAAGTACGGTGTCAGAAGATACGGCTTCCACGGCACATCCCACAAGTATGTTGCACACAGAGCAGCAGAGATGCTGGGCCTGCCGGAATCCCAGCTGAAGCTGATCACCTGCCACCTGGGCAACGGTGCATCTATTACAGCGATCAAGAACGGCAAGGTTGTGGACACTTCCATGGGCTTCACTCCGCTGGAAGGTCTGGTCATGGGAACCCGCTGCGGCGATATCGACCCGTCCATCATGACGTATGTGGCGGAGAAGGAAGGCCTCTCCAATGAAGAGGTGAACGATGTCATGAACAAGCAGTCCGGTGTACTGGGTATTTCCGGTATTTCCTCCGACTTCAGAGACCTGGAAGCGGCGGCAGAGGACGGCAACGAGAGAGCACAGCTGGCCATGAAGGTATTCGCTCACAAGGTTCGTGCGTTCATCGGTTCCTACATCGCAGAAATGAACGGTGTGGATGCGATCATCTTCACTGCCGGTGTGGGTGAAAATGACATGGGCATGAGAGACATCATCTGCGACAACCTGGACAACCTGGGCATCCACCTGGATCTGATCAGAAACAGAACGAGAGGAAAGGAAGCGGTTATCTCCGCAGACGATTCCAAGGTGAAGATCCTGCTGATCCCGACGAACGAAGAGCTGATGATCGCCAGAGATACTGTCTGGAAGGTCAACGAGCTGAAGAACAGCAAGCACTAATTTCCGGCGGAGTCATTCCGGGCGGAAACGGATATCGGGCGGAACAGTCCGGCCTCCCGCGCCATCGGGTGCGGGGGCCGGACTGTTTTTCGTTTTTTGAGTGCTCTGATGTGGTATAATACTAAAAATGCGTCTCTCCCGCAGTGCCTGCGGGCTCCGGGCGGGAGGCTTCTGATAACAGAAATTACGATAACAGAAAAAGGAGATCGAATGAGTGTAATGACAGCAGTGGCCTGGATCGGCGTCATGTTTCTGGCGGCGATTGTGATCCGGTGGAAGGTGCGTTTTCTCGGCAGCATGCTGGTGCCGTCCTGCCTGATTGCGGGGATCATCGGGTTCATCTTCATGAACACGACGGGACTGGAAGGAACGAAGGCTGCGGATTACGGGCTGATTTCCGGGCAGCTCTACACATTTCTTTTTATCAACCTGGGACTCACCCTGCCGGAGAAGAAGCCCGGACCCGAAAGACTGCCGGGGGCAGGGAACCCGGATGCAGGGAACAGTGCAGGGAAATCCGCTCACGCCGGGGATGCTTATTCTTCCGGCGGGGCTGCATCCGCCGGGGATGCCCAATCTTCCGGAGGACTGCGGAAGCGGATTCGCAGGGGAATGCTCTCCGGGATTCTTGGCATGGGATCCTTCTGGGCCATGGCCTATGCGTTCCAGGCACTGATCGGCTTCGGAATTCTGACCGTCATCGGCGGCATCTGGCATATGGACCGGGCCTACGGACTCATGATTCCGTTCGGATTCGCCCAGGGACCGGGACAGGCTGTCACCTACGGCTCTGTCATCGAGAAGGCAGGCTGGAATGACGCTGTGCAGGTTGCCATGATGTTTGCCGCCGTCGGATTCATCGTGGCATTTCTGCTGGGCGTGCCTTTCGCCCGGAAGGGGATCCGCCGGGGCATTGCGGAGGCTCATGTGGAGCTGAGCGACAGCCTGATTCGCGGCTTCTTCGAACCGGAAAAGCAGGAATCCTACGGAAAAGTCACCTCCTACGGCGGCAATCTGGATGTGATGACCCTGCATATCGCGCTGGTGGGGCTTTCCTGGATCCTGGGCATCCAGATCGGAAAACTCTGGGGACTGATTCCGGGATATTTCGGACAACTGTTCTCCCAGCTGCTGTTTTTCAACGGCATGCTGGCGGCGTATGCCGTCCGCTGGGTGCTGACCCGCATGGGGTTCACGAAGTTCATGGACCGGGGTACCCAGGTCCGCATCACCAACGCATCCACGGATCTGATGGTGGCGGCGACGTTTTTCGCCATCGATCTGAACATTGTGGGAAAGTGGGTGGTGCCGATCCTGATCATCTGTGCTGCTACGGCCTGTGTGACATGGGTCCTGATCCGTTACTTCGGCGCCCGGTTCGGGGGATCCAACGATTTCGAACGCACACTGGGAGAGTGGGGCACAGTCACAGGGACGAACGCCACGGGGCTTTCCCTGGTCCGGATCGCTGACCCGGACAATGAGACCACCACTGCAGCGGAGCTGGGACCGGCGAACATTGTGAATGTGCCGGCATCCTATATCGTTGCTCCTGCCATCTGCGCATTCTGTGCAGGCAGCATGAAAACCGGCGTTCTTCTGGCTTCTCTGCTGGGCGTCATCGGAGGCTATCTGGTATTCATGCGGCTCACCGGCGTCTGGGGCAAGAAGACCTATGATGTGCGTACCGGATGGAAGAGGGGTGCCGGAACGAAAGACACGAAAGAACAACAGGGAGGCGAAACAGAATGAAACTGATTTCCTGGAATGTGAACGGGCTCAGAGCCTGTCTGAAAAAAGGATTCGAAGATACCGTGAAGGGACTGGGCGCAGATTTCGTCTGCATTCAGGAGACGAAGATGCAGCCGGGACAGGCGGAGGTGGATCTTCCGGAATTTCCGCTGCAGTACTTCTGCAGCGCAGAGAAAAAAGGCTATTCCGGCACGGCTGTCTTCACAGCCCGGGAGCCGCTGGACGTGCAGTACAACTTCGGGACGCACACCGATGAGGGAAGAGGAATCTTCCTGGAATATGAGGATTTCTACCTGGTGAATGTCTACGTTCCGAACGCCCAGCCGGGGCTGAAGCGGATCGATTACCGCATGCAGTGGGAGGATGATCTCAGAGCGCACCTGAAAAAATTGGACCGCAAAAAACCGGTAATCCTCTGCGGCGATATGAATGTGGCCCATGAAGAGATCGACCTGAAAAACCCGAAATCCAACCGCGGCAATGCCGGATTTTCCGATCAGGAACGGGGCAAGATGACAGAGCTTCTGGGCGCCGGATTCACGGATACCTTCCGCTATCTGTATCCGGACCTTACCGGCGTCTACAGCTGGTGGTCCTACCGGTTCAACGCCCGGAAAAACAATGCCGGGTGGCGCATCGACTATTTCCTGGTGAGCGACCGGCTGCGGGACCGGATCCGGGAGGCGAAGATTCACACTGATATCATGGGAAGCGACCATTGCCCGGTGGAGCTGGATATTGATCTGTAGCAGTGGGAGCCGCTGCACGAATGACATGTCGTTTCGATGCGGCGGCTTCGTTTGATATCGGGGAATGTGGCGCAGACTGTACAATGCGGATTGCACAGTGCGGTAAATTGTATACAACTCATGATTTCCCATATTAATGCATGGGTACAGGTGGCTTATTGTATACGAACCATGATTGTATATTGATGAAAGGTGCGAATTTGCCCATTTTCCTCGATTCCGCACCTTTTACGTACTTAACTGGGTGCGGAAATAAAAAAAGAACCCGATTAAATAATTACCAGCCTGGACGAGGGTGCGGAATGAGGCAATATGCTTTTTTCGCACCTTTCGGAGGCGGAATTATATGCTGACTATGGAGTAAATATTCAGTAGTGCAGAAAATGTGGACATAGAGTTGCAATCTGGCGGGGGAATGTTCGCAGTAAAGAGAATATTTTTTTATGTTCTTGTATGACCATGCATTAGCAGAAAACTATCTATGATTATTTAATTCCAGCCCGAATTAGCAAGGTGCGAAAAATGAGATTTTCTTTGTTCCGCACCTATGCGTTTTTGACCTGATGATCTGCTGTCTGAAAACGGCGGGAGGCAGGTGCGAAATTCGATTTTTTTCGAAAATCGCACCTGCCCGGCTGCATTTCCGTTGTCCGAACGAACCATCGCACCTGCCCGGCTGCATTTCCGTTGCCCGAACGAACCATCGCACCGCCCAGCTACAGCTGCCCCATGACGTTGATCATCTCAATGGCGCCCAGGGCGCAGTCGTATCCTTTGTTTCCTGCCTTGGTGCCGGCCCGCTCGATGGCCTGTTCGATGGAGTCGGTGGTCAGTACGCCGAACATGACCGGCATCTGATACTTCAGGCTGATCTGGGCGATTCCCTTGGAGGCCTCCGCACAGACGTAGTCGAAATGAGGCGTCTGGCCCCGGATCACGGCGCCCAGGCAGATCACAGCGTCGTAACGGCCGGATGCCGCCATCTTCTCTGCGGCAACCGGGATTTCGAAGGCGCCCGGCACCAGGGCAAGGTCGATGTTCTCCGATTTCACGTCGTGACGGAGCAGACCGTCTTCCGCACCGTCGATGAGGCGCTGAACGATGAAATGATTGAAACGGGCGGCGACAATGCCGATGCGGACATTTTCTTTTGCGACGACTTTTCCTTCAATTCTGTTCATGACGATTTCGTTCCTTTCCTTTCTGATCAAAATAATCAGCTATACTTTGTCTGTAATGATCCAGCTCTATTTAGTCTGTAATGGTCCGGCTGTGTTCCGCCTGCATTGGTTTAGTAATTCAGCAGGTGGCCCATCTTCTCCTGTTTGGTTTTCAGATAAAACAGGTCCACCGGATTCGCCGGCATCTGGATCGGCACCCGCTCCTCAATTTCCAGGCCGTATTCCTTCAGCTCGTACACCTTCTGGGGGTTGTTGGTCAGAAGGCGCATGGTGTGAATCCCCAGATCCTTCAGAATCTGGGCCCCGGTGTAGTATTCCCGGGCATCCCCCGGGAAGCCCAGGGCCAGATTTGCTTCCAGCGTGTCCATGCCCTGGTCCTGGAGGGTGTAGGCTTTCAGCTTGTTTACCAGGCCGATGCCTCTTCCTTCCTGCCGCATGTACAGCAGAACCCCCCGGCCTTCTTTGTCGATCTGCCGGAGAGCGGACTGAAGCTGCTGGCCGCAGTCGCAGCGCAGGGAACCGAAGGCATCTCCGGTCAGGCATTCAGAGTGAACCCGGACCAGAATGTCCTTTCCGTCACCGATTTCTCCCTTGATCAGTGCAATATGGTGCTCCCCCGTGATCTTGTTGATATAAACCGTTGATTTGAAATCTCCGAAACGGGTCGGCAGCTTCGCTGTAGTAACCCGCTCCACTAATTTCTCGTATTTCTTCCGGTATTCCAGCAGCTGCTTGATGGAAATAAACGTCAGATCATATTTCATGGACAGTTCGGCCAGCTCCGGTGTGCGCATCATGGTGCCGTCCTCCCGCATGATTTCGCAGCAGATGCCTACCGGTTCCATCCCCGCCAGCCGGAGCAGATCCACCGTGGCCTCTGTGTGGCCGTTCCGAACGAATACCCCCTGGTCCTTTGCCAGCAGCGGGAACATATGACCCGGCGCCCGGAAATCGCTGCGTTTACTGCTCGGATCCGCCGCCATTCTGGCTGTGTACCCTCTCTCCACCGCCGAAATACCTGTTGTGGTGTCCACGTGGTCGATGCTGACCGTGAAAGCTGTCTCGTGGTTGTCCTCGTTATCGCTGACCATCTGGGGCAGTTTCAGGCGACGCACGGCCTCGATTCCCATCGGCATACAGATCAGTCCCTTGGCGTGACTGGCAATAAAATTAATATTCTCCGTGGTGGCGAACTGACCGGCACAGATCATATCTCCCTCGTTCTCCCGGTCCGGATCGTCGGTACAGATGATAATTTTCCCGTCCTTCAGATCCTGAATAGCCTGCTCCACCGTGCCGAACCGGAACCCCTCCGGCAGCTGCATCTTCTCCTCCGGTTCCTGCTTTCTGTATACTTCTGACATATTTATTTTCATGATTCCTCTCCTTTTCTTTCGGTGACAAAAAATTCCCGCACAGCCGGTCGTCCCCGGCGCTTTCTTATCAGAACCTCATCAGCATCTCCTTCAGTTTCCGGTCTTGTTCCCGGGGATCTGCTCCGGCAGGGGAACCGGTCTCCTCGGACCCTTCTTTCAGAAGGGCACCGCCTTCTCCCATCAGGTGAAAAACATATTTCCCCAGCATGTCGGTTTCCAGATTCACCGGGTCGCCGGGCTCTCGGTCCGCCAGGGCGGTTTCCGCCAGAGTGTGGGGGATGATAGATACGGAAAACGACGCATTTCCCGGTTCCGGCCGGATCTCCGCCACGGTAAGGCTGATGCCGTCGATGGCGATGGATCCCTTCTCGACGATGCCTGCTGCGATTCTGTCCCCGGCGGCGATATTGAACCAGACCGCATTGCCTTCCCGCCGCCGGCTCCGGACGGTTCCGGTGCCGTCGATATGGCCGGAGACAATGTGTCCTCCGAAGCGTCCGTTCGCCGCCATGGCCCGCTCCAGATTCACCCGGCTTCCCGGGGCGAGGCGGTTGAAGGCAGTTCTACGGAGGGTCTCCGGCATCACATCGGCGGTGAAATGATCGTGTTCCAGATCCGTTACCGTGAGGCAGATGCCGTTAACGGCGATGCTGTCCCCCGGCTTCGTGGGCCTTGCGAAGGGATCCGCCGGGTCCGGTATCCTGCCCAGAACAGTGCGGGCCCGGATGCGGAGCTTTGCGAATTCGCCGCCCCGCCGGATCTGATCCACAATCCCGACTTCTTCGATTATTCCTGTAAACATGAACTGCCTCCTGTCCTCGGATATCCCTCCAGAAAAAGGTCATCTCCGATTCGTTCCGTGCGGATGCCGGTGAGCCGGAGGGCCTCCGGCGGAGACGGGAACCCGGCTCCTTCCACCGGCGACCGGGCGTCTGCGCCGCCCAAAAGCAGGGGACCGATGTAAACTTGAACTTTGTCTGCGGCCCTCTCCCGCAGGAAGGACCAGTGGACATTTCCGCCGCCCTCCACATAGAGGCTGTCCATTTTCATGGCGCCGAGCTTTTTCAGCAAAACCGGAACGCTCACCCGTCCGTCTTCATCCGGCGGGAGCGAAAGCACCAGCGCTCCGGCTTTCCGGTAGGGTTCCAGTTTGTTTTTGTCCTTCTCGCAGGTAGCAATCACCGTGCGGGGATACCGCATGCCGTCCCGGGTAGACACCTCCGGCAGTCCGCCCTGCGCCGGGAGGACCGCCGCCGTTTTCACCACCTGAGCGGTGAGGGGGGTTCGGAGGCGGGTGTCCAGAATTACCCGCACCGGATCGATTAGTCCCGGCGTCCGGCAGGTGAGGGCGGGGTCGTCCGCCAGGACAGTGCCCACGCCGACCAGGATGCCCATGGACAGCCCCCGGTCCCGCCGGGCTTTCTCCCGGGAGGCTTCGCTGCTGATCCAGCGGGACTCGCCCGCAGCTGATGCGATCTTTCCGTCCAGGGTCATGGCATATTTCAGCGTCACGTAAGGCTGTTTCCGGGTGATATAATGGAAAAACACCGGATTCAGCCGGTCGCATTCCGCCCGCAGGAAGTCGGTGACGACCTCAACACCCTGTTCCCGGAGAATCCGGACACCCTTGCCGGATACCAGCGGATTGGGATCCCGGGAGCCGATGATCACCCGGCGGACACCGGCGGCCAGAAGGGCATCGGTGCAGGGCGGCTGCTTTCCGTAATGGCAGCAGGGCTCCAGCGTGACGTAGATGTCGGAGCCGGCCGGATCTTCTGTGCAGGCGGCCAGGGCGTTCCGTTCTGCGTGGAGGCCGCCGATTTCCTCGTGATAGCCTGCACCGATGATGCGGCCCGATTTTACAATGACGGCACCCACCAGCGGGTTAGGATTCACATGACCCGCCCCCAGCCGGGCCAGGCGGATCGCCCGGTCCATGTAATATTCATCGGTGCCCCGGGCATAGGGGCTGTCTGCTTCGATGACTTCTCTGACTCTGTTCCGATCCTTCATGGCATCGCTTCTTTCTGTTAAAGTAATAAAAAACCGGGCCTGCACGGGTCCGGGACAAAACAATCTGTTTCCTGCGTCCGCAAGAAAAAAACTCTGAGTGAAACACTCAGAGCATTGCAAACACACGTAAACATACATACGCTACTTCTCTCATCCAGACTCTACTGTCGGCCCCGGAATCTCACCGGATCATGCCTTTCGGCTCGCGGGCTGTACCGCCGGTTGGGAATTTCACCCTGCCCCGAAGTATCCTGTTGTTTGATTTTCTGGTTTCAGTCTATACAGGCACGGGATAATTGTCAAGCAATTCGCAGAATGTACTGTGAGAAAGACAATGCGGCGGGGTCATCATGTCCGGCAGGTTCATAACGTCTGCGGTGTTCACCGTGTCCGCAGGCTCGTCCTCACATCCGGGGGATCCTGGCAGGGTCCGGGAAAAATCTGTCTTTTTCCCGGTGAACAGAAAATACTCTGTAGGATTGACCGCATATTTGGGGAAATGGTACGATGCCCTGTATGAAGTGGAAGAAAATGGCATGCACAATCGGAGGGGCACGGCATGGAGAGAATCGTTGTGAGTATACAGACAGAGGACCGGGGGCTGTCGCTGAGAATTGCTGAAACGATGGCGCTCCGGACCGAACAGATCCGAATGATCCCGGGTGATCCGGGAGAGCGGGGTTCGGACTGGGACTTTATTCTGATAACGGAGGCGGCAGGGGCTGTTCCCGGGGATCTGCTGATCCTTCCCGGGGACGGGATGATTCGCCGGCTTTCGGAGCAGCAGGAGCAGGGGAGAGAGGAGTCTCTTTCCGGAATAAGCCGTGGTTTCATGCCGGGACAGGTGGTAACCGAACATTTTCGGATTACATGGACAGAAGAGGACCCGCTGCCCGCAGCATACCGGGACAGCACGCCGATCCGGTTCCGGATTCCGTCCTGCCGTGCGGATCAGATGGAAAGGGAACTGAGCCTTCTGTACGGAGAACTCACCGGGGCACCGTGTCCCGGTAAGGAGCGAAAGGATCTTCCTTCCCTCGTCGCCTTCTGCGGACTCTCCGGAGGTGCCGGCACCACATTTCTGGCGCTGGCGGCAGGACAGATGCTGGACCGGATCTACGGGACGAAGACTATTTATCTCAGTCTCTGCGCCGGGGACGATTCGGATCTTTTCTGGGGAGAAGGACCAGAGACTGTTTACTCTCTGAATCATGTGATGTACCGCATGGGTGAGGGAAGAGATGTTCCGCTGGGTCCGCTGGTACAGGAGAACCTGTTTCTGCGCCGGTTTGTTTTTCGCCGGACCGGTCGGGATATCGGCGGCATCACGCAGGAACAGCTTCGCCGTTTTCTGCAGGAAACGGCGAAACAGCTCGAACCGGATGTGGTGGTGATGGATCTGGGCCACGGAATATCGGAGGGAACAGGAAGAATTCTGTCTCTGGCGGACTGCATCGTGCCGGTGGGACGGGCCGGAGACTTCCGGCTCGCCCATGTGCGGCGGACGTACCGGGATATTCTGCAGTATTCCCGGGCGGATCATGTGGTGACGGTGAGAAATTTCGAACCGGCAGAACAGGATCCGGATCCGGAGCAGATCTTCCGCCGGAGAACTTTCGAGCGGTGGCGGGAGGAAGAAGCGGAGAATCCGACCGAAAAAGAAGACTGCAGGGAAAATGCCCAGGACGGCGGAGAGTCGGAGGATTTGCCGGATTTCATCGATCACGGCGAAGGGGTACTTTCGGTATCGGATGTCCCGGATGCCTTCATCCGAATGGGCGGAAGAATCCGTATGGATCTGTCGGGTCCGTTCGGCATGGAATGTGCCGCCGTGGCGAAGAAAATCGCAGGGGTGACGCATGTCAGAGAATATTGGCCGGAGGGATAGAGCGAAATATAATCGGCAGCGGATGATCCATCGTCTTCCATATGCCTTCTTCATTCTCGAGCCCCCTTTTATCAAATAACTCACTCACCTTTTTTACATAAATACGATTTTATTACATCACGCCAGGATTCTGAATGATCGATCAGAGCTGATCGTTTTTTGATATTGGACGTGAGGAGAATGTTCTGATACGATAAACATACAGAAAATTCGAATTTTCAAGGGTTCCGTTTGGAGAGAAGTAGAAAGACTATTGAGGAGAATATTCCAATATTTCGTGCCGACGATGCATTTTTTCGGTTGTGGTGGTGATATCATGAAAAAAGTTGAGCGAAAGTGGATGTGGTTTTGGATCATCCTGCTGAGCGTTATTCTGATCATCGTTCTATTCTTCTGGATTGAATACGAAGCGAGCCGCGGGAAGTATCAGTGTGCATTTCAGAAGATGCATGGTGACATCAGAGTGTCCGGTGAATATCCCCTGGATATCGCATGCGTTGTGACCGGGGATTATGATTCTTTCCGAAGAAGCTTAAGCAGGAAAGGAAAAATGGACGTTCAACTTGTAGGGTGCAAGGATTTCCGCATTTCCAAAACACAGATTCAGTTAGCAGGGTGCAGTCGTTTCACAGTACCGGGAAAACGAAAAGGTGTGTTCATATTGACCCTGACACTGAAACCAAATCGAAAGGAAAGTATGGAAACGTTGAAGAAGATCCGGCTGATGGGACAGACATTCCGGATCGGATCCGTCACACTTCTTAACACATCGCGTTATTCCGGAAAATTGCAGGTGAAAAGTGCCAACGTATTGTATGTGGGCTTCGGTGTCGATGAAAATGAGTTTGCTGTCAGGAATGCGGGAAAATCGAACTTGACCATTCAGGATGTGGATTACGGTTCCTTCAATGATCGCATAGAATCGAGACACTACCGCTTACCGGTTCGCATTGCACCGAAAGAAACCATCTCACTGAAGGCAAAATTGAAAATTCACGGCATGGACGCATACTTTGTTACGCCGCTTGTAAAATATCGCAGTGCGGATGGCACCGATTATAATTTGTTTGTGGACACGTGTCGATACGGGGTGATTTCAGACAAGAAATCAGTTTCTCAATTTCTGAAAAATGAGTCGGGGAGGTAATTCCACGATGGGTGAAAGCAAATATGGAAATTACATGAGTTTAGATTCTGTATCATCCTGAAGGGGGCATGAAAAAAAGATGGATTGAGTGATTGAAGGATTGTTAAGGAAAAGAGTATTATGTAATAAAAGGTGATTTCGAATTAAGTAGTAGAATACGAATTTACAGGGGGGCGGTGAGATGAGGCGCTCAAAGAAAATACTTGGTATTTGCTTGTTCATCTCCGCAGTAGGATCACTCTTGTATCTTCTTTATTGCAATCAATTAGAACATTCGGGGAATGTTAATCATTATGGTGAAGTCTATCTTCTGAATATGAGAGTGATGATTTTTGTTGCAAAACCGATCCTTGTTTTCTCTCTTTCAGTATTGATTATCTTCATTGTGAGGAAGTATGTAGAGATTGATCTTTCTGTGCATTTGAGAAATAATTTGCTGCGGACGTTCTGTATAATTTTAGCTGTTTACAGTGTCTGCGTGATTGCGCTGTTCCTACAACCATTTTACATTTCACAGTCTCTGCAGATGGCATTTTTATACTTTGCTAATTCATTAATTCCGTTTTGTATTCTTGGAATCGGTGTGGCTCTTGTTCTATAGGTGTGTAGATTCATCCGACTTTAATAATGCAATTTCGAGGGGCAGACAGCCCCTCGTTTTTATTGGAGCATCGAGGGTGTAAAGTATTAGTGGGAGTATAGAAACTGGAAAAGGAACTGGGAACGGATATTTTCGATCGAAGCGGTCCGGTGATCCGACTGACGCAGGCTGGAGCGAAACTGCTCTATCTGTCTGAACCGATGATGCATCTGAAAGAGGAAATCGAGAAATCGTGTTCCGAGAAAGAAAAATTCCGTCTGATCATTTACTCGATATACTTGCCGATCGCCGCCCAATGCTTTGCGGAATATATTGCAGGGCTCGGGATATCGGACCAGTCTCGGAGCCGGGATTCCGGAAGAGCATTTTCGTCAGCGACCGCCTGTCGGCGAGGACGATTCTCCGGTTAAATCAGGCATACTGCATCGGTGTCGGGAAACGTGCCGGTTTCAGAGGAGTTTCTGGATCTTCTGGCGAAAGAAATGGCAGCTGAATGATAAGACCCGGGGCAGGGGCTGCATGACGCAGCTCCTGTTTTTTTTGTTCCGATCACCGGATTTCCCGAGTGGATTGCCTCCGGTAAGGGGATAATCTTTCTTTTCTCCGAATGGAAAAAAATAGCAGAAATGTATTGAGGCGGTATTTGGGGAAATGGTATGATACCGCTGCGACAGGAACTCAGAAGGCAGTTTATGACGGAGGAACGCCATGGAGGAGCATACAGACCAGCGGTATGAGGCACTGGAGGAAACGGTGAAGGAACGTTTCTCCCGGCACATGAAGGAGAAGGATACGCTGACGGATCAGGAGGCATTGAATATTATTGAGGAAACCGTATTTTCTGATCCAAGTTCCGGTGGATTGCAGGAGTCTGCTGAACTGATTCGTAGGTTGTATCAGAGAATGCGGTGCCGCACCGGAATTCTCGATCCGTACATTCGGGATGAGCGGATCAATGAGATCATGGTGAACGGCCCCGGACATATTTTTGTCGAGATGCGCTCCGGAATCACCGCTGCGCCGGAGCAGTTCGATTCCCGAGAGGAACTGGAAGACATCATCCGAAATATAGCGGCGGACGTACACCGGGAGATCAATGAAATGAATCCGATCCTGGACGCCCGTCTTCCGGACGGGTCCCGGGTGAATGCCGTGTACCACAATGTGGCGGCGGATGGTCCGGTTCTGACGATCCGCAAGTTTTCTCCGGAACGGATCACGATCCGGCAGATGATCACGAAGGGCACGCTGACCCGGGCGTGTGCTGATACGCTGGCTCTGCTGGTGCGATGCGGATATAACATCTTCATCAGCGGCGGGACTTCCTCCGGAAAGACCACCTTTCTGAATGCGCTGACGGATATGATTCCGGAGAATGACCGGGTGATCGTCATCGAAGATTCCCGGGAGCTGATGCTGCCCCACATCCGGGATCTGGTGCAGATGGAATGTCACACGGCGAATACCCTGGGACAGGGGCAGGTCACAATGGATATGCTGATCCGCACCAGTCTCAGGATGCGTCCGGACCGGATTATCGTGGGAGAAGTGAGAGGAAAGGAGGTGGCGGATATGCTGCAGGCACTGAATACCGGGCATGACGGTTCGATGTCCACGGGACACGGCAATTCTGTTCGGGGGATGCTCCGCCGGCTGGAGGCCATGTACCTGATGGCCGCCCGGATTCCCATGGATTCCATCCGGGGGCAGATTGTGGAAGGAATCGATGTGATGGTGCACCTCATCCGGACGGCAGACGGAAAACGGCAGGTCTCCGAAGTGCAGGAGCTGGTGTCAGTTTCGGGAAGTGAATATGTCCTGAATCCGCTTTTTCGTCTGAACGGGGAGATGAAACTGGAACAGACGGGAAACCGGATTCAGCGGCGGGAGAAACTCAGAAGGGCAGGGGATGAGGATGGCGATCGATTATAGGACGTATCGTCTGAACCGGAAGGAATGTGTCCGGCTGGCGGTTGTCCTGACAGCGGGACTTCTGGCACTGGGACTTCTGTTCTATGAGAGCCCGCTGCCGGGCGCAGTTGTCTTCCTACTCTGGAAGCCGGCCCGGAAGTTCCGTGAAAACCAGCTTCGTCGAAAGCGGCTGCAGCAGCTGCGGCTCCAGTTCCGGGATTTCCTGAACACGATCTCCTCCGCTTTTGCCGCAGGGCGTCACTTTCAGGAGGCGCTGGAGGGAGCGGGAAGGGAGATGGGGACGATTTACGGGGAGGATGCCCTGATGACCCGGGAAATTCGTTTCATGCTGGAGCGGATGGATGTGTCGGGAGAATCCGAACTGACCGTGCTGGAAGATTTCGCCCGGCGAACAGGCGTGGAGGAGGTCAGTGATTTCGCCCAGATTTTCCGAGCCTGCCGGGAATCCGGCGGCAATCTGGCCCGGGCCGTGGAGAAAAGTGCCAGGATGCTGAGTGAGAAGATCACCATCGAGGACGGAATCCGGTCCATGGTGTCGCAGAAACGTTTTGAAGGGGAGATCATCACCTTGATGCCGGTGCTGATCGTTCTGTCCCTTCGATTTTTGTCCCCGGGATATCTGGATGTGATGTACGGCACAGCCGCCGGGCGGATCATGATGACGGGATGTCTGGGGCTGGTGGCAGCGGCGTATTACAGCATAGAAAGGATCACAGACATTGCGGTATAGAAAACAACAGAGCGTGAGTCTCCGGTCCAGAGCTGCGTCGGCAGTGCGCCGGCGTACAGAAGGGTTCCGGGGATTTCTGGGGGAAGAGAAGGTGCGCCGCCGGGCTGTGCTGATTCTGGCAGTGTGTGCGCTGCTCACAGCATTTCAGGCGGGCAGGGGGCTGGGAAACGGCAAAAAATACATTGTCAATTCTTCCGGTTCTGTGACAGGTCTGTACCGGGAGAACACGGACCGGTCATCCTCGTTTCCGCTGCAGCTGGAAATCAGAGGGAAGGACGTCCGCTCCCGGAAGGATCTCACCCTGACCATTAACGGAAAACGGACGGAAGGGGAAGTTCGAAAAGAGAATACGGAAGAACAGATATCCCGTGAAGTGTCCCGGGTGATCAGTGGACTGGAGGAAAGCCGGAAGAAGAAAATTCTCCTGCCTTCCTCGCTGGGAAACGGGACGAAGCTGATCTGGCGGATTCACAGGGACCGGAGCGGGCTGCTGTTTCTCCTCGCCGGGCCGTTTCTGATCTGGTTGATGTATTACGATGACCGGAAGAAAGTGCAGAGCCGGGAGAAATCCCATCGGGAAGCGGTCATGCGGGATCTGCCGGGATTCAATGACCAGCTGCTGATGCTTCTTAACTGTGGGATGATCTTCAGTGATGCGCTGCTGCGTATTGCCGAAGGCTATCGTCTGCGGCCGGACCGGGGATATTTCCGGGAATTGATTATCGGCATCGGACAGGAAGCGGGGGCCGGAAATCAGAGTCTGGTGCGGGTGTTCTGCCAGCGGTCTGCTGCAGCCGGCATACGGGAACTCAGCCGGATTGCGGGATTCGTTGCAGACAATCAGTACCGGGGCGTGGATCTGACCGGAAAACTGGAAATGGAGAGTGCGGCGCTGTGGGAGAAACGGAAGATGATGGCGGAAGAGAAAGGAAAAATCGCCGAGACGAAGATGACGCTTCCTCTGGCGATTCTGCTGATTGCGCTGATCGTGATTACAGCGGCACCGGCGATTCTGCAGGTGCAGGGTTATTAGGGTTATTGAAGACTGGAAAGGAGACACGGGATGAAAGCGAAAATCATGAAGGCCGGAAGAGGTGCATGGGGACGGATCGGTCTGGGAAACAAGGCGGGGATGGAGTTTGTCCAAGTGGCGATCCTCATCGCGTTAGCAATTGCTCTCGGCGTTATCTTCAAGAGCGAGATCACGCAGTTTGTAAACGATGTGTTCTCGAAACTGAAGGCATGAAGGTGAGCTGGGGCCGTTTCCCGGGGATCCGATCACTGCACAGCCGCAGAGGCAGTGAGATTGTGGAGGCGGCAGTTGTGATGCCGCTGGTGATTCTGGCCGTGCTCAGCATGATTCTGCTGCAGGTGTTTTTCTATCAGTGTCTGCTGGTACAGGTTCGTCTGCATGAGGATCTCACGGACCGGGCCGTTCATTCCCGCAAACTCTTCTGTGTGGAACGGGCTTCGGCGTCCCGGGGAGAGAACATGCAGGGAATCACACATATTCGGATGACCAGAGAGCACCGGGTGTCATGCTACGCCTTCTGCGGAGCAGATCTGGTCCGTACGGGAGAGGTGACCGGGTTTGGAAAGTAGGAAAACGGGGAAATGCGGATCGGTGACGATCTTTGTGCTGCTGCTGTTTGTGACACTGGTATCCATGGCCATGGTGTTTGTGGAAGAGTCGAAGCAGAAGGCAGTGCAGGGAACAACCCGGGAGATGGGGCTCCTCTGGTGCGAATCGATACTGGGGGAGTACTATCTTCCAATGCAGAAACGGTACGACCTGTTCGGATTCTACGGCATGCCGGAGGATGTGGCGGGAAAGGTGGATTATCTGGCGGATCAGAGCTTCCGGGACCGGGACATCATCCGGTATGAGGGTTCCCGCTGCTATCTCTATGATTACTGTCTGACGGATACGGCGGTGTTTCGTCGTCAGATCGTCCGGACCGGACAGCTGGAGCTGGCGGGAAAATTGATGGGGAAAGAGAAGGCGAGAGAAAAGGAGAAGCCCGCATCCGATGCGGGAAAGCAGGAGGAAATTCCTGGGCGGAGGATCACCGGATCCGGCATACTGGCAGATCTGCCTTCCCGGGGATCTCCTTCGGGCTTTTCCATGGACAGTCTGAAGTCCCTGGCGAAGGGGATCCATTCGCCGGGGGATCTGCTGAAGAAGGGGGGAGATCAGGCGTTTGAGGATGCGTATATCCGATCCCACTTTCGCAATCGGACGGGAAGTCCGGACCGGGAACCACATTACTTCTTCGGGGAAATGGAGTATCTGATTTGCGGAAAACCGTCAGACCAGGAAAATGAGCGAGGGGTCCGGCTGCGCATCACGGCACTCCGGGAACCGGCAAATATGGCCTATCTGATGGGGGATCCGGAAAAGTCCGCCGAGACGATGGCAGCGGCTCAGCTTCTCACACCGGGGCCGGCCGCCGCTGCAACGCAGAAACTGCTGGAGGCAGCCTGGGCTCTGGCCGAAAGCAATAACGATTACAACCTGCTGATCAGCGGGAAGAAGGTTCCTTTCGTGAAAACGAAGGCGTCCTGGGCAGTGGACCTGGATGCCGTCATCACCGGAGGGCTGCCGAAGGGCAGCGTCCCGGGCGGGAAATCTTCCGGAGAGATTGTGAGAGACCGGAAGGAGAAGAATGATTCCGGAACGGAGGCGGAACTGCCGAAACTGAAACCGCTGGAACATTCCTGTATTGATCCGGGCAATACATCCGGGGACACGTACGAGGATTATCTGCGGGGACTTCTGGTTCTGACCGGGGAAGAAGTGAAGCTGCTCCGGATGATGGATCTGATTCAGATCAATATGCAGTTCAGTCATGACGGAGGATTTCTGCTCCGGGACTATTATGCGGGGCTGAAGGTGGTGCTGAAGGTTAATGGAAAGGAATACGACGCAGAGAGAGAATATCAGCCGGCGTGAAGGAAGATGGCTGATGCACGAACGCAGGGGGAGCTATATCGTCGAAGCGGCCATTGTCGTGCCGCTGTTCATTGCCGCGACAGTGCTGCTGATCTGGATTGTTCCGGTGATGGCATCCTGGGAGAATGTGATGTATTCTGCTGCGGACGAAATGCGGCTGGAAATGGTGAAGACGAAGTTCCGGAAATCCGGCGCAGCGCTCCCGGCGGCGGTGATGGTCAGAGCACGACAGAATGCACCGGAACTCACCTTTCTCACCGTCCGGCCCGGCCCTTATCTGCAGCGGGCCGGAGGAATGGAGGATCTGGTGACGATCCGGCTGGAGGCAGTGTTTCATCCGAAATCCGTGCTGGGTGGGCTGGTCCCGGTGCGGTTTCAGGAAACGCTGACGGGGAGAGCATTTACCGGAACCACCGGGCGGGGCGGTTCCCCCCGGTCTGATTTCGAGGAGGATGAACCGAGGGTCTATGTATTTCCGGAAAGCGGCAGAAAGATGCATCGGGCCGGGTGCCGGTATCTGAGATCTGCCTGCCGGATGACCTGGCTTTCCCAGTCGGTTCGGAAGCAGTATCACCCCTGTCCGAACTGCGGGGCATCCGGTGCTGCACTGGGTACACCGGTGTTCATCTTTCAGGGGTATGGTGAAGCCTATCACCTGGGAGGCTGTCATTCTGTCAGTAAGTATTACGTGGAAATGAGCCGGTCGGAAGCGGAAGAGAAGGGGTATTCTGACTGTTCACTCTGTGGAGGCGGCGGAAAATGATGGATCATGTGGAAATGACATATCGGAAGGGTACCGTGGACTGGCTTCTTCGGGATTATCTATTGATGGAAGAGAATGACCTGTGTCTACCTGCAGGCTGTGTTGAGAAGGCGCATGAAATGTGTTTCTATTTCTATATTGAGGGATACCGGGAAATCAGTACGGTGGGCATGGTCCCCGCCAGCCGGATTCTGAAATGGGTGATTAAGCTGATCGGGAAACTGTACAGCGCCCAGCTCTACTATATTCGGCCGGAGCGGATCCGGATTGATCCGGACAGGATCTATGTGGGCGTGATGAAACCGCATAAGGATGATGTCCGCATTCTCTTCGTCCCCGAACCGGAAGGGGAAACCCCTCCGGTTCGGGAAAAACTGGCGGTACTGATAGAGGATCTGATTCCAAACTGTGAAGAGGATGGAAGGGGGTATCTTCGTAAGGCGGCTGAGATCATTCGAAAAGGCCGGTCCGGGCTTCGGATTATGGTTCACCGGCTGGATCTGCTGCGGACTGAGGCCTGCCAGTGCGGGTGCTGAGAAGCGGCGGGCGGATGGTATCTGTAGATCGGAACCGGGAGTGGTCCGAAGACCAGGCCGCTCCCGGTCTATTCCTCAGCGAGACGGAAATCGATGCGGCGCAGGGCAGGATCAGCGGAAAGTACCTGGATTCGCACGATATCACCCAGGGTGAAGGTACGGTGGTTTCGAATGCCCAGAACCCGGATCCGGTCCGGATCGAATTCGTAATAATCGTCATGAAGCGACTCCAGCCGCACCAGGCCTTCCACCGTGTTTGGAAGCCGGACGTAGAAACCGTATTCTGTGACGCCGGAAATTACACCCTCTGCAATTTCGCCCAAGTGACCCAGCATATATTGGGATTTTTTCATTTTCTCCACATCCCGCTCCAGTTCCAGCGCTTCCCGCTCTGTGCGGGAGGAGACTTCTGCGGCCTCCTGGGCAGCCGCTTCCATAGAGCGTGCTGTTCGGTCGTCCAGACCGCCGGACAGAATTACCCGGATGATACGGTGGACCATCAGATCCGGATAACGGCGGATCGGAGAGGTGAAATGACAGTAGTAACGGAAGGCCAGACCGAAGTGACCTTCACATTCGGTACTGTACCGGGCCTTCGACATGGCGTGGAGAATGACGGTGTTCACCACTTCTTCTCCCGGCTTTCCGGCCGCCTGCTCCAGTACCCGGGCCAGTTCGGCAGGGTGGATCTGATCCGGAACACCCGGAAGGGACAGGCCGAAGATCCGGAGCACATGCTTGACTTCAGTGATGCGGGATGGTTCCGGCTGTTCGTGGATCCGGTAGACGAAAGGAACTTCCATCCGGCAGAAGTGCTCCGCCACGGTACGGTTGGCCGCCAGCATGAATTCTTCGATCAGTTTGTTGGCCGTTCGACGCTCCGCCGGCCGGATGTCGGTGGGGATCTCCAGATCGTTCAGCAGGATCTCCGATTCAGTTGTATCGAAATCGATGCTGCCGTGTTTCATCCGGTTCCGGCGGAGCAGGGCGGCCAGTTCTTCCATGAGAAACAACATGGAGGTGATGTTGCGGCCGTTATAATCTCCGTAATGCTCCGACAGGTTCGGGTCATGATTTTCCAGGATTTCGGAGACATCATGGTAGACCATGCGGGCGGAAGACCGGATGATGCTTTCATAGATCTCGTGTCCGGTTTCTTTTCCTTCACTGTCGAAGGTCATTTCGCAGGTCATTGTGAGACGGTCAGCGCCTTCGAATAGACTGCAGGCGCCGTTGGACAGCGTCTTCGGGAGCATGGGAATCACGTGGTTCAGCAGATAGACACTGTTGCCCCGTTTCAGCGCTTCCCGGTCCAGTTTCGAACCGGCCGGGACGTAGTGGCTGACATCGGCGATGTGGACTCCCAGCCGGTAGCCTCCGTCCTCCGTGGCCTCTACTGAAACGGCATCATCCAGATCCTTGGAATCCGCTCCGTCAATTGTAATGATCGTCCGCTCCCGGAGGTCCCGCCGTCTGCTGATTTCCTCGTTCGTCAGCGGCTCTGCAGCTGCCCGGGCCGCCTGGGCGGATACAGCGGAAGGAAAGTCCTTGGACAGGCCGGCACTGCGGATCAGTGCTTTCGTTTCAGCGCCGGCTTCATCGGAACGGGCAATGATTTCTGTGATCCGTCCTTCCGGGGATTCATAGACGGATGCAGGATAACGGGTGATGCGGCAGACAACCCGGTCGCCGCTCTTGGCGTGCCCGGCGTTTTTCTTCTTGATGAAAACGGCATCATCCTTTCTGCCGACTGATTCCACGAAACCATTTCCCTTCTGCCGGCGGTAGGTGCCCACGACTTCGGTGACGTTCCGGTTCAGGATCCGGTCCACCAGGCCTTCCGGGTTCTTGTCCCAGTAGATCGGAGGCAGCAGGTCTACCAGGACTTCGTCTCCGTTCATGGCACCTTTCATGTTGTCTGCATGGATGAAGATGTCATCTCCGTTTTCCTGTTCTACGAATCCGCTGCCGCTTCTGACTTTTTTCAGTGTGCCGCGGATGAGTCCGCTGCCGTTTTGATTACGATTCTTTTTTCCCATACTTCCCTTATCTTCTTTCCCTGCTGCGGTCACCGGCTGCGAGGGCAGGGGGATCCGCAGATGATGAAAAACGGCAGACGCAATGCGCCCGCCGTTTCTGCAATTTCTCTTCTCATGAAAGGAATCCGATTACTCAGCATCTTCCTGTGCTTCTTCATCCTTCTCTTCCGCAGCCTGGTTCTCCGGAACCTGCTTGATGGAAAGGGAGATTCTCTTTCTGTCTGTGTCGATGTCGAGAATCTTCGTCATGACCTTCTGACCTACTGTCAGCTCGTCACCGATGTTGTTCACGTGCTTGTTCGCAACTTCGGAAATGTGAACCAGTCCGTCCAGACCCGGCTCCAGTTCAACGAATGCACCGTACTCCTTCAGCTGTACGACCTTGCCTTCCACGACTTCGCCGACGTGGTAGTTCTCGTCGATAACAGACCAAGGTTCCGGTGTGGTCTGCTTCAGACCCAGGGAAATCTTTCCCTTCTCCCGGTTCATGTTCAGGATCTTGACATGGATCTTCTGACCGATCTCAAGAACCTCTTCCGGATGTCTGAGCTTGCCCCAGGAAATCTCGGAGATGTGCAGCAGTCCGTCGATACCGCCCAGGTCTACGAATGCGCCGTAGTCCGTGAATCTCATCACGGTACCTTCGACGATGTCGTCAACCTTCAGTGTCTGCCAGATGATGTCGAGCTTCTTCTGTCTCTCTTCCTGCAGAACAGCCTTGTGAGAGAAGACGGCTCTCTGTCTCTTCTGGTCAACTCTGGACACCTTGACTGTCAGAACCTGACCAACGAATTCATCTGCGCTCTCAACGTATCTGTTGGACAGCTGAGACAGCGGAATGAATCCCTGAACATCCTTGTAAGCTGCGATCACGCCGCCCTTAACGACTCTGACGACCTTGACCTCGATATTTGCCTTATTTTCAAGCGCTTCATCGATTTCTTTCCAGTGTTCATTGACCTCAAGTCTCTTCTTCGAGAGCATGATGCCGCCGTCATTGTCATCGGTTCTGATGACCTTCGCCTTAACTTCGTCACCTTCCTGGAACAGGTCAGTGAGCTTCTGGCCTTCCTCGAGCGTAACTTCGTTCGCTCTCAGAATTCCGTCTTTCTTGCAGTGCATGTTCACGATGACTTCCTCATCATTGACCTGCTCTACTGTGCCGGTCACGATTTCACCCTGATGAGGCAGTCGGAGAGACTGATCAATCTCCTCCATGAAGTCCGCCATAGAATTAGCTTCTGTAGTAGTTTCCGTAGTGATGTTGTCACTCATGTTAGAAATAACCTCCTTGATAATACGTTCGGGCGTGGAAGCACCCGCCGCAACTCCTATTCTATTACACTTCCGAATCTCTTTCAATGGTAAATCAGCAATATTTTCTACAAAATATGCGTGTTTACAGGCTTTTCGGCAGATTTCGTAGAGCTTTTTCGAGTTGGAGGAATTCTTTCCGCCGATGACCACCATGGCATCTACTTTTCCGGCCAGCTCCGCCGCTGCCTGCTGCCGTTCCCGGGTGGCATTGCAGATGGTATTGCGAACGTCCAGCCGGACACCTTTGTCCTGCAGTGTTTTCACCACATCGTCCAGGGTGGACTGCCGGATAGTGGTCTGACAGACCACGAAAGCTTCGCTCCTGTCGAAGCGGGAAGCCTCTTCGGCACTGCTGCAGATGAATGCACTGCCTTCGCACCATCCGTTGGTACCGACTACCTCCGGGTGGCCCGGGTCTCCGACGATGATCACCGGCTTTCCGGCCTCGTGGGCCTCCCGGACCAGCTGATGGATCCGGGTGACGAAAGGACAGGTGGTGTCTGCCAGCCGAATGCCGCGCCGGGCGGCTTCGTCATAGAATTGTTTCGTTTCGCCGTGGGATCGGACGATGACGGTGGCGCCTTCCGGAACCTCCTCCAGCCGGTCGATGGCTTGGATTCCCCGGGATTCCAGTTCGTCGGTCACGTCCCGGTTGTGGATCAGCTGGCCGTGGGTGAACAGAGGGGACCCCGCCGGATTCTCCTCCAGCTGGCGGAAGGCGGTGTCCACTGCTTTTTTTACGCCGAAGCAAAAACCGCTTCGTTCTGCGCGGATGATTTCCATGATGGTTCTCCTGACAGTATGACACGGCGAAATATCACGAGAGGCCTCCTCATGAAATTCCGCCGCATGGCATTGGCATTAACGGGTGTTGGACGGCATCCAGAAGGAGCGGGAGAATAGGAATATGATCGGATAGATTTCCAGTCTTCCCAGCAGCATCAGGAAGCATGCCCAGAGTTTTCCGGGGGCGGAGAATGCCGCAAAATTCGCTGAGGTCATTCCGCCGAAGAAGGTGCCGGAGTTGGTCAGGCAGGCGACGACGGAGCACATCGTCTTCTCCATGCTCATATCCTCCAGGCCCATGAAGACCATGCCGAGGATCATGACGCCGAAATACAGCAGCACAAACACGGTGACTCCTGCGGCCACCGGTGCGCTGACCGGCTCGTTTTCGATCAGAACCGCCTTGGAACTCTGGGGATGAATCCGCTTGTAGATCCCCCGGAGAATCAGTTTCCAGCATACGGTGGCCCGGCTGACTTTCATACCACTGGCGGTGGAGAAACTGCAGCCTCCGATCAGAATCAGGAGAAGCAGCGTAATCTTCGTGACAGTCGGCCATGTCTCAATGGAGGAGGACACCACGTATCCGGAGGTGGACGCATAGGAAATCGTCTGGGTCAGCGCATTGCCGAAGCAGTCGGACAGACTGTTGTACGTGCCCTGGAGCGTGAGCGCCAGACCGTTGACAACGGAAACCGCCAGGATCAGTCCCAGGTAGATTTTCAGTTCGTAGTTTCTCAGCGCCAGCCGCCACCTTCTGCGGTAAATCTGGTAGTACACCATGAAATTCAGGGACCCCACAACTGTGAAGATGCTGATGATCACCTTGATGTACGGGGAGAAAATATATGCCCCCCGGGTTCCCAGTGCATCCACCATGCCGGCGGAACTGATGGTGGTCAGTGTGTTGACCAGAGCATAGAATGGTGTCATGCCGGAAGGCAGGAGCAGCACGTATTCCGTCACCGTCAGCACCAGATAGATGCGGAATGCCATCACCATGGCATCTTCCAGACGGGCGGACAGTTTGGACGTATCTCCGGCAAAAATATTATTTCCCATGACCCGCTGGTCCTTGATCCGCATGGCCGGGAAGATGGACACACTGAAGATGATCAGCAGCATGCCCCCCAGCCAGTTGTTGATTCCCCGCCAGATGAGGAAACTGTGGCGAATACTTCCTGTATCCCGGGTGGTGGCGCCGGTGGTGGTCCAGCTCGCCACCGATTCGAACACCGCATCCGTCAGCGTGTAGTGCCGGGAGGACAAAAGATACGGGACGGCGCTCATCAGCACCAGGAAGAGAAACAGTCCCAGAATCAGCAGGTAGGCGTCCCGGATTTTCAGGCGTTTCGTATACGAGTACTCCAGTTTCCGAATGGCGATGAATCCGATCAGACCCAGCGCCAGAAACAGCAGTGCCGGATGCAGAAATGCCCGGATATCTTCGGTTTCGTGATAATATAGCGCAGTCAGAACCGGCAGCAGCATTGTGGTGCCGGTCAGCAGCATTGCCATGGTAGCGATTCGCAGTAATCTGCGGCGTGTAATAGTCATCCGATAACTCCGATCAATATCTGTTCGTGTTCCAGTAGTGCGGGGAGAACAGCATAAAGAAGGTGAACAGTTCCAGTCTTCCCGCAATCATCAGCAGCGACAGAACGATCTTCGAGAAAGGTGTGAAGATCGAGAAGTTGCAGACCGGTCCCACTTTTGCGAACCCCGGACCGATGTTTCCCATACATGTCAGCACCGATGAAAAGGTGGTCACGATATCGAATCCGTTCAGGGAAATCAGAAGCATTCCGCCGAACAGAACGAGAATATAGAAGAACAGGAAGTTCGAAATATTCGTGGTCACATCCCGGGAAAGGGGTCTTCCGTTGAACTTGATCACAGAAACCCGGTTCGGGTGGATCATTTTGCCGATGCCATTGCGGATCAGTTTCAGCGCCACAACAATCCGGATCACCTTCGGTCCTCCGCCGGTGGAGGAGGAACTGGCACCGGTCAGGAATACAATCAGCAGAAGCATTTTCGCAAAGGTCGGCCACTGGTCGTAGTCTGTGGTGGCATATCCGGTGGTGGTCATGATGGACACCACATGGAAAGCGGCGTCCGTCAGTCCTTTGAATGGAGAGGCGGTTATGCCCTTTGCCAGCAGATCCGTCAGAATGCCGCCGGTGCAGACCAGGGTGATCAGCCCGTACAGACGGAACTCCTCGTCCCGGAACAGTTCCTTCGGTCCCCGCTTCGCCGCAGCGAAGTACAGATTGAAGTTGGTACCGCACAGGAACATGAAGACGGTGGTAACCCAGATCAGATAGGGACTGGTGAAATGCCCCATACCGTCGTTGTAATTGGCGAAGCCTCCGGTGCCCACGGTACCGAAGGTCAGGATCAGTGCATCCAGCAGCTTCATGCCGCCCAGCACATAGAGCAGCGTCTGGACGCCGGTAAACGCCAGATAGAGGGTATACAGATTCTTCGCTGTATCGGAATAATGGGCCGTCAGCTTGTCCATGGTCGGTCCCGGTGTTTCCGCACTAGCGATGACCTGTCCGCCGATTCCCATACCTGGCATTAGTGCTGTGGTGAAGACGATGATGCCCATTCCGCCGATCCAGTGGGTGAAGGAACGCCAGAACAGCATGGAGTTCGGCAGCGCCTCGATGTTCACCAGAATCGTGGACCCGGTGGTGGAATATCCGGAGCACATCTCGAAGAACGCATCCACGTAGCTTGGAATGGCTCCGGATACCCAGAGGGGAACCGCACTGATCAGAGAAATCAGAATCCAGGTGAGGGAGACGATCAGATATCCTTCCCGTTTCTTCGGCCGGATGCCGGTGGTGGGGAAGAATTTCATGAGCAGCAGTCCCCCCACCAGACAGAACCCCAGGGTACATGAGAATGCTTTCGCTGGAACATACTCATGATACAGCAGGGCAACGATCAGCGAGGGAACGATGCACAGCGCAGTTGTAAACAGGATGATCCCTGTGACACGTAATATGTTGCGAATTCTGGAATACATGAAACGGAATCCTCCGATAAACGATATTTCTAAAGCCGTTTCGGCTTCATCAGTTTCTCCAGGTCACCGATACTGGTGAGGAGACAAAGCATGATAACGTGATCGCCCGGCAGAATTTTCGTGTCGCCGGTCGGTATAATCAGTTCGTTTCCCCGGGTGATTGAGCCGATCAGGATGCTGTCCGGCAGTTTCAGCTGGGAAATCGGCACATTGATCATCCGCATCTTGTTCGAAGCGATGATCTCCATGATTTCTGCCTGTCCCTGGATCAGAACAGAAGAGATGATCCGCTTGGATCCCTGAATGTACCGCAGAATATTGCTGGCGGAAATGTCCAGCGGGTTCAGAACCACATCCACACCCATTTCCTCGATCAGCTCCTTGTAGTTCTCGTGGCTGACCTTGGAAATGACGTCGGTGATGCCCCGGTGCTTGGCAGTCAGCGCCAGCAGCAGGTTCTCTTCATCGTAGCCGGTTGCGGTGATGAAGGCGTCCATTTCATCCAGATTCTCCTCCTCCAGCACGGACAGATCCGTGCCGTTGGCGTGCAGAACCATAACATTGGAGAGGTGGGAGGAAAGGTAATGGCACCGGTTCAGGTTCGATTCCACCAGTTTCACGGCTGTACCGAAATTGGCCAGTTTCTTGGCCAGATAGTAGCCGGTCTTGCCGCCGCCGATGATCATGACCTTGTTCAGGCGGCTGGCCTGGGTCCGGACCCGGACTTTCCGGTTCAGTTCATTGATTTCCTTCGTCTCTCCCATCATATAGATGATGTCTCCCTCTTTCACGGTGTGCTTTCCGTGGGGGATGATGACCTTACCTTTCCGGGAGATGGAGAGAATCAGGAAATCCGGGAAAATCTCCCGGATTTCCGGGATCGATTTCCCGATCAGCTTCGAGATCCGGGCGGCCGGAACCTCCAGAATGGATACCTTGCCGGTGGAGAAAACACCGGTGGAAAGGGTGTACTTCTCTGCCAGATACTTGTAGATTTCACTGGTGATGGCCATGTCCGGATTGACAATAAAATCAATTCCCATGGTTTCCTGGATGAAATCGAACTGGTTCATATGTTCCGGATCTCTGACCCGGGCGATGACATGCTTGCATCCCAGCTTCTTCGCAAAAGATGCAATAACAATGTTGGCTTCATCACTGTTAGTCGCCGAAAGAAGATAGTCGAAGCGGTCGATCCGGATCTGGTTCAGGACAGAGATGCTTCTCGCATCCTCGTTGATGGTCATGACATCCAGTTTCTGCGAAATCTTGTCCAGAAGATCCTGCTTCGTATCAATAATTGTAATGGCGTAGTCCCCGTCCACCAGAGACTCTGCGATCTTGTATCCCAGTTTTCCTGCGCCGACAATCGCAACGTTCATAGTCTGTGCTCCTTCATATCGTTTCGTATCTCATTTCATATGTATATTGAGATGAAATAACACGGATTATTGAGTGCCTGTTACAGGCATCTCACTATTCTACTGCTGAACCTATGAATTATCAAGGCGTTTTGCTATAATAATGGGTACTCATCCGGAGGACCGGGAGGAAGCGGATTTCCGGGATGATTTCTGAGAAGAAAGTAAGGTGAAACAGATGAAAATCAAGAGATTTATGCTGGGACCGATTGCGGAGGACGGCTACGTGATCTATCACCGGCGGGGCGGAGCGTGTCTGATCATTGATCCGGGGTATGAGGCGCCCCGGTATATCGATTTTCTTTCCGACCAGCAGCTGAAGCCGAACGGGGTGATTCTCACCCACCTTCATCACGACCACACCGGGCAGGCAGAGGTTCTCAGCGAGATATACGATGATATTCCGATCATGATGCATGAAATGGACCGCTGCCTGTATGGGGGCAGGGTGGATCGACCGCTTCGGGACGGTGATTTTTTGTCCCTGGAAGAGGAGAAACTGCGGGTGATTCATGTCCCCGGCCATACACCGGGGGGAATTGCACTTCTGTCAGAGAAGTCCCGGGTCTGCTTCACCGGAGACACGCTGTTCGACACGGACATCGGCAGGACGGATCTGGAAGGCGGAAGTGAACAGGATATGAAGGCTTCCCTCCGCCGGCTGGATCAGCTGCTGCCGAATGACATCACGATCTATCCGGGCCATGAGGGGTGCATCAGCATGAAACTGGTCAGAAGATATAACCCGGAATTCCTCCGGGCCCTGGAAGACTGAGAAGAAAAGTATAGAATGGAAGAAGGATTGGTATGACGGAGAACGACAGAAGAACCGACAGAATGAACGACAGGAGCTGCGGTGAGAGTAAGAAAAGAAAAACGGTGCGGATGATTGCGCTGGATCTGGACAACACGACGCTGCGCACAGACAAATCTCTGGCACCCCGGACCCGGGAGGCATTCCGGAAGGCCATGGAGCGGGGCGTGCATGTGGTGATCTCCACCGGACGGGTGTTTTCGGCTCTGCCGGAGAGTCTGACCGGAATAGAGGGGATTGAGTATGCAGTGAATTCCAACGGCGCCTGTATCTACCGGCTGGCAGACCGGAAACTACTGTATACGAATTACCTGGATCCCGCAGCGGCCCGGACGGTTCTGGATATTCTGCGGGAGGAGCCGGTGGTGGTGGAGGGATTCACGGACGGTCACGCATACATCAATGCTTCGGCGTATAATGACCTTCGGGAAAACGGATCTTCTTACCTGGCGGTGGATTATATTCTCTGGTCCCGCCGGCCGGTGCCGGATGTGCTGGCGCTGCTGGACGAACACATCCGGGAGATCGAAAATATCAGTGTCAGTGTGCCGGATCCTGCCGAAAAGGAGAGGGTGCGCCGGCGCCTGGAGAAGGTGAAGGGCATTACCATCACTTCTTCCGTTCCCTACAACATTGAAATCGGCGGCGGCACAACCAGCAAAGCCGAGGCGCTGAGCCATCTCATGATGAAACTGGGGGTCACCCCGGCGGAACTGATGGCCTGCGGCGACAGTCCGAATGACCTGGCCATGATCCGCATGGCGGGCCTGGGGGTTGTGGTGGACAACGCTTCTGACGCCATGAAGAGGGAGGCGGACTTCGTGACGGCGTCCAATGACGAGGACGGGGTGGCGAAGGCTATCGAGCGCTTCGTGCTGGCGGAGTAGGAAGGACAAAAAATAACGGGAAGACGTTCCGGCGCGCCGGGGCGTCTTTTTTCGTCGAATCGATTGACATTTGATGGAAAAATCTGGTAGATTGAACGAACAAAGAACGAGGCAAAGGAGGTGCCGTCATGAAAGACCGGAAACTGCTGGGGGATCTGGGGGAGGAAATGGCTGCCGGAATTCTGTATGCGGAAGGGTATGACATTCTGGAACGGAAGTTCCGGTGCCGGCTGGGGGAGCTGGATCTGATTCTGAGGAAGAATGGGGTCATCTGCTTCTGCGAGGTGAAAACCCGGATGAACGGGGAAGAATCCGGGCCGGAAGAAGCGGTGGACCGGAGGAAGCGGCACCGGATCAGAGGTGCCGCCGCATATTATCTGAAGGAACAGCATCTGGAACACGCTGCGGTGACGTTCCTGGTGATGGGAATACAGATTACGGAGACGGTGGATCCGTTTCTGGATTGAAGCGTGGTTTTCGGGACGGGGAGGCGAACGGATATGCTGTCGAGGGTTCATACAGCGGTGATGCGGGGACTGAATGCTGTTCCGGTGACCGTGGAAACAGATGTGACAGGGGGCATGCCGTGTTTCCGGGTTGTCGGTATGCCGGATCAGGCCGTCATGGAATCCCGGGAGCGGGTGCGGTCCGCACTCCGCAACTGCGGGCTGGATTTCCCTATGCGGCGGATTACCGTGAATATCGCGCCGGCGGACATCCGGAAACGGGGAACGCATCTGGATCTGCCGATTGCCGTGGGCATTTTGCTGTCTTCCGGGCAGCTCCCGCCCGGGGAGGAAATGGAGGCTCTGTGTCTGATGGGGGAATTGTCCCTGGATGGCAGAATCATGCCGGTGCCGGGGGTTCTTCCCATGATCCGGATGCTGAAGCAGAAGGGGTTTTCCCGGGTCATTGTGCCCCGGAAGAATGCAGAGGAAGCGGCTCTGGTTCCGGGAATACGCATCTATGGAGGGGATCATCTGGGACAGGTCGCCGCCCACTACCGGCGGGAGAAGATGATGGAACCTCTGGCGGAAATTACAGAGGAGGAACTGCTGCGCCGGGCTGCCGCACGGACGGAGTCGGACGGGATGCAGCCGGATTTTCGAGATGTGCGGGGACAGGAGGCGGTGAAACGGGCGGCCATGATCGCAGCTGCTGGAGGTCACAGTCTGCTGATGACGGGAAGCCCTGCCACCGGAAAGAGCATGATCGCAGAGCGGATTCCGTCGATTCTTCCGGCCATGAATTACGAGGAAATTCTGGAAACCACCATGATCTGGTCCGGAGCGGGGCTGCTCCGGGAAGACCGGCCGTTGATGCTGCACCGGCCGTTTCGGAAGCCCCATCAGCGGATCAGTGCGGCGGGACTGACCGGCGGCGGGGCAGTGGTTCGGCCGGGGGAGATCACCCTGGCCAGCGGCGGTGTCCTGTTCCTGGATGAAGTGGGAGAATTCCGCAGCGGGGTTCTGGATCAGCTCCGGGTTCCTCTGGAAGAGAAAGTGATCCGTATCACGCGCTGCGGCGAAGTGTTCGTATTTCCTGCCGATTTCCTGCTGGTGGCTGCTTCGAATCCTTGCAAATGCGGGAATTTCGGAAATCCGGAACTGCCATGTACCTGCAGCCCTTCTTCCGTCATGCGGTACCGGGAGAAACTGTCCGGACCGCTTCTGGATCGGATTGATCTTCATGTGAAGATGCTCCGGCCGGAATATGAAGAAATGAAGGAAAGCCGTACGGGTATGAGTTCGGCGGAAATGCGGGAAATGGTGACCCGGGCCCGGGAACTGCAGAACTGCCGGTATGAGGGAACCGGCATCCGGTTGAACAGCCAGCTCACCGGGGGTCAGATTGAAACGTTGGTTCCGATGGATTCCGCCTGCAGCCGCCTTCTGGAAGAGGCATATTATTCTCTCCGGCTGAATCCGAGAACTCTTCACAAGACCCGGCGGATTGCCCGGACGATTGCGGATCTGGAGGAATCTCCGGCGGTCCTGCCGGAACATATTCTGGAAGCGCTGCAGTACCGAATGCGGCGGGAGGAATGGATTCCGGGCGGCCGGTAATGCATGTCGGATGTTTCTTCTATTATATATTGAATGCACATGTCGGGAGGAGAAGACCGGAGGGGACAATGATGATCCTGAAGCGTAATGAGGAATTCTATCCGGAGAAGTTCAGAGAACTGGAAGAAGCGGCGGAGGACCCGTCGGACCGGCTCTGTCCGAACTCGTTTCGGATGCCGAAGCGAATATACTGTGAGGGAGACCTGTCCCTGCTGGACGGACCGGTGATTGCAGTGGTCGGGAGCCGCAAGGCCAGTGCATACGGCATGAAGGTGGCGGCGGGCCTGGGAAAGCGTGCCGCAGCCTATGGCGTCACGGTTATCAGCGGCATGGCCCAGGGAATTGACTCCGCCGCACAGCAGGGAGCACTGGATGCCGGGGGCAGAGTGATTGCGGTGTTTGGTTGCGGGATTGACGTGTGCTACCCCCGGGAAAACCGGAAACTGATGGACCGCATTGCATCCGAAGGGCTTCTGATCAGCGAGTATCCGCCGGGGACTCAGCCGAGACGCTTCTTCTTTCCCCAGCGAAACCGACTGATCAGCGCCCTGTCCGATGCAGTAGTGATTGTGGAGGCGGCGGTGGAAAGCGGCGCACTGATGACCGCATACTATGCACTGGATCAGGGGAAACGGCTCTATGCGGTACCCGGTAATATCACCAGCCGCACCAGTATGGGTACGAACAAGCTGATTCAGGACAGTGTTCAGCCCGTAGTCAGTCTGGACACTCCGTTTGAAGATCTGCCGGTGCGGAAGGCGTGTTATTCGGAGGAGAAAATCAGCGGACTGGGAGAGGATGAACAGCTGGTTTTCCGGGTCCTCCGGGACCGAGGTGAGCTGATGTCAGATCAGATCGGCCTTCTTACAGGACTTTCTCCCATGCGGGTCAGCCAGGTGATTACGCTGCTGGAGATGAAGGGCATTGCGGCAAACTATATGGGCCGGACGATGCTCATGGACGTGAATCAGTAAATTGAGAAATGTTTGACGTGTATGGGTTTTGTGGTATAATACGGCACGTCAGACTTGAAATACACGAAAACCGCAGGGATACAGCGGTTTTCTCAGGAGGAAATCATGACGGCAACAACTGCTGCGAAGAATAGTCCGGCGAAGACAAGCGCCGGAAAGAAGAAGAAAACGTCGAAGGTGACTTCGGCCCGGAAGAAGAAACTGGTGATCGTGGAGTCTCCATCGAAAGCGAAGACCATCGGGAAATTTCTCGGATCTTCCTACAAGGTCATTGCCTCAGTCGGTCACGTCCGTGACCTGCCGAAGAGTAAGCTCGGCATCGATATTGAAGACAATTTCGAGCCGCAGTACATTTCGATCCGGGGTAAGGGCGATATCATTAAGGAATTGAAGAAAGAAGCGAAGAAAGCATCGAAAGTGTATCTCGCCACCGACCCTGACCGGGAAGGAGAAGCGATTTCCTGGCATCTGGCTTACCTGCTGGGGATCGACCCTGCCGAGGAGTGCAGGATTGAATTCAACGAGATCACGAAATCGACAATCCGGGAGGCCATCAAGCATCCCCGGGCCATCGACCAGAATCTGGTGGATGCGCAGCAGGCGAGGCGGGTTCTGGACCGTCTGGTGGGTTATGAAATCAGCCCGATTCTCTGGAGAAAGGTGAAGAGAGGACTGTCTGCCGGGCGGGTGCAGTCCGCCGCACTGAAGATCATCTGTGACCGGGAGAAGGAAATCCGGGCCTTCGTTCCGGAGGAGTACTGGACCGTTACAGCGGATTTCCGGAAACAGAAAGTGTTCCGGGCGAAACTGACGAAGAAAGACGGAAAAGAACTGACGATTCACAATGCGGAGGAGAAGGACCGGGTGATGGGGGAACTGGAGAAGAACCCTTATACCATCACGAAGATCGAGAAGAGTGAACGGCAGTACAGACCGAAGCCCCCTTTCACTACCAGCAGTCTGCAGCAGGACGCATCGAACCGCCTGAATTTCAACACCAGGCGGACCATGCAGATCGCCCAGGCTCTGTATGAGGGCGTCAATGTGAGAGGAAGAGGCACCGTCGGTCTGATCACATACCTGAGAACTGATTCGGTGCGTGTCTCGGCGGAAGCCCGGGCAGCGGCGAAAACGTTCATCCTCGATTCGTTCGGAGAGGAATACTACAGCGATAACAAGTACGGCAACAAGAAAAAGGCGATTCAGGATTCCCACGAGGCGATCCGTCCGGCGGATGTGACGCTGACACCGGAAGAGATCCGGGATTCGCTGACGCCGGAGCAGTTCAAGCTGTACCAGCTGATCTGGCAGCGTTTCATGGCCAGTCAGATGAGTCCTTCCCGTATCCATAATGTACAGGCGGCCATTACGAACGGCGCTTACACCTTCAGTGCATCCGGTTCCCGCATGCTCTTCGACGGTTTTCGGAAAGTATATGCGGACAAGCCGGGAGAGGAGAAGGACAAGATGCTGCCGGAACTGGAAGAAGGGGAACAGCTGACGCCGAAGAAGGTGGATGCGGAGCAGAACTTCTCCAAACCGAAGGCCCGCTACTCGGAAGCGGCGCTGATCAAGGAACTGGAGAGCCGGAACATCGGCAGACCGAGTACTTATGCGCCGATCGTCACGACCCTGACCGGCCGTCATTATGTGAAGCGGGAGAAGAAATCCCTGGTTCCTACAGAGCTGGGGGAAATCGTGGATGATCTGATGGAGCAGTACTTCAAGGATATCGTGGACTCCCGGTTTACGGCGGAGATGGAAGATAAGCTGGATGATATTGAAGCGACAGGCAGTCCGTGGAAGAAGGTCATCAGCGAGTTCTACACACCGTTTGAGAAAGAACTGGAGAAGGCGGAGCATGACATCCCGAAAGTGGAGCTGGAGGACCGTCCGTCCGGCGAGATCTGTGAAGTCTGCGGCAGACCGATGGTTATTAAGTCGGGACGTTTCGGAGACTTCCTGGCCTGCAGCGGATATCCGGAATGCACGAATACCAGACCGCTGGTGAAGAAAACCGGGGTGAAATGTCCGCTCTGCGGCAAAGACATCGTGGAACGCCGCTCCCGGAAGGGGCGCATTTTCTATGGCTGCAGCGGATACCCGGAATGCACCCAGTCTTACTGGAACAAGCCGGTGAACAAGGTTTGTCCGAAGTGCGGTGCACTTCTGGTAGAGAAAAAGTCGAAAGAGGGAACACTGTCGTGTTCCAATCCGGAATGCACATATAAGGAATAGAAAATATACCCCGCCGGCTCCCCGGCGGGGCATGCAGAAAGGTGGTAATGCAATGATTCAGCTGCATGCGACGACGATCTGCTGCGTCAGAAGAGGCCGGGACGATATTGCGATCGGTGGAGACGGACAGGTCACCATGGGTGAAACGGCGATCATGAAAAATGGTGCAGTGAAGGTGAAGAAAATTTTCGGCGGGCGGGTGCTCACCGGTTTTGCGGGTTCTGTGGCAGACGCCTTCACACTGACAGAGATGTTCGAGAAGAAACTGGAGGAACACGGAGGAAATCTCCGGCGCGCAGCGGTGGATCTGGCCCAGGCCTGGCGTTCCGATCAGGGAATGCGCAGCCTGGAGGCGTTGATGATCGTTGCGGACAGGGAGGAAATCCTGATTATTTCCGGAAACGGAGAAATCATCGCGCCGGATCAGGATTTCGTGGCGATCGGCTCCGGGGGAAATTATGCATACTCCGCTGCGAATGCTCTGTTCAATCATACAGACATGCGTGCGGAGGATATCGTCCGGGAGTCCCTGAAGATTGCTTCCTCCATATGCGTCTATACGAATGATCATATTACTGTTGAAAAATTATAATCGTGATGATAAATATTCGTTATGATTTGAATAAATAAAATATTCAATAAATTTACATAAACCTATAGAATTCTTTCTATTCATAATTTATAATAGGAGTGGAATATGGCAGAACTGACTGGAGTAACCGTTCAGAGTCTGAAACCGAAGGAAATTGTCGCTGAACTGGATAAGTACATCATTGGTCAGGACAAGGCGAAGAAATCGGTCGCCGTTGCCCTGCGGAATCGTTACAGAAGAAATCTGCTGCCGGAAGACATGCGGGAAGAGATCACGCCGAAGAACATTCTGATGATCGGTCCCACCGGATGCGGAAAGACAGAAATCGCCAGAAGACTGGCGAAACTCATGAAAGCTCCGTTTGTGAAGGTGGAAGCCACGAAATTCACGGAAGTGGGGTATGTCGGACGGGATGTGGATTCCATGGTGCGGGATCTGGTGGAAGCGTCCATGCATATCACGAAGACCCAGAAGCTGCAGGAGAAGTATGACATTGCAGACCGTCTGGCGGAAGATCGGATCGTGGAAGCGATGATTCCGGGAGAGAAGAAGGCGTCGCAGCCGGAGAGCAGTCCTTTCGACTTCCTTCGCAACAGCGGCGGATACCCGAGTCAGAAACAGCTGTATGAACAGAGTCAGCAGGCGCAGAAGGAGAAGCCGGAGAAGTCTGAAGTGGAGATGGCCCGGGAGCAGGTTCGTCAACAGCTTCGGAACGGACTGCTGGAAGACCAGATCATTGAGATCGAGGTGGAAGACACACCGAGAGGCAATGAACTGGACATGAGCAACGAAGGGATGAGCATTGCGATTGGAAACATTTTCGGAGATATGCTGCCGAAGAAGATGAAGAATCGCAGATGCACGGTTCGGGAAGCCCGGAAGATCCTGCGGGAGCAGGAGGCGTCCAAGCTGCTGGACATGGATCAGGTCACTGATGAAGCGGTGGAGAATGCGGAACAGAACGGCATCATCTTCATCGACGAGATTGACAAGATCGCATCGGGCGGCAATTATAACGGCGCCGATGTTTCCCGGGAAGGTGTGCAGCGGGACATCCTGCCGATTGTGGAAGGCAGCGTGGTGAACACGAAATACGGTCCGGTGAAGACGGATCATATTCTGTTCATCGGTGCGGGTGCGTTCCATACTGCGAAGCCGACCGACCTGATTCCGGAGCTCCAGGGACGTTTTCCGATCCGGGTGGAACTGGACAATCTGACGAAGGAGGACTTCGAGAAGATCCTGACGGTTCCGGAGAATGCGATCACGAAACAGCATCAGGCGCTGCTGGGAACAGAGGGCATCCGTCTGGAATTCACGGATGATGCGATTTCCGAGATCGCGAGCATGGCTTACATGATGAATGAACAGAATGAGAATATCGGGGCGAGACGTCTTTCGACGATCCTCGAGAAACTGCTGGAGGATATTTCCTATGAAATTCCTGAGCCGGAGGATGGCAGAATCACCATCGACCGGAATTTCGTGGATAGTAAGTTCGAGGATACGATCCGTCGCGATACGCTCGACAGATACATATTGTAGGCCGGAATGCTGTTCAATACATCAGAATATCATGTATGAGCTGTCGGCGTCGTGATTCATGCCGTCCGATGGGGAGTATACGTATATTATTATATTATTTGGAAGAGGGATGGTACGAATCATGAGTGAACAGTTATTAACGAGAGTGAGGACTCTGAACGAGATGCTCTCCGAGAGCACGACGGGTTATGTGTCTTTCGACGAATTGTGCAATTCCATGGGAAAGATGCTGAATTCCTTTGTTTTCGTGATCAGCCGCAGAGGGAAGTGTCTTGCGGTGGACACGAGAGAGCAGGAAATCGACTTCGAAGTCGAAACACGGGATGGCGCAGAGTGGATTACAGACGGCGTCAACGAGAATCTTCTGAAGGTCGGAAAGACGATCGAAAACGGAATGGGTGAGGATATCATCGCTATTTACGGTGAGGACTATCCGTATGCAGAGGACTATCATGTGATTGTCCCGGTTGTCTGCGGCGGGAACCGGGTGGCGACTGTGATCCTCATGAGATCCAATTCTCCATATACTGACGAAGATATCGCAATCTGCGAGTACGGTGCAACTGTCATCGGACTGGAAGTGTCCCACGGCATTGCGCTGGAAGAGGAAGAGGACAACCGGGAACGGAATGCCGTGAATATGGCGCTGGAGACGCTGTCCTATTCCGAACTGGATGCGGTTGTGAAGATCTTCGGTGAGCTGGAAGGGGACGAGGGTCTTCTCGTTGCCAGCAAGGTAGCGGACAAGTTTAATATTACACGTTCTGTTATCGTCAATGCACTCCGGAAGCTGGAGAGTGCCGGTGTCATCGAATCCCGTTCTCTGGGTATGAAGGGGACCCGGATCAAGATCACGAATCAGTTCCTGCGGGGCGAGATTGAGAGGATCGATATTTAGCACACCGACGCTGTCAGATGGAAGATTATGGCGTGTACGAGCGCCATGGACGCGGGCAGAAGATCCTGCCCGCGTGTTTTTTGTCATGGTCAGGAGAAGAGGAATGAAACTGTTTGATACGGTATGCGGCGAGGGATCCGCAGAGCAGATCATTGAGAAATCCAGATTTATTGCCTATGTGGCTCCTGCAGAGTCCCGGGAGGAAGCGGATGCCTTCATCGCCGGAATCCGGAAGAAGCACCGGGATGCAACCCATAATGTGCCTGCGATGGTGATCGGAGATCAGTTTCAGCTGCAGTGGGGCAGTGACGACGGGGAGCCCCAGGGCACGTCCGGGGCGCCGATCGTCCAGATGCTGGTGAATGAGGGCATCACGAACACGGTCATTGTCGTCACCCGGTATTTCGGCGGGATCAAACTGGGTACAGGGGGGCTGGTCAGAGCATATACGTCCAGTGCGAAACTGGGACTGAAAGCGGCCGGGATCTGCACCGTGGAGGAAATGGTTCTGCGGGATTATCAGGCGGATTATGCGGCGTATAATCGGATCATAAACCATGATTTTGTACAAAAAATTGAAATCGGCAATTTACGCTTTACAGATTGTGTGGAATTTGATATAGTATCTAAGTCAGCTGATGCGGCGGCTGTTCATGAACAGCTGAACGGGTTGACGAACGGGAAGATCAGGCTGATCGACGAACGTAATGTGCGGTATCGGCTTCGGAAAGAATGAAAAAGTTCTTGACATTACGAAGCGGTTCCTGTACACTATATAAATGTCGCAGGGCTGTGAGAATCCTGTGGAGCTGAGAGTTCGGGCGTTTAGCTCAGCTGGGAGAGCATCTGCCTTACAAGCAGGAGGTCATAGGTTCGAGCCCTATAACGCCCACCACAATTTCAAATCAAGCATATTGCTTCTTTTGGGAATATGGCCAAGTAGTTCAGTTGGTTAGAATGCCAGCCTGTCACGCTGGAGGTCACGAGTTCGAGCCTCGTCTTGGTCGCCAATATGCTGGCGTGGCTCAACGGTAGAGCAGCTGATTTGTAATCAGCAGGTTGGGGGTTCGATTCCCTCCGCCAGCTCCAATTTCATAGAATGTCGAGGGATGCCCGAGTGGCTAAAGGGGGCGGACTGTAAATCCGTTAGCTGAGCTTACGATGGTTCGAATCCATCTCCCTCGACCAATTTGCGGAAGTGGCTCAGGGGTAGAGCATCGCCTTGCCAAGGCGAGGGTCGCGAGTTCGAATCTCGTCTTCCGCTCCAATTGTGCGGATGTAGTTCAATGGTAGAACCTCAGCCTTCCAAGCTGATGGCGTGAGTTCG
>NZ_FNBF01000024.1 GCF_900102225.1 Eubacterium pyruvativorans
TTCCCAAGGCGATCGAGTGCCTGGAAAACGGCCTGGATGAGTCTCTGACCTTTTATGGATATCCGGACCTTGATCCCAGGAAAGTCTCTTCCAGCAATATGATCGAGCGCCTGAACCGCGAGATCCGTCGCAGGACAAGCATCGTAGGCGTATTTCCGAACGAGGACTCCTACGTTCGGCTGGTGACAACCTACCTGATGGAATATTCTGAGGACTGGTCGACATCACGGAGTTACATTCGTGAATCCGCCATCACAAAAATCCTTGAACAACAGGCCGCCTGATCATTATCGGGGACTCAATGGAAACTTTTTGCGAACAATTCTTGACACTAGCTTTAGACTGCTATAGCATTTTCACGTTATTGCGCTCCCATAATCCGAAGAACAACCTCTTCCGCATTTTCTCCCCGCCGTTGCATGGAAAATAATTATGCATGAAAAAACAGGCCGCCGCAGCCGGTGATTCCTCACCTGCTGCAGCGGCCTGTGTCTAACAGATCTCCCTCCAGCCGTCCGATGATCTGCCTTATTTATTCAGAAAACTTTCCTGCTCGATGGTGACACCGTGATACAGAATCCTCTCTATCGCATCCTGAAACAGCGGGTATTTTCCCGTCTCCATATCTTCATGCAGGGAAGTCAGATACTCTTCGGAACGTTCCAGTCCGTGCTCGTGAAACAGATCCACACATTCGCCGGACATGCGCATGGGCGTCAGGGAAGGAATCAGTTCCTGTAATCGATTGAACATCCGGAAGCCACCGGTGTCGATATCCGCCCAGAAACGGATCTGCGTGGTTTCAGCTGCCCTGCGGGAAATCAATGCGATCAGCTTTCTCTTCCGGGGGCTGAGGAATCCGCCATGATAGACAACCAGCTCTTCCGGCTGCTTCTCTGACATCACATACTCATCGTAGTTGGTTTTGTTTTCAATGAACGTTATGCACCGGACGGCCGTCAGGTCTATTTCCGTAATGAAATCCACCAGTGTACTGGGCAAGGCCAGACCACTGGGTGCAGCGCCGATGCAGATCCGTCCCTGATTCGTCCGGATACTGCAGTTCCCGGCCAGCTCATAATATTCCGGACGTGCGTAGATCCCCAGAAACGCCAGCTGCTCCCGCTCACCCATTTCGGCTTCCTCGCAGGCCAGAGCCAGCTCCATATCATATTTCCTTGCGATTTTCAGAAATATGTCCCGGATATTCCGCTCGAAGTATTTCGTGTCGGAATAGCACCGGCTGCTGAAAGCACGCATCGTGATATCCCCGGACAGTGCGGAATACCCCCGAAATGCGCAGAGCAAGTCCGCTAACATTGTATCGTCATCCTTGCAGAAAGCAGGAACCTTCATCTGCTCTCCGGCAGACTGACAGACCGCATCTTTCCATGCTGTAATCCAGGGAACCGTAACGTGATCCAGTCCGGTACTGACCGCATCAACGAACCGATTCGCCCGCATGCGGGGATGCTGCCTTTCGGTCAGGGCATAGCACTGCATGACCCGGTCCAGGCACAGTACGATGACCGAAAGCACCGGCCGTCCTTTGACCCACTCCAGCTGCACCAAATGCTGCTTCTCCAGCGCTTTGGCTGCTTCGTTGTAGGAATCTCGCACCGCCGCATCCTCGTAAGCGTACTCCGGCAGGTCCTTCTTTTCTACCTTCAGCATCACCCTCCGGTTGGAAACGCCGGGTTCTGTGAGATGCTTGCTGTGCTCGTATTTGTCCAGCAGCCGGTTCATTATAATGCGCTGTTCATTCATGAAGTCATCTCCTTGCCGAAGGACAGGATATGCATTCTGTACTTTTCTTTGTTCACCAGCAGCGTGCGGTCGGCGATCGGCATAATGTCCGAAACTTTGTCCGGTGGTGTGCAGATGATGGCCTGCAGTCCCATCTTCCGCAGCAGGCGGACACTCTCGGTAATGCGGTCACCGTCCATCTTGTTAAATGCCTCGTCGAATACGACCAGTCGGACGGTATTCCCGAAGCTGGACGTATCGTTCACCCGATACAGCTGGGCGAATGAAGCCAGAACCGCAATATAGAACGGGGTCTGTGTTTCCCCGCCGGACTTGGTGTTCAGCGACTGGGAAAGCAGCTGCTTCGCACCATTCTGATCGGTGGTCTCCAGGTCAAACTTCAGGTAGGTTCTGAAGTCTGTATATCTCTGAATGTTTTCCTGCAGTTCGCTCTGCTTTCTGGCATTCAGCTGTGTATCGTCCGCCATGGTGATCTGACTGAACAGTTTCTCGATCAGCGGTCCGTATTTCTCCTGGAACGGCAGCGCCAGCAGCCCCATTTCACCGTCCATCAGTTCCGGGGCCATAATCATGTCATAGTATTCGGCGTAATCCGGATTGCGCTCGACCCGGAACTGGTACCGGTCTGTTCCAAACTGCGCCTGGCGGAGTGCACGGTTCAGATTGCGCACCTGATCCTGTACCTGATCGATGCTGGATTTCAACTTTGCCAGGAAATCGTTCTGGAACTGCTCCATTGCGCTCTCCCGGGCCTTGACGATCTTCTCCCGGTACTGGGGCAGCTCGCTTTCTTCCAGGAGACGCTGCTCCGCCTCATACTCCTGGTTATCCATGGCTTCCACATGGAAAGAACAGGATTTCATCCGATCGGCATATTCCCTGCGTGCAGTAAACAGCTTATTCCGTGCCGTTTCCAGTTCGTTCACGCTCTGTTCTAACCGGTTGCTGAAGTTCCGGTGGATTATATCCGCACGCTTCAGACGGGCGAATTCCTGCTGATACCGGGGGATGCCGGTGTTGTCCCGGTATTCCGGAGAAAACTCTTCTTCCAGGCGGTCCTCCGTCTCGGCATGCTGCCGATTATGATCCGGCAGCACTGCGGCATCCAGATGCCGGATACGCTCTTCGTAATGGCCGATCCGAATCATTTTCTGTTTCTTTTCGTTATTCAGCACAATGATTTCATTTCCCAGTGCCGTAATGGTGCGGCGCTGCTCATTCAGCCACAGCAGATCCAGCTTGGACAGCTGGTCATCAATGTCGGTGACTTCCGTTGTGATTTCGATGCTGCGCAGGTATGCGGTCTGTTTCTCTGCAATGGTATTCTGCACGAAGAAACGGCTGAAGAGAGGTTCTTTCTCCTGCACGAGCAACTGCCCGACGGGCTTCTCGTTCCGCAGTTCCTGCTCAATCTGTGTGATCTCCTCCTCCAGCCTGGCAATTCTCTGTCCCAGTGCCCGCCGGCCGATAAACGCATCGTTCATTCGTTCCCGGGGTATCGGGCGGGCGACGTAGCCCTGATAGAGCATTCCGTCTGCTGTAATTGCGATCTTGAAATTGCGCAGCTGCTGAACAGTGTCACAGCACACCACCCGTCCCAGCAGGTAATCCACATAGCTGCGGGCCAGCGGATTGTCTGTCTCCACTTTTTTCGCAAGACTGTCCTCCCGGGGACGGATCTTCTCCCGCTCCCAGAGCTTGCCCACATCCACCAGACCAAAGGACGAGGATCCGAACTCGTTTTTTATCCGATTGAAAACAGAAAGTGAGGTCCGGTAGTATGCCGGATCGATCAACAGATAGAACTTCTGTGTGTGAAGGTAGCCCTCCACCGCTCCGCACCACAGTTCATCGGTTACCTCCAGCACATCCGCCAGGATGTGGATGGCAACCGGCTTTCCGACCTGGCGCTCAAGCTCACCGGCCAGTCTCCCCTTCAGCTGCAGCAGGCCCTTCGGGTAATCCTTGATTCCCTTCCGGAGATTCGCCAGGGCCAGGCTCTTCTCGTCCCGCTGCTCTTTCAGTTCTGCCCGGCGGTCCTCCAGCCTGTGCCGGGCACTGCGGATCACATCAGAAAACACCGCCGCCGTCTTCCGGGCATTTTCGAAAGGCGCCAGAGAATGGGAAAACATTTCCTCGTCTCCGGAACCAAAGACCGAATAGGCCTGCAGGATGCCCCGGGCAGCTTCCTGCACCGGCGAAAGGAGTTCATTCTCCTTCTGCCGGAGGATTGCATTGCACAGTTCTTCCAGCCGAAGCGCTTCTCTTCTGATTTCCTGCGCCAAGGACTTCAGATTCTGACGCAGCTGTTCCTGTTCTTCCAGCAGCCCCTGCTTACGGCTGCGCAGCTTCTCCTCCTCCTGAAATACACTGCTCTGCGCACAGGCCAGGTCCAGCTCCCGCCGTCGGTTCTCCTTCTTCGTGATCTGATCCGTGATTTCCCGGATGCTCGCTTCAATGGCAGCTAATTTTTCAATGCAGTCTTTCTTTTCAAGTTCTGCCCGGTTAATCTGATCCTGCTCCATTTCTTTTTTCGACCACAGCACCAGGAAAGTCTGCACCCGCCGGCGCTCGACTGCCTGCTGCATCTCCCGGTATAGTCTGCCGATCTCCTGCAGGGCGGCCAGCCTCTCCTCCTGCCTCTGGGCCAGCAGCTCCTGCCGCTTATAATCCCGGATATTCTGCTGCATGGCTTCAATATCCGGCTTATCGGGAATGTCACAGATGTTCTCCGTGATAAACTTCTGGATGTCCACAATCGGGCGGAAGGATACTGCCTTCTTCATCATCCGGAGAACCTGCTCATTGTGAACATTCCAGCGGGAAAGCATGTTCCTGCGATACTCCTTCTGGGTATCATAGATTTCTGCTCTGGCATAGTTCTGCTTCAGAAAACGGCGCAGTGCGGGAATCTCCATTGCCTCTCCGTTCTCCACGAAGCAGTTTTCCGGCAGGGTGCCCACATAAATGAAGAAGCGGTCCTGCCTGCTGCCGTCACTGCGGCAGTCGAAAACAACCCCTGTGACGAAACTGTTTCCCTCCGCCTCATCCTGAAACTCACAGGCGATATAACTGGAGAAATCTTTTCCACGGCGGGAATACGGGTTGTTCTCATCCATGTCCGCCCGGAGATACCCGTCCAGCGTGCGCTGAGACTTTTCATTGGCGGCCTGATTGAAATTTCTGGCATTCGTTTCGCCCAGCAGTACAATCTGCAGTGCATCGATCACCGTCGATTTTCCCGCACCGTTCTTTCCCGTCAGGAAGTTCACATCGCCCACCTCGATGAGCTCCTTACTAAAATACAGCCAATTAATCAGCAGAATCTTCTTCAGCTTCTTCATCGGCCTCCTCCTTTCGCAGCGCGGATACAACAGCGTTCAGTTTCTCGCCGGACACAGCGGTCAGGATCGTCGGAAGAATGGCGAATTTGCAGCTGCTCTGGTTGAACTTTCCTTCGATGCGCTGAATAATCGAATGGTTTTCCAGCAGGGTCAGGGCCCGCTTCACCTCGGCCATGTTGGGTTTCGACGGCAGAATTGCATAATCAGTCACAACCTTTTCCAGAACGTCCCGCACGGTGCAGACCGCATCCTGTTCCAGGCCCAGCCGGTCCTGATTGTCCTCATAGAGCAGGCGCAGAGCCAGCAATATGGCGGTTTCCTTCTTGTTCAGGTTACAGCGGTTCGCCTCATCCGTGTTGGCCACATAATAGTAGCCATTCAGATCGTCATGACGCAGATCCCAGTCCAGAAGTCCGAGATACTCCTGCACTGCTTCGAAATTCCGGCTCAGAAACGTATAATCCGGATTATTCACCCTGCCCTTTCCGGGGCGGTACAAGGTCCGCACCACATAGGTCCGGCTTAGAAGCTGATTGCATACGGACTTAAACTGTTCCAGCTCCCGGGAGGTTGCCTGCTGCAAAAATTCGAAATTCATTTCTTTTTCTCGACCTCCTTCCGGCGAATCTCCATCTGCGGGATGGCATATCCGTTTTCACGGAAAGTCCCTTCCAGTTCCCTGATCTGATACCCGGCAGCAGGGTCTCCGCCGGTCAGCACCGCCAGCAGACTCATGATATACGCCTTGTCATCCCGGATCCCCAGATCCTTGGAATAGCAGGTTTCCGCATCTCCCAGCCACCCCTGCACATATTCCGCTATAGCCCCACGGCCGTATTCAGAATGCAGCAGTTCCGCAGCCCGGGCGGCAGCATCCGCATCAGAGACCGTTTCCTGAACGAGAACCGGCGCCGCCTTTGTCCTCTTCCCCGGACGTTTCCGGTACCACAGACTCTTCTCGGAAAGGAAGGACTGCTCATAAATCTGAAACACGGGCTGAATCCGGTCCACCAGATCCCCGGCGCGGCGGTTCCGGGACAGTGCCGTCAGCAGCACATTCAGATTGCCCCGGACGCTCTGGTCCCGATTCGTCAGATTCTCGACTTTCTGCGTCGCCGCCCTGGTGTAGCGCCGAACCTGCGCATCAATCTCATCGAGATAATCATGCTCTATGCTGTCGTATCGCTCATCGATCCAGAAAATCTTCCGCAGCAGATCGGCACGGCACGCCTCCACAGTGTCGCCCCGCCTGTCCTGATAAGCGACATTTGCCATTGCAAGCAGCAGCGCATCATCCTCCGCCCAGTTCCTCAGAACCGACTGGATCGGGACACGGTATTTCGGCACAGAATCCTTGATTTTCAAAGGCCGAATGTATGCCTCGATCACCTTCTGCCCGAAATCATCGAAGTGGGACGCCAGCACCTGATTGACATCCTGCATGTCGATCTGCATCTGGAAATAGTGCTTCACATTATGATAGACCATCTGCAGCAGCTTAATCAGTGCGCTGGTATTGTCATAGGCGCTGTAGACGGCGGCCATTTTCTCATATACATTTCCACTCTCATGGGCCACTTTCAGGGACGAATAGGTGTTGAACACATAGGAATATCCCCGCACAGTGCTGTCATCCCGGAGCTGATGGAACAGTTCCAGCAGACGGCTGCTATAGCCGGGAACAGTGATGTACTCCTCGAAGTCCTCCCCCCGTTCTTTCTCAAACCACCCCTTGCTGCAAAGCTTTCGGATCAGAAAACGGGCCCTGCCGGAGATATCACGCAGCTCCTCCTCGTCGATATCCTCCCCTTCGAAGGTCGCCTCCGCCAGCTGCTCCTCTAATTTGCTGCGCAGCATGGAATACAGCGCATCCTCCCGTATTTTCAGATTGTCGCGGTACGCAGTGTACAGCACATCCAGTGCGTCCGCATACAGCGCACGGTTGGGCGAGGACAAAGGCGAAAAGAGCTCGCTCGGAACCGCCTCAAAGAATTTCATGAAACTTCCTCCTGCAGACAGGGGTAATGCACTGCATTACCCCTGTCTGTCTCAGATTTCCAACTGTAAAATCGGATCATTTCCTGCTGATACAACTACTCATTTTAGTATAACAGCCCTTTGAATACCTATTCAAAACCTAATTAATATCAAGTTTATCAAATCCTATGTCATTCAAACTCATTTTTGCAGTTGTTTTTAATAATAAATTCCACGAGTTGATTGCATATCTTAGGTCAGAATTAGAGAATTCGTTCATCTCTGTCCCTGTTCTTCGGAATGAAGCCGCAGTGTCATTAGTACTCCAATTATATCTAATTGACTCTGCATAATCCCTGATATCAAAATAAAGATAGGAGTTCATTAATTTTTTCTGTGTCTCGTCAATATTGTTTATTTCCACTTTCGCCGTGTATACATATCCCATTCTAATGGCCATGCTGACCGATGTTTCAAAACGATAGTTATTGTGATCAGACTCAATGGAGTAATAAAATATCAATTTATCCGTAGATTCGTCGTAGGATACATTCGTGAATGATTTTCGTCCCACATCAGGATTATCATTGTCAATCTGAATGACGGGATCACCACCCCCATTGACATACCCACCGTCATATAACAAATTCATCAAATACTCTTTATTCCATTCATCTGAATTTACCACATTAAAGGTACGACTTGCTTTCTGCTTTTTATATATTGCAGTAAATTTTACTTTACCTCTGTTCTTTGCTTTGATCTTTCCGGTCTTCTTATTGATTGTTGCAATCGTAGTATTACTGGATTTCCAGACGACTCCTTTCCCATAATTCGTTTTCAATTTAAGTGTATCATTGATACAAAGCTTATCCTGAGACGGCTTTAATATCTTGAGTTTCTTTGCAGCTATCGACGGTATGAACGTAAACACGACCATAATTAGTACAGCCACGAGTATTGCTGTAAAACGCTTGAGCACTGTTTTCATGAAGTTTCCTCCCCTCTAATTATTTAACACCAAGCAACAATATTACTCCACTTAGTATACACTATCAGAAAGTGCTTGTGCTCGCATCTATGTGCTTACAGTTCACAATCAGAACCGCCCAGATCTTTCCCATCCTGTTCTTGAACTTATGTTAGCGTAATTGATATCCGTACACGATCCAAACTATCTCCATATGCTTTACCGCTTACGAAATCGCTTGCGATCGCTTACAAATTTAAAAAATAATGCAGAGATCATCCTGCATCAGCTTGGAATCTCTCCATCCAGCGCCATTCAGATGCTGTACAGCCAGATTGTTCTTACGAAGGGGATTGCCTCTGGATCTTCATCTTTCATACAGAAATCCAACGGCAATCGGCAATATACAATTTTAACGCTTAGACTTCTCCTCCAACCGCCGTCACGATCCGGCCCCTTCCATTCTTCTTCGCCGCATACAGGACGTCGTCCGCATCCTTATACACGGATTGAATACTCTGGTTTTCCGAAACCCACACGCATCCTACCGAGCAGGTGATGGTGCGTCCATCGGGAAGCTCGATCGCGCAGATTGCATCCTTTATCTTCTCCACACGATCCATCGGATCCGGTCCGCCGGCAAGCACAGCGAACTCATCCCCGCCGATCCGTCCCACAGCGGCCTCCGCTTTCTCGAACCGGTCGTCTCCCCAGTAATAATAGTCATCATACACATGATCCAGATGATCGATGTGCGCCATGAAGTGGTAATGATTACTTTTCAGATAATTCCGGATCCGCTCCCGGTGAAAGAAATAGGCAAAAAAACCGGCGACCAGAAAAAAAGAAAACGCATTGAGTATATCCCCAGAAGCAACTGCGGAAGGGTTAATCACCCCCGTCAGAGAGAGCACCGCATAGATGCCCATCAGGACCATCAGAATATGATTGAGGATCCGCGCCGACTTCCAGTTTTCTGCCGCAATCAGTCCCCTGCACGAACCGTACTGCTCCGGCGGGATGATGCAATCCTATTTACCTTCATTTTACACCACGGCACTGCACTTTTGTGAAGATTTAAAGGGGGAAAAAGTCGTAAATAATTCAAAAACAGGCACTTCTCTCTGCCTGTTCTCGAACGCATGTCAGCGGATTTCGGCCTTCTGCCTGTTCCCCTGATACGTCTGCGCCCGGTTGCCCGGGCGCAGCTACTGCGATTAATGTTTCTTCGGCGGCATATTCAGAACTCTTCCCTGCAGATCCAGTGCTGCCTCCCGCACCGATTCTGAAACGGTCGGATGAGAATGGATCGTACTGATCAGTTCGTCCGCCGTCGCTTCCAGCCGGATGGCCAGCGCACCTTCCGAAATCAGGTCTGTCGCTCTCGGTCCGATGATGTGCATCCCGATTACCTGCTCATATTTCGCATCGGTGATAATCTTCACCAGGCCTTCTCCGCCATTCAGAATCAGCGATTTCCCGTTGGCTGATAGTGGGAAAACACCCACTTTATAATCCAGCCTCCGCTCTTTGCACTGTTCTTCTGTGAGGCCGACAGAAGCCGCTTCCGGCTCCACATAAACACAGGTGACGTTGGTGGATTCGTCATATTTCGCATTGATTCCCATGATATTTTCCGCCGCAATCTCTCCCATGACAGATGCGGTATGGGCAAGCTGGGCATGCCCGAAGACACAGTCTCCTATCGCATAGACTCCTCCGATATTCGTTTCCATGCGATCATTGACCAGGATCCGTCCCCGGTCGTGATGGATTCCTCCCACTGCCAGATTCAGAGAATCCGTGTTAGCCCTTCGACCGACAGCAACCAGCACCTTTTCTGCATCGAAACGCACTTCCTTTCCGCCCTTTTCTCTGCAGATTACGGATGCTCCGTTCTCTGTATTTTTCACAGACTGTACAGGGCATTTTAGATGAAATTCGATTCCCATCTTCTGCATATGTGCGACAGCAATCTTCGTCAGGTCGGCATCCAGCATCGGCAGCATATGATCCAGCGCTTCCACCACTGTGACCCTTGTACCGAAGCCTGCATAAGCACAGGCAATTTCCAATCCGATTACGCCGCCTCCGATGACAATCATGGATTCCGGAAGGTGATCCAGTGATAATGCTCCGGTGGAATCGATGCAGGCCGGGCATTCCTTCAGGCCGGGAATCGGCGGCAAAACGTTAACGGATCCGGTCGCTACAATGACTGCATCGGAATCCGGTGTTTCCGCACTGCCGTCTGTCTTCAGAATTTCGACTTTCTTCTCACCGACGAACCGGGCCTGTCCCTCCAGAATGCGAATGCGATTCGCTTTCAGAAGTCCACCGACCCCGTTGACCAGACGCTTCGAAATTTCCGATTTATGCCTGATCACCTGGGGAAAATCAATTCCCATTCCTTCTATATGAATTCCTATGTCTTCTGCCTGACTGCGGATCTGTTCCGCCAGCTCCGCACTGTGAATCAGACATTTGGTCGGGATGCAGCCCACGTTCAGGCAGGTTCCGCCGAGATGTTCCTTCTCAACCAGAGTCACTTCTGCACTAAGCTGCGCTGCACGGATCGCTGCGATATATCCGCCCGGGCCGCCTCCTATGATTAATACTTTCTTCGCCACGGCAGACCACCTACCTTTCTATGACATCAGCAGATACGGATTTTCCAGTATTTCTGCAACCCGCTGCAGGAATCTCGACGCCTTCACACCGTCTATGACCCTGTGATCTGCCGTCAGACTCAGGTTCATGATCGGCCGGATTACGATTTCTCCATTTCTCACAACCGGCGTGTCTACGATATCGCAGACCCCCAGAATCGCCAGTTCCGGCTGATTGATGATCGGCGAGAAGGAAGTGATTCCGTATGGTCCCAGACTGGAGATCGTAAAGGTTCCGCCTGTAATATCCTCCAGTGCAACGTCACCGTTTCTGGTTTTCCGGATCAGTGCATCCATTTCCCGGGAAATTTCAGTCAAACTCTTTTCTTCACAGCGCTTCACATTCGGAACGATCAGCCCGTCACCCTTTGCCACTGCCAGGCCCACATTGGCATGCCTGTGGTGTGTCAGCATATTGTCCGAGAAACTGCCGTTGACATCCGGAATCTCCATCAATACACGGGCGCAGACCTTCATCAGAATATGATTATAGGTGATCTTCAACCCCTGGTTTCCCATTGCATCTTTCAGACGGCGGCGCATTTCCTTCGCTTCCGTCATGTCCACCGGTCTCGTGTAAGTGACCCGCGGAGAAATATGCCAGGATTCCGTCATATTCTTCGCAATGCTGCGGCGAAGAGGATCGACTTTCTTCGGAGGCAGATCATTATCATCCTCCTCAGGCGGAGCAGAATGCGCTGCAGCCTCCACATCCGCCTTCATAATCCGTTTTCCCGGTGATCCCGCACCATTCAGATCCACCCCCAGATCCGCAGCAGCCTTCACGGCTGCCGGACTGGCTTTCGGACCCGCTTTTAGATATTGTTCAACATCTTCTATCTTGATTCTCCCATTCGGCCCGGTTCCGGTCACAAGAGAAAGATCAATGCCCTTCTCTCTTGCCAGTTTTTTTGCTGCCGGGGATGCTTTCACCTGGTCGGAGGCCGGGGAAGAACCGGCAGAAGGCCCGGAAGCCGCAGATGGCTCTGCCGACGGTTCATTCTCCGCAGGGGTCGGAGAAGCGTTCTCCTCATCCGGAATGCTCTCTCCGGCCGCTCCGATATAAGCCACAACGGAATACACATCCACCGTTGTTCCCTCCGGGACGATGATCTTCAGAATCGTTCCGTCGTGCTGGCTTTCCACATCATTTGTAATCTTATCGGTAGAAGCGGTGAACAGAATATCTCCGGTTTTCACCGTGTCGCCCTCTTTCACTTTCCATTCCTCCACCGTACCCTCTGTCATCGTCATGCCCATCTTCGGCATCAGAATTTTTTCTGCCATCGTTTCATCCTCCTTCAATTCACCGGTTGAACAGTCCTCTGCGGACTCCCTCTTCCAGTGCTTCTCTGATTTTTACCCGAAGCGGTCCGTTCCTCGTGATAACGAACGTCAGCGATTCACCGGCATTCGCACGCACCTCCCGTTCACCATCCAGAGCGATCATGCAGTTTTTTCTCACCTTGTATTCATATGGAACTCCCACCGGAAGCTCTCTTCGCTCCAGCACGTCCAGATCTGTCAGCATTCCTGCGGCAATCGGCGCTTTCACACTCCATTTCGGAATCTGATTTTTCTTCTCTGAACCCCGGAGAAGGATCATCAGTCCCCGATCTTCTTCCTCTGTGACAACGCCCATGCATCCGGCCGCTGCCGAAAATCCGATGCTCGCCGGGTGACACCGGGTGACGAAGACTCGTTCAATTTTCTCCGGATCCCATATTGCCCTGGAGCCAACCCAGAGATCATCAGAAATCACCGCATCAATCAGGGCGATGTCCAGGAGTTCTCCGTTTCTCCAGATCTCAATTCTCTTGTCCCGGATACAGCAGCTCTCCGGATCACGCATCCCCGCAATCAGCCCTGCCGCCATTCCGGCAACCGTTCCCTCTGTCATCTGCGGATACACATTATTCGTTCCGGTGGATACCGGAAGAATCGGCGTGTCATGCACACTCTTCGCAGCTGCCCGGCTGGTTCCGTCTCCGCCCAGGATTACAATGCACCCGACGCCCATTTCTTCCATAATTCTCGCACTGTTTACAGTATCCTCCTGGGACTGTCTGTAGGGAATCTGAAGGACTTCACAATTCGCTGTCAGTCTCCCGTCAATGGTGAGGTCATCGACGACGACCCAGCCGAACTGGAAACTGTCCGGCATGAAGTAAAAATGGTCTGTTCCCATCGACTGAGCGGCCAGAACAATCCGCTTCACGATGTTTACCTTCTCCTGATTATCGATTGTCGTTGCATAGGACACGAGACGCCGGATGTCTTTGCCCGATGCCGGATTCGCTATGATACCGATACTGGACATGTCTGGTCTCCTTTCCGGTTTTCTGCGCCCCTTCAATGGGCTTTTCAGAGATGATTGTCAAGACAAAGGGCTGTCTCCAGCCTTTCAGTCACAGAGCAGCCCTTTGCAGCCAGAAACACGGATCGGTTCCTGTTCTTTTCATTCCCGCCGGCTGTGCAGCGGGCCGGCGGATTATGATTCACGCTGCGCTTTGACAGCATTGACAATGTCCACAGTCTGCGGCAGGAACTGATCCTCCAGGATCGGTGTAAACGGAATCGGTGTATTCAGTCCGCATACCCGCCTGCATGGCGTATCCAGGGAATCGAACAATTCCTCTGCAACGAATGCGGAGATTTCACCGGCATAACCGCCTCTCTTGAATTCTTCAGAGGTAATCACCACATTATGGGTCTTGGCAACAGACTGTGCGATGAGATCCTTGTCCAGAGGATAGAGCGTTCTCGGATCCAGCACCTCTGCCGAAATCCCCTCTTTTTCCAATTCTTTCGCAGCATCCAGAGCCTTGAACACCTGATATCCGTAAGCGATGATAGTGACATCCGAACCTTCTTTCTTGATATCACCTTTCCCCAGCGGAATCGGGTCGAACGAACTCACTTCTCCTTTTTGTCCATAAGCCACCTTGTGTTCGAAGAAAACCACCGGGTTATTATCATCAATCGATGCAAGCAGCAGACCCAGCGCATCCTGCGGCGTTGACGGGAATACTACTTTCAGCCCCGGAACATGTGTCAGCCATGCCTCCATGGACTTGCAGTGCTGCGCCGCACCCTGCACGCCCGCACCATTGACCGTCCGGACCACCATCGGCAGTTCAATCTTTCCGCCAAACATATAATGCATGAAGGCGGCGTTATTCACCAGCTGGTCCATCGCAACCGTGATGAAGTCATCCATCATAATCTCAGCGATCGGACGGAGTCCCGTTGCCGCAGAACCGGTGGCTGCACCGATAATTGCGCCCTCGGAAATCGGGGTGTCCCTGACCCGCTCCGGTCCGAACTCATCAAACATTCCTGCAGAAACGCCGAAACATCCTCCGAATTTCCCTACATCTTCACCAAACAGCAGTACATTCGGATCCTCGCGCATTCTGATGCTCATTGCCTCACGAATCGCTTCCATAACGCTCATAGTCTTCATCTTACGCGCACCTCCTCCACGATATCTGTGTAGACATCTTTCGCAACATCCTCCGGCGCAGGATACGGGCTGGCATCTGCGAAAGCCTTCGCCGCTTCGATTTCATCATCAATGTTCTGATCCATCTGATCCATCTCTGCTTCCGTCATGACGTTATTCTCCGAAAGGAACTTGCGATAGCGCTTCGCGGGCTCCTTCTCAAGCCACTCCTCCTGTTCCTTCGGATCCTTGTAAACGGACGGATCTCCTTCGAAGTGACCTCTCCATCTCCAGGTCTTGCACTCAATCAGTGTAGGGCCCTGACCCTTCCTGGCCCGTGCAACAGCCTCATTTGCAGCTTCATAAACTGCCATTACATCATTTCCGTCTACTGCCACGCCCGGGATGCCGTATGCAGCGGCCCGATCTGCAATATCCTTGATTGCCTGATGACGGGACTGGCTCATAGAAATTCCGAAATGATTGTTTTCACATACGAAGATTACCGGCAGTTTCCAGATGGATGCCATATTCAGCGCCTCATGGAAGGTCCCCTGATTAGTGGAACCGTCACCGAAGAAGCACACGCATACCTGATCTGTTCCGCGGTACTTGCAGGAAAGGCCCGCTCCGACTGCGATATCCTGACCTGCGCCGACGATACCGTTCGCCCCCAGGATCCCCAGATCCCTGTCCGCAATATGCATGGAACCGCCCTTGCCCTTGCAATATCCGTCAGACTTTCCGTAAAGCTCTGCCATCATGTATTTCATATCACCGCCCTTGGCGATGATATGGCCATGACCTCTGTGTGTACTCGTAATAAAGTCGTCCTTCCTCAGATTCTCGCAGACGCCTGTCGCAATCGCTTCCTCTCCCAGGTAGAGATGAAGGAATCCGACGATTTTTCCATTGGCGAAATCGTTCTGGGCGTTCAGTTCGAACTTACGAATCCGCATCATCGTTTGATACATATGCTGCATCTGTTCTTTAGAAACGTTCATACTTAACCCTCCTCCTATATCATTTCAGACGATTGAATATCCTCTCTTCGAAAACCGGAATCATTCCTTCCGGATTTCCACCTCCACACAGGCCAATGCCGCTTCAATGCTGTCGTCGGCATCACCGAAGTCAGGCACATACAGCCCCGGCACATGAAGTCCGCCTTCCGTGACACGCACATCCACGGTTCCTACCGGCAGCTGAGCCGCCACCCGGTCGATGTCCACTTCCGCAGGCCGCGGCACTGCACAGGTGACGTGAACATAGACCCCTTCATTGAGATCACTGATTCCCAGAATTTCATCCAGTCCGCAGAGACAACTCCGGGACACGGCGTCCTTCACCGCCTTGCAGGCGGCCTTAGTTACATCCTGTCCATGGAAGTCTGTCCCCATTCCGAACTCGATAATGTAACGCCCCATCTTCATCCCTCCCTTTTTCGGGTCACCTTCCCGTCCGATCGATTCTCACTAAAAAAACAAGCAAATTCCGTGCGAACTTGCCTGTTTTCATAAAAATAATTAAATTTTTTCAATCGTCGCTTCTCGTTTGACTGTAAAATACAACTATTCAGAAATCATAGCACATCAAAATTTCTCTGAGATGTATTTATGAAAATACATCGATCAAGTGATTCCTATACCGTTTTTCTCAATATTCTCACGATAATTCGCATTTCCAATTGAGAATCTCTCAAACCGGTCTCTCCACCATGAAATGTGAGACTACTGAGAAGAGTTCTTTCTGTTTCTCGCCAGATGTTTCGGCGAAACATTGCACCGCCTGCATCTCCGGTAGAACGTTGCCCTGCTCATACTCAGCAGTTCTGCCGCCTTCTCCGCATCGTAGCCGGAACGTTCCAGTGCATCCTCCAGAAGTTTCCGAATCTGATCTGTTTCTGCCCGGTCACGCTCCGAAATAACCGGATCCTCGCCTTCCCGCCCCGGCTCAGTCCCTTCCATGACGGACGGGACTCCGGTAATATAAACGAAGTCATTCCGAACCAGCTTCTTTCCGGAGGCTGCATAGAAGGTTCTTTCGATTCCGTTCTGCAGTTCCCGCACATTCCCCGGCCACTGGTATGCTTCCAGGGCTTCACAGAAACCCGCATCCATTTCTTTCGACTGCTCCGGATAATTCCGGTTGAAATTGTCCAGAAATACCCTCGCATCATATACAATATCCGCCCGGCGGTCTCTGAGCGGCGGGATTACCAGCCGCAGTACATTCAGTCTGTAATACAGGTCTTTTCGGAAATTCCCCCGCTCGGATTCCCTGCGCAAATCCCGGTTCGTAGCAGCGATAATCCTTACGTCCAGCCGGATTTCCCGGCGTCCGCCAATCCTGCGGATACACAGTGTTTCCACCGCACGCAGCAGCTTGGCCTGAAATTCCAGCGGCATTTCTCCTATTTCATCCAGAAACAGCGTTCCATGATTCGCCAGTTCGAATTTCCCTGGGTTCCCTTCTTTCCTGGCACCGGTGAACGCACCTTTCTCATAGCCGAACATTTCACTTTCCAGCAGATCCCGGGGCAGGGAAGCACAGTTGACTGCCACAAACGGTCCTTCTGCCCTTCGGCTCTCGTTATGAATCGACTGGGCGAAAAGCTCCTTCCCGGTTCCGCTCTCGCCTTCGATCAGGACGATACCGTCGTACCGCGCATATCTTCTCGCAAGTGCAATTGTTTTCAGCATCAGCGGATCCACTGCGAGAATATCCTCGAAATGATACTGCGCCACATTCCCCGTATACCGGTTGGCATAGTGAATCATTCTTTCCTGATGACGGATCGTCACCACGTAGTTTCGCATCCGGTCCAGAAACATGGAAATATTCATCCCGCAATGATATTCTTTTCCATCGAAAAGCATTCTGGTATTGTACGTGATGAAATTGTCCCCTTTCGTCTGCTTCGCCACATTATCCCAATCCACATCCGGAGCCAGTGTACGGAAATCAACCCCTTTCAGCTCCTCTGCAAAGACATGGAATGTGGTCTGAAGCGACCGGTTGGCGAACACGATTTCAAACTGTTCGTCCAGAACAACGATACTCTCTGCACTTTCATTCAATGTAGAGTGCAAAAGTTTCGTCGTTCGCTTCTGCTTCAGCATCCCTTCAATACTGAAAGCCGCCGCCACCACCAATCCCAGCGTATGAGGGTTCTTCTTTCTGTAATCATCACAGGACAGATCAATGCATCCCACCAATTCACCGTTCATCCCGTGAATCGGCGCTGCGGAACAGGTCCACCCGTGCTGCACCCTGCAGAAATGCTCTGCACCCATGGTCTGAATCGGTGTATCATAATCCAGCGCAATTCCGATGGCATTACTGCCGACCTGAAGGTCACTCCACAGTGCGCCAACCTTGAAATTCAGGACATCCTGCATCTCATCCGTCAGAGAGTCCCCCATCGTTTCCAGAACGTATCCCACACTGTCCGTCAATACGAAGAAAAAGCCGCTGTCATTGATAATATCGTATACACTTTGCATGATGGGAATGGCGATATCGATCAATTCCCGGTTTTCATTCAGAATACTCCGGAACACATCCTTGTCGATTACCTTTCCCTTCCCCGCATCATGGCTGGTACCCGCCGCCCGGCATTTTTCCCAGGACCTGGCGATGACAGGATTCAGCCCTGGATCAATCTCTCCCGACTCGATATACCGATCCCAGTACCCTTTCTTTCTGAGGAACTCTTCCTCTACTGTCTCTCTGAGACCCCTTCCGTCTTGCTCTGCCATCACGATATTCGCCCCCCTTCTCATGATTTCCGGCTCCCCTTCTGCGAGGAAGCAGAAATCGGCTTCCCTGTCGCATTTTCTCATTCCAAGAACCTTTGTATTTTCAATTATACAATATGACCGGTTTTTCTCAACAGAACATTCATTAATTCTCAAAAATCCGTTTTTTCAATGTCTCGATGCAACCCGAACCGATCAATTCTCAAAATTAGATGAATTCCCTTGACATATCCCGGACCGCGCACTAATATATAAACAACGATTGTATTATTTTCAATACAATCTATCTTCTCACCCGCTTCCGACCGATTCTCAAATGAACGTTTCAATCCGAGCCGTTATCCGGAAACACCAGCCGGATAGAAAGAACAGGAAGTGTGGAAAATGAGAACCAAATTATTCCGTGCCCCGCTGAAATACGTGCAGGGCGAAAACTGTCTTCTGAAATTTCATGATGAAACCTGCGATCTGGGAAGCAAATTCCTGTTTATCTGCTCCCGGAGCGCGCACCGGACCACGAGGCCGCTGATCGAAGAGAGCTTCGAAGGAACAGAAACAACCAGGCATTACGAGGTCTTCGGCGGAAAGAGTTCCGTCGGCGAAATCGAGAAAATGCGGAAAATCGTCCGGGACGAAGGAATTGAAGTCATTGTCGGCGCCGGCGGCGGGTCCGCCATCGACACAGCGAAGGCAACGGCACACTACGAGCACAAACCTGTAGTGATCATCCCGACCGTATGCGCCACAGATGCAGCATGCACCGGTCTCTCCGTCATTTACAATGATGACGGAACGTTCCTTCAGTATCTGTTTTACCCCAAGAATCCGGACTGTGTCATGGTTGACTCCGGAATCATCGCCAACGCACCGGTTCGATTCCTGATATCGGGAATGGGCGATGCCCTGGGGACCTACTTCGAAGCCCGGGTCTGCGAAGCAGTTGATGCGCCGAGTCTGGAAGGAATGGCTCTTCCGGAGGACCGGGGCGGCGTTGCCTCCGCATCCATGGCTCTGTGCGAGCGCTGTTATGACAATCTGCTGGAATACGGGCTTCAGGCGAAGACCGCATGCGAGAATCATTGTGTCACCATCCCATTCGAGAAAATCCTTGAAACGAATACCTACCTCTCAGGTGTCGGCGCAGATAACGGCGGCCTGGCAGTCGCCCATTCCGTCTACAACGGACTGACCATTCTGGACGAACTGACCGCAATGCACGGAGAATGTGTCGCCTTCGGCACAATTACGCAGCTGATCCTCGAGGCAGCACCGCGTGAGGAATTGGAAGAAGTCATGAACTTCTGCCATGAAGTCGGTCTTCCATGCACACTGGCGGAAATGGGGATCTCCGACAAAGACCACCTCATGCAGGCGGCCGAAAAAGCATGTGCGCCGGGAGAAAGTATCCACTTCATGCCGGGTGATGTGACGCCGCAGCAACTCTATGCAGCCATGCTCACAGCTGACGCACTGGGCAATCAGTACTATGACTGATGCCGGAGTTTCCATGGAATGACAGGGGGCAAATATGAGCAGCGGGAAATTGCAGCTGACGCAGGGACAGTCGCAACAATTATCCGGGGAAATGCTTCAGTCCCTCCATGTCCTCCAGATGAACCGGGAGGATCTGTCGGCATACATCCGTGAAGAAGTCGAAAAGAACCCCGTTCTGGAATCTGATTTCATGGCGGCACCCGGAAGAAATGAGAGCCTGGAGGTCTATTCCTCCGGTTCTCATTTTCATAACGACGATGAAACCCATCCTGATCTCTCCCAGTATGTCAGTTCCGAAACTTCTCTGGAAGAGTATCTGACAGAGCAACTGGGAGTCCTGGATCTTACCGATCCCCTCCGCTCTCTCTGCCTTCACATCATCGGTGATCTGGACGAACGGGGGTATCTGTGTGAAACGACGGACGAACTGGCAAAGGAATGCGGAACCGGCGTTCGGGAAATCCAGGCTGCGCTGAAAGTTGTTCAATCACTGGATCCTGCTGGAATCGCTGCCGGAACCTTACAAGAATGTCTGCTCCTCCAGCTGGATGCCCTGGGGGAGAAAACGCCTGAAATGGAACTCCTGGTGAACCGGATGCTGAATGATGCCGCATCAGGAAAGACCGCATCCATTGCGAAGAAATTAGGTGTCAGCCGCAGGGAGGCCGCACAGATGATCCGCCGGCTCCGGAGACTGACCCCCTATCCAGGCGAATCCATAGGGAACCGGGAAATGATCCAGTATATTATCCCCGATCTGATTCTGGAGCGGGATGATCATCAACTCCGTCTTCGCTATAACGAAAATGGTATTCCTTCACTGACTTTCAGCCCGTTCTACCAGGAAATGCTTCACCGGGAAACCGAAAATGCCGAAGTACAGAAATATCTGTCCGGACAATTCCAGTCGGGCCGGGAACTGCTCCGCCAATTGGACCAGCGAAAATCCACCACACTTCGGGTGGCAGCCGCAATTCTCCGCCACCAGGAGAACTTCCTGCGCATCGGACCCGCCGGGCTTGCACCGCTGACCCAATCCGAAATTGCAGACGAGACGGGTCTCAGCCGCTCTACAATTTCCAGGACTGTAAACGGAAAATATCTCCAATGCAGCCAGGGGATTTACGAACTGAAATTTTTCTTCAGCAAGGCCCTGGAATTGAACGTAGATGCGCCCGGCGAAGACCCGGAGATCAGCGCCGTGAGCATTCGCTCCCTCATCCGGAGGATCATCCGGAATGAACCGCCGGATCATCCACTGACTGACCGTCAGATCACCTCTGAACTGAGCCGGAGAGGAATACAGATATCCTGCCGCACTACCACAAAATACCGCATGCAGGAAGGCATCCTTCCTTCTTACCGGAGAAAGAGGGAATGTTCTGGTGATGACTCGCACATAATAACAAAGAAATGACCTTCACCGCACCTTTCTTTTTTCTGTTTCTCGGTATAGAATGAACGAAAAACAGCGAAGCGGAGAGTGTGAGATGAAAGAATACAAGAAGTTAGAGAAGAATGCATTGAAATACATGTATGTGATCAGCGGGATTGGCATTGTGGTTTACGGGGTGATCTTCCTGGGGATTGCGGCGAACCTCTGGTTCGGATGGTTTTTCCCGGGCATCCCCCATCGGCGGATTGTGGCGGGCATTGTACTGGCGCTTTATGCAGTGCTAACTGTGACAAAGCTGGTGTCGCCGAAAATACTATATCATTGGTACAGGTATGCCATTAATGAGGAAGAGATCAATATCCGTTCCGGGGTATTCGTGAAAAAGACTGCGATCGTGCCGATCGAGCGGGTGCAGAAGATCGAGATGAGCCGGGGACCGATCGAGCGGAGATACGGCCTGGCGTCGGTTTCCGTTGTGACGGCAGGCGGCGATGTGGATGTGCAGTATCTGCCGGCAGCGGAGGCGGAGGAGATTGCAGCGTCCCTGAAGCGCAAGGTGAGCCGGATCGCCCGGGGAAGGGAGGTTCAGGCATGAATGAGAACGAGCGGATTGTTTACCGCAGCCATTTCAGCGTTCTGCTTACGAAAGCGACCGGTGTACTGGCCGCACTGGCCGTACTCATCGTAACCAACCTGCGGGATGCGGAACGCATTTTCCGGGAATTGAAGGCGACCGGTGGCATCCCGTCCCGGTACAATCCGGTCCTGATGGGGCTCCTCGTACTGCTCGCATTCCTGGCGGCACTGGCGGTGAGGCGCTGGTGGCGGACGTACATCATCCTGGACGGAACGAACCTGATTGTGCATCGGGCGACCATGATTGACAGACAAAACATGATCGACCTGGCGACCGTATCCAGTGTTAATCTGGAACAGAACCTGCTGCAGATGATACTCGGCGTCTACCGCATCCGCATTGATACGAATTCAGCTTCGACGGCAGAAGATACCGACGTGGATCTGGTTCTGGCCCGGAACAAGGCGGAGGAATTCAAAAAGCTGGTGATGAGCCGGATGGGGACGGAAGATCCGGTGCCGGTCAATCCGCAGGAGCTGTATCATAACGGCATTTCCTTCAGCACGGGAGTGGTGCTTCGCCATGCGCTGTTCTCCACCAGTATCGCCGGCCTTCTGATCGGTGTGGCCGGACTGGCGCTGGGCAGCGGTATGCTGATCGATGATATGCACGGCATCGATACCACCAGCCCCGGGAAGTTTCTGACCAGTCTAGTGGTGCTCCTTGTGGCGGTCTGGTCATTGATCGGCCCTCCTGTCAAAAGCTTTCTGCATCTATATGATTTCCGCTGCATGAGGCACGAGGATTCCCTGCGCCTTGCGTACGGACTGACAAAAAGACAGGATTTTTCGATTCCGGTCAGCAAGATTCATGCCGTAACGGTGAAGCAGGGTTTTCTGGCCCGGATTTTCGGTTACGAAGAACTGCAAATCGCTGTGATCGGGATGGGTGATGATGACGACGAGGTATGCAATCTTTCCCTCTATCTGAAGTGGGACAGAATCGCCCCGCTTATGAACCGGCTGCTGCCGGAGTATGAGCAGCTTTATCAAATGGAATGGGAACGAAAGCGGGGGGTGCTGACAGCAGTCGACACGGTACGTTATGTGCTGATCACATCGGCGGTGGTGGCGATCGCCTGGCTTATGATCCCTTTGTCCTTCCACTGGAAACTGATGATTGCAGCAGGAGTCCCCGCCGCTGCAGCAGTGATTTCTGTGTTCGCAGGCGCAACAGCGGGTCTCGGTCTGGCGGAGAATGGCGTTGTCGTCCGGAAGGGCATCTTCAACGCGGCGCGGACGCTGGTCTATTATGAAAAACTCCAGACAATGCGCTACGACGGCGGGCCGGTCTGGCGTCATTTCGGTGTCAGCGAAGGCGTGCTCACGATGTACGGCGGAACCTTCGGATCCACCCTGTCGGTGGACGCTTTCCCGACTGCGAAATTCGAAGAGATCGCACGCCGCATGTGCTGAGTGAGGTGACGGCCGGTTTCCGCTGAAACGGCTATCTCTTCCTTGCGACCGCCTTCATGATCTCTTTGTATGCAGCGTGAAGAACGCCGGCGATCGGCCATACAATCCATGTGTACTGCCATCCGTTGTTGATGAAGCTCCATCCCAGATAGACCGCCAGAGCAATTGCCCAGTATATGCCGTCGTACCGGCCGGCTTTCTTGCTGAGCCTTGTGTAGTCCCCCTCTTCAAGGAGTTTGTCGAATCCGCCCTGTCTGATACAGGTGAGCACGATCATCTTCACACCAATCGCATCGGTGACCAGGAGCGCTGCAACCCCCACGACCGGCAGGACGTCCGTATTGTTCGAATATCCGGCCAGCTCCATGATGACCAGCGGGATCGCAGAGATCACACAAAGCATGATACCGATGATCAGCAGCCGGCTGTGGGTCTCCACATAGTCACTGCAGCGCTCCCTGACCATACCGCTGACGCCGTATTCGGTATCGATGTTTGTATTCTCGAGGTACTCGAACGGCTTGCCGCTCATCATGGTTTTCAGGAAAAGCCCCACCGCAGCTGCAACCATGATGAGCAGAACCACAAGTCCTCCGATGCCTGCGAACGTTTCATCCATCGGGATCTTCTCTGCCCCGGCCAGTCCGGTCATGACAATCATGATCACAGGAGAGAGGATGCAGAGCATCACCCCTGTCGATACCCGGGAGGCAGCCTTTTCATTATGAACGAGAAACGCATTCGCCTCCTCCATACTTACGCTTCTTACCAGGTCCTCACCGAGGCCGCTGTCCACAGGCACCGCCTCCGGCGGGGTCACAGTCTCGATCTCATCCCGGAGAAGATAGTCTGTGCTCACCCCGAACAGATCGGACATCTGGACGATCTTTTTCATGTCAGGCACAGCCTGGGCACCTTCCCATTTTGACACCGACTGTCTCGATACACCCAGTTTCCCTGCCAGCTCTTCCTGGGACCAGCCGTTTTTCTTTCTGTTTTCGATGATCTTATCTGCGATGATCATTTTCTTCCTCCATGGTTCATTGCGGTTTTACACGCTGACTGATTTCTCTTTCTGCACCAATGGTACGATCGAAAGGCGGTTGCGCGCCACCAACCAGGCTTTTCAATCTGTCAACCGGCGGTTGCTTTCATGGCTTTTCAACAGAAAACAATGTTTACATAAGTATAATATCTGACAGGAACTTCGTCCACCAGCGGGTTTTTTCACCCTATCCTTGTTTTTCGTGCACAATGAGATGGTTCAGGGAATTTACGTTTTTTTCCGCCATGATTTTCTTCATCATCCGGCCGCCCATGCCGCCCATGTTCATTCTGGAGAGGCTCAGCTCATCCACGCCCCGCGGGAGCATGGCGCCGAACATCTTCTCCATGCCGGATTTCTTCACATTTTTCTCCGGTCTGAGCAGTGCGGTGAGTCCCCAGAAGGTGAAGAACATGGTAACCTTCTTGCCCATGGCTGCAGCACCATTGGCGATGATGAAGGCGGCCATCACCTTGTCGAAGTCACCGGAGAAGACGATAATGGTCTGGCCGTCTTTTTCGGCCGGCGAAGCGGCAGCTGCCGATGCAGGAGCAGATACTATCCCGGCGCTTGTCCCGTCCGTTTCTTCTGCGAGCCCCTTCCGGATCACTGCATAGTATTCCCCGTCGTTTTCTCCGCTGGAGGTCACGGCATTCCCCGTCTTTTTTGCCCACGCCCGGATGTCTCTGACAAAACCGGGATCGGAGGCGGTCACCGCCAGTTTTTTGCCATCCGCCATAGTCTTCATCATGTCGTTGACCTTCATGAGCAGTCCCGGGCACTGCATGCCTCGGGAATCTTCTGCATTCCGTCCCGTGGCGGCCATAATTCTTTCAGTTTGATTGACATTCCTTTCCTCATACTTTCTGATAACTCCGGGCCATTTTCTCAAACGTCATTTGCTGCGGCTTGTTTCCTAGCATAATCTGCCGTAAATCATCGATACTTCCTCCCCAGATCGCCAGTCCGAAAACAATAACCGCTTCCTTCTTACGACGGTAATACGAGCTTCTTTCAAGATTCAACTCTTCCATCATCTCCGCTTCGGTGTACTGGAATTTGCCCAGATAATACATGGACAGAATATGAGCATACAGTTCACCGTTCAGTGGGAACTCTCTGACTTTGATGATTGCAGAATCTACAATCTCAACCATCCATTTGACACTGAACAGCGCCCGTATCTTTGCGGCAAATTTCTCTTTCTGCTCATCTGGCGCGAAATTTTCCAGATACAGCAGGGCAGTATCAAGGTCACTGCTGGCGTATCCGTATTCAAAGGCAAGGTCTTCCCTGACTAGATTCGCATATTCACTTGTCTCCCAGCAGACATCACGGTAGATTTCCAACAGCTTCTTCGCTCTGTCATAAACTTCAGTTTCACTGATTTCCCGGCTCGAACATATTGTTGCTATTCTCTGTCTGGAGCCGTTTCTGTTGTTACCCATCTCGTCTCCCTTCAATTCGTTCTTTCACACTCTGTGTGCCAGTGGAACTTCTGATCCCGGCGTGTGCATCCCCGGCCGGTGCTTCAGGGATAGGGAAACGAATCGCTGAAGAACTCCGGCACTCCGATAATGTACTAAGTCTGCAGCACTTCTGATTTTATAACAAAGAAAGTGCTGCCTTCACCAGCAACAAAGCTTACACTGATCACGGCATTCTGCCGGATCTCTTGGGGGTAATTGTTCTGCGTCAGCTGATATCAATATTATATGGCCGGTCCGGCAAAAAGTAAACATATGTTCGTTTATAAAAAGAACATCGGTCGATTTATAGACCGATGTTGTCTGTGAACTTCCTGAATTTTTAACTCTCACATGGTTTCTCCCTGGCGGATCTGCCTCCGCCGGGGATAGTTATTGTCATTCTCCGTCTGGGTCAGCTGTCAGAAACTCCATGATTTCCTCATAGGATCTGCCACTCTTCTCGAAAGCCTCCATCAGTTCCTTCTTCCGCATCTGTTCCCTTTTCTGCATCAGCTTGTCCGGTTCGTCCAACGCGGTATCGTATCTGTCCTTGGCGCGGGAGACAACGGCCTTCTGCTTCTCGATCTTTTCGTCTATCGTAAGTCTTGTTCTTCTGCCTGCCATATCACGCCTCCTGTTCGATCCGGTTCAGATCTTCATTGATCCCGCCTGCCTGTTTCTGTATGTCCGCTGCAGTCATCCCGAAGGCTTTCAGGATCTCTTTCTGTGTCTTCGTGACAGCATGCGCCAGATGATAATTCTGAAAAGACTTCTGACGGTCGAGGCGGCCGGTAAACAGGCCAGACGAACGGAAAAGCTGCGGTCTGCCGCCGGTTTCGAGTCCGAAAAGCCGTTGGAAAACATCGATTACGGATTCAACCACAGTCTGGACCGGGACAAGATAGAAGAACTCGGAAGGCTTGATTTCCTGGAGGCGAAAGAGATAGATACATACATCGCAAGATGTAAATCTATTATGAGGAGGTCACCCTTATGACCAAGTATCGAGAAATCCTCAGGCTTACCGCCTTAGGGTTGTCACAGCGAAACATCATTCAAAGCATAGGCGTTTCACAAAAAACTATTGTCAAGGTTCAAAAACGAGCACGGGAAATGCATTTATCCTGGCCATTGAATGAAACCCTGACAGATGCAGCCATTGAGAAATTAATGTTTCCGAGACTATGGAAGAAAGTCTGTAATAATATGATGATAAGGCCTTTCATGATACAATCATTCATGGAGGGCCTTTTACTATGACCAGAAAGCCAAGAAAACCAGTACACCATGTCGAAATGACAGAAGGGAAATGCGCCATCATTCGTGGACTGCTCGAAGAATACGATATCGAGAGTGCACAGGATATTCAGGATGCATTGAAGGATCTTCTCGGCGGCACTATCAAAGAGATGATGGAAGCCGAGATGGATGAGCATATCGGCTACGAAAAATCAGAACGGCCGGAAGTGCATGATCCTGACCGGAATTATCGCAACGGCTACAAAAGCAAACGGGTCAATTCCAGCTATGGAAGTATGGAGATCGATGTACCGCAGGACCGCAATTCCTCATTCGAGCCGAAGGTGGTAAAGAAACGCCAGAAAGATATCTCGGATATCGACCGTAAGATCATATCGATGTATGCGAAGGGAATGACAACGAAACAGATCTCGGAAACGATAGAGGATATCTACGGATTCGAAGCGTCTGAAGGCTTCATCTCGGACGTGACAGACAAGATCCTGCCGCAGATCGAAGACTGGCAGAACCGTCCCTTATCATCACTCTATCCGATCGTGTTCATTGATGCCTTCCATTTTTCCGTCAGGGAAGACGGAGTCGTCAGCAAACTGGCTGCATATATCGTCCTGGGGATCAATGCGGACGGCAGAAAAGAAGTGCTTACGATCGAAGTCGGGGAGAAGGAAAGCAGCAAGTACTGGCTGTCTGTTCTGAATTCATTGAAAAACAGGGGTGTCCAGGATATTCTGATCCTCTGCTCGGATGGATTGTCCGGAATAAAAGAAGCGATCCAGGCAGCGTTTCCGAAAACAGAGCATCAGCGCTGCATCGTACACATGGTCCGCAACACCTTGAAGTATGTGGCGAACAAAGATATGAAAGCATTTGCGAAAGATCTGAAAACGATCTATACCGCGCCGAATGAGAAGACCGCTCTGGTCCAGCTGGAAAAGGTCACCGGCAAGTGGAACGCTCAATATCCGTATGCCATGAAACGCTGGAGTGACAACTGGGACGCCATATCTCCTATCTTCAAGTTTTCCAAAGACGTCAGGACGGCTTTCTATACGACCAATTCCATAGAATCCCTGAATTCCACGCTGCGGCGGCTGAACCGTCAAAGGAGCGTATTCCCGGGTTCTCAGGCCCGTCTGAAGGCGCTGTACCTGGCGACCTTCGAAGCCACACGAAAATGGACGATGCCGATCCGGAACTGGGGTAAAGTCCGTGGGGAACTGGCGATCATGTACCCGGACCGCCTGCCGGACTATCAGCATTTTCCAGATACATATGCAGAGATCTGTTCAGATCCTCTGGGCATCTCTTGACATGCCATCAGGATTCTGTTAGACAATATTTAAGAGCTGGCCAGAAAAAACTGACCAGCCCACTCACATTTCTCATGAAAGACCTGTAATTACAGAGAAATTTTCATACGCCCCGGCCAGGAGGAGATTCGTTTCTTCACTTCTGGCCGATTCAACACCATGCTCAAGTTATTGGTTTTATTATCGCTGCAATAGCATCTATTTCGATCAATGCACCATGGTGGAGTTCTCTGGTTGGAACGATCGTTCTTGCGGGTCTGCTTTTTCCAAATGATTTTGCATATTGTTCATTTGCTCTGCTCCAATAGGAAACATCGGGGATATAAACGGTCGTTTTTAAGACGTGTGACATGTCGCTTCCAGCAGCCTTCAAGATCGCTTCCAGGTTATTCAAAGCTTGGGATGCCTGTCCCTCGAAATCTAAGGCCAGGATCTTTCCGGCCCGGGGATCTATCGGCAGCTGGCCCGATATGTAAGCTATTCCATCATATATGATAACTTGGCTATAATGGCCTGCTGGTTGCGGTGCAGCTTTTGTATATACATATCTTGGTTCCATTTAATATCCCCGGATATTCATTTCTCTGCAAATTGTTACGATGTCTGGATCAACATATTTTCCGTCTTCTTCAAGAACTTTTCCGTCAAGAATAATGGTCGGTTTTCCAAGAACGCCATCGGTATGAGAAGCAGCTTTCCAATAACTTCCCATGATCATTTTTCCTTGACTGCCGATGCCGAACTCCATGCATCCGAAGATTCGTTCGTCTTCGACGATCCTACCGGTCGCTTTCGTAGACCCCGGATTAAATCCCATTGAGTAATGGGCCAAGCGGTACATATTTGGATCATCGAAAGAGGCGAACCATTCTCTATAGATATCAGCCTCTTTTCCCCCTTCAATGGAAACGACAATACCATCTTTCAGAGTGAGTTTAACTGGTTCGTTCAGGATCCCTATATTTGTTGGCGGAAAGATCGCCTCATCGAATACCAGCGTACCATTGATCGTCTCTTCTATTGGGCACCATGAGATTTGACCGCACATCATATACGGATATCCGTTATGTGTTGCAAGCTGGCCAGAGTGTCTGACTTTCCTGCCATGGTTATAGGCTGTAAGTTCTGTTCCACTCTTACTAGTGATCTCGATCTTATCGGATGCTTCCATTTTTGCTTTTAGCGTTTCACCAAGCTTAACTACATTGTTAACATCCACTTTCCCGACCAGATTGCAAAGCATCGTTGTATCCATGCCGGTCAGATTGATATAACGGCATCCATAATCGATCGCTTTTTGCCATGATTTACAAAGCATAATCGAGGAATAGGATAATTCGACCCATACATCTGCAACAGAGATAGCATTTCCAAGCGGGGCAGGGGGCTCTGCGTAAGACTTGTCCGAAGTCGCGCAGTATACAAGGATCGGCGTAGCACCAAGCGTATAGGCGGCTGTCATAAGGGCATTGGTAACCCGACTATCTGTAGACGTATCAGCTGTGACCACAACATTTTCGCCGGGCTTCACCAGCATCATCTGTGCCAGGAGTTTGTTTGCAGCCCTTCCCAGTTCGTATGCCAGATAATCCGGCATCATTTCTACTCCAATAGGATATTCCATTTTGACCCTCTCTTCCTTTTTTGTATTGTTATCGATTATCGGATGTTTCTATTGCGAACATCCCACTAGTGAACTTATCTGGAGCAACCTTTGCCTTTATGCGCATGGCGATGTAGTATACCAATGCGGTAATGATAACTGCCTGGAGCGGAGCGATTCCCAACGGCTTCACATAAGTTGTAATATATCCTACTGCAACGCCGCAGATAATGGCGATAGTTGCCATATAGTTCCACCCAACATTGTCGTTCCACTTTTTCACTTTCCTTGCGTAGAAATCGACGAACATAACGCCGGCAAGCCCCGGATAAAGAAGACCTGCAAGACTAAGAAGGTCCGTGAAGTGATCAAGGATACCCATGATAGATAAAGTGATAGAAAGTAGTGTCCCGACCAAAGTGACGATTTTCCGACCTCTGGAAGATGTGATATTGCAGATATTTGCAAAACTGAGTCCCATCGTGTAGTTGTTAACGAGCTGGCTGGTCCAGGCTGCAAGCCATAATACGATGAATCCCCATACAGGGAATCCGAGATTCTGCATGACGGCTACGATATCTGCAGTACCTTTACCTACTGCCATCATCCCCCCGATGATAACGAGAGGAATACCGCAGGCAATGATGCCCCAGGGGATCAGGATGTTGTCCAGGACCTTTGGCTTCGCGAATCTCGTATAGTCGGCACAGATCACCCATTGTGAAACATTCAAGCCTATAACTGCTGCAACGCCTGTAGCGAATGTCATACTACCATCTCCTGTCGAATTCAGTATTCCGCTGAGTCCAACATTCTTTAACGCCAGATAGACGCCAACGAAACATAATAACAGTCCTCCTGGAACTGCAATATAGTCGACGATTTTAATAGATGTAATTCCCATAATAGACGGGATTGCGAATAATATGCCTACAACGATCGTTGCGATCGCCCATGCGAAACGGTTGTGCGTGTAATCGATTCCTATGATCGCGCACAAGGCGTTTCCGGTAACGGAAGTCTGGATCGCCCACCATCCCATGCTGACGACACCAACGACCAGGGCGATGATAAAACGAGCCTGTTTATCGCCAAACGACTGTCTTGCAATTACCGAAGAGGACAAACCATATTTCGCTCCCATATAACCATTCAACGAATTACCGATCCAAGTCATCACCAGGAAGGTAAATAAAACAACGGGTATCATCCCTTTGAAGCCAAATGCACCGATCAGGGTAGCACCAACCATAAGAACGGGGGTACAGAATTCATTTCCTGCCATGATCATAGCAGGAGTGATCCAGTGTTGACGAGCATCTTCTGGTACTGGCGTCATTGCTGCATCTTCAACTTTATTTGTATTGTCTTCCATAACGCTTCTCCTTCCTGAAAAGTATTAGGCGGCAGTTTATCTGCCTTGGGGAAATATTGAATAGAAGTCGACATCTATATAAACAAAATCAGATATAATATAATTAATCGCTTTACGATTGGCGGTTGATGTGTTTCTGTTTAATTAAGGGAATCATTTTTGTGAGATAATTTGCGATAGAGATCATCTTGTCGCATCATCTGCCAAGGGATCATTTCACGAATGTTCCGGATCTCATCTTTATTCAGAGTAACTTTTGCATATGTTTCCTCAGTTACATTCAGAAACAGACGAGCAGTTCCGTCTGGATTGGAAACTGTTGTATATCCACAGTATTCCTGGTCCCCATCACCCCGGTTAAGAACGATAGTATACACCTGGTTTTCTGCAGCTCGTATCCTCCCACAATTCGTGAACAGTTCGTCGAATCCTTTTCCTCTTGCCCATGCACTTGGGTAGATCACCAGATCACAGCCACTATCGACCAATATCCGTGTGACCTCAGGGAATCCGAGATCGGCACATACAAGAATTCCGATATTCCAGCCTTTGAAAGGAATAATACATAGATCGGAACCGGCAGAAAAGAATCTGCGCTCAGTAGCGTATAGGTGTATTTTTCGATATGTTCCAAGAAGAGTTCCGTTTTTGTCCCACATACGTACGGCATCGTATCGCTTGTCTCCTTCACGTAGGTAGATACCTGCTAGGATCGAAACAGAGTATTCTTTCGCAAGGCCAGCCATAAATTCGCTTTCATCCAAGCTATTATCAGCCTGATCGAAGTCATAACCGCTGAGACATAGTTCTGGAAAGCATAATAAATCGATTTCATCTCTGGAATATTTTGTAACAAGATCACGAATGTGCTTTTTATTCTCTTGCACATTACCTTCAATAATTGATAATTGTATTAATCCTACCCGAAGCATGTGTTACCTCCTGAGTTGTAGTCATAATGTTACGATAGATTTAATGTATTAACAGTATATTTTGTCTATTCGTGCTCGTAAAATTATGTATAATTATCAGCTCATTACAAATAATTATATAATTCTTCAAAGAAGATAGAGTACAATATTGTTCGCAAAAGTGAATAGTAGAAAAGCCATTGAGGCTCGTGTAAAATGATTAGCGACCAAACTTCTCATTCACAAAGGAGAACTCTCAATGGCTCACAATCAGATTAACACAAATCTCACGAATTTACTATTCAGCTTTATGAATCAGCCGGATCCCATGCTCAGCATGCTGGAGTGGCTCTGCAACCAGATGATGGAGGCAGAGGTCACCACGCAGCTGAATGCTGAGAAAAGCGAACGGACGGACGACCGCTCGGGCTACCGCTGTGGCTATCGTCCCCGTAAGCTGAATACCCGGCTTGGGACGGTTTATCTGCTGGTGCCGAAGGTCCGCAAAGGAGG
>NZ_FNBF01000053.1 GCF_900102225.1 Eubacterium pyruvativorans
CAGGTCTATGAGATTTATCTCTTAGAGAGTCTTTGGTTCCGTCAAACCGCTTATTCCATCGCATCAGCGATGCTTTGGATATATGGTATCTCCGGCAGACGAACTGCACGGAATTTCCGCTGCGGTAAAGCTTTACTGCATAAAATCTGGTTTCAATAGTGTGGGGCAAATAGCGCTGTGAATGTGTTATACTTTTCATGGCGATTGAGTGTCCTTTCGTTAGCTATGATTTGTGGTAAAACCATTCTAACGGACTCAATCGCTTTTTTCTATTCCAGAGGTCTCACATCTATTGTAAAGCTACAGTTTCCCCGCGCCGTGCTGTATCCGCGAATTGACAAAGCCGAACGGGAAAGTATATAATATTTTGTCACGTTCTGTACGGGGAACGGAACATGGGAGGCAGCCCGAAGCGCTGCCGGAAGGAGATAGGGAGAATTATGGCTGATGAAGTTTTGCTGACCCAGGAAGGGTATGACAAACTGGTAGAAGAGAGAGACGAGCTGGTTTCCGTCAGACGGAAGGAAGTTGCCGCCAGACTGAAGGAAGCGATTTCCTACGGAGACCTTTCCGAGAACGCCGAATATGATGCCGCGAAGAATGAGCAGGCGGAACTGGAAGCCCGGATCGAGAAGGTCGAGGCGATGATCCGCAATGCGAAGATCATCCGGGAGACTGAAATGTCCGGTGATGTGGCGACGGTGGGCCTGAAGGTGGAAGTACTGGATCATGACCGGAACGAAACCAGCTGGTTCGAACTGGTGGGTTCCACGGAGACTGATCCGTTCGCAGAGCCGCCGAAGATTTCCAACGACTCTATGGTGGGCAGAAGCCTGATCGGACACAAGGTCGGAGATGAACTGGAGATTCCGGTACCGGACGGCCTGCTTCATTATCAGATCATGCAGATATCGAAATAACGAATTGAGAACGGGAGGAGTTCAGCAGAATGAGTACAGACAACCAGAATACGAAGGGTAACGCCGCACCGGAAGGACAGGCCTACGCCGAAGATGTTTCGGAACAGAGACAGATCAGACGGGAGAAGCTGAAGGCGCTGCAGGAAGCGGGCAGGAACCCGTTCCTTCAGGAAACATGGGATGTGACGGCCCACAGCCGGGACATCAAGGACAACTATGTCGCCATGGAGGGTGAGGAGGTTTCCATCGCCGGCCGTATCATGACCAAGCGGGTCATGGGTAAGGCTTCCTTCTTCGATATTCAGGATAAGCAGGGAAGAATTCAGTGCTACGTGAAGAGGGACGAGATCGGCACGGAAGAATACAAGTGGTTCAAGACCTATGACATCGGTGATATCGTCGGCATCCGGGGCATTGTCTTCAAGACACGTACAGAAGAAATTTCTGTCCACGTGCATGAACTGGTTCTGCTGACCAAGTCCATCCAGGTGCTCCCGGACAAGTGGAGCGGACTGAAGGACCCGGATCTGAGATACCGGGAGCGTTATGTGGACCTGATCATGAACGAGAAGGTCAGAGACACCTTCATCAAGCGGGCGAAGATCGAGCATGAAATCCGCCGGGTTCTGGAAGAGGACTACGGCTTCCTGGAAGTCACCACACCGACACTGGCGACCATCGCCGGCGGCGGAAATGCCCGTCCGTTCATCACCCACCACAACACGCTGGACATCGACATGTACCTGCGCATCGCCACGGAACTGTACCTGAAGCGCTGCATTGTCGGCGGCCTGGACCGGGTCTATGAAATGGGAAAGGTTTTCCGGAACGAGGGCATGGACCAGCGTCATAACCCGGAATTCACTTCCATGGAATGCTACATGGCCTACGGCAACCTGGAAAGCGTCATGGACGTGGTGGAGCAGATCGTATATAAGTGTCAGATGGCGGTGAACGGCACGCCGATCATCAGCTATCAGGGAAAAGAATTCGACGTGACACCGCCTTGGAACCGTCTGGATATGACCGACGGCGTGAAGCAGATCACCGGCATTGATTTCCACAAGATCGATTCCGATGAGGATGCCCGCCGGGCGGCCATCGACTACGGCATGGATCCGGAAGCGGTGAAGGACTGGACCCGCGGCAAGATCATCGCCGAGATGTTCGAGGACTACTGCGAAGATGCTCCGGGCCTTCTGGACGGCCGTATCCCGGTATTCGTCACCGGCCATCCGGTGGAAGTTTCCCCGCTGGCGAAGCGGGATCCGGAAGATCCGCGCATCACACGCCGGTTCGAGGTGTACATCAACGGCTGGGAAGTGGGCAACGCCTTCTCCGAGCTGAATGACCCGATCGACCAGTATGAGCGGTTCGCAGAGCAGCAGAGAGAGCTGGATCTGGGACTGGATGACGAGGCCCATCCGATGGACCGGGATTTCGTCAACGCCCTGGAAGTCGGCATGCCGCCGACAGGAGGCCTGGGCATCGGCGTCGACCGTCTCGTGATGCTGCTGACCGATGAGCCGTCGATCCGGGACGTGATCCTGTTCCCGACCATGAAGCCGCTCACCAGCGAGTAGTGTAGGAAGAGAAAGAAACAGAAAAAATATTGACCCCCGGCGGGATTTGATATGCTCCCTTTATGAGAGACAGTGAAAAACAAAATCGCTGTTAATCATGAAGGGAGTTTTAAAATGGGTAGAAAAAATAGGAAGATATCT
>NZ_FNBF01000003.1 GCF_900102225.1 Eubacterium pyruvativorans
TGCCGATCCGGGTCTTCAGGGTCCGGCTGCGGATGCCGTTGCGACTGTCTGTGCGTTCGTCAGAACGCTCATACGGCGCAGCCCGAAGCTGTTCCTGAGACTCCGCCTTCAGGATGCTGTTGAGACTGTTGGTGAGCAGTGTCCGGAACGCTTCATCGCGATCCACGGAAAGTAATTGTAGAATTTCCTCCTGATTCAATGTAATATTGAGTTGAGCCATCGTGTTCTCCTTCCTTGGTATTAATGGTGATTTTGGTCGATTTTCATTATACCTAAAGGTCGAGCACCTGGCTCTTTTTAATTTTTCAATTTACACCATTATACGGACGCCGCCATTGCGTAGGTGCGATTCTGCGAAAAAGTACGTTTTCGCACCCTGCCGAATCAGTTTCGAATGGATTAATCCCAGATATTTCCCTGAATCCGCATAATTATACAAAAACGCTTGACAGTATGCGTGCAACGGAGAAATCGATCTGTTTGCCGAAGACGTCGATCGGTTCCCTCTCGGCTGATCGGATAGTTATTCAATGAACGGTATATTGTTCGGAGACCGGCGGGTGCGGAAATGGCATTTTCGTTCCATTTGGCACCTGCGGCCGGGACTGAAATAGATTAATCGGGATCTTTTTTCGTTTTCGCACCCTGCCCGGCGCATTTTAGGTGCGAATCAGGGAAAATGGGGGATTTCGCACCTTCCATCAATATACAACCATGATTCGTATACAAAACGATTAATTACAGCCATTCACCAGTATTCAAATCACGACTTGTATACAGCATGCAAGCCAGCTCGTCACCCGACCGCAGAAATGTCGCCGACCGCAGCACCCGACCGCAGAAAAAAGGACTGACGCACTTAGTGCGACAGTCCCGATCACTTCCATTCAGGGCGGTTTTCCGGCCGCCCTCTTTGTTATTTTTTGTTCGATCTGCGCCAGATGCCCTGGTTCTCCGCCGCCCGGATCAGATCATCCCTGAGGTCCGGATGGGCGATACGGATCAGTTCTTCTGCCCGTTCCCAGGTGGACTTTCCGATCATGCAGGCAGCACCGTATTCTGTGACAATGTACTGAGTCTGGCTCCGGGGTGTGGTGACCACATCTCCCCCGCTGAAGTACGGCCGGATGTTTGAGTGACGCACTCCTTTTGAATCCACCCGGGAAGAGGTCATAGTGATGATGCTCTTTCCGTGCTCCGCCATGTAGGTGCCGGTGACGAAGTCCAGCTGTCCGCCGGCGCCGCTGATCTGACGGGTCCCGGCGGTCTCTGCAGACACCTGGCCGTAGAGGTCACAGGACACGCAGCCGTTGATGGACAGGAAGTCGTCGAAGGAGGCGATGACCTTCGGATTGTTCGTGTAGGACATGGAGGCGGAGTAGATGTTCCGCCGGTTATTGTCCACGAAATCATAGAGTGCCGGGGTGCCGTAGCAGATGCCGAATACACCCTTTCCATTGTCTGTTTTCTTCTTCCGGTCTGTGACGATGCCCGCTTCGTACAGCTTCAGATAGCCGTCGCTCATGAGTTCCGTGTGCATGCCCAGATCTCTGAGGTCAGAGTCGGCGATCAGCCCTCCCAGGGCATTCGGAATGCCGCCGATGCCCAGCTGCAGCGTCTGGCCGTCATGAAGGAACGGCATGATATTCTTTGCGATCGCCCGGTCCATGTCGTTCGGCTCGGAAGGAGACATGGACGCCGGTTTCTCGTGGCTTTCCACCACGGCATCCACTTCGGAAATGTGAATCCGGCCGCCGTTCAGTTCCGGTACATGGGGCAGACAGTCGTTGACCTCCAGAATGACGTACTTCGCCGCATCGATGATTTCCCGGTGTGCGCAGTTGGTCAGGGCCAGATTGAAGTATCCGTCCTCATCCGGTGTGCTGACAGCCACCATGGCCACATCGACCGGTGCCAGCCCTCTGTTGAAATAACTTCCGATGTCCCGGTAATTCATCGGAATGAAATAGGCCCGCCCCTGGTCCACGTAGTGGCGGTCGATGCCGCTGCAGTACCAGAGATTATATGTGAAACTCTCCTGCTCCGGGTCCTGCTCCACCACCTGAACCGGCTGCACGCTCAGGGAATTACGCACTTTCACATCCTTCAGCTCCCCTTTCCGGGCGGCCAGGGCCCGGTCCAGGGCAATCGGGAAGGATGCGACTTCACCGTATTCGACCCAGTCCCCGTCTTTCACGATTTTCACAGCTTCTTCCGCTGTCTTGCACTTTCTTCTGTATTCCTCTGCAAACATCCATTCCACTCCTCTCTGTATCACTCCGTGTAACAAATGATGAAAGCCGGCCGGGGTGACAGACCCCGGCCGGATGTTTCGTCCCAGAAAACTGCCCGGGCAGCGCCCGGCGTTCCGCTCCGTACTACTCCGCCAGCGCGGCAGCGATCTGATCTGCGATGCGGTTCAGTTCCTCTTCATTTTCTTCTGTCACGGAAGACTTCATGGTCAATGGCTCTTCATTCATGATTTCCATGCCGTTCATACAGCCCACCATCTCTGACATGAGTTTTCCGGAATTCGGCGCCCACGTGCCGTTCTGTGCCAGCCAGATCTTCCGGTTCTGCAGGTTGAGGCGCTTCATATCATCCAGGAAATTCTGCATCGGCGGGAAAATGTTCATGTTGTAGGTGACGGACAGCAGAACAACTGCACTGCAGCGGAACGCATCACTGATCAGGTAGGAAACATGGGTCTCCGTCGTATCACGAAGTGTGATGTCCGTGAGGCCTCTCTCATACAGTTTGCCCGCCAGAATATGGGCGGCGTTCTCCGTGTGGCCGTACATGGAGCCGTAAGCGATCAGAATGCCCTTTCCTTCCGGCGTATAGGTGGCCCACTTCGTGTACTTGTCCAGAAGCCAGTCAATATCAGATCTCCACACAACGCCGTGAAGCGGGCAGATCATCCTGATATCCAGTTTGGAGGCCTTCTTCAGGACGGCCATAACCTGCTTCCCGAATTTCCCTACAATATTCGTATAGTACCGGCGGTTTGCCTCTTCCCAGTCCCTTTCGTAGTTGACTTCATCGTTGAAGATCGCACCGTCCAGAGCCCGGAAGGATCCGAAAGCATCGGCACTGAAAAGAATGCCGTCGGTCTCATCGAAAGCCACCATCACTTCCGGCCAGTGAACCATCGGCGCCGTGTAGAATGCAATCGTGTGTCTGCCGAAATTCAGCTTATCCCCTTCTTTCACCACCAGGCTGTGTGTCACCCGGAATCCGTACTGTTCCATAAACTGGTGAGCCTTCGCCGTTCCCACCACAATGGCGTCCGGATAACGGAGCAACACTTCTCCCAGTGTCGCCGCATGATCCGGTTCCATATGATCCACCACGATATAGTCCAGCGTTCTTCCATTCAGAACATAGTCCAGATTCTCCAGGAACTGCTGCCCGATCTTCCAGTCACAGGTGTCGAACAGGACAGTCTTCTCGTCCAGCATCAGATAACTGTTGTAGGAAATCCCTTCCGGAATCGGATGAACCCCTTCGAAATATTGAAATGACTTGTCATTCCCGCCGATCCAGTACAGATCATCGGCAAGTTTGCGTGTGCAATGCATGAAATCTACTCCTCCCGGCCCGCGGCCGAAATCCCGCGGTTCACATACTCATATATGAATTATTACGCTTACATTATATTGACACCGGATAGATCCGTCAATTATAATATCATGGTTAGGTGTACGGAAGGAATTCGTATGCTGATATTTTGTTGCAAATGATGATTTTTTGAATTGGGAGAAGAGAAAATGGAAAAACAGAGCATCATCGATATCCTGACGGATGTGAAGGACGGCATTGACTATGAGAACGAGAAGAATCTGATCGACGACGAACTGCTGGATTCCTTCGATGTCGTGGCGATTGTCGGGGAACTGGACGAAACGTTCGATATTGAGATCACCATGGACGACATGATTCCGGAAAACTTCAATTCTGTCGATGCGATCTGTGCGCTGGTTCAGAAACTGCAGGAAGCGTAACCCCGCTTCCTGATCTTAAGAACACAGAGCCGCTATTTTCTATATAAATTACTGAAACACGAACGGGAGGATCTATGTCTTTTGTCTCCATTAAGTTCCTGCTTTTTCTCCTTGTGATTGTGTTTCTTTACTATCTGACACCGAAGAAATATCAGTGGATCACTCTTCTGGCAGCAAGCTACTGCTTCTATCTGTTCGGAGGAATCACCCCACTGATTTTTATTATTTCCACCACAACGACGATCTATCTGCTCGCCCGCTGGCTGCAGAAGATTGACGATGCCAGTACGAAAGAGACACGAAAAATTGCGAAGAAGAAAAAAAAGCGCGTACTTCTGCTGGGTGTGCTGATCAATTTCGGCATCCTGTTTATGCTGAAATACTACAATTTCGCAGCGAGCCAGATCAACGATATGTTCGATCTGTTCGACTTCCGCAAGGATGCGCCTCTGATGAACCTCGTCCTGCCGATGGGTATTTCATTCTACACTTTCCAGGCAGTGGGCTATCTGATCGATGTCTACCGGAAGAAATATCCGGCGGAGAAGAATTATCTGCGATTCGCTCTGTTCATTTCTTTCTTCCCGCAGATCATCCAGGGGCCGATTTCCCGGTACGACAATCTGGGGGAGAAACTGAAGAAACCGCACTACTTCAATTACACCACCCTGCTCCACGGTGCGGAACTCATGATGTGGGGTTTTTTCAAGAAGATGGTCATTGCCGACCGGATCGGCACACTGGTCTCTAATGTTTACGGAGATTACAGCAGCTACGACGGCACCCAGGTTCTGGTGGCCATGCTCATGTATTCTATCCAGATCTACACGGACTTCTCCGGCGGAATCGATGTTGCCCGGGGTGCCGCAGAGATGCTGGACATCGAACTGATCGAAAATTTCAACCGGCCGTACTTCGCCAACTCCGTTTCCGAACAGTGGCGCAGGTGGCACATGTCTCTCACGAACTGGATGAGAGATTATGTATTCTTTCCAATCACCCTTTCCAAGACTTCCACCAGGATCGGAAAATGGGCACGAAAGAATCTGCAGGGCAATTTACGGAAACAGCTGCCGTCTTACCTGCCCACCTTCATCGTTTTCACCATCATCGGCATCTGGCACGGCGCCGGCTGGGGGTACATTGTCTACGGCCTTTATAACTCCATCATGATCATTCTGGGTATGTTCTGTACTCCGCTGTTCGAAAAGATGATCCGGATTCTGCACATCCCGACGAAACATTTCCTCTGGAAATGCTTTCAGATCATCCGGACCTATTTCATCATGGCCTACGGCAGGTGTCTAGCCAGAGCAGCCACTGTGGGTACGGCGCTGCACATGTGGAAGCGTTCGCTGCACTGCTTCAACTTCAGCGACCTTGCGCATCGGGCCATCGGCATGGGGCTGGACGGGGACGACCTGAAGGTGTTCCTCTTCGCCTTCCTGGTGCTTTTCACCGCCAGCTGTATGCAGGAACGGGGCATCCGGATCCGGCAGGACATTCTGGACCGCAGTCTCCTGCTCCGCTGGGCTGTTCTGCTCCTCGGACTGGCATGCATCTTGATTTTCGGCGTATACGGCCCGGGATTCAATGCCGGAGAATTCATTTACCGGAATTTCTAAAGACAGAGGAGATGTAAAGGTACGATATGCTAAAAAAACTTATAGAAAAACGGGATCACTTCCGGGAGGAAGTATCCCGGAATCCCAACGCCTACTGGGGCCGGCGGCTGATCATTTTTCTGCTGATTGTCGGGCTGATGCTGTTCTATCTGGTCCGTGTCTTCGATATGAATGACACGAAACACAGTGAACAGGTCTTCCAGGCGTATTACAAACTGCCGAAAAATACGGTGGATGTGGTGTATACCGGATCCAGTGCCGCTTATCGCTATTACTCACCCTACATGGCCTGGGCTGAAACCGGCATCACCAGTTTCGATCTGAATTCGGCCTCCCAGCCGATCATTCTACAGGAGCCGATCATCAACGAAGCGCTGAAGACCCAGAAGCCGAAAGTGATTGTCATAGAAGTCCGGAACATCCTGAAAATACCAGATTCTATGACGGATACCGCTATCCGCCGGGTCACCGATGCGATGCACTGGTCCCGGAACCGCAACGCGGCAATCCGCAAGGCACTGAAATACTATCGCTATTCCAACAGCTATGACGCAGAAACGCTGGATAAGGCGTCCTATTATTTCCCGTTCCTGAAATATCACGGACGCTGGAACGATGACATCCACCTGAGCGACTGGAAGGCCGTCACGAAGCAGAATGCTTACATGGGTCAGGTGGTCGACTCCGCCCTTTCCTGGGTGGTGGACGATGTTAAGGTTCGGCAGTATGACGATTACACAGAACTGAACAGTATTCAGAAGAAGACCATCCGGGATCTGCTGAACTACTGCGACAGGCTGACGAAGCGCTCCAATGTGAAAATCCTGTTCGTCTCCTCCCCGTTCTCCGGATCCAAGGAGGATTACGGCCTGATCAATTCCACGGAAAAGATGATCACCGGCCGGGGATACACCTTCCTGAATTTCAACGACAGGAAATCCGGTCTGGCCAAGGCCATCGACGTGAATCAGAATACCGACTTCTGCGACGAACGCCACGCCAACATCATCGGTATGACGAAATTTTCGAATTACATGAGCCGTTACCTTCAGCAGCACTACAACCTGAAGGACCACCGGAACGACACCGGCTCCGCCTACGACACCTGGCGCAGCAAGTCGGAATCGTTCTATACCACAATTTCCCTGTGGGCCAGATCCGCAGGCTATGATGCAGTCAACCTACTGCAGCAGCGAAAGACCGACTCCGCCGAAATCCAAAAAACAAACCGCCTGATACAGAAACTTCTTTCCCATGTCCCGGAGCCGGATATGGAAATGGACGAAGGCTGATCCTCTTTCGTCTCGGGCGCACGGCAAAAAAACGGAATGGCCGCCGGAAAGCGGCCATTCCGATTTTTTTGTCCGGGAAAACGCCTACGCCCGGCGTTCCTTCTCTCTGGCAATCAGTTTCTTTCGCTGCAGCTTGCCGTTGTAAGTCCGGGGGATGGAATCAATCAGCTCCACCTCGGCGGGCTGCTTCGTGGCATCCATCGCCGTCTTGCAGTACTTCATGAAGTCCGCCCGCCGGAATTCCGGCGCCCCTTCTTCCATCTGCAGGAAAACCTTCGGAGCCTGTCCCTTCAGCGGATCATCCACCGGAATGCAGCAGCAGTCCTTCACATTAGGATAATGCCGTACCACTTCCTCCACCTCTTCCGGGGAAATCTTCACTCCGGAGCAGTTGATGACATCGTCCTGTCTTCCCAGGTAGTAGATCAGACCGTCCTCCCCTACATAGCAGAGATCATTGGTGTAAATATATCCGTCCTTCATCACAGAGGCTGTCAGCTCCGGATTTTTGAAATACCCCTTCATGTTCATCGCACCCTTGGAAGCCAAAAGGCCCGGGTTATCCTCTGTGGCATGAATTTCCCGGCGCTGATCATCGGTGAAGACAAAGGAAGTGTTGTGGGACGGGCGGCCGATGCATTTCGGCTTATCATCCGGGCTGTTGAAATTCAGCACACAGGAACGTCCGGATTCCGAAGAACCGTAGAAATCATACAGACGAACGTCCGGCAGAAGTTCTTTCAAGTGTTCCTTGTCCTCTTCCGGAAGGGCGGCGGAACCGATCTCCACATAGTCCAGCTGATCGTTGTACTCTGCGATTTTGTCCTTCGACAAGCGGAACAGCAGGCGCAGAATACTCGGGGACATATCGAATCCCGTCACATGGTAACGGTCCATCAGATCATAGACAATCTTGACGAACATGACGCCGTTCATCAGAACCATGCCGCTGCCGTTGAGAATCGAAGCGTATGCGGTGCGAAGACCGTGGGAATGGCTGAGAGGCATCGGAATGAATTCCACATTCTGTTCCTTCATCTCCACACCGTACCGCACATTTTCCGCACAGGCCACATTGTTCCGGTGGGTCAGCACGATCCCCTTGGACTTCCCGGTGGTGCCGGTGGAATACAGGATCTGGGACACCGCTTCCGGGTCCGGATACGGCAGTTTCGTCAGGTCCACGGCTCCGAAAGCCGCAGTTTTCTCCTCCGTCAGGGTCTCCGCCGCCAGTCTCTTCAGTTCCTTCCCGTTTCTCCAGCCCGGACGGCCTTCGTATTCTTTCTGGGTGAAATACAGCTTCGCCTCAGTGTCATCAATGATATCCGTTGCCCGGGCATCCGCCGCACCGCTTTCCAGCGGAACGAAAACGCCATGGGCCAGCTCAATGGCCAGGTACAGCGCCAGATAAGCCCGGTCCTGGGTGCATTCCACCACAACCGGGTCCCCTTCCTTCACCCCTTCTGCCCGGAGCATCTCCGACAGATAGTACACCATCTGCATCATCTCCCGGTACGTGGCGCTGCCCTTCGTGTCTGCAGCACACATGACATCCGGCCGCTCCATGGCCCATCCGGCCAGAAGCTCTACAATCGAATTCTGATTCATCATCCTACCCCTTTTCTCACTTATATGTATTCTGCGCCGCATCTCCAGCGTAACAGTACAGACACAAATTAGAACCCCACGATTGTACCAAAAATAGGCCGAAATGTAAAGAAACCCGTTCCTTCCGGGCCATGAGCTTCTGTCTGTACACAAAAACAGGGCACCAGCGGTGCCCTGTATCAACAGTTTGTTTCTGTATTCTCCGTCTTCCGTCGCTCTTAATCTTCCAGCATGACAGCGCCCTGATTGGCCGGCGCCACCATCTTCGAATAACGATAGAGCCACCCGTGGCGGATCTTCGGCTCATGAGGAACGAATTTCGCTCTGCGGGCCTGGAATTCCTCTTCAGAGACTCTGGCATTCACGGACTTGTTCGGGATATCGATTTCGATGATATCTCCTTCTTCCACCAGTCCGATGTTGCCGCCCATAGCCGCTTCCGGACAGGCGTGGCCGATGGACGCACCCCGGCTGGCTCCGCTGAATCTGCCGTCCGTGATCAGCGCCACAGACTTGTCCAGATTCATGCCTGCCAGAGCACTGGTCGGGTTCAGCATTTCCCGCATGCCCGGACCACCCTTCGGTCCCTCATAGCGGATGACCACCACATCCCCCGGGTTGATCTTTCCGGCGTAGATGTCGGCGATCGCCTCTTCCTCTCCGTCATAGACTCTGGCCGGACCGGTGTGCTGCAGCATTTCCGGCGCCACTGCACTCTGTTTCACCACACAGCCTTCCTGTGCGATATTCCCCCAGAGTACCGCCAGTCCGCCGGCTTCCATGAACGGATGGTCCAGTGTGCGGATCGCATCATTCCGGATCTTCTTTCCCTCGATGTTCTCTCCCAATGTCTTTCCGTTCACTGTCATGACGGCAGTGTCCAGCAGATCCCCCTTGGCCAGTTCTGCCATCACTGCCGGGATGCCGCCCGCCTGGTCCAGATCATTCATATGAGTCGGGCCCGCCGGAGCCAGGTGGCAGAGATTCGGAGTTCTCCCGCTGACTTCGTTGAACATCTTCAAATCCAGCTCAACTCCTGCCTCATGGGCAATCGCCAGCAGATGAAGTACCGTGTTCGTGGAGCAGCCCAGAGCCATATCGCAGGTCAGTGCGTTGCGGATCGATCTCTCGTTTACGATCTGCCGGGCTGTGATATTCTTCTCCACCATCTCCATGACAGCCATGCCGGCATGCTTCGCCAGCATCATTCTTCTTCCGGTGACCGCCGGAATAGTTCCGTTCCCCGGGAGTGCAATGCCGATTGCCTCGCAGAGGCAGTTCATGCTGTTGGCGGTATACATTCCGGAACAGGAACCGCAGCCCGGACAGACATTCTGCTCGAACTCCAGCAGACCGGCATCATCGATCAGACCGGCCTTCCGGGCGCCTACCGCTTCGAACATCTTGGACAGGGAAGTCTCTTCCCCGTTCACCAGCCCGGCCATCATCGGTCCGCCGGAGCAGACCACGGTCGGGATATCCAGACGCAGCGCACCCATCAGCATGCCCGGAACAATCTTGTCACAATTCGGCACCAGCACCAGTCCGTCGAACTGATGGGCATTGGCCATGGTTTCCACACTGTCGGCGATCAGTTCCCGGCTCGGCAGAGAATACTTCATGCCGATATGCCCCATGGCGATGCCGTCACATACGCCGATGGAAGGTACCATAATCGGTGTTCCCCCTGCCATCCGCACGCCGGCCTTCACGGCTTCTGTCACCTTATCCAGGTCCGCATGTCCCGGAACGATATCACTGTGTGCGGACACGACGCCGATCAGCGGACGTTCCAGTTCTTCCTTCGTATACCCCATTGCATAGAACAGGCTTCTGCCCGGAGCCCGTTCGATTCCTTTCGTTACATTATCACTTCTTCGTGCCATATATCATCCTTTCCGAAGTCCCGGGACTCCGCTCATCTTTCCTGCGGCCCATTCTGCCGCACTGCATTTATTCTGTATTCTATCATATCCCAAATGGAAATATAGAAACAGCCGGAGGCGAAATTTCCTTCCGCCTCCGGCTGCCGCACGTTCCGGGCGGCACAGAAATCCCCCGGAACATCTATGACGCAATCCGTATTATGTGGGAATGCTGATTAGTCATTCAGCCAGCTCATCATGCTTCTCAGCTCGTCGCCGACCTTGTGCATCGGATGGGAAGCCTCTACTCTTCTCATAGCGAGGAAGTGAGCCTTCTTTCCTGCATTGAACTCCTGCTTGAATTCGGAAGCGAATGTACCGTCCTGAATATCCTTCAGAACCTGCTTCATGGCTGCTCTGGATTCCTTCGTGATGATCTTCGGTCCCGTGATGTAATCACCATACTCTGCTGTATTGGAGATGGAGTATCTCATCATGCTGAAGCCCTTCGCATAGATCAGGTCTGTCAGCATCTTCATCTCGTGAACACACTCGAAGTACGCCATTTCCGGTGCATAACCCGCTTCTACCAGCGTTTCCCAGCCGGCCTTCATCAGCTCTGCAACACCGCCGCAGAGAACGGCCTGTTCGCCGAAGAGGTCCGTCTCGGTTTCTTCCTTGAATGTTGTCTCGATGATTCCGGATCTGCCTGCACCGATGCCGGAAGCATATGCCAGTGCGATTTCCTTCGCCTTACCTGTGGCATCCTGCTGCACCGCGATCAGACACGGAACGCCGGAACCCTGTGTATACTGCTCTCTTACGATGTGGCCCGGTCCCTTCGGTGCGATCATGATGACGTCCACATCTGCCGGCGGATTGATCAGCTGATAATGAATGTTGAAGCCATGGGCGAATGCCAGAGCGTTGCCTGCATGCAGGTGCTTCGCAATCTTCTCTTCGAAGAGCTGGTCCTGCAGTTCGTCCGGCGTCAGAATCATAACGATGTCACCGGCTTCTGCCGCATCTTCAATATCCATTACTTCCAAGCCGAAATCCTTCGCCTTCTGTTCGTGCTTGGATCCCGGTCTCAGGCCGACTACAACCTTCGCACCGGACTCTGTCAGGTTCATCGCATGGGCGTGACCCTGGGAACCGAATCCGATGATCGCAATTGTCTTTCCATCGAGTACACCAAAGTTGCAATCCTGATCATAATACTTCTTGATAGCCATTCTTCTACCTCTCTCCATTTTCCTGCGGACGGCCTGCCCGCATCTAAACGACACAATATGTTACACTATGGCGGCATCTGCTCCGGGCAGCCGGGGTAGCCGTCCCTGCCTGCGGCCGGATTCAGATGCTGTCCGCGGCCGGCAGACCTCCTGCCGGAACACGGCTCCCGTCCGGTGTACCCGGGCGTTCACTGTTTTCGCGAACGATGGTTCCATTATAACCGAGGTCAACAAATTGTCAACGTGTTTTTTATGTATTTTCACAAGTTTTGTTTATCTACATTGTTAACACGGTTTAAATTTTTTCTTAAATCCAATTCCCTTCTCTATTCCACCCCGTCTTCTCCCCACTCGCCTCCCGAAAATTTGTAAAAAATTTCCCGTTGACTTTCCTTCTCCCCTGGGTTATAGTGTCATCATAGTTTCAAGGAAACAACATTTTCGAACATTTCTTGTTCCGAATCACATGTCTGTTTCCCCGAAGCGCCTGCCGGAAGCGGCGGGCCATGCGATGACGGGAATAAACCGGCTCCCGCGAGATTCCAGAGAGCAGCCAGTTGCTGAGAGGCTGTATCCGCGCACCGGTGTCTCACCCCCGAGCATGTACACGAATGAAGTGGGATTCCTGCCGGCTCCTTCCGGCGCGAGTCCAAGAAGAGTGGTACCGCGGAACGCAATAGTTTTCGTCTCTTCCCCGATTGATTGAAATCGCCGGATGAGACATTTTTTTATGTCTCTGAGGCAGGACGGTCCTCCGGACCGTCTCGAAACATGAAACAGCGCAAGGAGAATGAACTATGAAGTATGACGTATCGATGAAAAACCACATTAAGTACAGACCCCAGTATTATCCGGTTTCTTCAGAATACACGGACTGGGTGAAGAAGGATCACATCGAAAAGGCCCCGTCCTGGTGCAGCGTTGATCTGCGGGACGGAAACCAGGCTCTGATCGTGCCGATGAGTCTTCAGGAAAAACTGGACTTCTTCACTTATCTGTGCCGGCTGGGTTTCAAGGAAATTGAAGTCGGATTCCCGGCGGCCTCGGAAACGGAATACGAATTCGTCCGCACATTGATTGAGAAAGATATGATTCCGGAAGACGTGAAGATTCAGGTCCTCACCCAGTCCAGAGAACACATCATCCGGAAGACTCTGGATTCTCTGGTGGGAGCGAAGCATGCGATCGTTCATCTGTACAACTCCACATCCTTCGCCCAGCGGCAGCAGGTGTTCCGCAGAAGCAAGGAAGAGATCACGAAGATTGCCACCGACGGCGCCCAGCTGATCAAGGAGATTGCGTCAGAAGAGATATATAAAGGAACGGATTTCCAATTCGAATACTCTCCGGAGAGTTTCACCGGAACGGAAATGGATTACGCAGCGGAGATCTGCAACGCCGTCATCGACATCTGGGAACCGACCCCGGATCATCCGGTGATCATCAACCTCCCGGCGACGGTGGAACTTTCCCTGCCCCATGTCTATGCCAATCAGATCTGTTACATGGACCGGAACCTCCACAGAAGAGACTCTGTCATCCTCTCCCTGCATCCGCATAACGACCGGGGCACCGGCGTCGCCTGCGCCGAGCTGGGCATGCTGGCCGGCGCCGACCGGGTGGAAGGAACCCTCTTCGGCAACGGCGAACGCACCGGCAACGTGGACATTATCACGCTGGCCATGAACATGTTCACCCACGGCGTGGATCCGAAGCTGGACTTCACGAATATGCCGCAGACAGTGGAGAAATACGAAGAGTATACGGACATGAAGGTCAGCCCGCGCCAGCCGTACGCCGGAGAACTGGTTTTCGCCGCCTTCTCCGGTTCCCATCAGGACGCCATCGCCAAGGGAATGAAGTTCCGTGAAGAAACCGATCCGAACCGCTGGACCGTTCCGTACCTGCCGATCGATCCCCACGACGTGGGAAGAGAATACGACGGTGATGTCATCCGCATCAACAGTCAGTCCGGCAAGGGCGGCGTAGCCTACCTGATCCAGAGAGATCACGGATTCGATATTCCGAAGGCCATGCGCTCCGAAGTGGGCTACATGATGAAGGACATCTCCGACCGGAACCACGAAGAGCTTTCTTCTGACAACATCTTCGAGATTTTCCGGAAATCCTATGTGAACTACTTCGCACCGCTGGACATCACCGATGCAGAATTCACCTACGGCTCCAGCCTGAAGGATGAAGGCAACCAGCAGCGGGTGAAAGTGGACATGCGGGTGGTCGTCGGCGGCAAGGAAGACGAGAACAAGGAAATATACAATCTGACCGGCACCGGCAACGGCCGGATGGACGCCGTCAGCAACGCACTGCAGAAAACGAAATACAACTTTAACTACAAGTTCATCACTTATTCCGAGCATGCACTGAGCCAGGATTCTAATTCCAAGGCTGCCGCATACATCTGCATCGAGGATACGAATGGCCGGGATTTCTGGGGTGTCGGCACCCACGACGACATCATCCTCGCCTCGGTGAATGCGCTGGTCAGCGCCATTAACCGGATGAACGATGAAGACCGGTTCATGAACTAACCAAAGGAGAAGTACCCATGGGAATGACAATGACACAAAAAATACTGGCTGCCCACGCCGGAATGGAAACCGTTACGGCGGGACAGCTGATCCAGGCGAAACTGGATATGGTGCTGGCCAACGACATCACCGGACCGGTATCCATCCATGCCTTTGAGGGGGCCGGATTCGATCAGGTCTTCGATAAGTCCCGGATCTCCCTGGTCATGGACCACTTCGCCCCGAACAAGGACATCAAGAGCGCCGAGCAGTGCAAGACCTGCCGCACCTTTGCGAAACGCTTCAACATCGACAACTTCTACGATGCGGGAGAAATGGGCATCGAACATGCCCTTCTTCCGGAGAAGGGCCTGGTGGCTTCCGGAGAAGCCATCATCGGCGCCGATTCCCACACCTGCACCTACGGTGCGCTGGGGGCCTTCTCCACCGGGGTCGGCTCCACAGATCTGGCGGCGGGCATCGCCACAGGAGAGGCCTGGTTCAAGGTTCCTACAGCGATCCGCTTCGAACTGACCGGCGAACTGCCGGAGCATGTATGCGGCAAGGATCTGATCCTCCACATCATCGGCATGATCGGCGTGGACGGAGCGCTGTACCGTTCCATGGAGTTCACCGGACCGGGAGTCAGCTCCCTCACCATGGATGACCGGTTCACCATCTGCAACATGGCCATCGAAGCCGGTGCGAAGAACGGCATCTTCCCGGTAGACGAGAAGACCATCGCCTACATGAACGGCCGTGTCCACCGGGATTACACCATCTACGAGGCGGATCCGGATGCGGAATACGACGAGACCTATACCATCGACCTTTCCACGATCCGGCCTACCGTGGCGTTCCCTCACCTGCCGGAAAACACGAAAACCATTGACGAGGCAAAGGGTGTGGCCGTCGACCAGGTGGTCATCGGTTCCTGCACCAACGGGCGCATCAGCGACATGGCCGCCGCCGCAGAAATTCTCCGGGGACGTCACATCAAGCGGGGCCTCCGGGCCATCGTCATTCCTGCCACCCAGGCCATTTACAAGGAATGCATTCACCGGGGCTACATCGATACCTTCATCGATGCCGGCTGCGTCGTCTCCACTCCGACCTGCGGTCCGTGCCTGGGCGGCTACATGGGCATCCTGGCCGAAGGCGAACGCTGCATCTCCACCACGAACCGCAACTTCGTGGGCCGCATGGGAGCGAAATCCTCTGAAGTCTACCTGGCCAGCCCGTGGGTGGCGGCGGCTTCTGCCCTCACCGGAGAAATCACTGATCCGGCGGAGGTGCTGTAGCAGCGACAAAAAACAGGCCGGACCTCCGTTCGGCCAGCTATATATAAAGGAAAGAAAGGAATTACATATGCAGCAGGCGAAAGGAACTGTCCTGAAATACGGGGACAATGTGGATACGGATGTCATCATTCCTGCCCGGTATCTGAATTCTTCCGATCCGGCGGAACTGGCATCTCACTGCATGGCGGATATCGACCAGTCTTTTCCTCAGAAAGTGAAACCGGGAGACATCATGGTAGGCGGAGAGAACTTCGGCTGCGGATCTTCCCGGGAACATGCGCCGATCGCCATCAAGGCATCCGGCATCAGTGTTGTCATCGCCTCCACCTTCGCGCGGATTTTCTATCGGAACGCCATCAATATCGGTCTTCCGATCATGGAGTCCCCGGAAGCCAGCCGGGGGATCCACGACGGGGATGAAGTCAGTGTGGATTTCGACAGCGGCGAGATCACCGATCTGACCACCGGCGAAACCTTCCGTGCCCATCCCTTCCCTCCGTTTATTCAGGAGATGATCGCAGAGGGCGGACTGCTCCGCAGTATTCAGAACCAGAAAGAAGGAAATCAGTAAATGAATTATACCATTGCAGTGATCCCGGGGGACGGCATCGGCCCGGAGGTCATGGAAGAGACAAAAAAAGTGCTGGAAGCGGTTGGCCGGAAATTCGGCCATCAGTTCGCCTTCCAAACCGTACTGGCCGGCGGTGCCGCCATTGACGCCTTCGGCGAGTGCCTGCCGCAGAATACGATTGATGTGGCAAAATCTGCTGACGCTGTTCTGCTGGGCGCCGTGGGCGGTCCGAAGTGGGATGCCCTTCCGGGGGAACAGCGGCCGGAGAAGGCTCTGCTCCGCCTGCGGAAAGAGCTGGGACTCTACGCAAATATCCGTCCTGCGAAAGTTTTCTCTGACCTGGCGGACGCCTCCCCTCTCCGTCCGGAAATCATCGGAAAGGGTCTGGACATCGTCATCGTCCGGGAACTCACCGGGGGTATCTACTTCGGAAAGCGGGGACACGTGGAAACAGAATTCGGTGAAGCCGCCTACGATGTGGAGCAGTACAGCGTGGGGGAGATCCGGCGGATTTCCAGAACCGCCTTCGAAATGGCACGGAAACGCCGGGGGATCGTCAGCAGCGTAGACAAGGCGAACGTTCTGGAAAGCTCCCGCCTCTGGCGGAAGACCGTGAATGAAGTGGCGGAGGACTATCCGGATGTGACGCTGAACCATTTCTATGTGGACAATGCCAGCATGCAGCTGATCCGGGATCCCCGCCAGTTTGACGTCATCCTGACCAGCAATCTGTTCGGAGACATCCTTTCTGACGAGGCCAGCCAGATCACCGGTTCCATCGGCATGCTGCCCTCTGCCAGTCTGACCGACGGCAACTTCGGCATGTATGAACCGGTGCACGGTTCCGCACCGGACATTGCAGGCACCGGGAAGGCCAATCCGCTGGCTACCATCCTGTCTGCCGCAATGATGCTTCGGTACACCCTGAATCTGCCGGAGGAGGCGGATGCCATAGAAAATGCGGTGGACCGTTTCCTGGCTGCCGGCTTCCGTACGGCGGATCTGTCCGGCGGAGCTCCGGATGCGCTTTCCACGAAGGAAACCGGTGGCCGGGTTGCCGCAATGATTTAGCAATCTCCTATTATTTGTTTCATGTTTCAATACAAAGCGGGCCGTCTGCGGGCGGCTCGTTTTGTATTTTGTATTTATTCGTATACATCTTCAAATTATTTTAATTTTTTTCGTTTTCTGCAACAATTTATGTTGACAGAACTAATTCGATGTCGTATATTATTGTTACAAAATATAAATCAAGCGGTGATTTTCCCATCACTGCAGGAAAGAGAGAGAAAGGAAGAGAACCATGGAAGAAATGTATGAAGGCTACGATTATCGCGAGAAGGAAGAGTGGGAAAGACTCGCTTACATTGGTTAGCGATATGGATGTTCCCATTGTAGTCTGCTCGAAGGAGAGGACCCGAAAACACATCCGTCAGAGGGACGGTGTGTCGAACGGGTTCTTTTTATTTTTTGTCTTCCCAGCTGCTCCCCTAAAAGCCGGAATATATTGAAATTACCCATTGTTTGCGTTAGAGTAGAATTGTGTGGTGTAAAGAAACAGAAAAAACATTGAAGGAGGCAACCATGGAAACTTACGGATTGGATCAGCTCGGCCTGAAACCGGCTGCAGTATATCGCAACCTCTCCCCTGCCATTCTGACCGAGAAGGCGCTGGAGCGGAAGGAAGGTATTCTGACAGACACCGGTGCCCTGGCAGTGAAGACAGGCGCATACACCGGCCGATCTCCGAAGGATAAGTTCATCGTGGATTCTGAAGGGGTTCACGATCTGATCGACTGGGGCAAGGTCAACGTGCCGACCACCCGGGAAACGTTCCGTGCGATCAAGGCAGAAATGATTCAGTACCTGGAAGGAAAGGACATCTTCCTGTTCGACGGATTTGCGGGTGCGGATCCGAAGTATACACGGAAATTCCGGGTGATCTGTGAGCTGGCATCCCAGGCGCTGTTCATCAACAATCTGCTCATCCGTCCGACGAAAGAAGAACTGGCATCCTACGGCGCAGCCGATTTCACCATGCTGGTGGCTCCGGGCTTCAAGTGCGATCCGAAGAAGTTCGGCATTCACTCCGAGGCGGCGATCATGATTGATTACGAAGCCCACGAGGTCATCATCGCAGGTTCCCAGTATTCCGGAGAAATCAAGAAGTCCGTCTTCTCTGTCATGAACTTCGTTCTGCCGGTGGAAGACAACATTCTGCCGATGCACTGCTCCGCCAACATGGACCCGGAGACGAAGGACACTGCCGTTTTCTTCGGCCTCTCCGGCACGGGAAAGACCACCCTGTCCGCTGATCCGAACCGGAAACTGATCGGTGACGACGAGCACGGCTGGTCGGATGACGGCATCTTCAATTTTGAGGGCGGCTGCTACGCAAAGTGCATCGACCTGAAGGAAGAGAACGAACCGGAAATTTTCCACGCCATCCGCTTCGGATCGGTTACGGAGAACGTAATCTACGATCCGGAAACCCGGAAACCGGATTACACGGACAAGTCCCTGACAGAAAACACCCGGGTCGGCTATCCGATCGAATATATCTCCAATGCGCAGATCCCGGGTTACGGCGGCATTCCGAAGGTGGTCATCTTCCTGACGGCGGACTCTTTCGGCGTTCTGCCTCCGATCTCCCGTCTGACCAGAAATGCGGCAATGTACCACTTCGTCACCGGTTTCACCGCCAAGGTTGCCGGAACGGAACGGGGAATTACCGAACCGGTTCCGACCTTCTCCACCCTGTTCGGGCAGCCGTTCATGCCGCTGAATGCTGCGAAATACGCCCAAATGCTGGGAGACCGGCTGGACAAGTACGGTACCCAGGTTTATCTGGTTAATACCGGCTGGTCCGGCGGCCCGTACGGCGTCGGCAGCCGGATGAAGCTGAAATACACCAGAGCCATGGTCTCTGCAGCGCTGAACGGCACACTGAAAGACGTGGAATTCGTTCACGATGACCGCTTCAACGTGGAAATCCCGACATCCTGCCCGGATGTGCCGTCTGACATCCTGAGTCCGCGGAATACATGGGCGGACAAGGACGCATATGACGCCCAGGCGAAGAAGCTGGCAGGGATGTTCGTGAAAAACTTCGCTGAGAAGTACCCGGATATGCCGGAAGAAATCGTGGATGCCGGTCCGAAGGCTGAATAAGAAACCGGGAGAAGACGAAGAATGACAGAACAGAAGAAGGTCAGACCGATTTCAGACCTGGATCAGCTGAATGTAACCAATTATTATTACGAAACCAGTCCCATGGTGTGCAGTAATGCCATGCTGTTCGACATAAGCAGCGGCCGTCTGACGAATCTGCGCGTCCAGAGCGGCTGCAACGGCAATCTTCAGGGAATCAGCCGACTCTCCGAAGGTATGCGGGTGGACGAGGTCATCACCCGCCTGGCGGGCATTTCCTGCGCCGGCCGCCCGGACTCCTGTCCGAACCAGCTTTCGGTGGCGCTCAGACAATGTCTGGAAGAACACGGATATGCCGTTCCGGATGTTCCGGCGCCCCAGGATATCCTGTCGGATCTGCGGGACACAATCTGAACCGGCGGCGATCGGCAGCGTAAACGAGAGGATCCCGCACCCGGTGCTTAACGCACGGGTGCGGGATCCTCTTTCAATTTCTTCAGTCTGTATATTGGGCGGCATGTGCGGATAGCGATACGCCGGAAACCAGAAAGACCGAGGCAGCGAAAGATTACGCTTCCTCTTCTTCCATTTCCTTCGCCACCTCGCGCATCCATTCCGAGATGCGGATGTGCTGCGGACATACTTTCTCACAGGAGTGGCAGCGGATGCAGTCGGAGGCCTTTCCGTATCCCTGGGCCAGATAGTTTTCGTAGTACTCTGTCTCCGGCGAGAACATATCCCAGGTGGCAATCTTCTTCGTATTGAACAAGTTGAAGTAATTCGGGATCAGAATGTTCTTCGGGCAATGGCTCGCCTCAACACAGTACCGGCATCCGGTGCACGGAATCGCCACCGTCGCCCGGATCATCTCCGCAGCCTTCCGGAGCAGATCCAGTTCCGCCTGCCCCAGTGGTTCGAAATGCTCCATAAATGCGGTATTATCTTCCACCTGCTCCAGAGTGCTCATGCCGGACAGAACAACCATGACATTCTCCAGGCTGGCAGCGAAACGAATCGCCCAGGATGACGGACTCCAGTCCGGATGCATCTCTGTCATCAGATCCTTCACGGCCTGCGGCGGATCCGCCAGTGTACCGCCCTTCACTGGCTCCATGACCACCACCGGCTTTCCGTGTCTGACGCAGACTTCGTAACACTTACGTGCCTGCACCCCTTCACTCTCCCAGTCCAGATAATTGATCTGCAGCTGGACGAATTCAAAGTACGGATTCTCCTCCAGAACCCGGTCCAGAAATTCCGGTGTATCGTGACAGGAGAAGCCCAGACAGCGGATCTCGCCGCTCTCCTTCTTCTTTCGGACGAAGTCAATGGCGCCGAACTTCTTCGCCTTCTCGTAATTCACATTGTTCATGTCATGCATCAGGTAGTAATCGAAGTAGTCCACATGGAGCTTCGCCTTCTGCTTCTCGAAAATTTCCGCAGGCTCCGCCTCGGAACGAAGCATCATATCCGGCATCTTCGAGGCGATGGTAAACTTCTCCCGGGGATAACGGTCGCTCACCGCCTTTCCCACCGCAGATTCACTGGCGAAGTTGTGATACATCCAGGCCGTGTCACAGTATGTGAATCCCTTCTCCAGAAACAGATCCACCATCTGCTCCACCCGCGCCATATCAATACTGGTCTTGTCATTCTCATCCAGAACCGGGAGACGCATGAACCCGAATCCGAGCTTCTTCTCTGGTTTCCTCATTTCGATTCCTTTCTGTTTTCTGTTTTCCCACCATAAAGCAGCGGTTCATCGGCAGCGGTTCGTCCCAGGGTGAATCCCCTGCCCGAAACCGAATGAACATCACTCACCACCACGAAAGCAGTCCGGTCGATGCTCTGAATCTGCTTTCGAATCGGTTCAATCTTCCCGTAGGGTACGATCGCCATAATGACCTTCAGATCGTGCCGCTTATACCCGGACTCTGCGTTCAGGAACGTCATGCCCACATCCTGCTGAACCAGGAGGGCCATACGGATATCTTCATATTTCTCTGAAAGAATGATCATCTGAGATTCCGAACGTCCGTATGTCAGCACCTTGTTTACCAGCAAATCGCCCAGCAGGATCACTATGATGCCGTAGACGGTCTTCATGACGGACTGGCTCATGACCGCCTGAATGATAATGACCGTGCAGTCACAGATGTACATAACCAGAGAGACCGGGACCTTGAAATACTTATAACAAATCACACCCAGAATGTCGAATCCGCCGCCGGATCCGCCGCCCCGCAGAACGAGTCCGCTTCCCACGCCCAGTATCACTGCGCCGATCACTGCGCTGAGCAGCGGATCCTTCCCCATCACATCAAACAGGTGAATATGCTGATAAAACTCCAGCATCAGCGGATAAAGCAGCGTCAGGATGAACGTCTTCATAATGAATTTCCGTCCCACCAGGATCCATCCCAGGATGAACAGGATCACATTCAATATCAGCACGATCACCGATAATTTAACCGGCAGTACACTCTCCAGAATGACGGACAGTCCGGTGACACCCCCTGCCGCAAAATGCTGCGGGATCACGAAAAATCCCATACAGGCTGCGCTGAGCGCACCGCCCACCACGATTTCCAGATACGGAAGCAGCGTTCCCAGCACGCCTGCCTTCTCTTGCGATTCTGTCATAATAACCCCCAATTGTTTCTTGTATACAAACGCCTCATGTATAACATGTTGTTTCGAACAAATTTATCTGACAAAACCAAGGATAAATTGGTTCGACTAAACAATTATACCAAACCAATCGGGGAATACAAGGGAAAATCTGCCGGTCTTCCTGCTTCACCGCACGGATTCCCTACGCCTGCCGGCGGATCTCCTGCTGCAGTTTCCGGCTTCCGGCCAGACTCCGAGCCTTCTCCAGCAGATTGCCCCGGCTGTTCCGGAGCTTATGGAAGAGACATTCATCCACCAGCAGTTCCCGGACGGCCCGGATTTCCTCTTCCCGTCCGATCCCGGCTTCGTCCCGCAGTTCCTCATCGGTCACTTCCAGATCACCCGCTTCAAACGGCACACCGGCCCTGAGCAGTGCATCCACCGCCTTCCGGCTGTCTCCCCGGCGGTATTCATTCATATGGGTCACTTCCCACACGGCCTGCGCCAGGTCATCCATATAGTAGTAGTCCGCAACCGAAGAGGAGCGGATGAACTGCTTCAGTTTCTTCTCATTCCGGATATGAATGAAATCGATGTAGTGATCCAGCGCCCAGGAAATCATATTCACTGCATCATCCGTCATATTACATGCCTCCAGCGTCTCCCGGATATGTGCCGGATCGAAGGGAAAGAGGAACACATTCAGCCGGAATCCGAGGTTGCGGTCCTTCAGTTCGTTGAAATTATCGATGATGGCGTAATATGTTTTCTTGTCCATCACCTTTCGGATCGGCATCAGACGGGGAAGGCAGAATCCCACGAATCCTTTCTTCTGCATATAGCGCAGGACATCGGAAGGGTTCCACTGGTCCAGCACCATCAGGATCTGGTCCATCCGCTCCTCTTCCGTCACTTCTCCCCACCGGTCTTCATTCTCATACCAGACCGTGAGCAGTTTCTCGTCCACCTGTCCGGTGTCTATGATCGAACGGATCATGACATGAAGCATATTCGCCGGAGGCAGTGTACGAAAATATTCACTGTCAGCGGTCGCCCGCCGGATGTTCTTCTCTGTCATTTTCTCCATCAGGAATCGCTCCTTCCTGCTCCGGATTTCTCCGCCCCGGACGGATCATCCTTCCCACTGCCTGCATCCTTTCCTTCCATCTGCCTCCGGATGTCCATGATGGCATCCAGCATTTCCGACGAACAGTTCTTCTTCACGATAATCAGTCCCTGATACCGGTCCTTCATCACATAGAAATTCGTCTCCGTCTCGATAATCCGGTAGATATCATTGTACTGAAACCGGGTGTCCCCCATGCTGGACTGCTGAGAGAAGTGATCTTCATACATACAGATGTGGGCCACCGGCTCCTGTTCCTGCTCGTCGAACTTCTTCCGCAGAACCCGGCGCTGCACATACTCCAGAAGCAGGGGCAGGACGACAGCGAGGCCCACCAGAATGCTGATCGTCCGGGCATCTCCGTATCCCCTGAGCTTCATCACCGAGACGAAAATGATGACCAGCGCCACCATGCCGCCCCGCTTCAGCCACACATGACTGATCCGGTTCTCCAGCATTGTGTAGTACCGGAGATATTCTTCGTAACTGTACACCGTGTCTGTTTCGAACAGTGGACTGCCCTCTTCTCTGCGCCGTTCCCGTTCCGTCTTCCGGGAAGACGGCTCATCCTGTTCGTAGCTCTCATACTCCCATGCATCGTCCGGCAGCATCTCACTGTCTCCCGGTGCATCCTCCTGCAGACTTTCCTGCATTCTGTTCTTCTCTTCCGTCATGATCGTGATCCGTTCCTTTCATTGCAGATTCTCATATCCCATTCATTCCGGACCGGTACATGAACCGGCCGAAACGACTCATGACCATTCTATCACAATGAAGGGAAAAAATCTTCACCCGCAGGACCATCTGCCGCTTTCACCGGCAGGTCATATCTTATATAATTCCCACCGGGCATCCTTCAGCAGGTATTTCAGTACGTACCGACGCTCCTGCCCCCGGATGCGGCTCTGACACTCATACCGGAATGCGTCTGTTCCGGCCGTCTTCCGCTCCTCCACCGAAAACACGTGTTCCACCGTTACTTCCACTGTCCGGTGATGTTCGTCCAGAAAGCGGAAACGAAACGGACAGGGTCTGTCGTTTACATTGAATACCGCAATCATATTCACCGGTTTCGCCACGACTTTCAATGTCAAGCCCCCCTTTCTGCTGATATTATACCGTCCTTTTCCGCACGATGCAAACATATGTTCTTCTTTTCGCAAAAAAACAGGGGGACGAAAGGAACTTGCATTCCTCCCATCTCCCTGTCGGGGTGGCGCTATTCGTAGTATATTCCTTCCCGCTTGGCGTAGTCTTTCGTAAATTCAATCAGTTCCTCTGCGATCCGCGGCAGCCGTCTCCCGGACTTCATCAGGTATCCGACACGGAAATACACCGGTTCTTCAAACGGACGATAGATCAGGCTGTCATCCGTCAGAGAAGAGGTTTCACATCCCGGATCCGCATTGACGCAGCTGACGAAGTTGGCCATCTTCACCATGTTGAACATGCAGATAATCTGCTCATGGAAAGAGACGATATTCGGGATAATGCCATGCCGGTCGAATTCCGCATCCATCACCTGCCGGATGAACGCCGTGTCATTCAGCATGGCCATGGGAACGCCCCGGAGCATATCAAATGAAATCTTGTCATACTTCGCCAGCGGATGATCCGGAGACATAATCAGACGGATCTCCACTTTCGTAATCGGAATCACCTGGTACTTCGTGCTGTCGATCTTCTCCGGCAGTGCATTATATACCAGATCCATCATCTCCGTGTCCAGCAGCTTCATCTGCACCTTCTGGGAGCCCTCCCGGATATAGACCGAGGCCTTCGGCCATTTCGACAGAAAGGTCTGGTAGATCTGAGGCAGAAGCTGGGTCGCCAGCGTCGGTGAAACACCCAGGTGCAGCTTATTATTTCCCGCCTCCGAATAAGCCTGCATGGCGTTCTCCGCATCCTGTACGCCGTTCAGGATGCGGTCCACATAGAACATGAACTTCTCACCCTCTATGGTGAAATCCACCCGTTTCGGACTTCGATTCACCAGCTTCACATCGAGTTCCTTCTCCAGCGCAGTCACCGCAGCGGAAATCGCAGGCTGGGAGACGAAACAAACCTCACTGGCTCTGGTGAAATTCTTATATCGATATACGGCCTGAAGGTATCGGAGCTGTTTCAACTCAAGCATTGCAGTTCTCCTTCCCATAAACACAACTTATATATTCCTATTGTACCACTTATCATTAGAACAATCAAAATAAATATGCTAAATCCCGACCGATTTCCGGCTGTATTTTTGTCATTCCAGGACAAAAATGGAAATGCCGTCTCCCGGCGCTGCCGAAAGGGACAAAACAAAACGGCAGCCTCACGAAGCGGTATTCCGCTTCACAAAGCTGCCGTCTGTCATAAAACGTTCGGAATTACTGCCCGATCCGCTCCACACGGAGAACATTCTCGATGGATTTCACATAACTGCTTTCCCGGATCTCCCGGATCGCCTCATCCAGCACGGTCTTCTCCACATCATAGGTGATGAAGATAATCGGCATGGATTCCCGGCTGCTGGACGGATTCGCCCGCTGGGTCATGGTTTCAATGCTGATGCGGTGGGCACCCAGGGTGGTGGCGATACTGCCCAGAACCCCCGGACGGTCGATCACGTTCATGCGGACGTAATACTGGTTCGCCCCCTCGCCGTCGAAGACAGCCCCGGCATCATAGCGCAGGTGCGGCTGAAGATCATAGGCTCCGCCCTTCTCGATCTTCCGGGCGATGCTGATCACATCCCCCATGACTGCGCTGCCGGTAGGAAGCGGGCCGGCGCCTTTTCCGTAGAACATCAGACTGTCCACGGCGCTGCCGGTGACATAGACTGCGTTGAATTCATTGTTGACACTGGCCAGCGGATGCTCCTGGGAGACCAGAGACGGCTCGACGTTGCAGGTCACGTGACCGTTCACGTTCTTCGCAGAGGCCAGAAGTTTCACCTTGTAGCCGAATTCCTTCGCGAATTCGATATCCACCTTGTCCACAGTGGTGATGCCCTTCGTCGGGATCTCCTCCGGACTGACGCCCACGCCAAACAGCAGGGAGATCAGAATGGACAGCTTATTCGCGGCATCCAGCCCCTCCACATCTGCCGTCGGGTCCGCTTCTGCGAAGCCCATCCGCTGGGCCTCCTTCAATACATCTTCATAGGAGGCGCCATTTTCGGCCATCTGTGTCAGGATGTAATTCGTAGTGCCGTTCAGGATGCCCAGCACCTCTGTGAATTCGTTGGAAACGAGGGCTGTGGTGATGGCGTTCAGAATCGGAATGCCGCCGCCCACACTGGCTTCGAAACGAAGAAGCACCTGGTTCTCCTGGGCCAGCTGCTGAAGCATCCGGCCATTCGCTGCGACTGCGGCCTTGTTCGCCGTCACCACATGCTTTCCGGCCCGGAGCGCATCCGCCATATAGGTCGTGGCAGGCTCGATGCCGCCGATCAGTTCAATCATGATATCGATATCCGGATCATCGATGATATCGTAGGCGTCGGTGACATATTTCTCCCGGGGAATGTCAATTCCTCTGTCCCGGTCCGGATGACGATTGAGGATTTTCACAATTTCGATGGAAAGTCCGGTGGTGTCTTCGATCTTCTTCCGGCCCATTTCCAGTGTCCGGTATGTTCCCTTCCCGATATTTCCGATGCCGAGCATGCCGACCTTGATTTTCCTCATTTCATTCCTCCCATCTATGTTATTCATACAAATCATAGTAAATACATTTGTTATTCTACCATAACATTCCCGGCCTCACAATAACGAAAAACCCGGCGCATCCGCACCGGGTCTGATTTTCTGTTCCGTTTTCTGATGCTCTGATCATCTGACCAGCGGCGCCACTGTGAAAACCTTGTGGCAGTTGCTGCAGCACCACGCACTCTCCATGGTTCCGACCAGATATTCTCCCTTCTTCTTCAGGCGGCTCTTCGGCTCCACTTCCGTTCCGTCCGGCACATCCAGTTTGAAGAATCCGCCGGAATTCGCTCCGGTTACATCGAGGCCCTTGAAACGGCCCTTCTTCATTTCCTCACCGCATAACGGACATTTCATAATATCTGCACCTCCCTGCTCTGTTCTGTTTTCCAATGACGACCGCAGCCGGAACACTCCGGCCCGCAAGGATATTATATCATGATTTTGGTTAGAAACCCATGAGTTTATCGATGATAGACTGCTTGTAATTCTCTCCCTGGGCCACTCTGTCCCAGATCTTCACATAGGCTGCCATATTCGTCGGCTTCACGCCGTTCTGCTCCAGCTGTTTCATGAACATCTTCTTCGGAATACCCATCTCCTGGTATTTGGCAAAAAGTTCCTTCTGCTTCCCGTTCATGTAACGCATGTAGATCACCAGGTAGACGAACCCGCCCAGGATCACGATCAGGCCGGCCCACCAGCCCAGGAACTTGATGCCCAGAACGAAGAGAACGACGACGATGACCGCCGCAGTGATATTAATAGCCAGCGTCTTCTTCCGGGACGGCATTTCCGGCATCTGCATGCGCGGATCGTTCTTCGCAATGTTCTGCTGGAACGCCTTCGTCGGTCTCCGGTAGAGCTGCTGGTTTCTTGGCATACGCTGTTTCTTCGACATTTATCATAACCTCCCTGTAGCCATATCTCTATGCCGGAACACGATTCCGGCTTTGCATCCATACCTTACAAGGATACCATACTTCCGGCCCCTCCCGCAATGAAAAAAAGCATATTCCCGGCTGCCGGGAATATGCGGAATTGCATTACAGCTCCGGTAAATACGGAAGCGGATCCACCAGCGTCCGGCCGCTGAACAGCCCGAAATGCAGGTGCGGACAGGTGGCAGTTCCGGTCTGGCCGCTCTTCCCGATCACCGTCCCCTGGGTGACCTTCTGTCCCTTCTTCACGCCGATAAGGCTCAGGTGCGCATACAGCGTGGACGTTCCGCCGTCGTGACGAATGACGACGCAGTATCCGTATCCGCCGCTCCAGCCGGCGGAAGTGACCACACCATCCTTCGCCGCAGCGATCGGCGTACCCATCCTGCAGTTGATATCGATTCCCTGGTGATAATGGGATCCGGCGCCGGTACGATAACCGAAGCGGGAGAGGATCCGGCCCGATACCGGCCAGATATATTCCTCGGAGCGGGTCTTCATATTCGCGGAGGCGGATGCGGTCACCCCGCCGTCCTCCGCAGCGGCAGTCACAGTCACCGTGTATTTCGTTGCCGGCTTCAGTCCGGTGAGTTTCACACTTGTCTTCCTGGAGGACTGCTCCGCCGCCAGTTCACCTTTCGAATCCACCGCCGTAACGGAATACCCCGTGCTGCCGGTGACAGAATTCCACTTCACAGACAGTGTGCTGCCGGTGGCAGCGGATTTCTTCACATAGCCGGTGGAAATATACCCGGACTCGGTCTCCTCTCCGTAGACTCTCCGGCCGTTCTTCACGGTATACGCCCGGACAGAGAACTTATACTTTCTGTTTAACGGTAATTCATTATAGTTAACTTCATGGCCGTCTTCTACTGTGATTTTCTCCTGCTCCGACGTCTGCTTCTGCGTCGCCGTAACCTCGTAGCCGTCGGCCTGCTTCGCCGGTTTCCAGGCAACACCGATCGCTTCGAACGAGATCCGGTCCGTCTCCACCGGGGAAACGTTCATCCCCTGCGCCGAAGACTCTGCGAAAGCCGGAGATGCCGAGACCAGCAGCACCGCAAATGTCAGGGCCGCCGCAGTGACCAGTGCGGATACGGCCCATTTCATAATGGAACCCATAGAACTAAATAACTCCCCTCCGCCCTGCACCACCGGGGCGATTGCACAAATCTTTTATTTCCTCACGATTTCTGAATCAGGAATTAAATTATCTTAATATTTATTATGATTCTATCACTTCGCCTCCAGGGAGTCAACAATAATTGAGGTAAGTGAACAGGCCTGCCGGCGATGCCGGCAGGCCTGTTTTCTTCATTTACCGGTTCCTTCCCGGTCTATTCCACATCCATATTATCCATCCTGCGGATTTTCCGTGTCGTTGTACGGACGAAATCCTCCCGGCGGACGATCACCTTCCGGATCCGCTTGTATACCGCCAGGCCCTGATTCAGGCTGCTGATCTGTTCTTCCATGAACCGATCCAGTTCTTCCTCCGACGGTTCATGGCCCAGCGCCTCCGCCACTGCTTCCTTCACCGGCAGCAGCTGAACACCCACAATTTCCTCTCCGTTTTCCTTATACGGGAAAACCATAGACTCGTCGATGTACGGGCTCTCGTTGATATAATCCTCAATCTCCTCCGGGTAAACATTCTCACCGGTTTTCGTGACAATGACATTCTTCTTCCGGCCGGTCAGATACAGCCAGCCCTGCGGATCCTGAAATCCCAGATCTCCGGTGTGCATCCATCCGTCCGGTTCCATGACCGCCGCCGTTTCCTCCGGCATATTGTAGTATCCCAGCATGACATTCGGTCCCCGGTACAGAATTTCACCGATTCCGCTTTCGTCCTGATCTACGATTTTCACTTCGCCGGTTTCCACCGGAACACCTACAGAACCGGCCTTGCGGTACCTTTCCCGTTTTGCACTCATAGGTGTCCCCGCAATCAGCGGCGTGCACTCCGTCATGCCGTACCCCTGCAGAACAGTAATGCCCCAGTCCTCGAACATCCGGAGCACATTCGGCGACAGGGCGGCAGCACCGGTGATGACGAGCCGGAGTTTTCCGCCCAGTCCGTTCAGAACCTGACGGAAAATCCGGCGGCTGAGATCGATGCCCACGGACTTCAGCCCCCGGTTCAGTTTGACGATGCGGGCGAACGCCTTCTCCTTGCCTTTCTTCCGGATACCGTGTTCCACCCGGTGATAAATCATCTCCAGAACCCGCGGCACCACAATCACCACGGTATTCTGTGCTTCCTTCATATTCTGGGAGATGTACTTCATTCCCTCACAGAACGCAGTGCTGGCTCCCCGGTACAGAACCAGCAGCATACCCAGTGTACATTCATAGGTGTGATGGATCGGAAGAATGGATAACGTTTTGTCTGATTCCAGAATGTAGGCGATCCGGCAGACATCCATGATATTCACCGTGATGTTCCGGTGACTCAGCATAACCCCCTTCGGATTCCCGGTGGTTCCAGAGGTAAACAGAATGACCGCCAGACCGTCCGGATCGACAGCCGCATCCCGGAAAGACCGGTCGCCGTTTTCCAGCAGCTTCTCTCCCTCCGCCAGCAGCGCTCTCCAGCTGTACACCGCCGCCCCGCCGTCCGTCCTGCCGGCATTCACTTTCTCTGCCAGGGCATCTGGATGAAGACGGGACACCGGGACTTCCGAAGGATCCAGACGATCACCGTAGAACTCCGTCACAATGACATTTCGGATGCCGTCCAGACCCGCCAGTTTCCCGCAATCCGCCTGATCACAGATGATTGTGCCGCATTCAGCGGTCCTGAGGAGGTTCCCGATCTCCGGTCCGGTCAGTTCCTTATCAATCGGCACCACGACGCCGGTGCCGTTGACCACCGCCAGGTAAGAAGCGATCCATTCATAGGCACCTCTCCCCATAACCGCAATCCGCTGTCCGCTGAGTCCCATTTCCCACAGTTTCGTGCCCAGAGCATCCACGTCATGGGCCAGCAGCGTGTAGGTAATCGCTTCATAGGCGGCACCCCGCTTCTGCTTCACCCAGAACGCAGGATTCTTTCCGTAGAGACGAACGCTGCCTTCCAGCATGTCCTTCAGCGTGGTGATTTCCCGGATATCCTTGTACCAGTAATGTTCAAACCGACTGCTCATTCTCTTCTATTCTCCCTCCCGCTCGATGCCATGGATTCTGGCATATTCATCCTGAATATAATTATGATGGAATTCGCCGATCATGAAATGACAGAGCGCCATGGCCGTGTCCATCACCTTATCCCCTGTGAGATCAAAGTCATAGGACTGTTCTGTATTCCGGAAAGTCTCTCCGTATGCCGCCAGCGCATGGTCCAGCGTGCCGAGGGCTTCATAGGTCTTCCGTTCTTTCCGGCTCAGCCCCTGTCTCCACAGTTTCTCCGCTGTGCGGATCGAAAGCACCAGGCAGATGGCAGCCGTCTGATCCTCCCGCAGCATCTCGCCGTACCGCTCTTCCCGGTAAAATTCCCTGAGCAGCTCGGTATATTCACTCTGCAGGCCGGCATAGCGCTCCAGAATTCCCTCCGCCCGTTCCCGACGGTGTTTCCCGAATACGTACCGTGTATACCACTGCATCCCCGCCATCTCGTAGGTGAATGCGATCCAGCTGAAGTACTCTGTCATGGCAAAAAGATAAATCTCCTTCCGTTCCAGTGAATCCTCACAGGTTTCCGGAAAGTCTTCCGACCGGACGAAATCTCTCACCCCTTCCAGCAGTCTGTGAAAAAAAGGTGCGAAGTCATGCTCCGTCTCCGCCTTTCGTGCTGTCATCTCTCTTTCCTCTGTCATACGCTGATCCTCTCCGGCCCGCAGCCTTCCGGCGATACACGGCCTTCCGGCGATACACGAAAAAAATCCACCGGTATACGGCGATACCGATGGACCTCTGATGCCTGATCTTTCGACTCTACATCCCTGTACCGTCTCAAATTATAGAATATTATTCTGACGGTTTCAACTACCGATTCAAAATAACGATCTGCTCGCAGATATCTGTCGTGATATTTTAACATCCGCCGCCCGACAACGTCAACTTGTGTTATAATGGGGCCCATGGAAAAAAAGCGACTTGGAACAACCGATCTGTACGTCACCCCTGTGGGTATGGGAACCCTGACCATGGGCTTCTCCCAGAAGAACCTCCCGGAGGAAGATGGAGCGGCCGTCATCGTCCATGCGGCGGCCCGGGGCATCAATTTCTTCGACACGGCCCAGTACTACGACACCTACCGCTACCTGGCCCCGGCGCTCCGGGAAATCCGCCGCCGGGGCATCCCGGAGCCTGTGATTTCATCCAAGACACTGGCGGAGGACTACGAGGGCACCAGAGATGCAGTGGAGGAATGTCTCCAGTCCCTGGACCGCTCCGCCGTTGACATCTTCCTGCTCCACGAAGTACGGGGGATGGATGATTTCCGGCGGCGTGAAGGCGCCTGGAAAGCCCTCCTGGATATGAAAGCGGAAGGGCTGATCCGGGCGGCGGGAATCTCAACCCATCACGTTGACGCCTGCCGGGGCATGGCCGAAGCAGCGGGCTGCGATGTCGTCTTCCCGCTGATCAACCTGACCGGCCTGGGCATCCGGACCCTGGATCCGGACGGCAGTGACCGGCCGGCGTCCCGGGAAGAAATGGAGGAGGCCATCCGTATCTGCCATGCCTGGGGCCGGGGCATTTTCACCATGAAGGCCTTCGGCGGCGGAAATCTCATCGAAGATTATGTCCGCTGTCTGGACTATGCCTCCGGCATACCGGGGAATCAGTCCGTTATGATCGGCATGGCGGATACAGCCCAGGTGGACACAGCACTCCGCTACTTCCAGGGAGAACTGGACCGGACCTACGTTCCGGATATCACCGGAAAACGTCTGATGGTGGATCAGTCCGACTGCGAAGGCTGCGGCACCTGCAAGGCCCGGTGCGTGAGCCACGCCATTCACTGGAATGAAAACGGACTGGCGGAAATCGATCAGAAGAAATGTGTTCACTGCGGCTACTGTGCGCCGGTCTGCCCGGTGCGGGCGATCATTTTCCTGTAAAACTGCGAGGTAATCATGTACATATTTATCCTGAACAGCGCCCTGCTGGGCATCGGCCTGGCCATGGACGCTTTCTCTGTCTCCCTGGCCAACGGACTGAACGAGCCAGGAATGAGGAAACGCCGCATGGCGGCCATCGCCGGTGTATACGCCTGGTTTCAGTTCATGATGCCCATGGCCGGCTGGTTCTGTGTCCGCCGCCTGGTGGCCTATTTCCGGATCTTCGAACACTGGATTCCCTGGATCGCACTGATCCTGCTGCTCTATATCGGCGGCAAAATGTTATGGACCGGCGTTCGTCACCGGGCCGGGGCCGAGGCGGAAGCCGAAGCCGCCGGAGGTCTCGGCGCCCTCACCCTTCTGATGCAGGGAATCGCCACCTCTATTGACGCCCTTTCCGTGGGATTCACCATCTCGAAATACGACGGCAGTACGGCATTTTCGGCTTCCGTGATCATCGCAGCCGTCACCTTCGCTGTCTGCATGGCAGGACTGTACCTGGGTAAGAAGATCGGCACTCGGCTTTCCGACAAAGCCTCCATGCTGGGCGGAATCATTCTGATCGCCATAGGGCTGGAAATTTTCATCCGGGGGATCTGATCCCGTCAGCCTTCGATGATCTTCCGGGTCTCCTCCTTCAGCGCTTCTGACGCCTCCCGGATATGTTCCTGGGCGAAAATGGCAGAAATGACGGAGATGCCGCAGATCCCGCTTCCCGCCAGTTCCCGCACGTTGTCCCTGGTGATTCCGCCGATGGCCACCACCGGAATTTTCACCGCAGCGCAGATTGCCCGGAGCGTCTCGAAATCCACCGACTCCGCATCCTTTTTCGATCCTGTAGGGAATACGGCGCCGACACCCAGATAATCGGCTCCTCTCTTTTCTGCCAGCAGCGCTTCTTCCACAGTGTGAGCCGAAACACCCAGAATCCGGTCTTCCCCGATGGCCTCACGGACTGCTCCCGCTTCCATATCACTCTGCCCTACATGAACGCCGTCAGCACCGGCGGCAAGGGCGATCTCCACATTGTCATCAATCACAAACGGAACCTGATACTTCCGGCAGAGTGCACCGATTTCCTTTGCCTCCGCCAGGAAATCATCGTACGCCATGGCCATGTCATCCTTCTCCCGGAGCTGGACGAAGGTCACGCCGCCTTTCAGTGCTTCCTCCACATCATCATACAGCCTTCTCCCGTTCAGCCAGTGCCGGTCAGTCACCGCATAGAGCAGCAGCGGATTCTCGACTCCTGTCTGATTCAGAATTGCCTTGTCCATCGTTATTACCTCCCGTAAACGTCAGAAAAGCGCAGTCCGATCCGGACTGCGCAGAAAATATTAATCTTCCCCGTTCCAGAAATCGGTATGATCTTTCAAACCGATGCTCGCCGCCAGGAAATGCGGGTTCTTGCCTTCCTTCTTCTGTCTCTGATAGTCGTTCAGACACTTTACAGATGTTCCTCCCAGAATCAGGATGGTCGGCATATTCGTTACAACCATGAGGCCCTGCATCATATCCGCCGTATCCCACACCAAGCCGGCACTGGCAACAGAACCAATGAAGACCAGTACCGTGGCGATCAGCCGGAACACCAGCAGTCCGCCGGCACTCATATCCCGGTTCAGGATGAAGTGAAGGCAGCCTTCACAGTATGAATAGTTGCCGATCAGCGTTGTAAATGCAAACAATGACATGGAGATCGCAATAAAAACCGGTCCGAAGGCTCCCAGCGTGGATGCGATGGAGGACTGTACATAGCCCGCCGCATCGGCCGTTCCGTCCGCTGCCAGGAACTTCGCCGCAGAAACATTCGTGCTCATGCACATGAAGGCTGTGGCGGTACAGATCAGCAGGGTATCAATAAAGACCGAAAGCATCTGGACCAGCCCCTGCTTCACCGGATGGGATACGTCGGCTGTGGCAGCCGCATTCGGAGCGGAACCCATACCGGCTTCGTTGGAATACAGACCTCTCTTCAGACCGAACATAAGGCAGGATCCGGTGAATCCGCCGAAAATCGCCTTGAAATCGAAGGCGTTGCGGAAAATAGACCCGAACATATGCGGGATATTTCCATAATTCATGAAAATCACGATCAGAGAAACCAGTACATAGGAAATACCCATGACCGGCACCAGGACCTTCGTCACATTCGTCAGCCGCTTCGCACCGCCGATAATGATCAGACCGAACAGCAGTGCCAGAACCACCCCGATGATCTTCGGCGTATTCTTGCCGTAGAACGAAAATACGGCGAACGTGGACTGCAGGTTGTAAGCCGCCAGCATGTTATATCCCACTGCATAAGTGCAGATGATCAGAACAGAAAACACCACGCCCAGCCATCTGGCGTGCAGCCCGTCCCGCATGTAATAAGCCGGGCCGCCGTAGCTGCTGCCGTCCTTGTTTCTGCGCTTATAGACCTGCGCCAGTGTGGACTCGATGAACGCACTGGACCCGCCGATAAAAGCAGTGACCCACATCCAGAAAATAGCCCCCGGGCCACCGCTGATCACCGCCGTCGCCACACCGATAATATTTCCGGTACCGACACGGGACGCTGTGGAAACCATCAGCGCACCGAAGGATGAAATGCCGTTTTCCGTCTTCGGCTTCTCCGCCACCACCCGGATGGTCTCTGCAAACATCCGGGCCTGCATCAGCCGGGTACGGATCGTGAAATAAAGCCCGCCGGCAATCAGAATCAGCGGCACCAGCCACGGCTGATACAGAAAACCGCTGATCGCCAGAATCACACTGTGAATTCCATTCATAATAATAAACTCCCTCTCGTTTTCGATGCGCAGGCAAAAGCATGCCGCATCTCTGAATAACATCAACCGCTTTATTCTACCATTCCGATAAAGTAATTGTCTACATACACTGAATTATTTATGGAAATATTAAAAAAAAACCGGCTGCTGCCCGAACAATGGGACCGGGGCGGCGGATTTGCTCAAGCGGGCGTATTTGGGCAGCGGGGAATGAACGGGATGGCTGCCCGTAGGTGCGGTCTGGACGAAATGCACAATTTCCCACTTGATAAACTCAAATTATCATCCGTCTTTCCGAATAAAAATTCAACCCCATCGGAATGACCGCCTCCACTTATCCATCGTGCGGATTATGACTGCAGGCATCTGTATATTATTCAACGTTATTGCATTATTATTCATCCTCCCGATAATGATCCTTGATTATTCAATTCAGTCCCCAACCGGCCGGGTGCGAAAACGGGATTTTTTGGCTTTCCGCACCCCTCACTGACACGCCTCCCCGCATCATTAACCAGAAACCGAAAAAAAGTGCGAAATCCGAAAAAAATCGAATTTCGCACCCGCCATGTATCCCGGCACCGTGTTACGGCACTGGCAGTATCCGGCACTAAGAGCCGGCGCATCCGTTCGACTGCACCCCCCCGGCCGTATCCGTCCGATTATTCGTCCCGGCCTGCCGTCCGCTTGGCTTCTGCCTTTCCCAGGAATTTTTCATTATCGATGATGAACCGCTCGTGGGTTCCCCGGCCGATGATCCCGGCTTCATCATATGCCTTCACGTCGAAGACCAGCTTCCGCCGGTCCACTTCCACCAGCTCCGATTCCACCCGGACTTTCATTCCCACCGGTGTGGCGGACAGATGGTCCACATTCATTTTCGTTCCCACCGTCCCCTGTCCTTCTTCCAGATACGGCTCCACGCTGGTGCTGGCTGCCTTCTCCATCTGTGCGATCATCTCCGGCGTGGCATAGACCGGAAGCAGCCCGCTTCCCACCCGATCTGCCGTCATTTCCTCAGTCACAGTCAGTTCAATTTCATTTTTAATTCCCGTTTCCATCAGAATCTTCCTTTCTGAAACCCGTCTAATAGTTCCTCCACCAGCGGACGAGCAGCCTCCGTCAGAGAATAACGTTCCCGCTTCAGGAGCCAGTTATAGATGGCGCCCCGCTCCAGATCGGCGAACAGCGCAATCAGTTCTTCCGCGGTCCGGTTCGTGCGGAACTCTCCGCTGGCAAGTCCCCGCTCGATCTGTTCCCGCACGAATTGAAAATACATCCGGTTCCGGTCCTGCAGACACTGATAGTGATCCGTCCGGATCTGTTCCGCAAACAACGATGCCATCAGGTTCGCCGGTACCTCCTCTTCAATCAGCCGGAACAGATACTGATTCGACCCCAGAAGAGCTTCCGAAGCGCTCATGTCCGGTGTCATCTCTGCCTGATATTCTTCATACGCATCGTCGAAAAGAACCGACAGCGTATTCAGCAGATCCGCCTTCCCGTCGAAATAGTGATAAAACGTGCCTTTCGAAACGCGGGACTCCTTCAAAATGTCCTCCACCGTGGTATTCTCATATCCGTTCTTCTGAAAAAGCCGCCACGCAGCATGTGAAAGTTTTGCTTTTTTTGATAATCTTCTGCGTCCCATGGGTATCCCTGCAATCTTGTCTGAAACTTAATTGAAACATCACATTGTAGATAATATCACAATCCAGAACGCAGTTCAAACTCGATTTTGTCCACAGACACAGAATTATGCCGGGTCCGCCTCCCCCTCGTGGAGGGTGTCAATGGTCGCCTGGATCCGGTCCTGCGGCAGGGGCTCTTCCATCAGGTCCCGCACCACTTCCGAGGCGATGATCAGCCCGACGACGCTGGGCACAAAAGCCGTGCTGCCCGGAGAAAGCCGAAGGCTTCCGGTTTCCCTGGCCTGCTCGGTCAGGTCCCCGCCCCGGCCCTGCTCCGTCAGATAGGCAGCTGTCAGTGGTTTTGCCGGCATCTCCTGGGAATAGACCACCTTCAGATGCTTCACGCCCCGTTTCCGGAGCTGCTGGCGCATCACCTTTGCCAGCGGGTCCACAGAGGTCCTGCTGATGTCCGCCACCTGGAACCGGGTGGGATCCAGCTTGTTCCCCGCCCCCATGGCGCTGATGATCGGGGTGCCTGCCGCCTTGCAGCGCATGACCAGTTCCAGCTTCGCCTGCACCGTATCCACGGCATCGATGACATAGTCATACTGGGTGAAATCGAAACGATCCGCCGTTTCCGGCAAAAAGAAACACTGATATTTCCGGACCGCACAGTCCGGATTGATGGACCGGATGCGTTCCTCCGCCACATCCACCTTCGCTCTTCCGATGGTGTCATGGGTGGCGATGATCTGGCGGTTCAGATTCGTCAGGGATACGGTGTCGTTGTCAATCAGGTCTATGGCGCCGATCCCGCTTCGGACCAGCGCTTCCATGGCGAATCCCCCCACGCCTCCAACACCGAACAGGGCCACCCGGGCGCCCTGAAAGCGCCGGATATTCTTCTCTCCGGCCACCAACTCCGTTCTCGTAAACTGATTCAGCATATTACTCTCCGAAATAACCTTTCATTATAGTATGTTTTCCGGACCATTATATCATGACTCCGGCTTTCTGAGCAGGATTTTTCGCACAACGCCGATGCCGATCCGGTACGGCAGCGGCCGCAGCGCCCGGTCCGCCTTCCGGAGCAGATCCCGGATGGGCAGTACCTGGGGACAGAGCTTCTCACACCTGCCGCAGCGGACGCAGCGGGATCCGAATCCCGGCTCCGCCGCCAGACCGATGGTCTGGGCATATTCATGCCGCCCTTCTTTCCGGCTCTCTGTGTACATGTGATTGTAACAGCGGAAAACCCCGGGGATGTCCACCCCCGAAGGACATGGCATGCAGTACCGGCATCCGGTGCACCCCACCTTCACATAAGCCCGGATCTCTTCCTTCAGTTTTTCGATAAATGCCTGATCCGATTCCGTGAAAAGCCCCGCCTCCGCTTCTGATGCCAGGCGGCAGTTCTCTTCCACCATCTCCACTGAATTCATGCCCGAAAGCACACAGGTGACCCCGGGCTGATCCCACAGCCAGAGCAGACCCCAGGCGGCGGCGCTTCTGCCGGAGGGGTGATTCCGTACCATTTCCCTGGCCTTCTCCGGCATCAGATTCACCAGTTTTCCGCCCCGGAGCGGTTCCATGATGATGACGGGAATACCCTTTGCCGCCGCCGCTTCCAGCCCTGCCCGGCCCGCCTGGGTGTGTTCGTCCAGGTAGTTGTACTGGATCTGACAAAAATCCCAGTCGTAGGCGTTCAAAATCCGGAGAAACATGTCCGTATTCCCGTGGAACGAAAACCCGATGTGGCGGATCTCGCCGGACTGCTTCTTCTCCTGAATCCATTCCTCGATACCGAAACGCCGGAGATTCTCCCACTGAGAATAGTCCGTCATCATGTGCATGAGATAATAATCGATGTGATCCGTCCGGAGCCGCTTCAGTTCCTCCCGGAAATCCTTCTCGATGGCGGCGCTGCTGCGGATCAGATACTGGGGCAGCTTGGTGGCGATATTCACCCGGTCCCGGATCCCCGTCTGTTCCAGAATGAGACCCAGTGCCTCTTCATTGCCCGGATAGACGTAGGCGGTATCGAAATAATTAACGCCCCGCTCTACGGCGCTCAGAATCTCCCGCCTGGCCTTGGCCAGGTCAATGGTCCCTCCGGTTTTCGTGAAACGCATACAGCCGTATCCCAGAACCGACAGCTTCTCTCCATCCCGGTTATATCGGTACTTCATCAGTTTTCGTTCTCTCCTTTCCTCAGGCGGTACAGCACCTTTCCATCCCGGCTCTCTTCTTTGACCCGCCCCGTATCCTCCAGATAGCGCACCAGACAGAAGACATTCCGCTGAAAAATCCGGATTTTCAGTTCCTGCTTCGTGCGGAGCTCCAGGGCACGCCACAGTGTATTCTGAATTTCTTCCAGCGTCAGCTCCCTCCCCCGGCGGGCCAGAACATCGTATAACTCCTCCGCCCGCCGGTGACGGTCACGGATGTTTTCCCGGGAGAGACGCAGGATCTCCGGACCCTGCACACACCCCCGGTGGGCCAGAATAACGGCAGGATAATTTCCCGCCGGAATACCCGCCTTCGTTTCCAGATCCACTGTCCAGCTGCGGGCCGTGGGCAGCTTCGCATGGGCCAGGAAATCCCGTTCCAGCATCGCATCGGCGGCGTAAAGCACCCCGTCGGGGGTGACATATCCCACCTGGTCCATGGTGTGGCCCGGCAAAGGGATCACCCGGAAGTCCGCTCCCCCGGCCCGGATAACGCTTCCGTTTTCTGCAGAGCCGGCACATTCATCAATCCCGGTGCATCCATCGTTTCCGTCAAACACACGGTCCGGCCGGATCTTCATGAATCCCAGATGTTCCCGGACCCATACCGGATTCATCTGCCAGTACGTCATAGCGATAATTTCCGGTTCCTCCAGCACCCCGGCAGTCTTCCTGCTCATAATGAGTTCGGTGCCGTATTTTTCCCGGAGCGCCAGATGATTTCCCACATGATCCGGATGATAGTGGGAGGTCAGTACCGCCAGAGGCTTCAGCCCGTTGGCATCCAGCATCTCCATCAGAGGCTCTGTGGACTTTCCATAGTACCCGGAATCCAGAAGAACCGCCTGTCCCGGTCCGGTGAGAACAACCGGCACAGACACATCCCCCTCCAGGTACCAGGTATTTCCCTTCACATGCCGCAGGGTGCCGGTTACGTTGCTGCACGAAAATTCTTCCACTGTCAGTCTCCTGTCTTTTTCCTGTCCCTCGTACTTCATTCCACAACGCCTTCTCCGGTTTTTATGCAGTACAGGTCCCTGCGGCGGGCAGAAAGAATCGGGAGCTGTCTGCGGATCTGATCTGCCATAGACAGATCGATGTCATGAATCATATACCCTTCCTGTTCTTCCATCTGGCCGACCACCCTGCCCCAGGGATCTGTCAGAATGCTGTGTCCCCAGGAAGTGTACCCGCTATCCGGGTTTCTGGCGTCTGAAGTGCCGATCATGAACACCTGATTGTCCACCGCCCGCATGCGGAAGGAAAGTTCCCAGTGAGCCGGCCCGGTAGTCATATTGAAAGCGCCGGGAACCAGAATCGCCTTCGCCCCGCAGTCCGCCTCGATCCGGGCCGCCTCCGCAAACCGGATGTCGAAGCAGATCAGCACGCCGATCCTGCCGAATTCCGTGTCAAACACCGTGAAATGATCCCCGGGAGTCAGAGTGGCGGATTCCCGGTATCCGTCCCCGTTTTCCAGGTAGATGTCAAACAGGTGGACCTTCCTGTGCTTCGCAATCTGCCGGCCCTCCCGATCGAAAACATAGGCGGTGTTATAGATCCGGCCGGCTTCATCCCGCTCCGGGACACTGCCCGCCGCCAGATACACATGATGGGCGGCGGCCAGGGCGCTGAGGCGCTGCCATGTCCTGCCGCCTTCCGGCTCCGCATAGGCCGGAAATTTCTCCGTCACATAGGGACAGGTGAACATCTCCCCCGCCGTCACCAGGTCCGGCTTCTCGGAAGCAGCCTGCTCCATCATCCTCTCCAGCCCGTCCAGGTTCTTTTCCGTTTCTTCCTGTACACTGAGCTGCAGCTGCGCTATTCTCATCGATCTTCACTCCTCTCCCATTATCGGAACATATCCGGCTTTTCTACCACTCATCATAGCATATCCCGGAATCGAAAGACCAGAAAACGGTCCGAACCGGAAAAATATCTTCCGGTCCGGACCGCTCTCGTGCCCTGTCCTCTCCATCTTATTTCGTAAACGCCAGAACGGCTTCTGCTGTTATCTCCTGCTGCTTCCGGGAAGAAATCCCGGCAGTGCCGTCCCCCTTCTGATGACCGTAATCCCCATATTCCCCGTGGTTTCCGCCCGGAATCACGATTTCTTTTGTCCTCTGGGGACGGTATTTCCCGGCCTTCTGGTACGCCGACATCCGCAGCACGCCGTCCCGGTTTCCCCGGATCGTGAGCAGCGGGCAGCGGATCGGCTTCGTCGGATAGGATGCCAGCAGAATCAGGCCCTTCACCTCCCGTTCATGGGATGCAGTGTATCCTGCTGCCACCACCCCGCCCAGGGAATGGCCCATCAGATACCAGTTCTGATAGCTGCGGGTTCTCCGGAACCGGTCCGCCGCATTCCGGTCGAAGAATGCAAGGCGCAGAGGCACATCGGCCAGGAAGCAGTCGGTTCCGCCCTTTGCAATGCGCTGAAGTAAGGGAGCGTAGGATGCGGCCTCCACCTTGGCACCGGGATAAAACACAACGGCATTTTCCTTCCCCGGGCCGTCGAAGAGCCATCCCCCTTTCGTCCGAGTGACGGTCACTTCTTCACCGCTCTTCATGGCACGTTTCGCCGCAGCACCGGCATGATAGTAACACTGCAGGTAACCCGCCGCACCAGCGGTCAGCACGGCGATCAGAATCAGTATGGCGATGCCGATCCGGTGTTTTTTCTTCATAAGTCGCCCTTTCCTTTCCCGTGGATCATATAGCTGCGGATCCGGACGCTTTTCGACTGCGGAAAATTATATGTTAAGAAAATGTGTAAACGATCAACGTATCTTTGACAGAATAATAATCAAAGTGTATACTGGACCACGGTGTTGATTTCGCTCCGTCAGATTCCTTTCGAGGCGAACCAAAGCCGAAAATCATACAGAATAGCCCTGGAGCTTATGGATACTTTCTTTACTATTTCATGTCATGCCATATGCCCCAGGGTTATTTTCTTTTCCGGCAGAGACGAAAATCCCCGGATCCGCCTGGGCGGATCCGGGGAACCGGTCAGTTCAATTATCGCTTCGGCTGAGAATTACTTCTCTGCCGCTGCCGCCTGCTGAGCCGCAACTTCCGCCGCGAAGTCATCCTGTCTCTTCTCGATGCCTTCACCGACTTCGTAACGAACCATCTCTGTCAGCTGGATTTCCTTGCCCAGGCCCTTCGCAGCCTCAGCGACATACTCCGCCACAGTCTGGTCACTGTTCTTCACGAACTTCTGGTCAACCAGGCAGACATCCTTCAGGACTGCCTTCATCTTGCCCGGGATGATTCTCTCAATCAGGTTCTCCGGCTTACCCTCGTTCAGGAGCTGCTGGATAGCGATTTCCTTCTCGTTCGCCAGCCATTCCGGATCAGCCTCATCCTCTGTCACATATCTCGGGCTCATGGAAGCAACCTGCATCGCCACGTCCTTACCGACAGTCTCGATCTCTGCTGCGGAAGCCTCAGTTTTCATGCCGACCAGAACACCGATCTGTCCGTGGTTGTGCAGGTAACCGGTGTACACAGTTCCCGGTGCAGCGCATCTCACGAATCTTCTGATGCTCAGCTTCTCACCGATCTTCGCGATCTTCTGAACCAGAGTCTCGCTGACGGTTTCGCCGTTTTCATACGGCAGCGCCATGAACGCATCCATGGACGGATCTTCGCATGTCAGAGCCAGCTCAGCCAGCTTCTCTACGAATTCAACGAATTCCGGGTTCTTCGCAACGAAGTCTGTCTCGGAGTTGACTTCCACTGCCGCTGCAACAGAGTGATCGTCGTTGAATGCAACTCTGACCAGACCTTCTGCCGCAATTCTGTCTGCCTTCTTCGTAGCCTTGGAGAGACCCTTCTCCCGGAGAACGTCCATCGCCTTATCGATGTCGCCGTCAGCCTCCTGCAGAGCCTTCTTGCAGTCCATCATGCCTGCACCGGTCTTGTCTCTCAGTTCCTTAACCTGTTTCGCTGAAATAGCCATTCTATTCCCTCCTGTGTTATGAAAAAAGAATATATTTCCGGATTTCAGAATTACTGCTCGTCTGCAGCAATTTCTTCGATGCTCTTCGGCGCTTCTGTGTCAGCCGCAGCCGCATTCGCATCTGCCTCGTCGAAGCTCTCGCCCTGGTTTCCTTCGATCACAGCGTCTGCCATCTTGGAAGCAATCAGCTTCACGGCTCTGATCGCATCATCGTTGGCCGGAATTGCGTAATCCACGTCATCCGGATCACAGTTCGTATCTACCATTCCCACAATTGGAATGCCCAGAATACGCGCTTCATGAACAGCAATCTTCTCCTTCTTCGGGTCAACGATGAACATTGCACCCGGCATGCCCTTCATGTCTCTGATGCCGCCCAGGTTCTTCTCCAGCTTATCATGCTCTTCCACGAGCTTCGTTACTTCCTTCTTGGAGAGCTTGTCGAAGGTACCGTTTTCCTTCATTTCTTCGATTTCCTTCAGACGGGCGATTCTCGTTGCAATCGTCTTATGATTCGTCAGCATACCGCCCAGCCATCTCTGGCTCACGTAATACTCACCGCATCTCTTCGCTTCGTCTTCGATCGCATGCTGAGCCTGCTTCTTCGTTCCTACGAACAGAATCGGCTTTCCGGCTTCCGCTGTCTCTCTCAGGAAGTTGTATGCCTCATCAATCATCTTCACTGTCTTCTGCAGGTCGATGATATAGATTCCGTTTCTCTCTGTGAAGATGTACTTCGCCATCTTCGGGTTCCATCTTCTCGTCTGGTGACCGAAATGTACACCGGCTTCCAGCAACTGCTTCATGGATACTACTGCCATAATTGATTCCTCCTGGTTTTCACTTCCACCCGGCCCCTGTCCGCATCAAACCGTCCTCCGACGGCACCTACTGCGAAACAGCCGGATGTGCTGTTTAGATCATGCTTCGTCTGCCCCATGCAAACGAACAGAGTTATTATACAGAAAACACCTGCGAAACGCAAGTGTTTTCTGTACTTCCCGGGATGATTTCAGGAACGGGAAAGTCCCCTGTCCGAAAGGACAGCGGAACCGGGTCCGCTGAGGAACTGTCCGGTCCGCTGGGGGACCCCTGTATATTCCCGGATATAGATGTTGAACCGCTGCCGGGTGCGGATATATGCATCCCGGCCCGGTACGGCCAGGGAACCGTCCCGGAACCAGACTGTCCCCTGTTCCATATGACTCACCTGGCCGAAATTGATGTACCATCCTGCCACCATCAGACAGAACCGGTCATCCAGATACCGTTCCAGTTCTTCCCTGCGGCAGTACATTCTGTACTCCCGGTTCTCCAGGATAATCCGGAAACAGTGTCCGTCCCGCCGGATCATAATGATGTCCGGCAGAGCGATCAGTCCGCTGAACCTGCGGGTGATCACCGGCAGATACCGCTCTTCTTCCGCCGGAACGAATCCGGGGAGGCCGCCGGATAATCCGCCGGTTCCCGCCCCCGACCTGCTTCTTTCTGTCCGTTCTGCTGCCGTCAATCTTCTCACCTCCGGTTTCCTGTCCTACTCCATTGTAGTCGCTGGGATCTGAAGATTGCAACAGAAAGCGTTCGTTGATTTCCCATGCTTCCGGGCGCTTTCCGGCGCCCTTCGCCGTTTTCCCGCCCGGGCCGGTCCCTTCCGACGGGACTTATCTGCAGGCCTTCAGAACGTTCTTCAGATACTCCCATGTGCGGGCAGTGGAAGAAATGGAAAGGTATTCGTTAAACGTGTGTACGTTCCGCATGTCCGGCCCCAGGGAAACTGCATCAATCTCTCCCAGTTTCTCCGCCCATTTGCCGCATTCCACGCCTGCATGGACGGCGCCGGATACCGGCTTCTCACCGTACTGCTTTTCGTAAACCTCGGTGCAGATGTCCAGCAGTCTGGAATTCGGATTGAACTCCCAGGCGCCGTATTCACCCTTCCGCTCCAGTGTGCCGCCAACCAGCTCTGTCATCAGCTGGATCTGATCGGCCAGGTGATCTCTCCTGGAATTCACCATGGAACGGGCCATGGAACCGGAATAGAACTCTTTCCCTTCCAGACGGAGGATTCCCATGGACACGGAGGTCTCCGGCATACCGCCCAGATCCAGGCTGGTCTGCTGTACCCCCAGCGGCAGAATGTTGAGGTAGGACAGAACCGTTTTCTGACTTTCCTCTGTCAGCGCTTCTTCCGTCACCTCTCCCTTCTTCTCCGTCAGGAAGACCATATCCGGATCAGCGGTACGGTATTCCGCACGTACCGTCTCCGTGATCTCCGCCACCGCCTGTTCGAACGCCTGCTCTTCTCCCTTCTTCACAACCAGTTCACCCACAACCTTGTTCATAATCGCATTGGTCACTTCACCGCCGGACAGGGTGACAATCCGGAACGCCGCTTTCCGGCCGGCTTCCATCAGAACCCGTGCGGTCAGATTCGCCGCATGGGCCCGCTCCATATGGATATCACTGCCGGAATGACCGCCCAGAAGTCCCTTCACTTCATAATGATAGCCGGTTCCGCTGACCGTTTCCCGGGCCGTCGGAATATGCGCATAGAGATCCACTGCGCCGGCACAGCCTACGGTCAGAATGCCTTCCTCTTCCGAATCCAGATTCAGGATCTTCTTCGTCTTCAGCTTGGATCCGTCCAGTCCTTCCGCACCCAGCATGCCGATCTCCTCATCCACGGTGAACACACATTCCAGCGGCGGATGCGGAATATCCTTTCCGTCCAGCACCGCCAGCATCATGGCCACTGCGATGCCGTCGTCCGCGCCCAGGGTAGTATTCTTCGCCCGGATCAGATCTCCGTCCACATAGAGCTCCAGCGGATCCTTCGTGAAATCATGATCCGAATCCTCCGTCTTCGCCGCAACCATGTCGATATGACCCTGCAGCATGACCGCATCCGCATCCTCATAGCCTTCCGTGCCATCGGCATAGATGATGACATTGTTGAGATCATCCTGATCGTACGTAAGACCGTGTTCCTTCGCGAAATTCACAATGTAATCGCTGATTTCCTTCGTGTGACGGGCGCACCTCGGAATATCACTGATCTCCTGGAAATACCGGAACACTTCCTGCGGTGCCTGCATGCTCACTTCACTCATGATTTTTCCTCCTGTAACTAATCTCCCGCAAGTCTCTCTGCATCTCTCAATTTGCGAGAGCACCCAAAAAAAACAACAACTTTTGAATATTGCGATATCTCTGCCTGCAATTCCACACCGGCAGGGATTCGCCGAAAAAAAACGAAATACCGGACGGGGCCGTTTCCGGCCCGCACCTGCATTCCGCTGTTTCGCCGATTTTCACAATCGATCGGATTTCTTCGGATTACTCCTCTGTTTCTGTGTCTTCTTCCGCCGCTTCTTCGATCACTTCCGCCGCATCCGCTTCCGGTTCTGCTGCTTCCGCCTTCGCCTTCTCGGCTTCCGCCCGCTCCGCATAAACCTGCTCCGCCGACTTATAGGAAATCAGATCTTCGCTGAGTTCCTGAGCCGCCATAGAGACCGGCCGCGGGGAAGGAATATGGGATGTCAGAAGCGGTTTCCCGTCGATCAGATCTCTGGAGCGCTTCGCTGCCAGAATGCACAGGGTGTACCGGCTGTCGACTTTCTTTCTCAGTTCGTTAATGGATGGATATAACATGAAATCGTCCCTTTCTATATCAATTCGTCGGTAAACGCACTACGGCCCCGGAAGCTCTCTATGCTTCCCCGTACTTCTCCCGGATCAGTGTGTGGAGATTCTCATCCACTCGGGCATGTTCCGCCCGCATGATCGCCCGAACCGTTTCCACGGCCTCTTCCAGGTCATCATTCACCACGCCGTAGTCATAGCGGTCAATGAACGTGAGCTCTCCCCGGGTCTTCGAAAGCCGCCTTTCGATGACTTCCGGTGCATCGGTGCCCCGGCCCGTCAGACGGCTTCTGAGCACCTCCATGGACGGCGGCAGAATGAAAATCAGCACCCCTTCCGGAAAAGCCTTCTTCACATTCAGGGCTCCCTGGATATCGATTTCCAGAATCACATCCTTTCCCTGGTTCAGCTTCTCCATGACCTTCGACTTCGGCGTGCCGTAGTAGTGATCATACACTTCGGCATATTCCAGGAAGCCTCCCGCTTCGATCTGCCGGCGGAACTCTTCCTTCGTGACAAAGAAATAATTCACACCGTCCTCTTCACCCGGTCTCGGCTCTCTGGTCGTCATGGAAATGGAAAGTGCCGTCCCCGACGGATCTGCCTGATCCATCACGGCGTTCACAATCGTGCCCTTTCCTGCGCCGGAAGGCCCGGAGATCACGAATAATTTTCCATTCTGCTTCTGCATGTCTGCCTGCTCCCGTATCAAATACACTCTTTCTCTGCTGCATCTTCCCGTCTCCGGACCAAATGCAGTCAACATTATACACCAACGAAATGTGACAGGCAACTATTCAATATTCTGCACCTGTTCCCGGATTTTCTCCACTTCCGCCTTCACCCGGAGCATCAGCTCCGTGATCGTCAGATCATTCGCCTTGGAACCGATGGTGTTGGCCTCCCGGTTCATCTCCTGCACCAGGAAATCCAGTTTCTTCCCTTCCGCTTCCGTCCCGCTTTCGATGATCGCCTTCATCTGATCCATATGACTCTTCAGCCGGGTCAGCTCCTCTGTGATATTACACTTATCCGCAAAGAAGGCGACTTCCACCGCCACCCGGTCCTCCGGCACCTCGATTTCGCTGTTTTCCATGAGATCCCGGATTCGTTCCGTGAGCCGCTCCCGGTATTCCTTCGGCACACTGTCGGAGCGCTTCTCGATCCGGGCCACCAGATCCTTCACCAGTTCTCCCCTGGCCAGAAGATCCTTCGCCAGCTTCCCGCCTTCCACGCCCCGCATCTCCTCCAGATGCCGTCCGGCCTCGTCCGCCGCATTCACCATAGCCCGGGTGATAGCCTCTTCATCCTCCACCTCCGGCACCTGCTGCATTACATCCGGGAAGCCTGCCAGAAGGTCCAGCGTGACCTCTCCGGACACACCGAATTCATCCTTCAGCGCAGTAAGATTCTCGATATACTGGGCCGCCGCCGGCCGGTTCAGCCGGATCTTCACGTCACTTTCCGTCAGATTCTCCACCGTCACGGAACAGTCCACCTTCCCCCGGCGGACATACTTCTTCAGCGCCTTCTTCATGGCCTCTTCCGCAAAAAGATACCGGCGCGGCATCTTCACGTTAATGTCGCAGTACCGGTGGTTCACCGATTTCACCTCGATGATCACATTCCGCTTTCCGTCACTGTATTCGCCCCGGCCGAATCCGGTCATACTTCTGATCATTCTGCTACTCCCATTCTTCTATCTCCGGCGGAGTTCCGGCTCCGCCCGGCATTTCCAAGGACACCGGGCCAATACCCGGAATTCACTCACTATTCTAACACATGAAACGGCCCTTTACAATTGACTGCCCCCGTTCCCATGGTATAATTATCTATCTGACAAAAAGCGACGGCACCGGCGGTCGGCCGTGCGCCCCGTTATTTTTTGTCGATCATGAAAGAAAAGGGGTATTATTATGGCTTTCGACGGAATCGTAACGGCCGCGGCCGCCCGGGAACTCCGGGACCGCATCCTGTACGGCCGCATCAGCAAGGTCTACCAGCCGGAATCAGACGAGCTGGTGCTGAACATATACACACAGAAAGGAAATGTCCGGGTCTACGCCACGGTGGACAGCGCCGCCGCCTGCATCCGGATCATTGACCAGAACCCGGTGAACCCGCCCCAGCCCCTGCCATTCTGCATGCTGCTCCGGAAGCACCTCCAGGGGGGCCGCATTGTGGCGGTGGAGCAGAAGGACTCGGAGCGGATCATCGAGATCACCCTGGAAACGCTGAATGAACTGGGATTCACGGTCTCGAAGAAATTGATTTTTGAGATCATGGGGAAGTACAGCAACATCATTCTGACGGATCTCGCCACGGGAAAAGTCGTGGACAGCATGAAACGGATCTCCATTGATATGGACCGGGCCCGGCAGATACTTCCGGGAAAGATCTATACCTATCCGCCGGCCCAGAACAAGATTCCGTTCCGGCAGGTCACCCCGGAGGAAGCCCGGGATTCCGGGGAAACCTGGAAGGCGGTTCTGTCCCGGATCGGCGGGATTTCCCCGGGTTTTGCCCGGGAACTGGTGTCCGCCGGGGACCGCTTCGAGAGACTGCAGGAAGCGGTGACTGCCGCAGACAGCGGCGACCTCGCGCCGGTGGTGTATGTGGACGACGAAGATACGCCGAAGGAGTTCTATTTCCAGCCGCTCCGGGAATATGAGGAAAGCTGCCGCCGCCTGGATTTCCCTACTCTGTCGGAGGCGGCAGGATACTATTTCGAACATAAGCGCAGCTCCAACCGGGCCCGGCAGAAGTCCCACGACCTGGTGCGGTCCGTGAGCACCAGGCTGGACAAGCTGTATCTGAAGAAGCAGCGTCTGGAGGAGGATCTTCTGCGGGCGGAGAATTCGGAGGATCTCCGTCTGTTCGGAGAACTATTGACAGCCAACATGCACCTGATGCATTCCGGCATGAAGGAAATCACCGTGACGAATTATTATAACGGGGAGGAAGTCACCATTCCGCTGGATCCCCGCTGGACGCCGAACAAGAACGCCCAGTCCTACTTCAAGCGCTACGGCAAGGCGAAGACGGCCATTCACGAGAAGAAGGCCCAGCTCACGGAGAATCAGGAAAACATCGATTATCTGGAATCGGTGCTCACCTACCTGAACAACACCAATGAGATCACGGACATCGAGGATCTCCGGACGGAGCTGGAGGACACCGGTTTCGTCCGGGCACGGAAGCAGTCCCACCGCCCGAAGAAGAAAAAATTCCGGGCGGACCCGCTGCATTACACCACCTCCGACGGCTTCCCGGTACTGGTGGGCCGGAATAACCGGGAGAACGACCAGCTGACCCTGCACACGGCATCCAGAACAGACTACTGGTTCCACACGAAGGATATCCCCGGTTCCCATGTCATTGTCCAGACCCAGGGACGGGAGATCACGGAAACTGCCATTTTCGAAGCGGCGGCACTGGCTGCCTACCATTCCAAGGCCCGGACTTCCGAGAATGTGCCGGTGGACTATGTGCAGGTGAAGCACGTGAAGAAGCCGAACGGGGCCAAGCCGGGGATGGTGATTTTCACAGATAACCGGACGGTGTATGTGAATCCGAAAGAACTGCCGGAGATGCCCCGTCCTTAGAAAACGTCCTGATCAGAACCTCCCGGCAGAACACGAAAAAAACAGGCACAACGCACCGCATCGTTCCGGATTTTCTGCGCAGCTCCCCTGGGGGCTGCGCAGGAAAACGGTCCGCCGGCAGTTGTGCCTGCTTTTTTATATTGTTTCAGTCATTTCCGGATCAGTTGAAAGCCTGCAGGGTCTGAACGTTGTCCGGCCGTTCGTTGTAAGCCTGCTGCTTCTTCGTGATTTCGTTGTATTTCTCCAGTTCGTTGATCCGGTCCCGGATGCCCATCATGCGCATGTCGGTGCCGGAGATGGTGGCGGCACATTCCGCCAGATCATCGGTGATGGCCTGAATCACTTCTTCCGAGAGACCTTTCTTGTACTTCATCTTGTGTTCCAGGCTGGCCCAGAAATCCATAGCGACGGTGCGGATCTGCACTTCCACCCGCATCGGCTTCTTCTCACTGGAGAAGAATACCGGAACCTGAACGATCATATGATAGCTGCGGTATCCGTTGGACTTCGGATTCCGGATATAATCCTTCACCCGGATCAGCGTGATGTCATCCTGCTGAACCAGCATTTTCGCCACCTTATAGATGTCATCGATGAACGGACAGATGACCCGGACGCCGGCCACATCGTTCAGATTCTCTTCGATGGAAGCCAGACTGATCTCATTCTCCTGCTTCAGCAGTTTCTGATAGATGCTCATCGGTTTCTTGCGGCGGGAAATAATGGATGAAATCGGGCTGTAATCCCTGGTCAGGGACAGCTCGTCATTCAGAATCTCCAGTTTCGTCCGGACTTCCCGGATCGCCGAATCGTACCGCATCATCAGCAGGTCGAAATTCTCCAGTTCCAGCAGGGCGTCTTCCGGATGCTTGGAAATAGTCTCCACCAGTCCCTCTGTTGCCTTCAGAACGGCATCCGGGTACGTCCCGGGTCCGGGTTTCTGTTCATCCCGGCGTGATGTTGTTTCGTTCATACTCAATCCTCTTTCCCTTCTGCCCGGCAGACGCACTCTGCGAAAAACCACGGAAATCCGGCTGTAATCTGCGGATTATTGCAGTCAGTCCGCTTCACCGCTTGCGTTCTGCCCACCTGTGTTTTATGCTCATCCATACAGCCGGGGCATCCCGCCCCGGTGCTGTAATCCTTTCCGAAGGAGGTCTGTTCATGAAGCGAAGATGTACTTTCTGCGGGAGCAGTGAAAACTGTACTCCCTTTCATCGGGGTGCCGTGTGCGCCCGGTGCCGGGCGGACATACTGCGCACGCCGCTCTGTGCCCTGCCCGACGCATCATCCCTTTTTTGTTCAGAAGTGCACAGCGTGCAGTCGGCCTACACAGATCATCAGACACATGAACCGGTCACCGCATCTCATGACGGGCCTTCTCCGGAGATCTGACCGGGAAAATCCGGGGATTTCCCCTCCCAGGGACCCGCCTATCGGACGCCGTATTTCATCCGGAGAAGGTCCAGTTCATGAAGGAACAGTTCCGGGGGATCTGCCCGGAATTCCAGATACTGTCCCGTCACCGGGTGCCGGAACCCCAGCACTGCGGCGTGAAGGAACTGTCCCTCCGCCCCGCTTCGGGTCTTCCGGGGCCCGTAGAGGGGGTCCCCCAGCAGCGGATGCCCGATATACGCCATGTGCACCCGGATCTGATGGGTTCTGCCCGTCTCCAGACGGCATTCCACCAGGGTGACCGGACCATACCGCTCCAGAACACGGAAATGGGTCACGGCACGCTTCGGGTTCTCTCCGTTCACCGCTCTTCTGAGCCGGTTCTTCGGATCTCTTCCCAGCGGCTGGTCCACGGTTCCTTCCTCCTCCCGGATGTTGTCCCTAACCAGGGCCAGATATCTTCGGGTGGTGGAGTGTTCCGCCAGCTGCCGGGCCAGAGATGCGTGGGCCTCATTCGTCTTCGCAGCCATCAGGAGTCCGCTGGTGTCCTTATCAATCCGGTGCACGATGCCCGGCCGGACCGGACCGTTGAGATCCGACAGCCGGTCTCCGCAGTGAAACAGAAGTGCATTCACCAGCGTACCGGTCATATTCCCGGCCCCCGGATGAACCACCATCCCACGAGGCTTGTTCACCACGATGACATCCTCATCTTCGTAATAGATGTCCAGCGGGATGTCCTCCGGCAGAACTGCCGCTTCTTCATAGGCCGGGACCGAAAGTTCCACCAGGTCATCCGGCTCCGCCTTCCGGTTTTTCTTCCACTCCACCTGACCGTTGACCCTGACCCGCCCGTCCCCCAGAAGGTTCTGGGCCATGGACCGGCTGACTCCCTCTGCCTGCTTCGGAATGATGACATCCAGTCTCTTTCCGGCGTTTTCCCCGTCCACACGGAAAGAAATCATTCTGTCCGCCCTTGCATTATCTTCCATGCTTCGGTCTGCCCTTCCCCGCACCGGCGGCTCTGTGATCCATCCGTTCGCCGAACAGTGCATAGATCAGGATCAGAATACAGCCTACCGTCACTGCGATGTCCGCCACGTTGAAGATCGGCGGGAAGATCCGGAATGAAAACATGTCCGTCACCTGGCCGAAGAGCGTCCGGTCAATCAGATTGCCGAAGCCCCCCGCCGCCACCAGGGTCAGGGCGTACTTCACCATCGGGTGCGTGTACCTGTGCAGAAATACGAACAGCATGATGCTGATGATGATCACCACCGGCACCGCCAGCAGCATCTTGTTGTTAGATGCGAACATGCCCAGCGCCGCCCCCCGGTTATTGATATAGGTAATCCGGAAGAAATCCCCGATCACGGAAACGGAGTCCCCCTGAACCATGGTGGAGCGGACCAGAATTTTCACTGCCTGGTCTGCCATGACCACGAGAATTGCAATAATCAGATAAACCATGATTATCCTTTCTTTTCGACGAAAGTGCGGGGTCCAAGGGCCCCGCACCGTTCCGCTTTTCGTCGTCGTTCTTATTTCAATCTGGAAAGGATCTCTTTCTCATCCACAACGATAGTCTTCGCCTTGTCGTCGAACGCCGGTTCCTTCCGCGGCGTTTCGGTCTGAGAAGGACGATAGGTTCCCACCTCTTCATCGATCTTCTTCAGGAAATCTTCCTCTTCGGATGCCGGCTCTTCACGCCGGCCGGCCGGTTCCTCGCCCCGGAAATCGAAATCCGTATGGCTCAGAGTGCTTCTGTCCATAACAATCGTGCGGGACAGGTCTTCCGGAATCTCCTCCGGTTCCCGGACACGGTTCATCACCTTCGTCCGGTCCATATCCTTTTTCGGATTCTCCGATTCCAGAGCCTTCTGCTCCGCCTTCGCCAGGATGTCCTCGGCATCCGGCAGATCTTTCAGCTCCCGCTCAAGAGAATCCAGAGAGTTGCTCTGTCCGCTGACAACGCCGCTGTGATTCAGCTCGCCCTCCAGATCACTGAAGAGATCATCCACATTGTCTTCCACCTTCTGCTGTTCCTTCTGCATGAAGTCCCGGAAATCCGCCTTAAATGTGCTGATCTTCCGCTGCAGCATTTCCGCTTCCCGGGTGAAGCTCTCTACCGAATCCTTCGCATTCCGGGTGATCGTCTGTGCGTCCAGCCGGGCGTTCTTGATAATGACCTCCGCCCGCTTCTCCGCACTTTCGGAGATGTCGCTCATCAGACGCTTCGCCTGTTCCAGTGTATTGGCCACAGACTGCTGGGTCTTCTTCGACTCCTCAATCTGCGCATTCAGCTGCTTGATCTCCGCAGCCATCTTCGCATTCTCATCCAGCTGTTTCTGGAAGTCGATCGTGATTTCATCCAGAAACTCATCCACTTCCCGCTTATTATAGCCGCGCATCGCATTGGAGAAGACCTTGTTCTGAATATCATTCGGTGTAACCATAGTACTGACCGATCCTTTCCCTCATCTCAACATTCGCTACAACGGCAGGAGCCAGATCAGACGGATCAAGACGCTCCGGATGAACTCGATTGCGATCATGGCCACCAGCAGGCTGAAATCGAACATGCCCGTGTTGATTCCCAGACGGCTCATCAGCTGCCGGAAGGGATTGATGATCGGTTCCGTAAGCTGTGCAATCAGATCCTTCGCCTTACCGACCGTGCTGTAATACGGCACGTTGACCCATGACAGAATCGCTCTGATGAAGAGCAGATAGACCAGAATCCGCGCAATCCACGCTACTGCCAATGTTAGTATACTTGCCAAAAAATATTACCTCCAAGGGTTGTCGTTTCCGTTCTTTGCCGGAACTTCTTCTCTGGCGAACTCGAAGTTTGCCTTTTCCGGCTGCTGACCGCCTGCAATGTCCACATTCTCCGGCGCAAAGATAAAGATGTTATTCGCAACCTTCTGGACATTGCCGTTCAGGGCGTAAGTCGCACCGCTGAGGAAATCGAAAATCTTCCGGGCCACTTCCGTCTCCAGACGTTCCAGGTTGATGATGACCGGCCTTCTGCTCTTCAGGCTGTCCACCAGTTTCGGGCACTCTTCAAACGTCTTCGGCTCAATCAGCAGAAGCTTGAAGGAACTGCTGTTCGTGGCGCCGAACCGTCTCTCCTGGGGCTTCGAAGAAGGCATGCCGCCCAGAGGACGTTTCTTCTCCGGTGCCGGAGCCGGACTTTCCGCCCGCCGTTCTTCCTTCTGGAGCTTCGTTTTCGCAGCGTTCACTTCATCTTCCGTTATTTCATCGTCATCGTAATCTTCGATCCCGATCAGCTTCTTCATGGATTCTCCAATGCTCATACATTTCCTCCCGGTATCACACGCTGGAATCTCGGTGATATTCTCTTCTGTGCTATAATTCCTCACGCCGGTAATCCCGGCTTCCGAAGATGGCCGTTCCCACGCGAACCATGTTGGAGCCCTCTTCTATTGCTACTTCGAAGTCATTCGTCATGCCCATACTGAGCCATCTGAAATCAATGCGGTCGGACGGCCCCTTCGCCTGCCAGCGGTCGAAAATCTCTTTCGCCGCCCGGAAGAACGGTCTCGTTTCTTCCGGTTCCGCTTCAAAAGGCGCGATGCACATCAGCCCCCTGACCCGGACATGGGGACAGGTTTCTGCGATTTCTTCAATCAGTCCGTCCACCTCCTGCGGATCCACGCCGAACTTACTGTCTTCATGGGCGGTATTCACCTGGATCAGAATATCCATCACCAGATCATTCTGTGCGGCCCGCTTATCGATTTCCCTGGCCAGATGAAGACTGTCCACCGAATGAATCAGCGCAACCTTCGTGATAATCTGACGCACCTTGTTCGTCTGCAGATGTCCGATCAGGTGCCAGGTTGCCGGCTTCACGTCATCATACTTCCGCAGAACCTCCTGCACCTTGTTTTCGGCAATATCCGTAATGCCGCAGTCAATCGCCTCGTTCATCTCCTCCGCTTCATGCAGCTTGGTTACGGCAATCAGCGTAACATCCTCCGGATCCCTGCCGCACCGTTCACAGGCGGCCCGGATCCGGGCTCTGACCTCTTCGATATTCGATTCTATTGACATACTGAAACTTCACACTCCCTGTAACTGATCTATGTTCACAGCAGACCGGCTCACGCCCGTCTCCTGATCTCATCATATGTTCCGATCGTCGGCACATAGTTCCCCTTCTCGTCCGAAAACGCCGAATTGGAAACCACCGACGTGGTGCCGTCCGTTGCGATGACATTCACCCGGACGAACTTGAAACTCCCGGTCTTCTGCTTCACATACACACCGGTATGGCCGTTCTTCTTCGCAATACTCCGGTTCTCCACCAGGAGTCCCGCAGAATCCGACGTGACGGCATTCACCTGCACTTTCCGTTTCGAAGCGAAGTCCGGATAGTAGTAATTCGTCCGCACAATCAGACGGGCATAGGAGCCGCTGCTCCGGATGCTGTACACTGTACCGCGCACCACATCCTCCCCGTCCAGATTCAGCTTGATCGCCTTCCCGGTCTGATACCGGTCCCGGTGATCCTCTGGCACGAAGCAGACTACATACCATTCCCCCCGGCTGCACAATTTGAAAACCGGGTCTCCCTTCTTCACATCTTTCGGGGAAAGTTTCGTAACATCGTCATTCGAAAGTCCCTCGTAGAAGGAACGGCTCTTCTTCGTCATGTTCTCCGGCGTCAGCACATACTCGTAACCGTCGGCGGTATAGCTGACCACTCCTTCCGTATCGGTGCGGTAGGAATCGGTCTCCTTCGCCTTCCCGTTCAGCCGGTCCAGGAGATCCTCGTAGGCGCTGTCCCGGTCCTCCGAACTGCTCCCGCTGCCGGTCATCTCCAAAATCTTCGTCCCCTTCCGGATCAGTTTCCCGTCCCGGATATACCGGTTTTCGGTGCCGCCGGACCCGGCCCGGTACACTTCCTCCGTCCGGACGATATATCCGTCCGCACTGTCGTAAATGCGGAGCCTTCCATATTTAACTGTATATGTGGAAGTCAGCGCTCCCGTCACCTGCGGCAGACCGTAAATCAGCACGATCAGCACGGCAACCGCCGCAACGTACAGAAACAACAGCTCTCTGCGTTTTTTCTTCATGGAAACCTCTCGAATAATTTTACATCATCTCTATTACTTTTTCCATGACTTTCTGTTCATCTTTATCCAATCCCCTGTGATTCTTCACAAATTCGTCAAACAGGTCCGGACGCTCCCGTTTCGTGAGCTTCAGAGACTCTTCGAACTTCCACAGATGAATCAGCCGGTGATTTCCGCTGACCAGAACTTCCGGTACTGCCATCCCCTCATATTCCCGGGGCTGGGTGTACTGGGGGTATTCCAGCAGTCCGGAGTACACGGATTCTTCCACGGCAGCCCCTTCCTTGGACAGTACCCCCGGCAGCAGACGGCTCACGGAATCGATCAGCACCATGGCCGCCGTTTCCCCGCCGGTGAGCACATAGTCACCGATGGACACCTCTTCGATGGGCCAGTGATCCAGAATCCGCTGGTCGATGCCCTCGTAATGACCGCACAGAATCACCAGTTCCTCCTCCTCTGCCAGTGAACGCACCAGCGCCGGGTCCAGTTTCCGACCCCGGGGAGACATATACAAAATCCGTTTCGATTCCGCATCCACGGACCTTAAGGCGTCGAAAACCGGCTGGGCCTGCATCAGCATGCCCTTTCCGCCGCCGAAGGGCGTATCGTCCACCCGCCGGCGCTTATCCGCGCTGTAATCCCGGATATTCACATAGTGAAACGAGAGGATCCCGCTTCGCTCCGCCCGGCCCAGAATACTGGCTCCCAGAACCGGCGGAAACATCTCCGGAAACAACGTCAGCACATGAAACTTCATTCCATCATCCCCTCTATCAGCGTCACCCGGATTTCCCGCTTTTCACCGTCGATGGAGCGGATGAACTCCTTCACCGCCGGCACCATGATCTCTCTTCCGCCGGCTAACTTCACCACATAAATATCCTGGGCCCGGTCTGTCAGTACATTGGACAGTGTGCCCAACACTTCCCCGTCCTCCTCATTCAGAACCGTCATTCCCAGCAGATCCCGGATATAGAAGGACCCGTCGGTAAGTTCCGGCAGTTCGGATGCCGGCATTTCCACCACGGCGCCCCGGAGATGCTCCGCCGCCGTCCGGTCATCCACGCCGCCCAGCTTCAGGACCGCCATATTCTTCTGATAACGCACATGTTCCAGGGGATAGGATTTCCCGGCGACCAGAATGGTCGAACGGTTTTCGAAAGTGCCCTTTGTCCCGGAATAACGGAAAACCCGGACCTCACCTCTAAGGCCCACCGCCGCCGTAACCTTCCCGAGCTCCACCATGTCCCCCCCATGCTCCGGGGAGCGCTTTCCTGTCAGATGCTCTCTCATATTCAAACTCCCGGGCCGTCGCCCTGCGGGGCAGACCTTCGCCCCGCCTTTGAAAAAAGAAAGGGTGCAGCTCGCCGCACCCCTCCATTCGTTATTCATGACCGTTATTCTTCCGATCCTTCGTACTGCTCGAACTCGTCCTCAGAAACGATCTCCACAGATACGGACTTCTTCTGCTTCGTCGCAGCGGCTTTGACCACCGTCCTCAGGGCCTTCGCGATCCTGCCCTTTTTGCCGATGACCTTGCCCATGTCATTACCTGCGACCTGAAGCTGAAGCACCTCTCCGTGACGGTCTCTTCCTTCTGTGACCCGGACGCTGTCCGGATCGTCCACGAGAGCCTTCGCAATGGTCTCAACTAATTCTGTCATCAACGTCACCGCCTTGGCTGCTTATTCGATCACGCCGGTCTTCTTGAAGATGGATCTGACTCTCTCTGTCGGCTGCGCACCCTTGGACAGCCATTCCTTCGCTTTCTCTGCATCTACCTTGATGTCGTTCGGCTCCACCATCGGGTTGAAGTATCCCAGCTCCTCGATGAATCTGCCGTTTCCGGCTGTTCTGGAATCTGCCACGATGATTCTGTAAAACGGCTTCTTGTGTGCACCCATTCTTCTCAGTCTGATCTTAACCATGATTATTTCCTCCTGTTACCTGTTCTGAATAAATTGTGAGTGATTCGTTTCGATTAAAACAGTCCCCGCAGCAGGCGGTTCTTCTTCATCGCCCCCGGCTTGGTAAACTGCTTGATCATTTTCCGCATTTCATTATATCTCTTGATCAGGTTATTCACCTGACTCACGGACTGTCCTGAGCCCGCTGCGATTCGTTTCCGCCTGCTGGCGTTCAGAATCGACGGGTCTTCCCGTTCAGCCTTGGTCATGGAATGAATGATGGCTTCCATCCTGACGAATTCCTGCTCGCCCTTCTCCACATCCTCGTCGCTGAACTGACCGGCCTGCACCCCCGGAAGCATTCCGATAATCTTCCCGATGCCGCCCATCTTCTTCACCTGATGCATCTGTTTCAGGAAGTCGTCCAGGGTGAACTGATTCTTCTTCAGTTTCCGGGCCAGTTCCTCAGCTTCCTTCTCGTCATAGGATCGCTCCGTCTCTTCGATGAGACTCAGCATGTCCCCCATGCCCAGGATTCTGCTGGCCATCCGGTCCGGGTGGAACGGCTCCAGTGCATCATATTTCTCTCCGGTACCCATGAACAGGATCGGTTTCCCGGTCACCTTCTTCGCCGAAAGGGCCGCGCCGCCCCGGGCGTCGCCGTCCATCTTCGTCATGATGATGCCGTCAATGCCAAGGCGCTCATTGAATCCCTTGGCTGCATTCACCGCGTCCTGACCGGTCAGAGCATCCACCGCCAGCAAAATCTGGTGCGGCTTCACGGCCTTCCGCATATCCGCCAGTTCCTGCATCAGCGTGTCATCGATCTGCAGCCGGCCGGCCGTATCGATGATCAGGATATTGCATCCCTTCCGCTCCGCCTCTTCCCGGGCTTTCACCGCAATGTCCACCGGATCCGGATTCTCCCGGTCGATATAGACCGGTGTCTTCACGGCCTTCGCCACCACTTCCAGCTGGTCGATCGCCGCCGGACGGTACACGTCACAGGCCGCCAGATACGGCTTCTTCCCGTTCTGCTTCAGCCAGTTCGCCAGCTTGCCGCAGGATGTGGTCTTACCGGTACCCTGCAGACCCACCATCATAATCGTGGTGAAACCGCTGGGTGAGTAGGTCAGCTTCGCACCGGCACCGCCCATGAGATCCACGAGCTGCTGGTTCACGATCTTGATAACCTGCTGTTCCGGCGTGAGGGATTTCGTGACTTCCTCCCCCATGCACTTCTCCTTCAGGTCTGCGACGAATTCCTTCACGACCTTGAAGTTTACATCCGCCTCCAGAAGGGCCAGTTTCACTTCCCGAAGAGCCTGGTCAATGTCCTTCTCCTCGAGAATTCCCTTCCCCTTCAATCCGCCGAATACACTCTGCAGTTTTTCGGATAAGCTTTCGAATGCCATTTCGTTCTCCTGCTCCGTCTTCTTCTCCGGCCACCTAACCGCTGATGACCGCCACCAGTTCCCGGATCTCCCGGAGCTTCTCATTCAGATCCGGATCATCTGTGCGTTCCCGCCCGATCTCCTCCGTCAGCGCCGCAATCCGCATCGCCGCCCTGCCGTTCTCCATGAAACGGGCCACCAGACCCAGCTTCGATTCATAGGCTTCCAGTTTCAGCTGTGCCTTCTGCAGCCTGTCATGCACCGCCGCCCGGGAGATGCCCTCCTGCTCGGCGATTTCCGCCAGGGACAGATTATCCTCGTTGTAGAGTTCTGTCACCCGCCGCATTTTCTCCGTGAGAAGATTTCCGTAGAAGTCGAACAGCAGACTTTCCTTCACGATGTCTTCCATCCTGCTGCTCCTTCCTTCTGACTGACAAAAAAAGACTGCACGTGCGTTCAGCGCACATCGGTTACTATACAAGAAAAGATGCGGGGTGTCAAGTAAATTTACTTAACACCCCGCAAAATCTTTCGGTTATCTTCTGCTGCTCTCCGGGCAGTCCTTTACTTCCGGATGTCCGACAGATAGGAAAGTGTGTAACTTCCGTTCTCTTCCAGCAGTTTCTCCAGAAGCGCCGCCTCGCTGCTCTTCTCATTTTCGCCGGAAACCCGGGATTTTCCGTCCTTCGTGACCTCCGCCTTTCCGGTGAGGTAATCTAGAATCCCGTAACTCACCGTCGGATGCAGGATCTCCATGGTTCTGACCCCCACCAGACCTCCGTTCTTCTTCATCTGCTTCTCCGCATCATCGTAGCTCAGAACGATGCCGTCCACCAGACCGTTGGCCTTCGCCTGTTTGGCGGTATAAACCCGGCCGTCCGCCAGTTTCCGGACATCACTGACCGGCATGCTGCGGCCGTCCGCCACGATCTGAACGAACTGATCATACGCATCATCCACCAGCCCCTGCAGAATCTTCCGCTGCTGGCCGGTCAGTTTCTCTGTGACGCTGCCCATGTTCTTGTTCTTGCCGGCATGGATGGTCTCCGCCTTCACCCCCAGTTTCTTCATCAGACCGGTCACGTCGTAGATCGTAGACAGTCTGACGCCGATGGATCCGGTCCAGCAGTTCCGGTTCACATAGATCCGGTCGCTGGCAGCAGCGATATAGTAGGCGCCGGAAGCCCCTTCATCGGCCATGTACGTGTACACCGGCCGCTTGGTTTCCTCCTTGTAATCCTTCACCTTCAGGTACAGCTCATCAGTGGCGTTGGTGCTTCCGCCCGGCGAATTGACATACAGAATCAACCCCCGGTTGTTCGGGTCGTTCTTCATCTGGTCGATCATGTCCAGCAGCCAGTTCTGGTCATAAGTAGTGTAATCCGCAGACTGAGGCGTGCCCGAAGCGATCTCCCCTTCTATGTGCAGTTCCCCCACATACGGACTCTTCTGGGCGATGGAATTGCCGCTCTTCGCAATCAGCTGTCCGGATGAAGTCATCTGATTGCCGTTCGCCCGGTGGGAAATCACACTTGCGGCGATGAAAATCAGAAGCAGAATGACCAGGAAGATGATTCCGTTCCGCACACCTCTTCGGTGACTGCGAACGAAGCCGGAAACTCTGCCGCCGCTTCCGCCGTTTCCGCTGTTTCCGCCGCCCCTGCCGGACGGGCGGCTCTTCCTTTCGGCTGCCGCCGCATAAGCCGCCTTCCGGGTCGGATCCACATGCTCGTAGAAAATATTTCCTGCGCTCTTCCGGGACGATGCCTGGGCGGTTTTCGGTTCCGGTTTCTGCTCGGTCCTCGGGGCGGTTTTCGGTTCCGGTTTCTGCTCGGTCTTCGGGGCGGTTTTCGGTTCCGACTTCTGCTCGGTCCACGGGGCGGTTTTCGTCTCCGGCTTCGGTGCGGTTTTCGGTTCAGCCTTCGGTGCCGTAACTTCTTCGTCCACTTCCGGTTCCTCCGGCAGTCCCAGCGCCCGCCGTCTCCTTCTCTCGGCTTCTTCCGCCTCCCGGGCCCGCTGCGCGCGGTTCGCCTGAATGCGGGTCACAATCGTCGGTTCCTCTTCTTCCGACGCCCGGCGTCCCGGCTCAGATCCGGCATCCCGAACTGTATCCCGGCGTCCCGGCTCAGATCCCGCATCCCCGTTCATATCCCGGTGCGCTGTATCGAATTTCTCCCATTCCATGGTAAATGATTTCCAGTCCGTCGCCTCCGGCTTTCCTTCGAATTCCGGGTCCACGCTGTCCAGCACGTCCCAGTCCTCCCCTTTCTTCTGAACGAAGGCACCGATCCGCCGCTTCGCATCTTCCAGCTTCTCCTGAGCTGCCTCCAGACGGGAGGTTCTGTTTCCGCCAGTCTTCGGTTCCGTCCCGGAAGATTCTATGTGATTCGTCCTGTTCTTCTCTTCCATTATTCTCTAATCCTCCTCTGTTCCCGGCACATCGTCACGCATACAATCATCCAGATCCACCGGCACGATGATGTTCTTCGCATCCTCCAGACATTCCTGGGGCACATAGATTTCAATGTCTCCGACCACATTCTTGCCGAATGCGATCTCCAGAAAATGAGAAGAGCCCACATATTTCTTCTCACTCGGAATTCCTTCCGCATCCAGCTTCGATACCAGAATATCCGCCTGCAGACTGTCGTTTACCGTTGTCAGGTATACGCCATCCCGCCAGGTATATTCCTCCTCACCGTTTCCGGCGGCAGTGCCGTCCCTTCTTCCGAAAATCTTCATCGTCGCTCTTCTCCGTTTCCTGCGGGACTTACCCGCAAAAAAGTCCCGATGCGCGGATTCTGTTCATCTGCCGCGCATCAGTTCTGGTTTCTGTATTATTCTCCTTCTGCAGCGCCAGTACTTTCTCCCGCAGTCTGGCCCGCGGCCGAGGCACCCCCCGCCGCACCGGCGCCGGCATTTCCGGAAGTGCCCTGGGAACTGGTTCCGGCGCCCGCCGAAGCAGCTCCGCCGGTTCCAGCGGCACTGCCGGCGGCGGAACCGGTTCCGCCGGAATAGGAACGCCGGGGCGTGTACGTCTGGCTCCGGGATGTGGAAGTGCTTCCCCGGTACGGTGTATACGTTGACCGGCTGGTGTTGACACTGTACATGCTGGTGCCACTGGCAACCGCCGAAGCAATGGCGTCCGACTGGGTCTTCACCCGGGTGCTCACTTGATAATTCTTCTGTCCGAACATTTCCCGATGAAGGCGCTTCGTGTTCGCCTCCAGGTTCACCGGGAACACGTAGGACACCTGCCCCAGGAATCCGGTGGTCACATTATACGGCCATCCCACGGATTTCTGGATTTCCAGACCGGACAGCCTCTGGGCGAGTCCGATCATGTCGTTGTTGGACAGATTCGTCTGACACTGTTTCAGGCAAACATCCATGATGTCGGAAAGCTCTGAGAAACTGCTGTGTTTCAGCTTGTCCAGCACCAGTTTGATCACGAGACGCATCCGGCTGGTCCGCTTGAAGTCGTCGCCGACCCCTTTCCGGATCCGTCCGTAGGAAACGGCCTGAACACCTTCCAGTTTCTGACGGCCGGCTTTCTTCACCAGCTTGTACTTCTTCTGTCCCACATTGCGGGCGGTCTGCCGGGTGTACTTGTTCAGCTGGTATATTTCATTCTGATGCACGTTCACTGTAATGCCGCCCACCTGGTTGACCAGGTCGGAGACCATCTTGAAATTGAACAGCACATAGGAATCGATGTCCAGATCCATAGCCTGGTTCAAGGTATTCAGACAACCGTTAATGCCGGTGGTCGGGAACGCGCTGTTCACCTTCTCATAAGTGGAAGTACCGTTAATCCGGAGATACGTATCCCGGTAGACGGAGATCAGATTCACTTTCTTCGTCTTCGTGTTCATGCTCACGATGATGATACAGTCGGTGTTGGAATTCTTCAGGTTTTTCTTGTTCATTCCCCGGCTGTCCACACCCAGAAGGGCAATATTGACGTACCCTTTCACGTCCACGATACTGAGCTTGTTCTTGTCCACCTTCACCCGGTGCACCTGATTCAGTTTCTTGTTCATGAAATGGCGCGCATAGGCGTAGGCACCGCCGGCGCCGGCGATCAGAAGAATCAGCACCACGGCCAGTACCTTCGGCCATTTTTTCTTTTTCTTCTTCGCCGGGGAAACCGGTTTCGCCTCTGCAATCGGCACCGGTCCCGCAGGCTTCGCTTCCGGCTTTGAATCCGGATTCGGCTTCGAATTCACTTCCGGCTTTGAATTCAGATTCGGCTTCGGCTCCGGCTTATGAGCCGGTTCGGCCGGACGATTTGTGACAGGGCGCTCCGCAGCAGGCTTCTGCGCTTTTCCCTCCGTCTTCTGATAGAGATCGCTGTATTTCTTACTTCGCATTCTTTCCTCCGCCCAGCACGCTGTACTCTTTCTTCTGCTGCGCCTTCTTCTTCCGCTTCTCTTCGTCTTCCTTCTGCAGCATATCCTCGTAGAATTCCACGGCGTCATCAATCGGTGCGTCGTAGATGGCATGCCCCTTCTTCAGCACCAGTCCCCGCTCGCAGAAATCCGCTGCAACCCCCGTGCTGTGGGTCACCAGCAGGAATGTGATATTCTGGTCGTCCATCAGTTCATGAACTTTCGCAGTACACTTCTTTCGGAAGGAGGCGTCTCCCACAGAGAGTGCTTCGTCCACAATCAGAATCTCCGGCTCCGCATTGACATTGATGGCGAATCCCAGACGGGCCTTCATTCCCGAGGAGTAGGTCCGCACCGGCTGATCCATATAATCCCCGATATCGGCAAACTCAATGATATTCGGGAGAATGCGGTCCACTTCCTCCCGCTTCATTCCCAGGAGCTGCCCCCGGAAATAGATATTCTCCAGTCCCGTGAATTCCGGGTCGAATCCGGCGGTCAGTTCCAGCAGTGCGCTGACTCTGCCGTTCACTTCAATTTCACCCTTTGTCGGAAAGGCAACCTCCGTGATCATCTTCAGCATGGTGGACTTGCCGGCGCCGTTACGCCCCAGCAGAGCCACCGACTCCCCCTTCCGAACACGGAAGGACATATTGTTGATGGCATTCACCTGCTTATACGGCACGTTTTTCCGGAAGATAGCCTTGAAGCGCTGCTTGTCGTTCTTGAAAAGCTTGTAGGACTTGGTGACGTGATGGAATCCCACCATCACCGGCTGGTCCTGATACTTCCGGTCCAGTGCTTCCTTCCGGGCCGCCCGGTCCGGATCACCGGCGAATTCCTTCGCCGCTTTCTTCGCCCGGCTGACGGCGGAAGGTTTCTTCTTCGGTTTCTTATCTTCTGTCATTTCGTTCTCCATCGTTTCCGGTGCCCGGTTACAGGACATCCGGAATCTCCTTCTTCAGTTTCCGGTACGCCCATACGGCCAGAAGTGCCATAATCACCGTGACGATACAGTAGTTCCGAAGTTCCACAGGGGTTTCCCAGAACCAGCGATGATATACCAGAGAATTCCGGAAGCCGTTGGCAATCTGGGTCACCGGATTGAACAGCAGAATTTCCCGGATCCAGTTGTAATGGATGCGGGATGCATCGTATACAATACCGGACAGCCAGAACAACGGCTGGGTCATGGATTTCACCAGATTCAGAAAGTCCTTCGAGATGCAGGAAAGCATGGAGGAGAACAGACCCCACCAGGTGAAGAATACCACCATCATCAGCCAGTACAGCGGAAGCTGCAGGTAGTAGATGGTAGGCCGGTACCCGAATCCGATGAAAATGGCGATCATGATCACCTGCAGCACCAGGTTCGTCAGGAAATTCCCCAGGCTGACGAATGTAGGAATCGTGTCCACCGGGAACTTGATCCGTTTCACCAGGAAATGATACCGCCTGATGGCGCCGGCGCCATTGGTCAGTGTGTCTCTCATATAAAACCACGGGGTGAATCCGGCGATCAGCCACAAAAAAAACGGATATCCATTGATGGGTTTCCCGCCCCGGAGTCCCACTGTGAAAGCGAACCAGAAGACGAAGATGGTGGTAGCCGGCCGGATGACCGCCCAGGCCCATCCCAGGGCCGCTCCCCGGTACGTCTTCACGATGTCCGACTTCGCCAGCTTCAGGATCTGCCCCCGGAAGGCGATGTGATCGTGTATGATTTCTTTGAATGTATTCAAAACTGCTCCTCGCTCTCGTTGAAGATCCGCGCCAGCACACGCTCCGTAGCGTGCCCGTCGTCGAGCGCATTGAACTTCTCATTGAATGCCCGGTACTTCTCATCGAAGACGAAATGCTCCGCCTGATCCCGGACGGCGTCCGCCAGTTCCTTCTCGGTGCGGACGATCGGTCCCGGAAGAATATCCGGAGAGAAATACAGCCCCCGGACACTGTCCCGGTAATCCTCCAGGTCATACATGTAGAACACCATCGGTCTCTTCAGGTTGGCGTAATCGAAGAAGCTGGAGGAATAATCCGTGATCAGCATGTCCGCCATCAGATACAGGTCGTTGATGTCATCATGATCCGACACATTATAAATAAATCCCTTGTATTTGTCAAAATCAAATGCCCGGGCGGCCAGGTAATGAACCCGGAACAGGATAACATAATCCTCCCCCAGTTCCCTCTGCAGAATGTCATAATCCACATCGGAATGGAAGGCGTAGGTCCCCATGGAACGGTCGAACTGATTGTCCCGCCAGGTCGGTGCGTAGAGCAGAATCTTCCGGTTTCCGATGGAAGCAGGATCCAGACCCATCTTCTCCTTCAGCGCCCGGATATAGGAGTCGTCTGCATTCAGCAGAATGTCATTCCGGGGATATCCCTCCTCGATAACGCAGTCTTCCTTCCCGAACTTCTTCAGATTCCAGGCCGATGTAAACACCCGGGTGGCGAAGGGGGACTGGGAAAGAATGTACTTCATCCGCACCGTATCCCGGTCGTATTTCTGAAAGATTTCTTCCAGGGAATTCATGGCATTGTCACTGGCCATCATATCATAGCCCAGCCGTTTGAAAGGCGTGCCGTGCCAGCATTCCACGTAGGTCTGGTCCTCCTTCGGCACATACTGCTCCAGCATCCGGTAATTGGTGATCCAGTACCCGGCTTCCCGGAGCGTCTCCACTTCTTCCCGGGAATTGAATCCCACCACTTTCGTGTCCCGGTTCTGTTCCAGCCACCGGTACTTCTCCGGTTCCCGGAACATCCAGACGAACCGGAATCCGCTGTACCGATCGTCCCGGAGCATGTATTCATACATCGCCTTCGGCGCATCGGAGTACGAACGGCCGTTGAAGCTGTTCAGATAAACCAGCTTCCGATCCGTCCGGACCCGGTCCGCCCCCTTCCGGAATTCCCGGTACAGATATTTCGTTCTGGTCTCCCTGGCCCACTTCCGGAATCCCTCATGATTCCGGGCATAGTCCTTCACCAGTATCACCAGTTTCTTCTTCAGTCCCATTAATCCTGCTTCTCCTGTTCCCGGATCTTCTCCAGAATGAAATCCGCCATGCGGTCCGCCGCTCCGTGAAGCGGCACTTCGATATATTTCTCCCGGAACGCCCGGAGCGCCCGGAAGTCATACGGCTCTTCGAACGCCTTCACCATCTCCCCGGCATCCCGGAACTGGTACTTCCCGATGGCTTCCTTCTCGTATTCCATGTTGATCCCCGTGGTGCGCCGGTATTCCTCCAGATCGTAAGTGTAGAGGTACAGCGGCTTCTCCCGCAGCGTGGACTCCAGCACGAAGGCGGAGTAGTCACTCACCACGATGTCCGCCGCTTCCAGCCAGTCATAACTGCTGAACCGGCTGTCCATGATCACATGAGATTCCCGGATCGTCCCCGCTGCCGCCCGGTCCAGGGGGTGCAGCTTCACAATCAGGTTATACCGCTCCGGATCCACCGCGTCGATCAGCGGCCACAGGTCGATGGCTGCGTGCTTGCGGATGGTGGGAACATACAGCACATTCTTCTTCCCGTTCTGAATCTGCGGATATGCCTCCCGGAGCGCCCGGAGCCTTTCCGGGTCCTCCTTCGTGATATAGTCAATCCGGGGCAGTCCCAGCAGCACCGCCCTGGAAAGATCCTGCCCGAATCCTTCTGCAAAAAACGCCGCCGTTGCCCGGCTGGCGCAGGCGAACCAGTCATATCCCCGGTGCATCTGCATCACTTCCGCCACCGTTTCCGATGCGCCGTCCCGGCGCCCCACCGTCTGCCAGCCGAACTGCTTCACGGCGGCGATGGCGTGCCAGATCTGCATCTTCCGCAGGCTTTCCCGGTGATGCAGCACGCTGAGCAGAATGCAGTAGGTGTCGGTGACGACAAAACGGGACCGGGCGAACGCTCCCATCTGCCGGAACATATGAAAGAAGTAGCCCACTGCCCTTTCCTTCTTCAGCATCTTCGGAAGTACAACCACCACAAGCTCCGGATCCTTCCGCTGCAGCGCTTCCCGGAGCAGCCGGAAATCTATGGATTCCCGGTCACTCTGCCGGCTCACCAGCGTCACCTGATGCCGGGGCTTCACGAAAAGCCGGATCACCCGGTAGCAGAGATTCATGAAAGCGATGAAAACCTTCAGCACAGCCCTCTTCATGTTACCGTTTCCCCAGATCCGCCTTGATCTGCGTGGTGGAAATCTCCGGTGTCCGGGGCAGATAGACAACTTCGCAGTAATCCTTCAGGAAATCGAATTTCCCCCTCCAGTCATCTCCCATGACGAAAACGTCGATGTCATACTTCTTCACGTCCTGAACTTTCTGTTCCCAGCTCTGTTCCGGGATCACCAGGTCCACATAGCGGATGGCCTCCACCAGCTGCTTTCTCTTCTCATAATCGAAGTAGCACTTCTTCCGTTTCTGGTTCCAGTTAAATTCATCCGTGGACAGGGCGACGATCAGATAGTCGCCGTATTCCTTCGCTCTGCGCAGCAGATTCACATGACCGTAGTGCAGCAGGTCGAATGTTCCATATGTAATAACCCGTTTCATCCTGCAGTATTCTCCTGTTTTCTCTCCCCGTCTATCCTAGAACCGTGACATTCTTTCCCGCATAATAGGCTTCCATGACCCCTGCGATCTCCTCGCTGACACTGCGGTCCACGTAGAAGTTCTTCTTTCCGCCGGAGATGGACTTCACGAAATCCACCAGCTCGTAACGGATGCCTTCTCCGTCCAGCTGATAGAAATACCGCTTGTTTTTCGCCTGGTCCTCGAACCGCATCTCATAGTAATCGGTTTTCCACCACGGCGCCGGCACATAGACATATCCCTGGGTGCCGGAAATCACCAGCTCGCCTTCCGACTTGGCACCCAGGCCCACCTTCACGGTAGCAACGGCGCCCTTGTAACGGAAGGACAGCCGGGTGAAGCCGTCGAACCGGGATTCCTCGTCCACATACATGGTGTCCATGCTCAGGTCTTCGTAATCCGTACCCAGAATCTGGAATACCGGCAGCATGGCCGTCGGTCCCCATGTGGTGATGCTGTTCCAGTAGCGGGCATTCCGCTTATCCGGATCATAGATCTGCTCCCGGAGACTGGTGCAGGTGGAATCAATGGAAACCACCCGGCCGATCCGGCCGGACTTGATCAGCAGCATCAGCCGGTCATAGGCCGTGGCGTAGGCGGTCTTCAGCGCCTCCGAGAGAACCAGTCCCTTCTGGTCTGCCAGCTCGAACAGTTCCCGGCACTGGGCGCGGGTTTCCGCAATCGGCGATTCACAGATGACGTGTTTCCCGCTCTCCAAGGCCTTCTTCACCTGCTCGTAATGATCATCCGGATGGGAAGAGATGTAGACGGCATCACAGTTGTTCAGCAGTGCATCGAAACTGTTCACCAGCGGCACATCCTCCTTCGCCGCTTCGATCCGGACCCCCTCGTCCTGGGACCAGATGGCGGATACCTCGGCACCGTTGACGAAATCACATTCCTTCCAGTACTTCGTCAGCGCAACCGGCTTCCCGCCGCCTGCCAGTCCCATCTGAACCGTGCGGTCCTTCGTCCGGAGCTGGGTACTGGAAATGCCCTTCGTCCGGTCCAGGTAAACCACGTGACAGTACTCGTTCAGGTAGTCGAACTTACCTTTCCAGTCAGAACCGATGGCGAAAATATCCACATCGTAACGCCGGATGTCATCGATCTTCTGACCCACATATTCTTCCACGATCACCCGGTCCGCCAGACCGGTTTCCCGGATCGCGTCCACTCTCTCGGTCAGAGACTGCTGAACATTGATCTTGCCTCTGCTCCTGTCGAAATCCTCTGATGTGACACCGACGATCAGGTAGTCACCTAACGCCTTCGCCCGTTCCAGCAGCCGGATATGGCCTCTGTGCAGCAGATCGAAGGATCCGTATGTAATCACTGTTTTCATAATGATAAACCTTCGTTTCTTTCTATTAAATCTGTCATATTTACGACATAACTCCTAATAGTATAGTCACTTTCAGCGGTGCTGTCCATTATTTCTTCCGGAGCGCTGGTCTTCCCCCCGATTTTGGGATATGATAAATTAGATGTAGTTATATGCAAACAATCAGAAAGAGGTTTTCTATGACAGAACATGAAATCATTCTGGCATCCCAGTCTCCCCGCCGCGTGGAAATTCTGCGGTCCCATGGTCACAATCCGGTGATCCGGCCCGCCGACGTGGACGAGAGCCTTCCGGAGGGCATCGGTCCCCGGGATGCGGTGATGTTCCTGTCCCTGAAGAAAGCCCGGGCCGTTGAGCTGGACTATCTCAGGGAGAAGGGACTGCCGGATCCGGCCTCCCTGTCCTTCGGAGATGCACCGGAAGAAGAACATACAGATTCTGCCCGGCCCATTATTCTCGCCGCAGACACGGTGGTATATAAGGAAGAGATTATGGGTAAGCCGAAGGACCGGGAAGAAGCATTCCGCATGCTGGCGAAGATCCGGAACGATGTTCACTATGTGGCTACCGGCGTCACCCTGATCGAAGCAGGCACCCTCAGGCGCCGCACCTTCTGCGAAGTGACGAAAGTATGGTGCCGGGATTACACCGACCGGGAAATTCTGGATTATATCGACCGGGAGCAGCCCTATGACAAGGCGGGGGCCTATGCCATCCAGGGACCGTTCCAGGAACACATTCACCACATTGAAGGATATTACGATAACGTGGTGGGGCTGCCTTACGAGCCCGTAGCCCGGCTTCTTTCCGGCTGGGATGAAGAGGAATAGTGAGAATTACAGGGGGTATGAGAATGAAGAGATGGAAAACAGGGGTGAAATTCCGCCGCCGGGGCCGGAAGCTGCTGACGATGGCCGTGATTGCGGCGGTAGCCGTAACAGCGGCGCCGGCCATGCCGGGAAACATCGGCGGGTTCCGGGCATCGGCGGATACCAAGGAACCTGCCGCATTTGAACAGGGAACCTCCGAGCGGACAGCAGCCCGAGCAGACCATGACAATACAGTCCGCATCGGCGGCCGGTTCCATGCCGGCGGATTCCGGGGCATTCCGGAAGGAAAGGCCATCGAAACCGCCACGAAGAAGGAAACGAAGAAAGTCGAAGGGGTGAGACTGATCCGGCCTCTGACAGAAAACGGCCGCCTCACCCGGGAAACCGCAGGTTCCGGCACCGGCCGGAGCATCCGGACGAAGAACTCGATTCTGGACGACCTGAAGAACCTCATTGGCAGCGCCGCCGACAGAACCGCCTCGAAGCAGACTACGGAGACCGAATCCGCTGCCGCAGTGAGCGCTCCGGACAACGGAACATCGAAGTACTACTACTCGAAGCTCACGGCGAAGGAAAAGATTCTGTACAACGCCATCCTCACCTGTGCAGCGGACCCATACAAACTGCAGCGGGTTGTTTTCAACACTAACAGTTCTTCGAAACAGTCCGGTTTCACGGAAGACCAGGTGGAATTCGTATATTACGGTCTCTGCTACGACCATCCGGAACTGTTCTGGCTCTGGATGGCGGACTCCCCGGTGAAGCAGGGAGTGGAAGAAGTGAACAACGCTGACGGTTCCAGCACGAAAATCACGAACACCGGCAAGGGAAAATACAACTGGTACGTCTGGATCGACTACAATTCCACCTACGATTCCGGAATGCACCGGGACGCCTACGACCAGACCGGTTACTACTTCACCAAGTCCCGGCTGCAGAAGATGGCACAGCAACTGGACCGGGCAGCGAATAATTTTTTGTCCGACATCAACCTGAACCAGCCGAAAGCCGTGGTGGCCCTGGAAATTCACGACAAATATCTCAAGACGGTATCCTATAACAGCAGCGCCGCACAGGCAGACGCCTCCTTCTACCACCGGGCCCACACCGCCTACGGAGCGCTGGTGGATCACACCGCCGTGTGTGACGGCTATTCGCTGGGACTGAAGTATCTGCTCTCCCGGGCAGGCATCCCTTCCGTCATGGTGCCGGGAATTGTGGGAACCGGTTCGGATCGGAGCAATTACGGCGGCCATGCCTGGAACCTGGTGCAGCTAAGCAGCAAATGGTACGAGGTAGATTCCACCTGGGATGATGACGGCGCAGCCGGTCACGAACACACCTACTTCAACCTGACCACGAAGAATATGACCACCATGAAGGATCCGGTCATCCGGAAGACCGTCCACCACTACCGGGACGAAAACATCATGAACCCGAACAATGGGTACTGGTTCGGCACCGGCGTCCGGAAAGCCCTTCCGACTGCCGCATCCTCCCATTTCCAGTACAGTTATGTGTCCCAGCACGGAAAGACCCTGCCGGACAACACGGATCCGCTGGGAAGAACGGTTTCCTTCGGCACATCGGTGAACGGCGCATTCCGGTCCTTCGGCACATCGAAGGACGAAGCCCGCTGGACGGTACGGGTTCTGACCGGCTCCGGCACCGGTCTCAAGCGGAACGGAACCCTGTGGAGCACTGCCGTGACCGTACCGTCGGACAGTGCGCTGACGGTGCAGAAAGACTTCACAACGGCCTCCCAGGCTTTCACCCTGTCCCGTTCCGGCAGGGACAGCGGCTCCCGCCAGGTTTCTGCCCGGGTGACCTATGATAACGGCACCACCGGCATTGTGCAGGACACGCTGGGCATCCGGACCGAAGCGGCCCTGCGCCCGGCATCCTTCACCTACAGCGGCACGCCGAAATCCCCGGCCCTGCTGCTGACCTCCTACGGAGATGCCCTGGCGGCGGCGGAATACAGCGCAGTATTCGCGGGCAAAAATTCCCCGGAGGACCCGGCCGGAAGTCCGGACACAGCTGGAAGTGCCATCGGACGGTATGCCGTTCGGGTTCAGTTCAGCGGATTCCTGCAGCAGCAGAAACCGACGGTTCTGTACTATTCCATCCTGCCGGCAGCCCCGTCCCTCCGGACCCTGAAGTCCCTGACGCCGGCTGCAAAGAAAAAAGTAAAGAACCGGAAAGCCGTGAAGGGCCCTCAGAGTATGAAGGTATCCTGGAAGACCCTGAAATCCGCCTCCGGCGCATCGGGATACGAAATCCAGTACAGTACAACGAAGAAATTCTCCGCCGGCCGCACAACGACGAAAACGGTCCGGAAGCTGTCCACCGGAGAACTGACGCTGCGGAAGCTGAAGTCCGGGGTCCGGTACTACGTGCGGATCCGGAGCTTTGCCACCGGCCCGGTATTCGATGTTGCTGAAGGCAGCAGTTCGGCGAGCCCAGAGAATCCTTCGAAGACCATCCGCCTCCGTTCGGCCTGGTCTCGCACACTGACCAGAACGGCTTAACGAAAAAAACCGGCGCATCCCGCTCTTCAGACTGCTGAAGCGGGTGCGCCGGTTTATTTTTTTGTCTTTCCCGCCGGGATCCGGCATTGACGCCTCTCCCCTTCAGAATACAGAACCCGCCGGAACAGAATTCATCATTTCTCTTCCGGATTCATCATCATCTCAACCACACGGAAAGTTACATCCGCATACCATTCCCGGGAAGCATTCTCCGGATTCAAGTAGGAAATCCGGAGATTCTGGGTACAGGCGCACTGCAGATTTCCGACAATCTGGATCCCCCCTGTCCGTTCCCGGATCTGCGCTGCGATTTCCGCAACCTCTTCCGGGTCCTGATACTGAACCAGCATGCAGAAAACACTTCCGGACAGCCGGCCGATGACACAGCTTCTTCCGGCGATGTCCCGGAGAATGTCAGCGACGTGACGGAGAATCCGGTTTCCCGCTTCCTCGCCGTAATTCTTCCGGAAAAGAGGGAATTCAATGTTTTCCACCTGAATCACTGCAAACTCCGTTCCACTGTTCCACAATTCCTCCAGATAGCTGTGAAAACCGTCCACCAGCCCGCGATTGTTGGACAGACCGGTAACCGGGTCCACGAACACTGCAGAATTCTTTTGTTCCAGAATATTCCGCAGCTGTTCCGCATCCGAAAACTTCCCCACCAGTCCTACGATCCTGCCGTTACGGTAGATCGGAATCTTGCTGGCCAGAATGGTGCGCTGTTTTCCATGAACGATACATTTCCCCAGGGCGAGACGTACCCGGTCTCCTTTCTGCAGAACCCGCAATTCATCCCGGCGGAACGGATCCACTTCCTTGTGCCAGCCCATATCCTCATCGGCCTTCCCCCGGATCTCCTCCAGGGAATCCAGTCCGTAGAAATCCAGGAAGCTATTGGTAGCTCCGAGGAAGCGGCGGCTCTGGTCTTTCCAGAAATACATATCGTCCCCGAAACGTTCCACATTCTCCCAGAGCAGCGAGCTGCTGATTCCTCCGTCGTCCTCTTCACCGGTTTCTGCGCCCTGCACTGCGAGACAGGAAACCAGCTCACAGAGCGTTTCCGGAGACAGATCCGGCGCCAGGGAAATACTCATAACCTGCTTTCCGTCGGTCTTCGGAACCGGCAGCAGCAAAATAAGTTTCCAACGATACTCGCCCCGGTCATCCCGAATCCGGAGCAACTCGGAAAGCATATGTCTCCGGTTTTCCAGAATCCGTCTCCTGAGCGAACCCACTTCCGTGAACCGGCGGTACCGCTCCAGGTCCGGACCGTAGATGAAATCCGCTCCGTATACTTCCAGGGCATCATGCAGATTCACCTCAACATTTCCACTGCCGATCGGCTGGTCGGAATTGGAAGATTTCAGACCGTACGCTGTGCTCCGCTCCAGATCGATCAAAATAATATCTTCACAGAAGTAGTACAGGTTCGACAGATTATCTGCCAGCTTCTGTTCCTGTTGATTTGAATTCAGAGAAATATACCGGATCCTGAAGGTATAGATGTAATCGTTTTCATGCTGTGCGATGGTTTTTCCCACCAGCTCCATGTAATGATCTCCGGAGGGATACAGAATCCGGTGTTCCCCCGGCTTTTTCCGGAGCTGCTCGTTGACATACGCCCGGTGGAAGGCGTGGCTCGGATTATTCGGGATATTAATCGTATCGATCCATCCTTCTCCGTCGAGGACGCCGTCCCGTGCCAGAACCCTTCGGTACGCATCATTCATGAAAATCAGCTTGAAATTGATTCCGTCATCCTCCAGCACACACAGGGTATGTTCTGTCTGATAATCCACCCGTCCCAGTGCAGCGTAATAAGATCCCAGGCGCAGAGATTCCGGTTTCAAATCCCCCTTCCGCACGCAGCGCTCGAATTCTTCCGGCTTCATCGGATGGCCGAAGTAATATCCCTGGATCTTCTCACAGCCGATCTTCCGCAGAAACCGATACTGTTTTTCCGTCTCCACGCCCTCCGCCAGCGTACTGATACCGATGGTCTTCGCCATACGAATGACGGAAGAGATGATCGTCCTCGCTTTCTCCGTTCCGGTGGACAGGAAATTCATATCCAGCTTCAGCTCGTCGAACGGGAGATCTTTCAACGCAGCCAGGGAAGAATACGCCGTACCGAAATCATCCAGCCATACCCGGAATCCCTTCTCGTGGAACCGGCAGATGAACCGGCCCAGTTCCTCCGTTTGATTCAGGAACGCACTTTCAGTGATTTCAATATTCAGAATTTCCCGGGGGACCTGATACTGCCTCGCCAGCGCATCAATCCGCTCCACCAGATCCGGATGCCGGAAATCCACCCGGGACAGATTCACCGATACCGGAATCAACGGAGCATTCCGTTTCACCAGATCCCGGTACCTTCTGCAGACCTGCTCGACCACATACAGATCCAGCGTATAGATGAGTCCCTGTTCCTCCAGCACGGGAATGAACTGATCCGGCGTAATCATACCCCGGTCCGGATCGATCCAGCGGCACAGCGCCTCCGCTCCGCACATCATCCCCGTCACAGAGCGAATCACCGGCTGGAAGTACACCTGTATCCAGCCTTCCTCCATGGCCCGATGAAAATTCTGCAGTACGTACTGCCGTGATCTCATTGCTGCTGCAAGCGGCTGCTTCATGCAGAGATCTCCCTGCGTCCCGTCCGTCAGATCCCCCAGCAGCTTTTTTTCATCCGGTTGTAACTCCAAGATTGTCCTCTTCATCTGGACTGCCTCCCCGCAAGCGATGAATGCATTTTCCGGGCTCGGATTGACCAGCGACCGACCCCCCAGATTTTTTGATGCTTTTCCCTTAAGGAAATATTATACATAACGTTCTACATTCTAACAACAGAAAATACCGGGGCGATGCCCTTTCATCCGTGTTGCATCAATTTAACAGCACCTTAATCCAATCGTTCTTCATACTATATCTTCACCAATACTCAGCTCCCCTGCCTGATGCTAAGCCGCATCTGCACATGCAGAACTCCGGCCTCAATAAAATCCTCGGAAGTAACCTTGAATCCAGCCTTCGCATAGAACCCTTCTGCATATTTCTGCGACTCGACATAGATCTCTCTCGCATCCATCCATTCCCCTGCCGCCTGTATTCCGGCATTCAGGAGTTTCATTCCGAGCCCTGTTCCATGATCCCTCGTGAGCACCCGTCCCATCTGAACCGTTCCTGGCTCATTTTCCTTCAGAAACATCCGCAGGTAAGCTGTGACTTGACCCGCAGCATCGACAGAAAACACATGAAGGCTATTATAGTCAATTCCATCCGTGTCCGGGAAGAGAATCTTCTGCTCCCCCACAAACACATCTGCTCTTGCCCTGAGCATTTCGTATAGTTCACGGGTGGTCAATGCGTCAAATGAGCGGACATAAAAGCCCAGAAGCTCTGTGTGTAAATAATCAGTCATGTAATTGCTCTCCCGGATTATAATTCTGTCCTGCGTTTATTCTGATACATGACCTCATCCGCACGCTGATAGAGCTCCTCGTTCGACTCTCCCGGCTGTCGAACGACAAGTCCATATGCAAAATCCATGGGGAAATTCCCAAATGCGGGATCACATGCGTCCAGCTTCTGAAGATCATCCAGTGCCTTCTGTACCTGAGCCGAATCCGAGAACGAAGTGAGACAGAACTCGTCTCCTCCCACACGGTAAAGTTTTCCGTAAGGACTTAAATGTTTCAGCGTCGTCTGTGCAAATGCACGCAGATACCGATCACCCGACTGGTGTCCCTCCGAATCATTGACATGCTTCAGATGATTCAGATCGAAGGAAACAAGAACGGGAGCCGGCCTTCTCTTCTGCCGAAAATAGGACACCGTAAAAGCATTTCGGTTTGGCAGACCGGTCACCTGGTCTGTCTTTGCAAACAGCCTCACCAATGCCACATAGAGAAGCAGAAAAGAAATGGAATAGCATCCCCAGACAGCCGGCACATTGCCATCGTAATAGAGGCCAACCATTCCAAGCGCCGCAATCACCAGGTTAAACAAAATCAAAACTCTGTTTTCCTGATCAAGCTTCTCGACGGTCACAAAATCATGAACGAGGATGCAGCCAAAAAGGAAAAGTGTTCCCAGATATACGGCTGCGGTTCCCCGCACATTCGCAACCGCCGCATATTTATCCAGGCGAAAGAACACGGGGAACCTAACATTCAGTATGCACAGAACAATCAGCACAATGTCCGCCGCAAGCAACAGGCTGTCTGCCCGATCCCACACGTGCCGGTGGTACATCAGCAGAAAGAAGAATGCGGCCGGCACGCAGAGAAACTCCACGCTGGCGAGCGCCGTCAGTGTATGCATTGGAAGTCCGGACTCATAGGTACTCTCATAGATATATTCCCAGACATGATCCAGAATCACCGTTACAATCATCGTGATGCCCATGTTCCGAAACAGGATAACCGCTCTTCGTTCCAGCATCGGATCCAGATACATCCGGGTCCACACATAAAGGACAATTGCCACACATGTTAAATCAAAAAAAATAACCGGAAAAAAACTCATCGTATCGAATCACCTTTCTCTCCAGGCATTGTGCAGCTCCTGCGTTATGACGCTGAAACCGGCCAATAATTCTCTTTGAAAGAGTATGATATCTCCTTTAGCGCAACAGCTGATAAAGTGCCGTCAGAATCATACGTAAAGTCCATCTCATAAATTCCCGGACGAACCGCAGTATTGACAGTCAGAACGTCCTTGCAGGCCAGATTGCTGTTCGCAATATATGTTCGCATCGAAGCCGCATCTTTCTTGCTCTCAATCTGAACGAAGGCATCAATAATCACCCTGCCACCACTATGGTACGTGACAAATATATGTCTTCTGCCATTTACCCAATAATTCTTGCCTGCCGGATGATCCTGATCCATATATTCAGTCTGTACTTCAGAATATACATTTCGTAAATTAGCCAGGGTTGCCGCATCCCTTGCTTTCTCCAGCTGCTTATTGAAAATCGGAATACTGACCGCCACGAGCACAGCGATGATGGCCACCACGATCAGAAGTTCTGCCAGGGTGAAGCCCTTCTGGTTCTGTTTCATTGAGCATCGCTCCCTTCCGTTCCTTCAGTAGAACAATCCATTTACTTCCATTATACACCCATTTCACCGATTTGATTCTCCCTTTCGAACTGCCGGCGGAATTACTCCAGATATCCAGAAAGCCCGTGCAATGCACGGGCTTTCTGCCTTGAGAAAGAACGAACTGCATATCACGCTCAACCCTGACGCACCTCCTGAATGAGGCTGCAGTTCGGTAATTTCATATAATGATTACTTATTATCTACTTTAATCTTGTCCCCCTCAGAGGTACCGCTGACAGTCCACTGTCCACCAACTGTAGCAGGGGCAACTTCAATGCCGCCGATTTTAATCTTAGTATTCTCATCTGCTGCTCCGCTCCATCCGGCTTTCTGACCCGTTGCTTTTACAATCATAGTATAGGTACCATCTTTATATGTCACATCGCCATTACCGCTGTCTTTCTTATCATCACTCAGCACCGCCGCCGTAACCTCTGCGATGGCGGATCTGACATTCGCTTCATCCGTCGCATCTCTGGACTTCTCCAGCTGGCTCGTAAAAATAGGAATAGAAATCGCCACCAGCACTGCGATAATCGCCACAACAATCAGCAGTTCGGCCAGGGTGAATCCCTTCTTGTTAACCTTCGTTTTCATCAGATTTTTCATGTCTTTAGTCCTTTCTCTAAAACATCTTACATCGGTCATCATCGGGATGAAATGGGTTGGATTATTGACGATCACCGAATGTGTCTTTCCTTACAAGTTCATTATATGCACGGCAGTGTCGTTGCGCAAGTGTATTTTTTACATACGTCTTGACTTTTGTTTTATTTTCAAGATTTAATTTTACCCGAGTACAACACAGTCACTTTTGTCCTTCATTGCATCTCCGAAAAATGCTGTTACAATGGAGGCAGAAGCCCCTGCCCGGTCCTGCGGCAGGGAGAACAGGAGTTGATTATGAGAAAAATTTCACTGAAGAAGGAATACAGCACCCCCACGAAAGTGTGCTTCGGCGTGATAGACCCGGAGGGCCGGAAGCGCTGCACGATGGACATCGATTTCTCTCCCTACGATCTCGGAGAGCTGAAGGCGAAGGGGATGGATGCCGTGGCAGCCGCAGCCCGTTTCGAAGATGAACTGAAGGAGATGATCTCCGGCCTGATCGGGAAGGAATGGGAATGCTCCGGCGGATGGGAAGACATCATGGGCCCGGTGCGGGAGGCCGTCACCTCCTATTTCGGCAGATAGACGGAGTATCAAAAAAAAAACGAGCCGTCCCCCCTCGCTTCCGGCTTCGATCCTTCCACCGGGGGACGCCTGCACGGCACAGGTATCCGCACATGCATCGTTCAGCAATCCCGGTATCCGTCTGTCTCAGTCCGGTTAAGCCCCCGAACTGAGAGGAAGCACAGTCTGCAAAGAAGGTGCAGCCCATTCGTCGATGCAGTTCCCCGCGCCCGCCGGCCGGCGGACAGCTCTCCACTGCGAAGTTCCGCATCAAAAACCGGGCCTTCCGGCCCGGTTCCGGTGCATTTATAATAACATCATTTTCCGGAAATTCAAAGATATATCCGCAGAAAAGTCCGGAATATTCATCCGTTTTTTTCCATATGATTTCCACCCCGATTATTTCTTCTTCCGGCACGCATATCCCAGGGCGATGATGCGCTCGATCTGCCGCGGAAGGGACACGCCGGCCTCCTTCCAGAGAAGCGGGAACATGCTGTATTTCGTGAATCCCGGTATCGTGTTGATCTCATTCACATAGACCTTCCCGGTGTCCAGATCTTTCATCATGTCCACCCGGGCGAATCCCTGACAGTCCGCGGCGATGTAAGCGCTTCGTCCCAGCTCCCGGACCTCCGCCAGCTCCTCATCCGTCAGCGGAGCTGGAATGTAAATGTTCGTGCCCACGCCGTCGGTATACTTCGCTTCATAATCATAGAAGACATTACCGGATGTGATTTCCCCTGCGCCGCTGACCCGGGGCTCCTCGTTCCCGATGACGCCCACCTCAAGCTCTCTGCAGTGGATGCCCTGCTCGATGATCACCCGGCGGTCAATCACGGCGGCCCGTTTCAGTGCCTCCGGCAGCTCCTCCGGCCCTTCCACCCGGGAGATGCCGATGCTGGACCCGGTGTTGGCCGGTTTCACGAACAAAGGGTAACCGCCCAGCCGTTCGCACCGCCTGACCACCCCGTCCGTGTCTTCTGCGATTTCTCTCCGGTCAGTGACCTCATACCCGCATACCGGAAGGCCGGCGGCTTCGAAAACCTGCTTCGACGCCACCTTGTCCAGGTTCAGGGCAGAACTCATAATGCCGCAGCCCGCATACGGAATCTGGAGAATCTGCAGCAGCCCCTGGATGGAGCCGTCCTCGCCGTACCGGCCGTGGATGACCGGGAATCCGAAATCGATCATATCCCCCAGGTCGCTGACCCGGATTTCCTCCCCGTGCGTCTGCCAGGTATCCTGCTCGATTTCCGAAACATCTCCCGTGAAATGGACGAAAGCCCCTTCCCTCGTAATGCCGATCATGACGACCTCATGCTGATTCCGGTCGATCGCCCTGAGTACTGTCCCGGCAGACATCAATGAAATCTCGTATTCATCCGATACGCCGCCGAAGAAAATTCCTATCCGATCCTTCATTCTATTACTCCGATCTGTACACCTCTGTTTTCCGCGCCGCCGGGTCCCTCCGGCAGTGCATTTACAGTTCATTATACGAAATCGGGGGATCGTAATCAAGTTAATTTTTTGTCCTTAGAAAGTCAGACGCATCTGATACCAGGTGACCCCGCCGTGCACCGAAGGGGATACCCCCTCGTTCTGAAATCCGAACTTTCCATAGTAGTGGATCAGCGGTTCCTTGCAGGTCAGCACCACTCCCCGGCGGCCCGCGTCCCGGGCATCTTCAATCATTTTCTCCATCAGCATGGCGCCGCATCCCTGTCTGCGGCAGGACGGAATCACATCCAGTCCGAAAATCATCTGCCATGCCCCGGATTCATCCCCCATTTCCGCATGATCATACATTTCATCGGTCAGATCCCGGGCATCGGTGGCGAACCCGTTGATGAATCCCACAATTTTCTGGTGATCCGTCAGTACCCAGAAGTGCTTCTGATTCCACTTGATTCTCCGGACGAACTCTGCCTCAGGCGCCGCCTCCAGCAGCGGGAAGCATTCCGCCTCCACCTCCGCGATCGCATTGAGATCCCGCAGCGTTGCATTTCTGATTTCCATTCCTCATATCCCTTCTGAACCCCTTCCGAATTCTTCGACTCCTACAAACGCCTCTCTATCTTACATTAATACTAACATTCCGCAGACTAACATCAAGCATTTGAGAAAGAACGTTGATTAATAATCCTGAGTTATTTTTTTCGGGCATTTTTTTGAAGAATTTCTTCATAGTTGCTTCTGCAACATTAATACTGTTTCAATTCCACTATGATGACAGCATAGAAACAGGAGGTAATGATATATGGCGAAGAAAATTGATCTCAATCATTCAGTATACGAACTGGTCATGCAGTACCCGGAGCTGACCGATATTATGAAAGAACTGGGTTTTTCGGAAATCACGAAGAGTGCCATGCTCTACTCGGTGGGAAAGGTCACCACAATTCCGAAGGGGGCGAAGCGGAAGGGAATCCCGATGACCGAGGTGGTTTCGTCGCTGCTGCGTCACGGATTCGAAATCACCGGCACCATGCCGCTGGATGCGACGGGCGGTTCTTCCGTGCAGGCGGCTGAAAAGGCCTCGTCCGGTGACGCTGTGAAGGCTGGTGGTGCTGTGAATACCGGCCGTTCTGCGAAACCGGATGCAGACGGGATTCGTCAGGAATCCGGGGATAATCCGGGCCGCAGGGCACTGCTGAAATCCTATCTCGCCCGGCTGGGTTCCGGAGAGGACCTGGCATCCGTGCAGGCGGATTTCAAATCCGCCTTCCATGACGTGGATGCGGCGGAAATCATGGCGGCCGAGCAGGAGATGATGGCGGAGGGAACCCCGCTCACCGAAGTGCAAAAACTCTGCGACCTGCACTCTGCACTGTTCCACGGGGCCACGAAGGAAGAGAAGATTCTCCGGGCGGAAGAAACGCCTGCGGCCGGGTCGGGAAATTATGCGAACCGGGAAGGCCAGGCGAAGGCACTGGAACAGATCCCGGGCCACCCCCTGGAAACATTCTCCCGGGAAAACCGGGCGCTGGAGGTACTTCTTTCCCAGGCGAAAGAGGCAGACCGGAATGAACTGGCCTCCCTTCTTCCGAAGATCCGGGAGTTAGCTGTTCACTATGCAAAAAAAGGCGACCTGCTCTACCCTCTTCTGAAGGTGAACTATGATATTTCCGGTCCGTCGGATGTGATGTGGACTGTGGATGACGAAATCCGGGATGAACTGGCCGAACTGACCCGGGACGCCGGTTCCCCGACGGACATGTGGGAAGAACGGGTGCGGGCCGTACTGACCCGGGCAGAGGAAATGATATATAAGGAGGAGAACATTCTGTTCCCGATCTGCGCCGTCAATTTCCAGGAAGAGGAGTGGATGCAGATCTATGAAGACGGGAAAGATTACGCTCCATGCCTTTCCACAGAGCCGGGAACCTGGAAAGCGGCGGAGCAGCGCCCGGAAAGCGGAAGAACCGGCTCCGGCTGCGGTTCTTCCGGAACCCCTTCCCTCGGAATGGGTCTGGATCTTTCGAAAGCGGAAGTCGTCATGCCGGGAGGCCACATGTCCGTGGAGCAGATCACGGCCCTGCTGAACACGATTCCGATGGAAATCACCTTCATCGATGATCAGAATATCAACCGCTATTTCAATGAAAGCGAAGGGCCGAAAGCCTTCAAACGGCCGAAGGCCGCCCTGGACCGGGAGGTCTTCAGCTGCCATCCGCCGAAGATCGAGCCGCTGGTCCGCTCCATCATCGAAGATTTCCGTTCCGGCGCCCGGGACAGCGTTCCTGTATGGATGGAAAAGAACGGCCATGCCTTCCTGGTAAAGTACATGGCCGTCCGGGATTCCAGGGGCCGGTATCTGGGCACCATGGAACTGGTTCAGGATATGGAATTTGCGAAGGAGCATTTCACGAAGTAAGCGGGAGGGAAATGCGAAGTAAGCTCCGCTTACTTCGTGACCGGCCGGCGGCCCGGGGCTTCCTCCCGGGCCCACCGGGCGATGGAGCGGATGTCTGTCGGTTTTGTCCGGCAGCAGCCCCCCAGCATAACCGCACCGTCATCGTACCAGATTTTCGCCCGGTCCAGGAAAGTCTCCCCGGCCCCCAGGCCGCTCCACTTCTTCAGCAGCCCGTCATACACCTCCCCGCTGTTCGGGTATGCCGCTGTCGGCAGGTCGGATACGGCGCGGAAATTCTGCAGAATGTCATGCACCAGCTCCGGCGGCGTGCAGTTCACGCTGACCGCCTGAAGATGGGGATAATCCCGGAGCGCATCTGCCACATCCCGGATCTTCGTGCCGTCGCTGATCTCATCAGCACTGCGGAAGGTGAAGCTGATCCAGTAATCCGCTTCCATGTCTTCCAGCAGCTCTGCGCAGGCGACGGCTTCTTCCAGTCTGGGACAGGTTTCCACGGCAAAAATCTCCGCCCCCTCCTCCCGGAGGAGTTCCATGCGGCGCAGGTGAAAGTCCTGATAATCTTTTTTTGTCATATGATACCCGCCGGTATACTCACTGCCGTCCGCCAGATATGCACCGTAAGGACCGATATCGCCGGCAGCCATGGGGAACGGCCTGCCGGATGTACTGCCCCCGTCTTCCTGCCACCACAGATCCCTTGCCTCCCGCACCAGTTTCATGGATTTCCGGATCAGCGCCTCGGCCTGCTCCTTCGTATAGCCGGCTTTCATGAACCCGGGAACGGTAGCCTGATAGCTGGCGCAGGTGCCGATGTCCGCCCCGGCCCGGAAGTAATCCCGGTGAATCTGCAGGATCGCATCCGGATTTTTCTCCAGGAAGCGGGCACTCCACAGAAGGTCGTTCACATCATATCCCCGGCGTTCCAGCTCGGTTCCCATGGGACCGTCCAGAACGATCAGATTCTTCTTCTCCCGCAGTTCTCGAAATGTTGTCATTAGTATTCTCCCCTCTTCCGGCCCCGGCCGGCATGCATTGTTTCATCGTTCTGGTCTGTCCTGCCGGCAGTCATTCAGTCTGCCCTGCGGCCTCTTCCGGATCTTCTTCCGCACAGTCGAAGACCACGTACGGCGGGTTCTCGCCCCGTTCTTTCGCCGGAAGGTAGCGCTTCCAAAAGTCGTCAAACAGCCGGAAGATCTCCCGGTGTTTGGCAATGATGATGAAGATGGTGATCGCCACGTACATCGCCGACAGAATATCGGTGAATGCCCAGAGTGTGTCCGCCTTCACACGGTACAGCACCACGCTGGGGATCATGTAGTAAATCATGTAGACCGGCATCATCCGCCGGTTTGCCTCAGAATCCCCGAACACATAGTTGACGCTCTTCTCACAGGTATAGTACATGCCGATGATCGTGGTCCAGGCAAACACGGCGATGGCAACCGCCGTCATCTTCCCCCCCGCCGGGCCGTACGCTTCCGTGAAGGCGACGGTGGTCAGCGCCCCGGAAGTGACCGAACTCCTGTGGTAGGCGCCGGTGAAAATAATGGTGAATGCGGTGATGGAGCAGATCACGATGGTGTCCAGGAAAATCTCTCCCCAGCCCCACACGGACTGCCGCACCGGGTGGTCTGTCCGGGCCGGCGCATGGGCAATCATGCCGTATCCCGTCCCCGCATCATTGGAGTAGATGCCCCGGGCTACGCCGAACCGAACCGCATCCCGGACGGAGGCACCGGCAAAACCACCAAGGGGGGCGGCCGGCGTAACCGCACTTTTCAGGATCAGCATAATCACATCCGGCACCTCCCGGAGATTCACCAGAATAACCCCTAGTCCCATGAGAATATACAGCGCTGCCATGATCGGCACTGCTTTCGACATCACCCCGGAGATGCGCCGGAGTCCGCCCCAGATTGTGAGAAGACAGGTGAGTCCGATGGCGGCAGCCGCATAGACCGGGGGAAGGCCGAAAGCCTGGCGCATGGACCCGGTCACCGCCTCTGTCTGCACGGAGCAGGTCCAGGGCCCGAACAGGAAGCAGAACACCGCCAGCACTGCGGCGCCCCGTTTCCATCCCAGCGCATTCTTCAGCACGAAAGACCGGTCGCACACATATTCATCCATACTTTTCCGGTAGTGTTCCCGGTACCGCTGTCCGATGATGATCTCACAGGCTTTCGTGGACATCCCGAAGAACGCCGACACCCACATCCACACCAGGGCTCCCGGTCCGCCGCTGACGATCGCTGTGGCTACACCGCTGATATTCCCTGTTCCTACGGTATTGGCCAGGGCCGTACACGCCGCCCGGAATCCGGAAACCGTGCCTTCTCCCTCCCCTTTTCCAAACATACTCCCGAACGTATTCCGGAAGTTGAAGCGGATCTTCCGCTGATACCGGAAGCCAAAGCGAATCGACAGGATCATCCCCGTCATCAGGACAATCACAGTCATCGGTGTGCCCCAAACGAAATCATCGATGGCAAATAACGCTTTACTGATACTCTCCATGTCACCTCATCTGTTCTTTCTCATGTTCTTTCTAATTTCCCGACTGGGGCAGGAACGGCGCCACCGCATCAGCCAGGCTGTGTACATTTCTCGTCTGAATCCAGATCCGGCCGTTCCCCATGAACCGGTTGACCAGACCCTCCCCTGTGGTAAATCCGAATGTGCCGGATGCAATCTCAATCCGGTAGTCCAGCGTCCGGTCCCAGGCCACAACATGATCATTGTCCACGGTAATCGGCCGGTCCGGCGTCACCTCCAGCTCCAGCAGATCCCCGAAGGCGTTGATCAGCACGTCTCCCGTTCCTTCCGTTTCCATCACGAAGAGACCGCCGGTGCCGCCGAAGAACGCCTTCCCCACATCCTGGGCTGCCATGCGGTAGCCCACACCGGCGTCACAGGCCAGAAAAGCCCCGGTGTTCAGACGGTACTGCCTGGAACCTGCGGCAAGCCGGACGATCTTCCCCGGAATGGACGGCGCAATCCCCAGAAGACCGGCATCACTCTCCCCCACGGCTTCCGTAATGAACATACTCTCCCCGCTGGTCAGGCTGCGGCCGATCGCACCGAACAGACCGCCCAGGCCGCCGGAACGGGAATTCATCTTTCCTGTGAGCCGCACATCCTGCATATATGCCATGGCCCCTCTTTCAATGCGAACGGATTCTCCTCTTCCCAGCCGGATCTCCACCAGCGGACAATCGTTGTCTCCCAAGATCTGATATCTCATCTTTCTCTCCTTTATAAAACTACCAAACCGATTTGTTTTACCATTATACCATACCATTTCGGCCAATCCCACAGGATTTCGCAGAAAAAATTGTACAAAAACCCATGGGATCATGCCAAAAAGGCAGCTGCACGAAGCGCCGTTTTTCGGCTTCGTGCAGCTGCCTGCATCATGTTTTCTGCCGGAATCAGATTCGATATGCCCCGAATCCCGGATAGAGGCCGGCATCACCCAGTTCCTCTTCAATCCGCAGAAGCTGGTTGTACTTCGCCACACGCTCGGAGCGGGACGGCGCACCGGTCTTGATCTGACCCGCATTCGTTCCCACGGCCAGGTCAGCAATGGTGGTGTCTTCTGTCTCGCCGGAGCGGTGGGAAACCACTGCGGCATAACCGGCTTCCTGGGCCATCTTGATCGCTTCCAGAGTTTCAGAAACGGAACCGATCTGATTCAGCTTGATCAGGATCGCATTGGCGGCCCCCATCTCGATGCCCTTCCGGAGCCGCTCTGTGTTGGTGACGAACAGGTCATCCCCCACCAGCTGCACCTTCCGGCCCAGCCGCTCCGTCATGCGCTTCCAGCCATCCCAGTCCTCTTCATCCAGTCCGTCCTCGATGGAAATGATCGGATACTTGTCCACCAGGCTCTCCCAGTGACTGATCAGTTCATCGGAGGTGAATTCCCGTCCGGACTTCGGCTGACGGTAGAAACCGGCACCCCGGTCCGATTTCCATTCCGATGCCGCCGCATCGATGGCGATGACGAAGTCCTTCCCCGGTTCGAAGCCGGCGTTGCGGATCGCCTGCAGGATATGCTCGATGGTATCCTCATCAGAAGAAAGGTCCGGGGCGAATCCGCCCTCATCACCGACCGCTGTGGTCAGGCCTTCCGACTTCAGCAGCGCCGCCAGCTGATGGAACACTTCCGCGCACCAGCGCAGAGCCTCATGAAAGTTCGGCGCCCCAGCCGGCATGATCATGAATTCCTGGGTGTCCACGGAATTTCCCGCATGGGCACCGCCGTTCAGAATGTTCATCATCGGTACCGGCAGCCGGTTTCCGTTCACGCCGCCGAAATACCGGTACAGAGAAACACCCAGAGACTCCGCCGCCGCCCGGGAAGCAGCCAGGGATACGGCCAGAATTCCGTTCGCTCCCAGCCGGGACTTGTCTTTCGTGCCGTCCGCTGCGATCATGGCCCGGTCTACCGCATAAATATCCGAGGCGTCCAGTCCGGTCACCGCTTCGGCGATCACGGTGTTCACATTTTCCACCGCCTTCGTCACACCCTTGCCTCCGAACCGGCTTCCGTCCCCGTCCCGGAGTTCCAGCGCCTCGAACTCGCCGGTGGAAGCCCCGCTCGGAGAGGCACCTCTCCCGACGGTGCCGTCCGCCAGTGTGACCTCTGCCTCCACCGTCGGATTTCCCCGGGAGTCCAGAATTTCTCTGCCCACAACTTTCTCAATGATCTGATATTCCATGGTTAGCTCCTTTCTTTCATGCTGATCAAACGGAATACCTGCTCCGCCGTATCGGCCATATTTTTCTTCGCCTGCGCCGGATCCATCGCTTCCTCCAGTGTGACAATGCTGCGCAGCACCGGAAAGAAGGCAGTGATGCCGTGGTCATTGCAATATCCGGCGTCTTCCGTCACACTGCCCGAGAAGGCGATGACAGGAATCCCGTATTTCCGCCCCAGACCTGCGATGCCGGAAGGTGCCTTTCCCATCACCGTCTGTCGGTCGATGCGGCCCTCTCCGGTCACCAGAATGTCCGCATCTTTCACCGCATCCTCCATACGGGTGAACTCCAGAACCAGTTTCACCCCCGGCTCCAGGGATGCCCCCAGAAAATTCCGGAGAGCGAACCCCAGTCCGCCGGCGGCGCCGCTTCCCGGGTAATCCGGATCGGCAGCGGGCTTTCCCTGTTTCACCAGATAGTCTGATGAGATCCGGGCAAAATGCCCCAGCCACCGGTCCAGAAGCGCCACCGTTTCCGAGTCCGCCCCCTTCTGAGGGCCGAACACAGCGCTGGCCCCCCGTTCTCCGGTCAGGGGATTGTTCACATCACAGACCACACGGAAAGTGCAGGATGCCAGTTCCCGCCGGACCTGTTCATCTGTGATCTGGCTGAGGGATGCCAGTCCCGCCGCTCCATTCGGAATCGGGGCACCGTTCCCGTCCAGCAGTCCGTATCCCAGGGCCCGGAGCATGCCGGCGCCGCCGTCGTTGGTGGCACTTCCTCCGATTCCCAGCACGAAGGAGCGCACCCCCCGGTCCAGCGCATCGATGATCATCTCCCCGACACCGAAGGTGGTCGCCCGCCGGGGATCTAAATTCTGCCGGGGAACCATCGTAATGCCGGCGGCCCGGGACATCTCCATCACGGCGATGCTGCCGTCCAGAATCACATACTGCGCTTCTGCCGGCATACCCAGAGGCCCGGTCACGTGCGCAGTGATGCGCTGCAGGGTACGGCCCGCCGCCAGCGCATCCACAGTGCCTTCTCCGCCGTCCGCCATGGGACGGACGATCACTTCCGCCTCCGGGATCGCCCGCAGAATTCCCTCTTTCGCAGCATTTCCCGCTTCTTCCGAGGTCAGACTTCCCTTAAATGAATCGATTGCAACGACTACCTTCACGTGCAGCGACCTCCCCGTTCTGTCTTCAGGCCTTCTGCCCCACCGGCAGGTAGTGTTCCTTCGGCGCCAGGCGTTCCAGCTCCGCCGCCTCCTCTTCCATACCGTTATGCCGCAGAATAGCGCACAGAATATCCATGTATTCCTTGCTCACGCACAGCCCCAGACCTTCGGAAAGGTAGGACAGCGCCTTCTTCTCGTACACCAGAAATACTTCTTCCAGCTGCTCGTAGTCCCCTGCGTTGTACAGATTGTAGATAACATCCCGGCGGGCCTGGAAGTACTCATACAGATCCAGACGATCTCCGGACCGGCGCAGCAATTTCACCGCTTCGTTGTACTTCCCGAAATTCTTCAGGAAGAAAACTTTGGAGAACTTGTTCCGCATATTCAGGCTGTGAATCTGCTGAATCCGCTGGGCATAGCGGGACTGCTTCAGCACTTCCTCATACGGCGTGACAGAGGATACGATGACATTCGTATACACCCTGGCCCGCTCCTCCGTCCGCTCTCTCCATTCCGGCCCCAGATATTCCTCCAGGAATCCGGCCGGGTCATTCGGACCGCAGATGGTGATGCCCTCGAAGGCAATGCCCTCGCCGCCGTTGAAGTGACTGCCCGCCACCTCCCGGGTCTCCCCCCGGTGCCGCTTGATCAGCACGATCTCGCTCATGCCGCTGTACACCTTCGTGAACCGGCGGAACATCCGGCGGGACATGGCGGCTCTGCCGAAGATCGAGTGCAGATAGACCAGGAGAACAGACAAAACGTTCTTTCCGCTGATCTTCCGGAAAGCCCGGTAGCCGGTGCGCTCCATCCCCGACTCCAGCACGCCGTTATAGGTGTGCCGGAACCCGGTCACATTCCGCCGGATCGGCCGGATGATGATGCGGGCGCCCGGGCAGGCCACGTCCCAGCCCTCCTTCACATTCAGGAATGTGGTGGTCGTATCCACATAATTAATCTCGAACAGGCTGAAATACTTGTTATTCCCCATGTATTCCACGGCCCGGCCGCTCTTCATGGTCTTCCGGGCGGCTTCCACGAATTTCATCATGTCCTCCGCCGGAATCAGAATATCCAGGTTAACGGATTCGCTGCTGTGACCGCCGAATACCATGGCCAGACGCAGCGTCTCCGACCCCGCATAGTACCGGATGCCGGAGGATTCACAGATGGTAATGACTTCCTTCAGCAGTGTGAAGGTCTTTTCCTGTATATGATTCATCGGTCCAGACCCCCTTTCATGGTATCTGCCTTCTCCTGGGCCTCCTTCGCCTCAGAGATCAGGCCCAGGTAATTGTCCACATCCCGCAGGATGATGTACCCGTGAACATCCGGCTCACGGGACAGGATCTCCCGCACTTCTTCCCGGATCTCCTTGAACGCATCGATTTCTTCTGTGATCACCAGACGGACTTTCAGCTCCGCCAGTTCTTCGCTGATGCCGAAGGTACGGTAGAGCGTTTTCAGAGCCTGAAGGATCTCCGGATCCCGGTCGAAACTTTCCAGTTCTTCCTTGATCCTGCCCTCCAGTTCCTCCGGATCCGCATTCTTCTGCTGCATCAGCAGTTCGTCACAGACCCGGGCCAGTGTCGGATCCCCCGGAGACAGTTTCCGCAGCAGGGAGGCCCGTCCGATGTCCCCGGAACGCTTCACATCTCCGATCAGCTGCTCCCGGTTCCGGCTCACCCGGTCCGTGATATCCAGCATGATCAGACCGTTGGCAGTGCAGTCCAGCGCTTCGCCGTAGATCTCCAGAGCTTTCCACATGTCCTTCTCGAAGACACAGTCTCCCCGGTATTTGGTGTATACACCGTTCTCCGGGAAGATTTCCAGTTCCTTCTCCGCCAGTTCTCCCAGTTTTTCGAAATTCTTTTCTTCCGCCAGCAGGCTCAGATAGAACATACTGATGTTGTCGTTGTCCGGATGGGCTTCGTAGAGCTTCTCCGCCGCTTCCCGGGCTGCTTCATGGCGTCCCAGATCCTCGTCGGACACCGCCCGGCGGAAGGTCTTCACCAGCGTGCGGACTCCCTCCAGTTCGTCGTTCAGCGGCCCCTTCGCCATCTCCCGGAGATCCAGGAGACGCATGGCCTTTGCAATCCGGTTCGTGTTCACCATCAGCATGACAACCACATACAGCGCATCGTCGCCAATATCGCAGAACGCCGGATGGAAGAAGCGGTTCGCCCCCTTATAGTCCTCCCGGCCGATCAGACGGCGGCTCATCTGCTTGTCGATGTACTGGCCGAAGAAGCGGTTCAGTTTTCCGAACTCCCGGTCCGCCAGCGCCTGCCGGAGGTCGAACGGACAATCCTTTAATTTTTGACTGTAATCCGCCTCTACCGCCGCCCGGATCAGATCCACTTCCAGATCTGCGGCCCGGTGCCGTTCATCCATATTCTTGAAGAAGAACATCTTCCGCTTATACAGCGCCTTCCGTACCGCCGGCACATCCACATAATCCAGGTAGTCGTTCTGGATGGTCTTGTAATCCGTGGTGAAGCTGAAAATCGCATCGTGGGATTCCTGCTCGTTATGCGGCGGGATGTACATCCAGTCATCCCCGTAGTGCCAGACCAGGTAATCGCTGGTACGGTCCGGAATCCGGGCCCGGATTCCTTCGAATTCGCCCCACCGGGAGTGGCCGTACATGTCCTTCTCGAACAGGAAAGGAATGCCGCCCCAGCGCATGGCGTAGTAATCGCAGTCCTCTTCCCGGTACTTGAACATGCCTTCTTCCACTTCGGACAGAACCTTTTCCGGTCCTTCCTTCTGCATCCGCTTATACGCCTTCCTGTACCGGTCCCGGTTCTCCTTCAGCCGGTACCGGTAGCTGTAGTTGAAGAACGGGTTCACCAGATCGGAATACAGCATCATATCGCTGAGATACTGATCATACTCCTTCCCCGGACCCGGCACCGGGTCCAGTACCAGGATATCCACCACGTACCCCGCAATGCCGTCTCCCAGCACCTGGTTCTTGTGAATCGCCGCCGACGTGGTGTCCGTGTATCTTCCCAGTGTGTTCGGATACGTCCGGTCCACTTCCTGGCATTCCACGGTACGGTTCTCCGGGATATCCCCGTTTCTGGTGACTTCCAGGAACTTCAGCCAGTTGTCCCGGGTCATCAGGATATCCATGTCATCGTCCCAGGGAATGAATCCTCTGTGACGGACTGCGCCGATCAGCGTGCCCCCCGCCAGATAATACACGATATCATGGCGGTTGCAGATATCATTGATCTCCCGGAAGAGACTGAGTAATTTCTTTTGTGATGGTGTCATGAAGACCTCCCATGATTGAAATATCTTTGCGGCGGGACATTTCCTGCCCCGCCGCTTTCTATCTGTTAGAAATAGTCGTAGCCGCCGGTCACCTCATAGACACTGCCGTTCAGGTAATCGTTGGACAGTACCGCGAAGCAGAGGGATGCCACTTCTTCCGGTGTGCCGAAACGGTGGGCCGCAATCTTCCTGTTGATGCGTTCGTAGCTCTCATCCGTTCTGTCCTTCTGCCAGCGGGTCTCGATGAATCCCGGGGCAATCGCATTCACCGACACACGCCGGTCATCGAAGAACTTCACCAGGCATTTCGCCATGTGAAGAACCCCCGCCTTGGAAACGCTGTAAACCAGCGAGGAAGAATACGGCTGCTGACCGGCCTGGGAACCCATGAAGAGGATATTTCCGTACTCCGCCATATGCGGCTTCAGTTCCCGTACCAGGAAGGCCGGAATGCTCAGATTCGTGTTGATGATGTGATTCCACAGTTCGAAGGTGTATTCGTCGTAAGGAACGTAAGTGCCGATGCCGGTGTTCAGAACCAGCCAGTCAATGTGATCGGTCATCTCCTTCACTTTGCCGGCGAATTCCATCATGGCGTCATAGTCCGATAGATCCGCCTTCACCAGGGTCAGCCGTTCCCGCTGCTTCTCCGGCAGTTCGTTCTTCAGATCCTCCGCCGCCTGATCACTGTGGCCGTAGTTCACAATAACCCGGTCCCCTTCCGCCGATTCGGCCAGAATCTTCTTCACAATCGCCCGTCCGATTCCGGAGGTGCCGGATGTAATCACGCTGATATTGCTCATTTCTCTTCCTCCCGTTTCTGTCCGCCGGCGTTACAGCGCCAGCAGCTCCTTCATCAGTTCTGCCGGCATGTACGGCTGCTGATTCTGCATTTCTTCCCCGAAGGATGTCTTCGGATAGGCTCTGGAATGGACATCCAGCTGCACATCGATGACATTCGGCTTCCCCAGATCCAGGTCTTTCAGGATCTGTTCCAGTTCCTCCCGGTTCTCCGCCCGGGCAGAGTGAATCCCGTAGGCCGCCGCCACTTTCGCGAAATCCGGCGCCGTGTATCCGCCCTCGGCCACAGAAGAATAGTATCTTCCCTGGAAAATGGAATCCTGCTGCTGCTGGATCAGTCCCAGAGAATGGTTATTCATAACGAATACGGTGATCGGCAGCTGCTCCCGGTGCATCCACTCCAGTTCCTGGATATTCATCTGCATGGAACCGTCTCCGGTCAGTGTGATCACCGGACCGCCGGTGCTGATGGCTGCGCCGATGGCCGCCGGCAGGGAGAATCCCATGGCGCCGTGGCCGCCGGAGCAGATCATCCGCTGGTCGCCCCGGAGCGCATAGGACTGGGAGCCCCACATCATATGCTGTCCCACGTCCAGGCAGACGGTCTTCGCATCCTTCGTATATTCGCTGATCAGCTTCGTGATCTGATTCGGTTCTCTCTCCGGCCGGGAATCATCGAACGCCGTCAGCTCCTCCCGGATCCTGCGGCATACCGCCAGCCAGGCAGGATCGGTTACAGCCCCCTCCGCCTTGGCGGCCAGCGCCGTCATAACGTCCGACGCATCCTGCAGATAGGACTTTTCGTGTTCGTGAATCCGCCGGGACAGCTCCGTCGGATCGATATCCACCCGGATAATCTGGGCATCCCTGGCAAAATTCTCGGTCTTCATTCCGGTCTGCCTCTTGCAGAGGCTCACCCCCAGCGCCACGATCAGATCCGTTTTCTTGTTCACGATCATGTTCACCGCCCGGTGGCCGTAGCCGGACCCCATGTGGCCGAAATTCAGCGGATCGTCATATTCCAGCAGATCCCGGGCCGGCATGGAGGTGACCGTAGGAATCTCCAGTGTGCGGACCAGATCCCGCAGCGTCTTCCGGAGCGCCGGGTCGATGCCCTTTCCCACCGCCAGCACCGGCCGCTTCGCCGCTCGAAGTGCCTCCAGAATCTCATCGGCGCAGGCCTCCGGCGTCATCTCGAACACCGGTTCCGCCTGACCGGAAGAGGAAGCGAAACAGTAATCCTCCGGATCGATTTCCATACGCTGCATATCCATCGGCAGGTCGATCAGCACCGGTCCCGGCCGGCCGCTGACAGCAGTCTCATACGCCTCATGCAGAATCCGGGGCAGGTCATGGGCATTTCTCACCTGAACGCAGTACTTCGTCACCGGCTTCGCCATGTCCACCACGTCCATCTCCTGGAAGCCGTGCTGCTTCAGCTCCGGCAGATCATAGTATTCATAGGAATTCAGCTGCCCTGTGATGAAAAGAACCGGGACACTGTCGTAATAGGCATCCGCCACACCGTTCAGGAGGTTTGCCGCCCCCGGACCGCTGGTGGAGTATGCGAATGCACACCGTCCGGTCACCTTCGCTTCTCCCACCGCTGCGAATGCTGCGCCCTGCTCGTTCAGGCACACATGATTCGTCAGGCGCGGGTGACGACAAAGGGAATCCACCAGATGGGCGATCATCGTTCCCTGGTACCCATAGCAGTGACGGATGCCGTGATCCGCCAGAAATTCGGCAATATAGTCGCTTGTCTTCATATCATTCACCTTCTGTTTTCCAACGCCTCGCCCGGCCTTCTGCCGGGCAGAACTAACTAAGAATTATACCTCACAATGTAGTGTAATTCAATCGATGCGGCGAAGATGATGACCGGGTGAAGAATTTTTTCTTTCTGCTACCTGATTGATTCGGAAACTGCTATACTGTAATCGTGATCATATTTCGCTGTATCACTGTGCAGTTATAATGTGATAAACCAACCGATTTTCATCATTCATCCATCAGAGATAAAGGAGAGAGAAATGATCGAAAAAATCACCATTGCGGGGGCCGGCACCATGGGCCACTCCATGGCGCTGATCTTCGCCCGCTACGGATACCAGGTGACCCTGTGGAATCACCGGGCGCCGAAACTTACGGCTGCGAAGGCGGCCATCGCCGAAACCAATCCGGAAATTGCAGAAAAAATCTGCTACGCCGCCTCGGATGACGCCTTCCGGGACTGCGATCTGGTTGTGGAATCGGTGTCCGAGGACATGGAAATCAAGAAAGGGTTCTACCAGTATCTGACCACCGTGATTTCGCCGGAGGCAATCATCGCCACCAATACCTCCGGGCTTTCCATCAACACCCTGTCCGGCTTCGTGGACCATCCGGACCGCTTCCTGGGCATGCACTGGTTCAATCCGCCGACCCTGGTTCCGCTGATTGAAATTATCCGGGCAGATGTCACCAGGCAGGATGTGGTGGACACAATCTACGATCTGGCCCTGGCGATTGACAAAAAGCCGGCCATCGTCAACCAGGATGTGTACGGATTCGCCGCCAACCGCCTCCAGATGGCAGTTCTCCGGGAAGCCTGCGCACTGGTGAAGCGGGGTGTCATCAGCGCAGAGGGCATCGACGCAGTGATGAAATACGCGCTGGGCTTCCGCTGGGCCTGCCTCGGTCCGCTGGAAACCATCGACCTGGGCGGCATCGACATCTTCCAGCACCTGGCGGAATATCTGGTTCCGGATCTGGAAGATTCCCACGAGGTGCCGGCCCTGATTCAGGAGCATTACGACCGGGGAGAATACGGACTGAAAACCGGCCGGGGCATCTACGATTACTCCGACGGAAAGGGGCAGGAGGCTGTCAGGTGCCGGGATCAGAAGATGATCGCCATTTACAATGCACTGTACGGAAACGAAAAGGAAGCCGGTCCGGCGCAGTAATGCGCCGGCGCCGGCTTCCCGCCGTTATGAAGAGGTCTTGTCTGCAATGCTTCGCCCGGTTTTCTGATACGCCCGGCGATCCGCTGCTACAGAGCACTCCGGTGACCGGCGATCCGCCGGTCCAGAAGATCGATCACCGCCATACCGGCAATCGTCACGAGGCACAGCACCAGAATCGGTGCGAACACCCCGGGCCCGTCCATATGGGTGACCATCCGCTTGCTGAAATAGCCCAGTCCCCGGGTAGCGCCCAGCCACTCGGCCACGGCGGAATCCACTACAGCCCAGGGCAGGGTCATCTTCAGGCCGGTGAGAAACCGGGGAAGCGCCGACGGCACTTCCAGCCGGAGAAAGATCTGCAGCCGGCCGGCGCCGAAGGATTCCATCAGCTCCATCCGGCCCCGGTCCACCTCCCGGAAACCGTCGAAGGTATTCAGGGCAATGCCGAAGAAGGTAGACAAAACAATCACCAGAATCCGACCGGATGCGGTGTAGCCGAACCACAGCACGAACAGCGGTGCGATGCACATGACGGGAACGGTCTGGATCACCAGCAGCACCGGATAGATCATGTCCTCCAGCAAAGAACTCCGGCTCATGAGAACGGCCAGCAGGACGGCGAAGAGAATCGCCAGTCCCCATCCCGCCAGCACGGAGAAAAACGTATAGGGCAGCTGCACCAGAAAAAGCGTGCGCCGAAGCGCCCAGGTTTTCGCAATGATGGCGGAAGGTCCCGGCAGAATGTGGGGAATGCGGATGATGTCCGCCGCGATCTGCCAGATGACCAGAACGGCCAGCAGGAGAAAGGCGGCGGGCACCCGGTCCTTCCAATATTGTCTGAACGATTGTGCATTCATTTTTTTGTCCTTCACCCCGGATCTACCGGAAATCCGGCTTGATCATCACGTCAGACGGCTTGCAGAGTTCCTTCGTGACGCCCTGCTGCTTCATCCATTTAATAAAGGCGTTCCAAGTGGCATCGTTCATGGTCAGGAAATTGCCGTCTTTCGTCTCCATGTACGGCAGAAGTGTCTCGTAGCTTCCCTTCTGCTGCTTCCGGTTCAGCGGGTTGCTGTCGGAGCTCATGCGCTTCATGATCAGATCCAGTGTTCCGTTTTCGTCGGATTTCATATCCCGGAACCCCTTCCGGCAGGCCCGGAGGAATCCTTTGTACATTTCCGGATCCTTTTCATAAGCCTCGCTGTTGACATCCAGCACCAGCCCGTAACATTCCGGAACGCCGTAGTCGGTGTACGGAAAGACGTTAATCTTGTATCCCTTGTTCCGCAGCGTGATGACTTCGTCGTTGATCATCGGGCCCCCCACAATGTCCACCTTCTTCGACGTCAGCGCCGTGGTCAGATCGAAGCCCACATCCACCAGTTCGTAATCCTCCGGCTTCAGTCCGGCATAGGATGCGGCCGCCTGAATCTGGACCTTGGAATCATTGGTTCCGTCATAGCCGATCTTCTTTCCCTTCAGGGTCTTGAAATCCTTCGTGATGCTGTTGGACTGCAGGGAGATCATGACCACCATCTGCTTCTGGGTGACGGCGCCGATGGCCTTCACCGGCATGTGCTTATTCACCACCGCATTGATGGTGTCAATCGGGTAGGAGATGCCCACCTGGGCCTTGCCGGAAGCGACAAAGTTAATGGCGTCCACGCTCTCCGCCGGGCTGATGATCTTCACTTTCAGTCCTTCTTTCCGGAAATATCCCTTCTCCTGGGCCCAGTACAGGAAGGAGTGCACCGCATTCGGGTACCAGTCCAGCACCACATCCACTTCCTTCAGTCCGTCCTTCGTCTTCTTCCCGCTGCTGCCGCTGCCGGTGCCGGCGCCGCAGCCGGACAGTCCGAAGGCCAGGACGGCTGCCAGAAGAACCGCCCATACCTTACTCCATTTCGAAAATCTTTTCGTTTTCATTGGTTCCTTCCTTTCCACTACGATTACGATTATTTTCTCATTTCTCCCGTCTTCTTCTCCCGTCTTCTGCAGCGCCGGCCGCCGGTCACTGTCCCCGCCAGCTGACGATGCGGCGCTCCAGAACTTTCAGAATGCCGTTCAGAAGAAGGGCAATGACGGTCAGCACCAGGAGAGGCGCCAGAAGACCCGGCGCATCCATGTCCATCATGCAGTACCGGCTGTAGAATCCCAGTCCCGCCGGGGCCCCCAGCCACTCCGCCACCGCTGCGGCAATCACAGACCAGGGCACGGCGATCCGAAGCGCCGTAAACAGATACGGCAGGGAAGACGGGAACCGGAGCAGCCGGAAGATCTGTCCTTTCGTCGCACCCCAGGTTTTCATCAGTTCCATCCGTTCCGGCCGTGCCGATCGGAGCCCGTCATAGAGGTTGATGGTCACCGGAAAAAAATTCGTCAGGATGACCACCACCACCCGCATGGCAGTGGTATACCCGAACCAGAGCACGAACACCGGCGCCAGGCACATGACCGGAATCGCCTGGGACAGGGTGAGAAGCGGATACAGCGCCTTCCTGACCGGTCCGAAGAGATCCATCATCACGGCGAACAGTGCCCCCACCAGAATGGAAAGCGCGCCTCCCACTGCCACCACTTCCATGGTCGCCGGCAGATGCACCAAAAAGATCTCTTTCCGGTTCAGCAGCAGCGAACGGATCACGTCTGCCGGCCCCGGCAGCAGATACACCCGGTCTACCGACACCGCCGCAATTTCCCAAAGAGCGATCAGCGCCGCACCGAAAAGCCAGGCCGAAAGCTTCCTCACAGTCTTTCCCCTCATCGTCCCGCCTCCTCCCGGAGCTCACGGATCAGCCGGTTCTTCAGATCCGTGACCTCCGGCGTGAGCAGCATTTCCCGGGTCCTGTCCGGGCCCGCCGGCACCGTTACCGAATCCATGTGCGTCGCCGGCCGGCCCCGCAGCACCAGAATGCGTCCGGAGAGAAACAGCGCCTCTTCCACATCGTGAGTGATGAAGACGATCGTCTTTCCCAGGGTACGCCACTGTTCCCGAAGCCACTCCTGCATGGAAATCCGGGTGATGGAGTCCAGGGCGCTGAAGGGCTCGTCCAGAAGCAGCAGATCCGATCCCGTGGCCAGGGTCCTGGCGAAGGCGACCCGCTGCCGCATGCCCCCCGAGAGCTCTGCCGGTTTCCGGTCATCCATCCCGCCGAGGCCGACCCGCTCCAGCAGAGCCGATGCCTCTTTCTTCTGCCGGTCCTTCGGCACCCCGTGCACCTGCATGGGCAGCATCACATTCCGGGCTGCGGTCCGCCAGGGAAACAGCATGTCCTGCTGGGGCATATATCCGACGGACACGGTCCCTTCCGCCACATCCCGGTCCCGGACCAGAATCCGTCCCCCGTCCGGGATCAGAAAATGATTGATGAGCCGGAAAATAGTGGTTTTCCCGCTGCCCGAAGCCCCGATGATGGAAACGAATTCTCCCTCTTCCACCCGGAAGGACAGATCCCGGAACATGGCCTCCCGGTCTGTTTCATATTGAAAGCTCACATGATCGAATGTCAGCATGAAATATACCCTTCTTTCCTGTCTTCCTGCGGCGCCACGAAAAAAGCGCAGGGCCCGTGCAGGTCTGCGCTGATTCCTCTTCGGTGTGCCGTCGATAAACGTCAAGCAAACACATGGAAGCCATGGCGGAGCCGGACACTATTTCCGTCCGCCGGGCCAAAGCCGCTTGATGAATCGATGGTTCCGTAAACAGATCAGCGCCTGCATGCATGAATCCGCACGCTCCGGACCGCCATCCCTCCCGCCGAAGCGGATGGAGAAGTCCGGTTTTCTACCGCGGCGGAAGGTGGTGCCCCCGATCTGCCGCTGTCCATATATCGGGAAACGGGCTGCCTGCATCCTTTCATGGCAGGAGTGCCGGCGAAACAGGCTGCTCCGCCGCCGGTTCCGGCACAGGTTCACCGGAACCCGGAAATCCACGAAAAGAAAACAGGCTCTTCCCGGAAGAGCCTGCTGCACGCGAAACCAAATTATCTTCCTACGCTGGCATTACCCAGATCAGGTCAATCGGTCACGGCGCCTACGCCGACTCTCAGCCCGCTTCTTGCGAGCTCCCCTTTCCCTGCAGTTTCCTGCAGTTCACATATGACAATTTTCAGTATAGCCGCACCAGTCTGTCATGTCAACCCCTGCAATTCGCTTCCGGCTGTGCTATGATGGGGACGGTGCGGCATACGCACGGTCAGAATAACGGTCAGGAGGAATACTATGATTTCAAACGAAAACGCTGTGACAGTTTCTTCGGAACTGCTCGCCATCGGCCGGCCGATGTGGGAACAGTCTCTGGCCTGTCCTTTCCTGCAGGGCATCCGGGACGGCTCTCTGCCGAAGGAAAAATTTATGTTTTATATGGTGCAGGACTATCTCTATCTGAAAGAGTATGTGAAACTCTTCGCCCTGGGCGTGGTGAAATCCGGGGACATTCCCACAATGCGGTATTTCCAGGCCTATGAGGCGCAGATTCTGAATACCGAAATGGAAACCCACCGGTCCTACATGGCCCGCATCGGCATCACGCCGGAGGAGGCGGAGAATGCGGAAACCGCCCCGGAAAACCAGGCTTACACAGATTTCATGCTGGCCCGGGCCTGGGAGGGCAGCGCCGCCGATGCCGCTGTGACGGTGCTCGCCTGCGCCGAAAGTTATGAGTACATCGCCCGGCGGATCATCGAAGAAGACCCATCCGCCGCAGAACATCCGTTCTACGGTGAATGGGTCAGAAGTTACGGGGATCCGGATTATGCGGCATCCAACCGGGAGCTGGAGAAACTGCTGGACTCTCTCACCCCTTCCGCTTCAGAAGCGGACCGCCGCAGATTCCGGGACATCTTCGTGAAATGTACCCGCTGCGAGGACGCCTTCTGGGCCATGGGCTGGCGGGGATCGGTGTAGCAACGCTCCTTTCCGGCAGGCATAATTCGAAAGACCCGGCGCTTACCCCCTCTTTCCGGGGTAAGTGCCGGGATCAGAGCGCCGGGGTACAGTATCGGATTACAACGCCGGCGTCACAGTGCCGGTGCCGTTGACGCAGCTGCGGGCTCCGGAAGCGGAGAAGCATCCTGTTCCCGGACCGCCGCCTCTGTACCGGCGGCCTCCCCTACGATCCGGTCGATTTCCGGCTCGTAAATCGTGTTTTCTTCCAGCAGCGCCCGGGCCAGCTTCTCCAGCAGGTCTCCGTGGCGCTCCATCATCCGGACAGTGCGTTCCTGGAGCTTCCGGGACATTTCTGTAATATATTCGGTGGACTTCTCGGAAGTCTCTCTGCTCAGCATGTTCAGATTGACCATACCGTTTCCGCCCATCCCGTAAGCGTCCACCATGTCCTTCAGCAGCTGGGTGGCCTTCTGAATATCGTTGGAACAGCCCTGGGTCGTGTTGTCCCAGTTCCGTCCCGAAATCAGATACTCCGCCACTTTCCCGCCGTACATTTCACAGATCTTGTTTTCCATCATCCGCTTCGTGTACAGTTTCCGTTCCGAAGGCTTCACGAAAGTGACCCCGCCGGCACCGGAAGTGGATCCCAGAATGGTGATCTTGCTGACCCGGCTGCCGCACAGCCTGGCCACCAGGGCATGTCCCGCCTCGTGATAGGCAATCAGCTTCAGATCCCGCTCATCCGTCTCCGCATTGTCCGTCTGGTGGCCGTGCAGCAGCCGCTTATAAAACGCCGTTTCGATGCACTCCTTCGTGATGGCAGCAAGCCCCTTCTGTACCGAAAGGATTGCCGCCTCATTCAGAACGTCCCGGATTTCCGCCGGAGAACGGCCCATCATCTCTTCTGCGAACGCCCGCCGGTCGAAGGATTCTTCGAACGTCTTTCCCTTCGCGTAGATATCAATGATTTCCAGCCGGTCCTCGATGGTTTCCGGCACCGGCACTGCGAAGATATCCGAGAAACGGCCCGGCCGGAGCACTGCCTCATCCATGTCGTCCATCCGGTTGGTGGCGCCGATCACCAGAATGTTGTCGCTCTTCCGGAAGCCGTCCATCTCTGTCAGCAGCGCCGTCAGAGCCTTCCGGTCCTCCGAGTTCATGTCCGAACTCCGCTTGCTGGCGATGGTGTCGATCTCGTCGATAAACACGATACACGGCGCCTCCTTCCGGGCCCGCTTGAACAGATCCCGGATCCGGGCGGCGCCGGTGCCCACGTACTTTTCCACAAAATCCGAGGCGTTGGCGTACACGAACCCCACCTGCGCCTCACTGGCCATGACCTTCGCAATCAGGGTCTTGCCGGTGCCCGGCGGCCCGTAGAGCAGAATGCCCCGGGGCAGATCCGCTCCGGCATTCCGGTACTTCTCCGGATTCTGCAGGAAGTCCACGACGACCTTCAGGTCCTTCTTCAGCGGATGCAGTCCGCCGATCTGATCGAAGCTCTTCGGCTCCGCATCCTTATTCTCTCCGGATGCATCCTCCCGGCGGCTGTTCTCCATCTGCCGCATCCGCTCCCGGCGAAGCCAGAGAGACAGGAACAGGAAGAACAGGGCGATCGCCGTCAGCGGCACCAGGAAACTGATCCGGGAGAAATTGCGCACCACTTCCGGTTTCACCGTAGTGACCTCCGGATTCTGGTTGAACACTTCCGCCTTCGGCTGAACGTCCGCCCCTTTCTGAAGCAGCCGTTCCTTGAAATCCGGTGAATCGGGATTGGCCGTGCGGTACAGTTTATCTTTGTCCTTCCGCAGGGTGTAATACATGGTCTGACTGTACTCTCCCATGTCAAACTCCGCAAAAACCCGCTTCACCCTGCCCGCGTCCAGTTCCCGGGTAAACCGGGCATAGCTCTCCGGCACCGCCGCATCGTCCACCTGGCTCCAGTTGCTGATTTCGCTCACTCTGTAATGGTAGACCATGTCCTCCGCACCGTTTCGCTCCCGGGCGTGGCGCACCGCCTGAACCGCCAGAGAGGTCAGCATCACCGCCGACACAATCACGGCGATCACGATGGTGATCGTGTTCCGCCGGCGCTCCTTCGGCTCCCGCAGATCCTTCCGTTCCTCGTTCCCCGGCCTTCCGTCCGCCCGGATGTACGGCTGATAATCCGGAAACAGCTGCAGAATAATGCTGTATGCCAGATCCGATTCCTCTTCCTGAACGCGAATGGTGTAAATCTTCGTGTCCAGCATGCGGCCATTCTCGAAGTGCTTCGCATCCATCGGATACGGGCTCGGCACGTCCGCATCATCCCAGACACTGCTCTTCATACTGCGGATCCCCGCAGCCTTCAGCGCTTTCTTCGCCTTTTTCCAGTTTTCTTTCTCACCGCGCCGCTCGAACACGATGACGTAACGTCCCACTGCCATATACTCCTCCCGGAGATGCTGCCTTTCCCGTCCCCTTCGGCACGGGCAAAAAAAGATCAGCAGCCCTTTCCATCCAGCCGGCATGCCGTTCCCGTTTCCGGGCGCGGCGTGAGGCCCGCATCCGCAGGATCCAGCGTAACACGCCCGTCCTCCAGCACAATGCACGGAATCCCCACACTGCCGGTTCCTCTCACTTCATCAAATGCCGGATCCACATCCCGGATCCGGAGAAACTCCTTCAGATTCTTCACATCCTCGCCGATATCCACTGTCCGGAACCGCTCATCCCCTTCAATCTGCGGTTCCAGATACGTGCAGTCCGGACAGGTCTTCATACCAAAAATCGTGATCATATTATGCCCTTTCTCTCCCCCGGAGAAACATGAAAAAACGAATGCACCCTTTTCCAACCAAAGAATGCATCGTCAGCAGATAACTTATTTGACTAATACCCGTTTCCCCCGAAAATACACGCCGTAATCCGCTTCTTTCCATGCGACCGGGCACTGATGGGGCCGGCGGGCGGCTGACTGGGCCGGCGGTCGACTGACTGGGCTGGCGGTCGACTGACTGGGCTGGCGGTCGACTGGTTAGGCCGCCAAATCGTATACAATTAGGCCATCCGGGCGGTTGGGCAGACGGATGACTTGCGATTTTCGTGTATACTGTATGGAAAATGTGCGGAATCGGCCAATTGGTCCGGATCCGCACCCGAATGACCAGATGCCGGGGTGCGATTTTAACAGAAAAGCTTGATTAATCTATTCCGACAGCTCGGGAGGGTGCGATTCTGAAAAAAAATGGATTTCCGCACTTGATCCGGCAGGCAGAATATATACGTTCCGGACGTGTTAGACAAAAAATAACCCGGCTGCCGATCGACCATCCCGGAAAGTCCGGTGGTAGAACTGTCGAACGGACAGAGCAGCCGGGAATTACCTACGATAAATATGTATTGGGAAAAATAACTACAATGTAGAAATTTCGTATCCAGAAAGCTTGGTGCGAAAATGAAGATTTCCGCAGATCCGCACCCCTCGAAATCGTGTCGCCCCGGATTATCGGCTGATCCGGTCGGAACCGGGTGCGAAATCTGAAAAAATGGGATTTTCGCACCCGACCGGCCGACTGCACTCCCATCACCCGACCGGCCGTCCGCACTCCCATCACCCGACCGTCTGTGCCTCGGCCGACCGCACCGACCGCCCCGTCAGCTCAGCATCACGTTCTCCGGTTCGAAGTCGGCGATGTCGAAGAAATCCTCTCCCGGGCCGATCTCCCAGACGCCTTCTCCGGGATTGTATGCCTCCCACTCCCGGTTGCCTTCCATGTAATCCCGAAGACGGAACAGGATCGTCATGACATCGAACGCCCCGGGATTCTGGGGGTCGTGCCAGCAGAGACTGATCTCCACCCGGTACAGCGCATCATCCGCAATGTACTCGAAATACGGTCCGATCGTTCTGCCGTCCGGACCGCTTTCGGTCAGCGGTTTCTTCAGGAAGTTCTCCACCGACTTCCGGTTGAAATGGAACTGCCCGGCGCCGAAGCCGGCATCTTCCACCGTTTCGAAGACCACAGGGCGGATGACATTTTCCATCAGCTCTGTCTTGCTCCAGTTATCGCCCCAGGGATCGGGACGGCCGTCGTTCTCCCGTTGAAATCCACTCATACCGCACATCCTTTCTGATCACTTCTGTTCTGCCTGCTGCGTCAGCCGAAAATGATGTCAGCTGCAGTGCGCCTCTTTTTTTGTTGGCTATACCATAGTGTAAATGAAAGGAAAAATCAATAGCAAAATCGCAATTTGTATACGATTTACATGGAATCAAGATTGGGAAAACGGAAAACTTCTTATTCAGCACATTATTTCTCGTCCCGGGCCGCCAGCTTCGGGATTTCCCCGACGCCGCTCAGGATGACCGACGGCCGGAAGGCGAAGGAATCCAGTGTGCTCCGGTCCGAAACGCCGGAAAGCACCAGCACCGTGGACATGCCGCTCTCCAGTCCGGAGATCACATCCGTGTCCATCCGGTCTCCGATCATCACCGCCTCGTTGGAGTGACAGCCCAGTTTCTTCAGTCCGGTTCGCATCATCAGCGGGTTCGGCTTCCCGCAGAAATAGGCTTTCGTCCCCGTGGTCATTTCAATCGGGGACACCAGAGAGCCGCATGCCGGCATGATGCCGTTCTCGATCGGTCCGGAAATATCCGAATTCGCACCGATCAGTTTCGCCCCCTTCAGTACCAGATTGCAGGCCTTTGTCAGGGTATCCAGGGAGTAGTTCTTTCCCTCCCCCACAACCACATAGTCCGGATCCACATCGTTCATGACGATGCCGACGTCATACAGTGCATTCAGCAGCCCCGCCTCCCCGATGACATAGGCAGAGCAGCCCGGCGCCTGATCAGCCAGGAACGCCGCCGTCGCCAGAGCACTAGTGTAGAAATGTTCTTCCGGAACATTCAGTCCCATGCGGCAGAGTTTCTGATTCAGCTCCCGGGGCGTGTATCCGCTGTTGTTAGTGAGAAACAGATAATCCTTCTTCTCATTCTGCATCCAGCGGATGAACTCCCGTACCCCCGGAAGAATCGTATTTCCGTGATAAATCACACCGTCCATATCGCAGATAAAACCGCGTTTTTTCTTGAAATCAATCGCCATATTCCCCTGCCTCCTTAATGATTCATCCATCTCTTCATACATCTGAAATGATAGCACAGTCCGGCGCCGTCCACTGTAAAATCTTCATCAATTCCGCCTTTTGCCACCGGTCCCGGGAAGAAACCCGGGACCGGAAAACCGAATCAGGAAATCGAATCAGAACACCGGATCACAGAGCACCGGATCACAGAACCGGCACCTCCGCCGATACCGTGCTGCGATCGATCTGAACCGAATACACTTTGTGAATCAGACAGTACACCGGATCCTCCGTGCCGATCACCACCGCCAGCCGGTGCCCCGGCGCCGCAGTATAACGGGCGGCATTCAGATAGACATGGTAATCATGGAATTCTCCCTTTTCCAGCCGGATGCCCGCCGCTGCCGTCTCCGGTTCATATCCGGAGTCCGGATTGCACAGATCGATGTACGCCCGGGTGATGACGCTGTAGTTCTTCTCTTCCGTGCGGAATTCCACTTCATCCAGCGGCTTCAGTCCGCCGCCGATTTCGAAGGCGCCCTGCCGGACCACATCTGTCGGGATGACGTTCCGCTGCGGGTCTTCGGCAAAAATCGACGGGAACGGCTCGTCCGCCAGATCTACCAGAAGAACGGTCAGCTTCAGGTCATCCTGCTGACCAGAGGAGGTGCCCAGAGAAAATGTGAGGGAATCCGCATCGTGGGCATTCACGGCGTGATATCCGCCGGATGGATCTCCGCCGGCCAGGGCGGCCCGAAAGTCCACCCGCACGGTGCCCTGAATGGTACACGCCTCCTCCAGCGGCGCAGTGATATACCGCCGGTTCATATTGGAAGAACAGAGACTCATACGCTCATCGAAATTCTCCTGACAGATGCCGGCCGCATCCCAGTCGGTATCGATGGTCTCAATGTTTTTTTCGGCCTTCTCCCCGGCAGCGTCGTCTGAAGCGTCGGCGTCTTCGAAGTGAAGCTGAACCGACCGGCCGGTCTCCCAGTCCGCCGCCTGCTCCCAGACATGCTGATCCAGGTTGCTCTGAACCAGCACCGCCGGCATATCCTCGGCATCATTCTCCACACCGAACAGATAGTGGGAGAACCACCGGTTCACGATATCCTCGTAGAATGCCCCGTTCACCCGGATTCCGAACCCCTTGTCCGGCATGGCCGGCGTCATATGATAACCCTGATGCAGGATCAGCTTCACGGTCTGTCCCGCCTTCCGGAAGGAACGCAGCATCATCTCGAACTGTTTGGTGGAAACATTTTCATCATGCAGCCCGTGGACGATGAGGGCGGAGCAGTTCAGCCGGTCGGCGTGCAGCGTGTAATTTCCGTCTTCCCAGAACGGGCTGTAGTCCGTGCCGGTTTTCAGCTGCTCCATACTCAGGGCGTGATGGAACGCATCCATCCTGGAGCGCTGCTCCTCCGTCAGGTCGTCGCTGTACCGGCTGCTGCAGTAGTAGGAAAGGAAGCTGTTCAGCATTTCTTCCGGCCAGTAGCGCTGAGCGCCCTGCTGATTCTGCTGGCTGTACCAATCTGCAATGCCGGCTACCGGAACGATGGTCCTGAGACCTTTTGTCCCTGCCGAAGCCACCGCGAACGGCATCGTCCCCGCATAGGACCGCCCCGTCATGCCCACATTGCCATTGCACCAGTCCGCCCGGATCGCTGCCGTCCCCGCCCGGTCCGCGAAAGCCTGCCGGTCACCGTGAAGCCACTCCACCACAGCACAGAAGGCGTCCCGCTCATAGCGGGAACCTACGAACTCCAGCCCGTCGGAACCCTTGGAACCGAATCCGGCGCTGACCACCACCGCAAAACCCCGGACCAGGTAGTAGTTGAAATTATCGATGTTCTCGTAAACCATGTTTCCGCCGTTGCCCCGGTCCGGGTAATACCAGCCGGCAGGGTCTGCGGCCAGTGCCGCCTCCATGGCGGTGATCTCTGAAGCAGGTTTCCGGGCCGGCGCCGGGTGATCCAGATCCCGGGACAGATCGAAATCCGCATAATTTCCCGCCGCCGTCTCCTTCATATGATCATATCCGTCCGCATTGATTCCGGCGCAGTACGGCCGGGCTTCGAAAACCACCGGCGCCTTGTAGTGCCCCATCACGGCACTCCGGGGCACCTGTACGAAAGCTTTGACCAGGTCCCGTCGGCCATCTCCGTCCATGTCATAATCCGTCTCCACATAGACGCAGAACCGTACAACCGCCGATGTTTCCGGGTCATACGCCGCTCCGGTCTTCCCATCTGTAAACGGAAAGACCGGCATCGCCCTGCCGTTTTCGAAAATCGGCTGTTCACTAAACTCCCTCACGGATTCCTCCTTTGTTTTCTATTTCTATTCTCTTTCACGGACTCTATACGTTTATTGAGAACCCCAGGTCCCGGGCCGCCGGATATCCGTACGCCCGCTCCGCCGAAGTGACCCCCCGCACAATCGCCCGGCTCATCACTTCCGCTCCCAGCGCACCCACCAGATCCATGTCCGCCGGCACAATGCCCAGAGACACCGCATAGATACTGTCTCCGTCCATGGACAGATGCACCGGCCGGATCGCCCGGGCATATCCGTCGTGGGCCATCCCCGCCAGCTTGCAGAGCGCCGCCTTCTCGAACCGTCCGTTCGTCATCAGCACGGAAATGGTGGTGTTCTCCGCCGGCCGCCCGGGTTCGCCCTTCCCTTCTGCGCTTTCCGCCATGAGATCCAGGGTGGACAAAAAACCATCGTTCTCCCCGTTCCGCACCCCTGCAATCTGCACACCGGTATCCGGATCCCGGATTTCCCCGAGGGCGTTCACCACCGCAACGGCGCCGATCATCAGATCTCCCAGCTGAATGGCGAAGCTGCCGATGCCGCTTTTCATACAATGCTCCATGCCGGCGGTCTTTCCCACCGTCGCCCCGCATCCTGCGCCGAAATTCCCGTCCCGGTAATTCGGCGCCTCCATGGCCTGCCGCGCCGCCTCATATCCCATGGCCGGGTCCGGCCGCACATTTCCGTCCCCTACCGTCAGATCGAAAATGTCCGACTGACAGACCAGGGGCACGATCATATCCCCCACCGCAAGTCCGATCCGTTTCTCCTCCAGATACCGCATCACACCATCGGATGCGCCCAGTCCGTAGGCACTGCCGCCGCCCAGCAGAATGCCGTGTATCCGCTCCGCTGCCATCAGCGGATTCAGCAGCTGACTGTCCCGGGATGCCGGCCCGCCGCCCCGCACGTCCAGGCCGGCCCGCATCCCTTCCGGGCTCAGGAAGGCAGTGCATCCGGTTCCGGCCTCGGCGTTTTCCACCTGTCCGATCCGGATGCCCGGAAAGGCAGTAATCGGAATTTCCTTCATCAATTCCTGTCTGATGTGCTCTTGCATTGAAATTCTTCCTCCTAAATCCGCTGCCGGGAAACTACCTGGGGATCCCGTAGGAACACGGCAGATCCACATTGCATTTTCCGCAGACATCCTTGTCCGCCCCGTACCGGGCGGCGTTCCGGACAGTAACTTTGTAGCAGCGCTTCCGGTCGAAGCCCGCCGTGGTCAGAGCACCGGAGAAGCAGCGCTTCGCACAGACTCCGCAGGAACCGTTCCGCCGGAACAGACAGCGCTCCTCCGTCAGAACCGGATCTGCCGGGAACGGCGCATCGGTAACGACCGAGTGAAACCGTCCGCAGCAGCCCTGCTCCGTGATCAGCAGATTGTTCAGACCGAAGGTCCCCAGCCCCGCCGCATAGGCAATGTGGCGCTGGGACCAGGGACTCATGATCGTCTTCGGGTCCAGGCCGATATCATGGGGAACAGCTCCGTGATACCCGGCGTCCCGCAGACGGGAAACCAGCATCTCGTCCAGCGCCTCCATCATCCGGTTCGTTTCCGCATAGGCATCCGCCCAGGCACGGGAGGCATACGGCTCATCGTCGGACTGTCCCGGACCCGGCTCTCCCGCCCCCGGACATTCGCTCCGGTTTGTATGCCCCAGCGCTTCCGTAAACGGAATGAAGTAACTGATCACCGCTTCGGCGCCCGGCAGGAAATCTTCCGGCAGCCGGTGGTCCGGTGTGACGATTTCCGGGAGATTCCGAATATACGGGCTGCCCGCTGCCGCGAAACCGACCAGGGGCTCCCGCCACAGTGCTTCGTCACCGTGGTTTCCGGCGTATTCCCGGACGAATGCCGATACCAGCTCCCGAACAGATTCCTTGGTGAACTCTTCCATGACACTCCCTCCTGCCATAACACAGCGCCGGACCCAACGGCAAAAAAAATCATTCCGTGCGCCCGACGCAAATATTCATGTCTGTTTTGTATTACATGTCTGTTTCGAATGATCGGTCTTTCTACTGCGCATTCAGCACGGCAGCCGCCTCGGATCCGGTCATGCCTTCCCGGACACCGGCTTCCTTCGCAGCTGTGGTCATGCCCTTAATCGGATTCGTCAGAACCGCCTCGAAGTCAGCTCCGCCCACCAGTACCGCCGCATCGCCGAACTTCTCCGCCGCATCCAGATTCAGATATCCGCACATCAGATACCCCTTCCGGCATGTCACAACGATCATGTTCGGGTGACCTTCTCCTCCCGGCGCAACCAGCATAACCCCCTGCGCATTCGTACCATTCACATCCAGCTGTTCGATTTTCATCATCGTGATATCCTCCTGTAACATAAGACATGTCATAAGACATTTTTTTGAATTCTCTGCCTTACAGTATACCACTTTCCCAACGTCTGTGCACTGCCGGAACATCTGTACATCTTCGGACATCTGTGCGCCCGCCATGGCAATATACTGAAAAACGCCGGCACAATGCCGATAAAAAAATCGTCATCATGCCGGCATTGTGCCGCTCTACAGCTCCGAAATAATCCGCCGCTTGTAGGCAAGGAAGGATTCAGACAGATTGAATTCCGGGGATCTGGGCTTCGGCTCCGTCACCGGTATCTCACAGGTGATCCGCCCCGGCCGGCCCTTCAGAATATAGATGCGGTCGGACAGCAGAATCGCCTCGTCGATGTCATGGGTGATGAAAATGGTGGACAGATCAATCTGGTTCATAATGTCCAGATACCAGCGGTGCATGCTGCTTTTTGTCAACGTATCCAGCGCACTGAACGGCTCGTCCAGGAGAGCCACCCCCTCCGAGGCCATGTAGGTGCGCAGCAGCGCCGCCCGCTGCCGCATGCCGCCGGAAAGCTGGGAAGGGTAACGCATCTGAGTTCCGTCCAGTCCGAACTCGGCGAACAGTGCGTCCGCCTTCTTCCTGGCCTCCGCCTTCTTCATTCCCCCCAGCACCAGAGGAAGGGAGACATTGTCAATGATCTTCTTGTGCTGCAGCAGCAGATCCTTCTGCAGCATGTAACTGATCTTCCCCGGTGATCCGGTGATATCTTCGCCATCCAGGAAAACCCGGCCCGACTCCGGCATCACCAACCCGGAAATGATATTGAAAAGCGTGGTCTTTCCGGCGCCGCTGACCCCCAGGAGAGAAACGATCTCTCCGTGATGAAGTTCAATGCTGATCCCGTCCAGGATCCGCTGCCCGCCGTACTCTTTCACTACATTCTCTGTGCGCAATAATTCCATCTGTACTCCGTCCGTACTCCATTTCTTCCGCCTGCCGTTTTTCCGGCCGCCTGCAGTTCCTCCCGAAGAACTTTCCTACTTCGACAGGTACTTCGTGTTATATCCCTTTCCTGTCAGATCCGTCTTCGAAAGCTTGTTCTGGTACAGCCACTTGTAGAAGGCATTCCAGCGCTTCGGATCGATCTGTCCCCAGTAATCCGCATCCTTCGCATATTGCTTCGCCATCCATTCCTGGCTCTCGGTCACCAGCTTCTCCGATCCCTTCAGCGAACCGGTATCGTCTCCTGCGATCAGGATCTTCGCCGCCTCGTCCGGGTGCTTTATGGCATATTCATATCCCTTCTGCGTCGCTTTCAGGAACGCCTTCGCCGTCTCCGGATCCTTCTTCAGGAAGTCGTTGTTCGCGATGATCACCGGCGTGTAGTAGTCCATCACCTTATTGATGTCAGCGAAACGCCAGAAGTCCACCGGAACGTTCTCTACCTTCGCGTTGATGCCGCCCCAGCCCTGGAATACCCAGATCGCATCGGTCTGCTTCGCCTTCAGCGCCGCCGGTTCATCTGTGATATTGTTCGGGATCTTCTTGATGGACTTATAGCTTCCGCCGTCCCCGTTGACCACGTTCCGGATCATCGCCAGTTCAATCGGCGACTCCCATGTGGAGTAGGTCTTCCCGGAAAGTCCCTTCGGCCGGTCGATGCCGTCCCCCTTCCGGGACATGATGCCGGACGTGTTGTGCTGAATAATGGCTGCCACAGCGCTAATGCCCAGAGGCGCATCCGAATCCAGCGCTGCCGCCATGGTGTCCTGGGCCTCCACGGCGAACTGTGCCTTCCCTGAGGCACACATGGTGGCCGCACCGTCCTCCGGCGGCTGCACGATCTTCACGTCAATGCCGGCGTCCTTGTAATATCCCAGTTTCTTCGCCACGTAGATGCCGGTGTGATTGGTGTTCGGGGTCCAGTCGAGACAAAAAGTGACCTTCTTCGCCGCTCCCTTCCCGGATTTCTTCGCCGGTGCGGAACTGGTTTTCCCGCATCCTGCGGTGAAAACCACCGCCAGTGCCACGGCCAGTGCAGCAGAAATGATTTTCCGACAGTTCTTCATTTCAATTTCCTTTCTTTTTCATAACGATTTTCCGGCGCCGCCCACGGCATGGAGATCTTCGCGATCAACCGGACCAGAAGGAGCAGCAGAAGACTGATGATGACGATGAAAATAATCACCGCGAACATTTTGTCAAAGGCATACGCCTTCTTCACCCGGGTCATGTATACACCCAGACCCTCGAAGCCGCCCAGCCACTCCGCCACCACGGCGCCCACCACAGCGTAGGACGCAGAAATCTGCAGTCCGGAAAAGAACGCCGGCAGCGCTCCCGGGAATTTCACATGCCGGAAGATCTGCAGCTCGCTGGCACCCATGGAACGCAGGAGATTCAGTGCATCCCGGTCCGCCCCCTTGTATCCGTTCAGCAGCCCGATGGAGATCGGGAAAAACGTGGTGATCACCACCAGCGTGATCTTCGGCGCCATGCCAAATCCCATCCAGAGAACCAGAAGCGGTGCAATGGCGATGGTAGGGATCGTCTGGGAAATGATGATCAGCGGATAACAGGCCTTGTCCAGCACCGTGAACCGATCCATGACAGTGGCCATCACGAAGGCCAGCAGAATGCCCAGTCCCAGTCCGTACAGGGTTTCCTGCATCGTGACCTTCCCATGGGACAGCAGCGTCGGCATGTCCGTCACAAAAGTCCGGGCCACATCCACCGGCGAGGGCAGCATATATGCCGGCACAATGCCGCTCTCACTCAGAGCGTACCATCCAAGAATGATGATCATCAGTGCGACAACAGCCGGAAGTTTATCGGTAATACTCTTTCTCATCGGTCCGCCGTTACTTCTGATGGTGCTTGGTCACTTTCTTGTCGATGGTCAGCACATCCCCCTCCGGCTTATAGGCGATCTTCACGTACGTGCTCATGGCCGGGCAGCCCGCCTTCGCCGCCACCAGCTGGCAGTTCTTCACGATCTCCATCAGCCCGTCATAATCCCCCTCGATGGTGGTTTCGAACGGTCCCACATAGTAGTTGTATCCCGTGGACTTGATATAGTCGATGACTGTATCCACAATGCGGATGACTTCCTCTTCATCCGTAGTGGTCGGCAGCACCTGAATCGCAACACTTGTATTCATAATCATTCCTCCTTCTGAAATCCGTTTACGGACTCCTATAACGAAAAAAAACGTTCCTGCCGGAGCACGAACGTATCAGTCAATCTTCCTACGTCGGCATTATCCAACAGGTTCCAGGGTCTAAGCACACGCTTACTCTCAGCCTCTTCAGCTCCCCCGATTCATATGATGAAATTCACGGTTACTATAATATACCTTGCGGCCGGCGATTGCAAGGGTGAAGCGGACGAAATACCAGCACAGCCCATTCCGTCCGCCACCCCGGGATTCACATTCCGCACTGCCTGAGTACCTCATACACTGTGAGGCTCTCCCCCGATCCATCCCCCATGGCCTTCGACGGGTACATCCGTTCGAAATCCAGAAGAATCGCCATGAGATCATGATCCAGAAACGGCACCGTCCGCCGGATCAGATCCGCCGGCACGCCGTAATACGCCTCCGCCACCGATCCCGCCATGGCGGCGATGGTATCGCTGTCCCCGCCCAGAGAAACCGCCGTGCGGACTGCGTCCTCGAAATCCGAAGACTCGAAGAAGGCCTCCAGCGCTTCCGGAACCGACCCCCGGCAGGTGGCATCGAAGGTGTACGACGGCCGAAGCTCGTCGATGGTAAACAGGAGCGGATCATAATGCACCGTTATATAGTCCCGGATCTCTTCCTTCTTCTTTCCGGAGCGGGCCAGATAAATCGCCGCCGCTACAGCTTCCGCTCCCTTCATCCCTTCCGGGTGATTATGGGTCACAGCCGTGATCTGATCCGTCAGACGGAGCACTTCCTCCAGACTGCTGCCCGCCCAGGCCGCCGGGCTGACCCGCATGGCGGAACCGTTTCCGTAACTCTGATAAGGGCTCGGGTCCTCCTCCCCCAGCCAGCGGATAAAGAGTTCTCCGAATCCCGCATCCGGGTACTGCCTGCCCAGTTTCTGCATACAAAAAACTGCGCGGGACGGCAGATCATCCCGGTTATCCTTTGTCTCCAGCACCGCCCGGGCCAGCGCCAGGGACAGGATGCTGTCATCCGTCAAGGAACACGCCGGGGTGAACAGTTCGAAATTCTTCGACTTATGATTGTCCCACTCGAAGCGGGACCCGGCCACATCACCGATAATTGCTCCGATCATCATGTACCTCCGTTTCCGGCTCCGGCCTCCGAGTCTGTATCCGGATCTGTATCCAGGGACCCGGGGAGCCGGTTTTCCTGCCAGTTTCATTATAGCCGTACCGGCACTCCCGGACAACCGGCGTATTCCCCCTGCTTCCGTCCGTTCCGCCTTCCTTCCCCGGAATGCGTTCCCCCGGACCATCGCCCCTTCACAATTACCTCTTCCCCCGCAGACCCCGTTCGCATATAATAGATGTATTATGCAGGAGGAGAAATCGTGAAAAATCGAAAAGAAATAAACTACGAAGAAATGATCCGCACGCTGGCGAAAGACCCGCGGGTCCGCCGCATGGCGGCATTTCCCCAGCACGGCGGAGTGTCCACGCTGGAGCACGCGGAATCCGTCACGAGGATGAGCTTTCGGATCAATGCGGCGCTGCACCTGAACGCCAATCCGAAAACTCTGCTTTATGGGGGCATGCTCCACGACTACTATCTCTATGACTGGCACCACCATGCGGGACATCTGCACGGGCTCACCCACCCGGAGGCGGCGCTGGAACGGGCCGAAAAGGACTTCGACCTTCCGGAGGGGGCGAAGCAGGTCATCCGGACCCACATGTGGCCCCTCACGCTGTTTCACATACCAATGAGCCGGGAGGCGGGCATCGTCTGCCTGGCGGACAAGGTTTCCGCAGTGTGGGAAACCCTGGGAAAGCGAGGCCGTTCATGATTCTGTCCCAGTATTTCGTCGAATTCATTTTCTATAGCTTTCTCGGCTGGGTATGGGAATCCCTCTACTGCACCATCCGGGAAAAGGCCTGGCAGGACCGGGGCTTTCTCTTCGGTCCAATCTGTCCGATCTACGGCGCCAGCGTCGTGGCGGTCATGATCCTGTCCCGCTTCGTTCCCCAGATTTCCAGCGGTGCGATGCCCGCCTGGGGCATCTTCCTGATCTGTATGGCGGGAAGTGCCGTCGCCGAGTACGCCACGTCCTGGGTTCTGGAGAAACGCTTCCACATGCGCTGGTGGGACTACAGCAGCATGCCCCTGAATCTCAACGGGCGGATCTGTCTTCCGGCCAGCATCGGTTTCGGTGCGGCGGGCATCGTGGTGGTCCGCTGGCTCATCCCCCTGGTGCAAAGCATGCACGGCACCGTCCATCCCATGCTCTACGAAGGATTGGCCCTGATCCTGGCAGCCGGTTTCGGTGCTGATTTCGCCCTGACGGAGGCCAGCCTCTCCCACCTCATCCGAGATATGAAGGCTTTCCGGGAGGAATTCAATGCCCGGGCCGAAGCAGCTTACGAAACCCTGTCCGGCGTGGGCATCCGGTACGCTTCCGCCCTCACCGGCGGACAAAAAAAGATTCTCCGGAACGTTCGGAAATTCACCACACCGATCCACAGCGGCGGACTGACTACCGGCGAACACCTGCGGAATGCCCTCAGGGAGCTGGAGAACCGGAAAGATGCCTGATCGGCATGATGCAGACCGGCCGGGCCGAAAGATCGTATACATTTACTTCCCACAGCCGGCCAGGCTGAAAGATCGTATACATTTACTTCCCACAGCCGGCCGGGCTGAAAGATCGTATACAATCATCACGTTTAACTTGCTCGCTGCCGGCAATTGCTCTGCATTATGTATACAAAATGTGCGGAACCGTCCATCAGGGCCGGTTCCGCACATTTTTTACGCTTCACAGGGTGCGAAAACAAAAGAAAATCTTGAGTAATATATTCCGTCCGCTTCCGAGTGTGCGATTTGGCAGAAAAACGGAATATCGCACCAGGTCTGGCAGCCAGATTGTATACGTTCTGGAGACGATGGCCACAAAATTACCCAGCAGTCGTTCGGACATTTCAGATATTACCTGCGACGCAGCGGAAAACAGACGGGTAAGCCGGAGAACATATGGGATATGTGTTAGTCGGATAAAATAATTCCGGTGTAAAAATTTGGCGTTCAGACAGCACGATGCGAAAATGAAATTTTTCCTGTTTCCGCACCCACCCGAATCGTGTCGCCTCCGGTTTCCGGATAAATCGGCGGGATTTAGGTGCGAAATCCGAGAAAATCAAAATTTCGCACCCTCATGCCGCCGTTTCACAGCACCGTCAGGCCACCCTCATGCCGCCGTTTCACAGCACCGTCAGGCCACCCTCATGCCGCCGTTTCACAGCACCGCCAGGCGCACCCTCATGCCATCGTTTCACAGCACTGTAGACACACGCCGGTCCGCCTATTGGCCCAGCTGATTCGCATACTGGGTAAACGTTGTAATCAGTCCGCCGCACACTGCATCCACGAACGCACTGTCCTTGTCCAGTTTCTGCACAATCCATTGGCCGTCCTTCCGCTTCAGGGACAGCGTGACGGTCTTTTCGAAATCTTTTTTTGTCAGTTTCTTCAGATGTTTCTGCAGCAGGGTATTAGCCAGTTTCGACAGCTTCTCCTCACTGGCGCCGCTCATGGCCAGGGACATGCCCTGACTCATGTAATCCGTGACGAAATCCCGGAAGGCGTTCCCGAAGGAATAGGTGGTGATCTTCACCTTCACGGTGGCATTGTCTCCGTCGATCTTCTCGTCGGAAGTCCGGTAGCTGAAGTCCAGCAGCTTGTCCGTGAGCAGCTTCAGCGTTTCATCCTCGATTTCGTCTGCACCGGCATCGTCTTTCTGCCCCTGGAGGGACTCTTTCAGATTCACGCTGCCGCCCGCATACACCTTCTTCAGTACATCCTGGTCCTGGGACTGCAGAGCGTCCAGGAACCGGTCCGCAGTCTGGCGCGGCGTCACCTCCTGTTTTCCGCATCCGGCCGTCATCAAGGCCATGAGTGCGGCGATGGTCAGAACCAGAACGATGTGCATATTCTTCTTTCTCATGCCAGTCTCCTCTCTGTCTGTCATCATTTCACAACAACTACAACTTCTCACAGTCCCTGGTATTCAGAACCATATTCGCCAGGCCGTCGATATACGATTCCTTGTCAGAGCTGTTTGCATCCGTATAAGACACTGTGATCACCACACTGCAGTTCCCGCTCCACTGGCCGGCCCTCCGCATGGACTCGACGGCCGGCCGGATCTTTCTGGCCAGATTCCGCACTTCTTCTTTCGAGTTATAGAACGTCAGAATATGGAACAGGCTGTTCCGGACTCTGCCGATGACGCAGTTCTTTCCGGCGCAGTCCCGCAGGACCGTTCCGATCTTCTGCAGCAGGCTGTTTCCGGAATCGTCCCCGTAAAGCCTGATGATTTCACTGTATTCCGGGACATATACTTCGATCATGGCCACATTGTTTCCTGTACGCCAGTGCTCCAGCAGATAGGAATAGACACTGTCTGATATTCCCCGGGCATTGGCAAGGCCGGTAATCTCATCAACGCCGGACCGCTTTTTTTCCTCCCGTAAGAACCGCTCTGACATCTCCACATCGAACACGTTCCCCACCAGGCCCAGAATCCGGCCGTCACGATAGATCGGAATCTTGCTGGCGATGATATCCCGGTTCACACCGTTTACAATACATTTTCCCCGTCTCAGGAAAACCCTTTTCCCGGAGCGGATGACCGCTTCCTCATCTTTCCGGAACGGATCCGGATCGATATGCCACTCCATATCCTCGTCCGTTTTCCCGATGATTTCCTTCTCGGAATCAATTCCGAAATAGTCGAGGAAACTCTGGCTTGCTCCCAGGAATCTCCGGTTGACATCCTTCCAGAAAAACATGCGCTTCGCATTCAGGACGATATTCTTCCAGATGATCTCATCTGTCACGCCCTCTTTCTGCCGGCCGGAAGCAGCATCACTCAAGGAGGATATCATCTTCTTCAGGTCATCCTCCCGGAGACCTGCTTCAATTGTAACATGCATGGCCCGGTTGAAATCCGACCGCTGCACCGGCATGATCAGATGGAGGAACCAGTGATACTCACCGGATGCGGTGATGCTCCGGAACAAGCCCGTGAGCGCATGATCTTCGTTCTGCTCCATACGGGACCGCATGGTAGAAACATCCGCAAATTCCCCGAACCGGTCCCGATCCGGGAAATAACAGTACTCTTCCTTCCAGGCAAGAATCACCGAGGAAATCGTTTTTTGTTCCACCCCCGTTCCCATCGGCTGATCTGACAGGGAGGACTTCACCCCCTCCACGGTGTCATTTTCCAGGTCGTAGATCGCAATATCGCTGCACATATAGTACAGATCACTCATGGTCTCCAGGTTGATCTGCCGTGCATTTCCTGTACCGATATCCACATACTGGATCTGCATGGTATAGAGATAGTGGTCGTCCTGCACCGCCGCCACCTGACCGCTGAGCTGCATATAGTGATCCCCGGAGGGATATGCGGTGGTTTGCGTTCCCTGCAGTTTTCTCAGCTGCTGATCCGCATACTGCCGGTGGAAAATGTGAATCGGATCGCCCGGCGTGTTGAGTTTTGTCTCCCAATCCTTCAGATCACACACATGATCCCGTTTTAGAATCTCCCGGTAGGCTTGGTTGGCAAAAAGTATCGTCAGCCGGCGGCCGTCATCATCCACCACGCAGAGCGGTTTGTCCGTGAGATAGTCGATGCGGCTCAGCCTGTTGAAATAGCTCCGCCACTTCGCCCGCTCTACAACAAATCCCCGTTTCTTGAGCTGAACGGACAGATCCCCGGCCGGCATCGGGCGGAAGAAACAGAAGCCCTGCATCTTCTCACATCCGATTTTCTTCAGGAATTGATACTGTTCCTCGGTTTCGACGCCCTCTGCCAGAGTGGAAATATCAAGTTCCTTCGCCATGCGCACAATGGAAGTGATAATCGTCTTCGACCGCTCATTGAAGTTTTCCAGGAAAGTCATGTCCAGCTTCAGCTCATCGAAAGAGTAATCCTTCAGAATGCCCAGGGAAGAGTATCCGGACCCGAAATCATCCATCCACACATTGTAGCCCAGCTGATGAAACCGACGGATGAACGGACCCAGTTTCTCCACGTTCCGGATGAAGGCACTCTCGGTGATCTCCAGATTGGTGAATTCCCGGGGCACGCCGTACTTCTGGGAGATCCGGTCGATGGCATCCGGGAGATCATCATGCAGGAAATCCTTCCGGGACAGATTCACCGAGATCGGTGACATTTCTTCTCCGTTTCGTTCCATCCGGACATGATCCCTGCATACCTGTTCGAACACGTAGAGATCCAGTCTGTAAATCTGACCGGTATCTTCCAGAATCGGAATGAACTGTCCCGGGGCGATTCTGCCGTATTCAGGATCCATCCACCTGACCAGTGCTTCGCCGCCGCATACCGTCCGGGTCATCGTGCGGATGACGGGCTGATAATAGACCTGAATCCATCCGTTTTCCAGTGCCTTCTCGAAATTCCGCATGATGTAGTACTTGAAGGAAGTTTTCCGGACCATACCCTCGTCGAACCAGAGGAAAGTGGAGGTGCGTGTTTTCGGAATGAACCCGCATGCCATTCTGGCCCGGTCACAGGCTTCGGTCAGCCGGGTGCCGTCATTGTTGAACGGAAATATCCCCACCTTGACCGCCAGGTTTTCTCCCCCTTCCTCATGCTTCATCTGCAGAAAGAGTTCATGAAGCCTGGATTCGATGTCCTGATTTTCTGCATAGACAACGAAATGATCATTTTCGAAGCGGGAGGAATTCTCTGCGCCGAAATAATTCCGGATCAGCTTCGCCAGCTTACAGATCTGTCCGTCTCCCGCCCGGAAACCGAACCGGCTGTTATACACTTTCAGATCGCACAGATCGAAATACAGAATGACCGGAATCTCCCCCTTCTCCCAGATCTTCTCAATGCCCGTCATGGAATAGCCCAGGAAATGGGACATGTTCTGCAATCCCGTCAGTTCGTCATAGTGCTTCGAAAATTCCGTGCTCCCGGAGGAAGACCGCCGGTCTGACAGAGTGGTCAGCATCGCCTTCACTACACTGTCATCCCCGGCATCGTCCGTCTCATCTGTGTAAGTGATAAAGGCGATATCCGCCCCGTTTACAGAGATATACTTTCCGGTTCCGTGGATAACATGGTATTCCTGCTGATCCTCTCTCCTGTTTCTGAAAACAATATCATAGTCTCCGGATCGGTTGGCAAACTGGTAAGAGTATTCTTCCATCCTGACAATGTCATCCGGATGGACATTTCGGTACAGATCAGTATTCAGGCTGTATACCGCCTCCCCGCAGCTGTCGTATCCGAAGAGATCCCGATACGCCCGGGAAACCAGGAGAGGCTTGATCTGATCGTCCACATACTGGTATACCGCCAGCGGAATCGGAATATTTTCCAGAAAGGACCTTGTTTCCGATGAAAATTCGTATGTTTTCATGTTATCTGCTCCTCCTGCCGTTTTCCCCATTCCGATAGTGCCGGCGTTTCACTTCTGACATCTCAGCTGCCGCCGCTTTCGTCAATGCATTCATATCAATCTGATCCTTCTTCATCCAGGCCACACCCATAGAAACAGAGAACCCGGATCGCTTCGTTCCGCTGTAAATACGGCTGATGCCCTGCCGCACCCGGTCCTCTCCCGCATCAGGAAGAATCGCCACGAATTCATCGCCGCCGATGCGGTACGTATACTCCTCCCCGAATTCAGCCCGGAAAAGCGATGCGGTGGTCTTCAGCATTCTGTCCCCGGCGTCATATCCCAGATTCACGTCCGCCTCATGCAGTCCGTTTACATCCAGAAACACACAGCAGAGGGTTTCCCAGCACCACTTCGGGAAGTGGTTGAAATCCTGCTCATACCGGTTTCTGCTGTTCAGCCCCGTCATGAGATCCGTCCCACTGAGTACCTTCCACTTCCACTCGAAATACAGACGCTGAATCTTGACCCGGGTGAGATACGTGCTGGTAATCACACTTATCATACCGAAAAACAGCGCCTGGGAGATATCCGGTACCAGCACATTCCGTGCATCGAAAGCCGCTGCACAGAGAATAAACACCGCAGTACATCCGCCGATATACACGCCGATCCGAACCGGCCGGTCGGTGAAAAACATCGGCAGAGCCAGAATGAAAGCGATATATTTCACCGCCATCATTTCAGAATTCATGACCGTACTCAGCAGGATACTGCAGCCGATGAGGATGCTGCTGAACAGATAAATCTGAAAATTCGAATCAGCGGGTTTCTTTTTCCTCCCGGCCTTCGCCAGAACATGGGAAAGAACCTGGCAGAAAAGAATCGACACGTATATCCAGAACCGTGCACCGGCGCCATAATAAAAGTAGATGAAGATAGTCCCGGGAATCAGCAGAATGAAAAGAATCCCGGACAAAAAAATCAGATTTTTTCGGTTTTCCTCATATAATCTGCCCTTCAACTTCCTGTAATCCTCTTCCGAAATGCCGGTTCCGAAAAAATTCTTCACTCTGTCCAGCACACCCAAGCTTCCTCCTTCTGATGTCCGATCTGTTTTCATCGTTATATTATAACTCTGATGACAAGGGCGTATTCCCAGAATTTATCATCTTTCCCGGACTATTTTACAAAAAATCTTCATCTGTCACGACCCGGGTACTGTTTTCGCCCTTTGCCCTGAACATATACCGGTCGGCACGGGCAATCACCGATTCCCGGTCATCATCCTCCCGCACCACCGTAATCCCGATGGCCGCCATACAGGAGATCTTCTCTCCTTCCAAGACAATCTCCGTGCTTTCGGAAAGCTGCAGGAAACGCTCCGCCAGACCGCGGATATCCTCGCTGGACTTCAGCTGCAGAATCCCCACGAACTCATCTCCGCCCCAGCGGCAGAACCGGTCCGTCCGCCTGCCGAAGTTCCGGAGCCGGTGGCCGAATTCCCGCAGCAGCTCGTCCCCCGCCCGGTGCCCGTAGCCGTTATTGACATCGTGGAAACGATCCACATCCGTGAACATGACGGCAAACGGATGTCCGGTACGCCGGTATCTTTCGATTTCTTCGTCAATGCAGGATTCCATATATCTGCGTCCCGGCAGGCAGGTGAGCGGGTCCCTCGTTGCCACTTCGTAGATATCCCGCATCCGTTCCTCGTCGTACGGATCCTCCGTAACCGGAAAGAACAATGCAACCAGGTTCCGGACTTTTCCGTTCCCATCCCGGAGAGGAATCATGGTATTCCGGATCAACAGGTTATCACCGGCCTTCCTGCGCATGAACATCTTCATGGACTGCACCCGCCCGGAGCGGTATGCCGCTATGGCAGGACAGCTGGGCATCGGGATTTCCCCTCCGTCCACGAAGGAACAGGCCAGATGCAGTGCCCCGCACCGTTTTCCCACCACTTCACCGGGTGTGTAGCCGATGAGCCGCTCAGCCTCCTGATTCCAGTAAATCACCTTCTGGTCCGGATGCATGATATAACATCCGAAGGGAAGATCATCCAGAATCTGAAGGAAAAACGCCTGGTTGGACAGGACATCACGGAAACTTACGGATAGTTTCTCCATCTCCTCTTCCGTTGCAAAATTCGTTTTCTTTTCTTCCATTCTCTCCGTCATTTCATCACCTCTGACGCCGTTCCAGTTCCAGAAGACTGCGTTTCCGCTCCAGTCCTCCGGCATATCCGGTGAGCTGCCCTCTGCTTCCTACAACTCTGTGACAGGGAACAATAATGCTGACCGGATTGTGACCGACTGCACCCCCCACCGCCTGCGCCGACATCTTCTCCGTTCCGCCGCCTGCAGAAAGTTCCTTCGCAATCTCCCCGTACGTCGTCGTCTCACCATAAGGAATTTCCATCAGCCTCTTCCATACAGCGCACCGAAATAAGGTCCCGGTCAGATGAAGGGGCGGCGTGAAATCCGGCTCCCGGCCCGAAAAATAGATATCCAGCCACCGCTTCGCCGACCGGATGCTCTCTGTTTCTTCCTCCTGGGCCTCTTCCGACAGTCCTCCACCGAAATACTTCTGTCCTTCGAACCACAGCCCGGTCAGCCCCTCTTCGTCTGCGGCCAGAACGATTCCGCCCAGCGGTGATAAATAGTTCGATACAAACTGTGACATTTCGGTCCTCCTTTCACGTGCTGCATTCACTTCCCATCGATATAGACCAGACCGCAATCATTTCGTCTTTAGTTCAAACTCGACATAGCCCGCATCACCAGGTCAATGTCCTGATTCTCCAGTTCGTGAATAACATGCAGGTACGTTTTCTGTGTGGTCGTCATGCTTGCGTGTCCGAGGCGGCGTGCCACGCTGGCAATCGAGACACCGGCAAAAAGCAATAGGGAAGCGTGCGTATGACGCAGCCCGTGAACAGAAATAACCGGAACTCCTGCCTGCCGGCAATGCCGTGCCAGAATGTCATTTACAGTTGAGGATTTATGCAGTCATTATCGAATATTCCGGTGACCACCCCCGTCAAATGCGGATTGATTTCATTATTTCTCCCAGTTCGTCACGCCTTGCCTCTCCCCCCAAGGGAATCTAAATGCATGACACGATTTAAAATCATAGTCTGATTCTGTCCTTAATTGCTGAAGGTATTTCTGCGAATGAAATATCAATGAGGCTATGAATTTGCGCAAATACGGTGCCAACGTTTGCATCCGGTAAGGATGTGAGGATTAAGTTAAAATCATCTACGTAGTTTTTCTTTCTACGTCTTTCCCCGAAACAAACAGCAAAATGACAGGACTAACCTCTCAAAAGAAATGCCTGAAGTGTTAGGTCCACGTTTTTCCAATCCCAAATTCTCTGGACAAAGCATACTATTTTTGCCTCATCGATATTTAAATATCGCTTTCAAGCAGTCTGATCTCCTCGTCAATAATAGACAGGAGAGAACGAATTTCTTCCTCGGTTAAAGTGATTCCTTTACCCATCTTACTGTGATCAGGCGACCAATCACGAATATCATATTTGGGTTCTCTTCCGTTCCAACTAACTCGATTGAGTTCTTTCTTCCATCCACGAGGCAGTTCCGAGATAACCCCTACACAGTTGATGATTTCAAATTTCAATTCTTTATGCGAAGACATTGATAATCCTCCTATATCATTACGCGCCATGCGGGACGGTTTCCTGTAGCAATTGCGCCACGTCTTTCTAAAACCGACTTTAGGTTACATTTTTTTACAATGTTCTCAATCATTTCTTTTCTATCCTTGCTATAGATGACCCATATAATATTGGATTGCTTGCGGTTATCTATGAACTCTATTTGATGTTCCTTAAGTTCTCCAACAAATTTATCTCCATTTGAACTCTTTGTAGATTTCCTCCCTGCAGGAGGAATGCTGGATGAAGACTGCGAACTACAAGTGGGCTTCTTTTCTCTGCTTCCCATTTTGTCTGCAGGTGAAGAACGGACGATAGTCCGCTCTCGTGTCTTGGATTTGTCAATTTTTTCATCATAAGCCCGTTCTAACTTTATAGGTTTCGTGGAAGTATTGCTTTTTCCTGTAGTTTCAACATCAACTTCGCACTTTTTATGCCAAACCTTTGTCTTTGCATCTCTATTTTCTCTCAAAGGAACAAATGACGGCTCGTTTTCCAGTGAGACAGATTTAGGGTTAAGGGCTACGGCAAGAGTTTCTATATCATTTTTCGGCTGAAAATCACCCATACCTTCAAGTATTTCGTACGCACGCATTTTGACTCGCTTAAGCAACTCTGTTTCTCGTCCAGCATTTGAAATTTGCACAGAATCCTCGGGGACAATACCGTAGATTTTTAACTCAGAAATTACCCTCTTGATCGTCTTATCGGGGTCCCTATAGAATTCACTTCCACGAATGCGGATGAATCTCCAACCGAGACGTTCAAGAATAATTTGCCGTTCCATGTCCTCACGGATTTTTTCTTCGCCACTATGCCACCGTTCTCCATCGCATTCGATCGCAACTTTCCTATTACCGCATACAGCAACAATATCAAGTCGGTAGCTTCCGACTTTCCATTGTTGAACGATATGATATCCTCTTTCTACAAGGGCGCTGGCAATGGACACTTCAAAAGGAGAATCCGCCTTCTCTTCAATTTCAGCATGAATTGCTTCCGATGCTCTTGGATCTAACGAATAGTCTATGAGCGTTTTTCTAATATCTCCCTTCTTAAGATCCGTCGCAGGGTCGAGCGAATCAACGACCCACAACTGGTCTTTTGCACGACTGACAGCGACATTGTATCGCTTGCGGTTAGAATCATCTGCTCCAAAATTCATCATTTTGAGTGGACCAGTACACTTTCCACTATCCACCAAGCTGAGAAAAATGACATCACGCTCATCCCCCTGAAAGTTGGCAGAATTACCACATAATACATCTCTCTTCACGATGTCATGAGGATTTAAATTATGCTCTATTTCCTGCTGTATTAATTTAACTTGTTCATTTCCAAGCAGCGAAATTACACCAAACGATTTTCCATCATACTCAGGCTGTTCAAAACACGCCTGCATTAATGAAACAATTGTTTTTGCTTCCTGAAGATTTGTTTTTCCTTCCCGCTTCCCATTGAAAACTCTATAATTTATAACTGCCGGAAGCAATTCGCTGCTGCTATCATCTCGCAGAGGCCTGATCTTTCCGTCATAAGAAAGCATATTGCTAAAACCAATGATCTCAGGAACACAGCGGAAATGTTCTCGAAGCATCAGGGGCTGGAAAGTTGTCTTCGCAATATCATAGATAGAGGTCTTCGCCGTATACAAGTGTGCGTTTGGAATCAAATCCTTTATGTACTGTTCCTGTAAAACACTTATCTTTTTATCTTCAACACCAACTGCCATAGGACTTACCTGACGGTCGTCTCCAACGATAATGAGTTTTTTCCCCATGTACAGGATGGCAAGCGAAGATACATCAGACTGGCTAGCCTCGTCAATGATGACAATATCAAATCTGTTGACGCGAGGATCAAGACACTCAAGTGCTTTATTGATGGGCATAATCCAACACGGTACAGCCCTCTGACATTGAACCATCAGTTCTCTTGCCTTTGCCCGTAGCATCGGTGCTCTTTTCCCAGTACCTTTTCCTATACTCTTGACAGTAAGTCTCCAGCCTTCCAAAGCTTGCTTCATACTGATATCCGCTTCTGTTCTTCTCAACAAATGATACCATCCACTTTTCTCAGCATACTCTGACGTTACATCACGGTATTCACGACTTAGACGAAGACTGTCTGCTTGAAGCTCTGAAAAAGGTTCCTTGGTAATATCTTCAATTATCCCGTAGAGTTGCTTCCACCTCCAAGCATCACCAATATTACTTGGGACAACACCGAATCCGTGAACACCCTGGCGAGTACGAATCGCTTCAGCCCATTGCGGAGCAATCGGTTCAAGAACCGCCAGAGCTTTATTACGGGCACTCTGAAGCCCATACTTTTCATATATTTTTTCAAGTTCAGCATATGATTCTGCGTAAATTGGGAAGTCCCCCTCATCTAAAGCAGCCACAAGTCTCTTGCAGAGAGAACTGCTGCCACGCTTACCGCTGGTAAGGGTAGCCCTCAGTGCATCCAAATCCGAGCGGTATTTTTCAGCCTTAATAATTGAACTACAAACATCACATATCTGAGGGATGACATGTTCCACACATGTAAGTATCTTATCTGTAGCAGTAAACTCGGAATCGAGGATATCTCTTCTAAAGAGGGTGTCCTCGGGAATTCCCAGTGACGTAAGTTTGCTAAGAAGTACTTCATAGTCTGTGCTGTACCAATTTAGGTATTTTTCAATCGGTGAGATCCAATTCACAGCTATTCTTTCTGGTTCATTCTTTCCAAGTTCACTAAATGCGGGAACATCGTTCGGTGCAAGAAGTTCATCCCAGATGGCGCCGCACCGCTTTCTTGCTTTCAGTAATTCAATATATTTTAGAACAAGAACGCAGTCTTCTGCCGAGGCAGGATGGCTTCCGTTGACAGTCACAGCGGCAAGGGATTGCTCATATTCTTTGTGTACCATAAGTACAATCTTACTGATTTTTCCGTTTTTTCCAAAGAGCGACTGCATGCGTTCATATGAAGATTTTATTGTATCAAGAGAAATGTTCTCGTCAATAGACAACTGCTTGCCGAGAGACTGTGCCATATAAGCATCAGCACAATCGCAAGCCTTCTGTATTTCCTCCAAAAGAACCTGCCATCGCTGACGATATACATTTTCACTCTTTCCATCAACGGCAACAGCTTTCATCCAACCGTTGATCCTGCCGAAGGAAGTGACATATCGTTTCAAGTCCTCAACAGCATCCAGTGCCGGATAAGGCATGGAAAATTCCCCAAAGCTGCCAGAGAAGGAAATGGTCTGCTCTGCGCTGTTGCTCTTGATTGTCCATGAATTTACGGCTTCTATTTCCTCAATTTTTCCAAGGGTGTGCTGAAGCTGTTTCCACACCGTCATATAATCATTCGGGGCCATTATGCACGAAGGATCGGGAATCTCAGCTTTGAGTTCCTTTTCTTCTTCAGCCGTCACAGCCACATTACTTTGGTATAGGGCAGAAAGTTGCTCAAAACTCATAGGCAGCGGCGCATACAGGCGTACCTTTCCCGGTATATATGACAAATCATCTGCGTGTTCCACCACAAAGGCCGCTGCCTTAGATGGCGAGATTTCCTCACCATTCAGGACGATACAGCCACACTCCTGATGGATGATTGCATAAATTTTTTTGCGGACATCAGCAAGTTGTCGGATAATATCTCGCCGCTCGTCAAAGAGGCTGTCCATCTCTCGCTTTACTTCAAACGACGTTGTCCTGGAGGTGTAGCTAGTTATACCGTCAACTGACCGCTCCATATCAACATTAGAATCGTCCAGCATGGAGACACAAAGATCCTGCAAACCTGGAGCAACCTTCTCCTTCAAGACACTTAGTGCTTTCTTAGTATAGCTCGTTACAAGGACACTTTTTCCTTGTGCGAGAAAATGTCCTAAAAGGTTTGCAATGGTGTGGGTCTTACCAGTTCCCGGCGGTCCCTGCACCAGAACAGCGTCGTATTGTTCGATACGCTTGGCAATGTCGAGCTGCTCCTTATTTGCCTCTTTTGAAAGAAGAATGTCAATACTCTCCCCACCGACTGCGGCCAGGTGTTCATCGATAGATACTTCTCCTACATCCTCTGGAATGTCGATGGTACCACCGGAAACAATGTCTCGGATTGGCTTTGGAACCTCCCCATTTTCCCGAATATCCTCAATTATACGTTCGATGGCCTTCAATGTACCGTCCAGACGCTTTCTAACAATTAAACAAGGGTCGAGATAGAGCAGTAAACGACAATCATTCTTTTCTCCTAAAGAAATAGGTTCTTCAGAGAAAAAACCATTGGAGGAAAGCTGATGCACTAGTATTTTCAAAAATTCCGGTGTATCATTTCGGTCGAGCGGATGATAGTCATTCTTTTGCACGTCTTCCGTAAGTAAATTGATGCCGCTGAGGTTGACATCTTCCATCACCTGAAAAACAACAGAATACAATTCGGATGGTGTGTCTGTATCCATGATGCTGACGATATTGCTGTCGGCATCATATTCCACTTTGACACGGTGGGTCAAAACAGGGTGATGAATCTCAGAGTTTTTCGCATCGCACAGAATGCCGTTTGCAACAATAATCTCCTCCGTCTCCGCTTCACGTTGCAATTCAAAATACAACCGGTAGAGATCGGTAAATATTTTCCTCGTGCGCTCGGTGACCACCTGTTTGGCCACCCACTTGGAACGAATGGTTAACCATTTTTCGTAGGCTTTTACACAGTTGACATCGTCTGTGAATAATTTACGACTATTATCTTCCTCGGCATTCTCCTCTCCGTTATTAAACAACGAGATCTTTGGACTTTCCGGTTGTTTCTCAACGAATGCTTTTACCTCCGGTTTGTTGCGATAGTTATCCCATCCTGGCAGAAGCCAGTCCTTCAAAATAGCATCTGGCTCCGGGCATTTCTGAAACTCTGGCTTATGAACAGAGAGCAGAACATTCCCGCGACCATCATCTTCAGTTTCGACCTCATCCTCAACACGATCGCAGTAGAAAACACTGATATTCTCCGGATCCTCCGGCAGAGAAGAAAGCGAAAGAGACCAAGGGTAATCCTTCATGTTAAGAATTGCTTTTTGCTTGAGTTTATTCAGTTCACGAATAAACTGGAACAAAGAAATGGCTTTACTCTGGTCAGTCAACTCAGTATTTTTTGATGTTTTTCGTGATATATCAGGCATCAAAACACCTCATTTTCTTATGGCAATAAACTGCTTTCTTTCAATATAATAATTATGTTATAGGCACAGTCCTTAAATCGGGATTTACTTGCCTATTTTGTCTTCCTCTGGGACTATTTCAAGAATATCATCCATCTTACATCCGAGGGAAACACAGATTTTAGCGAGGACATCGGCCGTCACATTTCCGTCATTACCCATTTTTGTGATTGAAGCAGAACTTATGCCTGCCATTTTCGATAACTCCCCCTTTTTGATACCTCGGTCTATCAGAAGTTTCCAAAGCTTTTTGTAACTTACTTCCATTTGATATACCTCCACTATTAAACAATACTCGACAACATTACGGCAGTGTGTCATACAGATAGGCTGAGATATAGGCTGAGATAATTTATAACAAGTACCAATAATGTTATTTACATATTACAACAGATATCAGATAAACACGAGAAAAATCGTGCGATCAAAAGAATCTCTGGCAAAAAACTCTATGTGAATAGTGAAATTCAATAGCCATTGAAAGTACTCGCTAATCAGATGAATTCGCAGGTAGAGTCCGTATTGCAAAACCACTTCCCTCTAGCGACTTAATTACAAGTTAAATATTTTTTCAAGCTCCTCGTTCAACACCCCATCTTTGGCATACTGGAGAGTGTCACATAGCCGAATGTTGTTCTTTTCGATATGTATCTCATCACTGAATCCTAAGATGTACCGCAGGCAGATCTGGTAGATGATCTCTGTCGGAGCGCAGCCATATACCTGCTCAGCAAAGATATGATTCAGCCGCTCGGTATCGTCCGGGAAAAGCGCTTTCAGCCGTTTGCTCTGGTACAGCCGGGTGACGATCTCCGTTATATACATGCCGGATTTCATATACAAATCCGCAAATGTCGCATCCGGATCGTCAAAGCATCCTGGATTTTCCTTCTCCAGACGGTCGACCATATCCTTGACTACGCGTTTCGGTGTGAAGATCTGATTCGTCTTCTGCGGCGGGATATAGTCAAAAATATCTCCCTTGCCGGTTTCATTAAAGTAATCAGCTTAATTGCAATAACAAGTTGAACATTGATAACTGAATATCCATAGGGTAAGCCGAAAAGGTTGGGGTGCCTGCGCCGGCTACGCCGCTCGATAAATCCGGTCAAGCTCCGCTTCGAAAACTTCATCCGGAGTTCTGTATCCAAGGATCCTCCTCGGCAGGCTGTTGCACCAGACCTCAATATTCGAGATCTCCTCTGCGGTATAGCTGTCGATCCGTTTTCCCTTGGGAATGAATCTCCGTATAATACCGTTGTGCCGCTCGTTCGTACCCTTCTCACAGGACGTGTACGGGTGAGCGAAGTACACCAGCGTATCTGCCAGTTCCTCCAATTCAGAGAGCCGGTCGAATTCAGATCCGTTATCCGTGGTAATAGTCTTGAACGCTTCAAAGAAGTGCTCGCTATACTCCATACAGATCTGCTCGAAGGCCTCCATGACGGAAGCGGCTTCCTTGCTAGACAAAGGAATCATCCAATACTCACGGCTCATGCGCTCCGCCAGAGTCAGGAGGACTTCGTCGTCACCAGTCTTCTGGCCGATCACATGGTCCCGATCCTTGTGGTTAGCATACGCATACGTGTACCGTTACGGTAATCCTGGCGTTCGTCAGTGCGCCCATGTCTGTCGGCTCCTAAATGTTCGGCAGACTCGGCAAGCATGATCTGATCAAGGATCTTTTTGACCATCATTTTTATGAAATTGAATTTACACCATTATACGGACGCAACTTAGACTCTCTCAGCATCTTCGTCTGAATTTGCGTAGTGAATCATGATGTTGTCTTCCTTTTGATGATAAAGAAAGCCATAATCCTCATTTGTCTTCTTGTGACATTTCGGACACTCAAAAAGAAACGCAGATTTATCTAATACCGCCTGCTTCATTTCCGGGTCAAGAGTAGTGTTAATACTTTCCCATATAGTAAATGAACTGTCCTGTTTACATTCAGGACATGTCAACATGACTTCTTTGCTTCTTGACATCAACGACTCCTTTCAGGCCTGCTTAAGTGGATTGTCGTAAATCAGATATAAATAATCCTGCAGGGAACACTCCATAGCCTCATCAAAGTCTTCGCGCTTCTTCCAGTACATTGTTAATGCAACATCCTCATATGGTGAATCAGGGCACAGCTTAATATAAGTCTCATCGAAAAGAAGATCCCACAAATTGCCGTATTTCCCAGTAAAGTCAAAGTGCCGCAATCCATTTTTTATCATGGCCTCAGCAAATCCGCAGATATAAATTTCATCGTTGATATTGTCAGCCACAATGAAAAGCCCCGAGTCAGAAGGGAATTGTGGAATAACATCCTTTAGTGATAAATAAACCTCAATTATCTGCTGACCTTCCATTTTTGTCGTGCTCCTTAGTCAAGCCCAATATTCCTTCTGCAAAACCGACACCCCAAATTCTCAAGCGACACCCCTCAGAGGGCAATCGTTAAATTGTATCCAATTTTGCGTCTTGTTTTCATAGATACGGATTTCTGAGCGATCTTGCAAATGATCGGCTACAATCTCAGACATCAGCACAGAGACCTCATGCGGCGTGTAGAACTCACCGGCTTTCTTCCCAGCGTTGGACGCAAATTTCTCAATCAGATATTCATAAATAAAGCCCAGAACATCGTAATTCCCCACCGGGATATCATTGATCAGATGAATCAGATCCTGAACCGCCTTGGTCTGTGTCCGGTTGTCTCTTCCCAGTTTGCTGAGTCCTGTCTCCAGGGTAGTGAAAATTCCCTCAAACACTTTCTTATGCGATTCGGAAATCAGACGAGAAAAAGACGACAGTGCTGTTCGGACATTATCCACGCTGAAGTCGAAGCCCATGCCGATCCATGTGGAGAACAGGTCTTTATACGCAATAAAATACCCGAGGCTCTGCTGTGCACTCTGCACCGTTTCCGGGTCCTCCTCATTCACATATTCTCTGATATCCTCCGGGGTGTAATCACGCCGGAGGAGCCATCTTTCCTCTTTCTCCGACAGATATTTATAAAAAATAAAGCCGAGAATATAGTCCTTATACTCGTTTGCCTCAATGCTGGATCGCATTTTGTTTGCAGATTCCCAGATCTTCGCCGCCAGCTGATTCTTGTTCATACTCTCTCCTTCAACTCATATCGTATTCTCCCTTACCTGTGAACCCGGATGATCTTCCCGGATACAGACAACTCACGCTTTTCTCCAGCGTAAGGGAGTCCATCGCTTTTCATTATACATTGAGACGAGAGTTTTGTGATCACAGTGATCCGATAATCTGCTGCGTACCATAATTCTGCAATAAAAAAATACCGCTGCTGAAATCGTATCAGCAACGGCAAGTGATTTGGTTGCGGAGGGAGGACTTGAACCTCCGGCCTCCGGGTTATGAGCCCGACGAGCTACCAACTGCTCTACCCCGCGATAATGAAATTGGCTCCGA